>NZ_BSSF01000014.1:0-243281 GCF_030268985.1 Microbispora sp. NBRC 16548
CGTCGTCGGACTTGATCGTCAGCAGCTCCTGCAGCGCGTACGCCGCGCCGTAGGCCTCCAGAGCCCACACCTCCATCTCGCCGAAGC
This sequence comes from Microbispora sp. NBRC 16548, assembly GCF_030268985.1. Taxonomy (NCBI): domain Bacteria; kingdom Bacillati; phylum Actinomycetota; class Actinomycetes; order Streptosporangiales; family Streptosporangiaceae; genus Microbispora; species Microbispora sp. NBRC 16548. The sequence goes on from NZ_BSSF01000014.1 coordinate 88, forward strand.
GCTGGCCGCCGAACTGCGCCTTACCACCCAGCGGCTGCTGGGTGATCATCGAGTACGGACCGGTCGAGCGAGCGTGGATCTTGTCGTCGACCAGGTGCAGCAGCTTCAGGATGTAGATGTAGCCCACCGCGATCGGGTGCGGGAACGGCTCGCCGGAGCGGCCGTCGAACAGCCGCGCCTTGCCACTGGGCATCACCATCCGGTCGCCGTCGCGATTGACGAGGGTGCTGCCCAGAAGACCGATGATCTCTTGTTGGCCGGCACCGTTGAACACCGGCGTGGCGACGTTGGTCCAGGGCTCGACCCTGTCCATGCCCTTGTCGCGCAGGCGCTCGGCCCAGGCCTCCTCCACCCCGCTGATGTCCCATCCGCGGGCGGCGATCCACCCGAGATGGGTCTCCAGCACCTGGCCGACGTTCATCCGGCCGGGCACACCCAGCGGGTTGAGGACGATGTCGACCGGCGTGCCGTCCTCAAGGAACGGCATGTCCTCCACCGGCAGGATCTTGGAGATGACGCCCTTGTTGCCGTGACGGCCGGCGAGCTTGTCACCATCGGTGATCTTGCGCTTCTGCGCCACGTACACGCGCACCAGCTCGTTGACACCCGGAGGAAGCTCGTCACCCTCCTCCCGGCTGAACACCCGCACCCCGATGACCTTGCCGGACTCACCGTGCGGCACCTTCAACGAGGTGTCACGGACCTCACGCGCCTTCTCACCGAAGATCGCACGCAGCAGCCGCTCCTCGGGAGTCAGCTCCGTCTCACCCTTGGGAGTGACCTTCCCCACCAGGATGTCACCGGTCACCACCTCGGCGCCGATCCGGATGATGCCCCGCTCGTCCAGGTCGGCCAGGGCGTCCTCGGAGGCGTTCGGGATATCCCGGGTGATCTCCTCGGGCCCCAGCTTGGTGTCGCGGGCGTCGACCTCGTGCTCCTCGATGTGAATCGACGACAGCACGTCGTCCTGCACCAGACGCTGGGACAGGATGATCGCGTCCTCGTAGTTGTGGCCCTCCCACGGCATGAACGCCACCAGCAGGTTCTTGCCCAGCGCCATCTCACCGTTGTCGGTGCACGGACCGTCGGCGACGACCTGACCCTGCTCGACCCGGTCGCCCTCGGCCACGATCGGCTTCTGGTTGAAGCAGGTGCCCTGGTTCGACCGCTTGAACTTCGCGACCCGATACGTCGTCCGCGTGCCGTCGTCGTTCATCACCGTGATGTAGTCGGCGGAGACCTCCTCCACCACACCGGCCTTCTCGGCCGTGATGACATCACCGGCATCGGTCGCGGCGCGGTACTCCATACCCGTGCCGACCAGCGGAGCCTCGCTCTTGAGCAGAGGCACCGACTGACGCTGCATGTTCGAACCCATCAGCGCCCGGTTGGCGTCGTCGTGCTCCAGGAACGGGATCATGGCGGTCGCGACCGACACCATCTGGCGCGGCGACACATCGATGTAGTCGACCTCCTCGGCACGGGCGAGCTCGGTCTCACCGCCCTTGGTGCGCACCAGGACCCGAGCCTCGGCGAACGAGCCGTCAGGATTGAGGGCCGTGTTGGCCTGCGCCTTGACGTACCGGTCCTCCTCGTCCGCGGTCAGGTAGTCGATCTCGTCGGTCACCCTGCCGTCGACGACCTTCCGGTAGGGCGTCTCGACGAAGCCGAAGGCGTTGACCCGCCCGTAGGAGGCCAGCGAGCCGATCAGACCGATGTTCGGGCCTTCCGGCGACTCGATCGGGCACATGCGGCCGTAGTGCGAGGGGTGCACGTCGCGGACCTCGAAGCCGGCCCGCTCACGCGACAGACCACCCGGGCCCAGCGCGTTCAGACGCCGTTTCTGCGTCAGGGCCGCCAGCGGGTTGATGTGGTCCATGAACTGCGACAGCTGCGAGGTGCCGAAGAACTCCTTGATCGACGCCACGACCGGGCGGATGTTGATCAGGGTCTGCGGCGTGATCGCCTCGACGTCCTGCGTCGTCATGCGCTCGCGGACGACGCGCTCCATGCGGGCCAGGCCCAGGCGGACCTGGTTCTGGATCAGCTCGCCCACCGTGCGCAGACGGCGGTTGCCGAAGTGGTCGATGTCGTCGGTCTCGACGATGACCTCGCTGCCGGCGACTCGCATCGACTCCTCACCGGCGTGCAGCCGGACGATGTACTCGATGGTGGACACGATGTCCTCGTCGGTCAGCGTGCCCTGGGTGATGTCGGCCTGGACGCCCAGCTTCTTGTTGATCTTGTAACGGCCGACCTTGGCGAGGTCGTAGCGCTTCGGGTTGAAATACAGGTTCTCCAGCAGCGCCTGCGCCGACTCCCTGGTCGGCGGCTCGCCCGGACGCAGCTTGCGGTAGATGTCCAGCAGCGCGTCGTCCTGGCCGGAGGTGTGGTCCTTCTCCAGAGTCGCCCGCATCGACTCGTACTGACCGAAACGCTCCAGAATCTGGTCGCTGGTCCAGCCGAGCGCCTTCAGCAGCACCGTGACGGGCTGCTTGCGCTTGCGGTCGATGCGCACGCCGACACTGTCGCGCTTGTCGATCTCGAACTCGAGCCACGCGCCGCGCGACGGGATCACCCGGCAGCCGAACAGGTCCTTGTCCGATGTCTTGTCGACGCTGCGATCAAAATAGACGCCAGGCGACCGGACGAGCTGGGAGACCACGACACGCTCGGTGCCGTTGACGATGAAGGTGCCCTTCGACGTCATGAGCGGGAAATCGCCCATGAACACCGTCTGGCTCTTGATCTCACCTGTGGTGTTATTGATGAACTCCGCCGTGACGAACATCGGGGCGGAGTAGGTCATGTCCTTGTCTTTGCACTCATCGACTGAGTACTTGGGCGGCTCGAACCTGTGGTCCCGGAACGACAGGGACATGGTTCCGGAGAAGTCCTCGATGGGACTGATCTCCTCGAAGATCTCTTCGAGACCCGACTGGGCCGGGACGTCCTTGCGCCCGGCCTGGCGAGCCGCCTCAACCCGGCCCTTCCATTTCTCGTTCCCGAGCAGCCAGTCAAAGGACTCGGTCTGCAGGGCGAGAAGGTCGGGCACTTCGAGCGGCTCCTCGATACGCGCGAAAGAGACGCGGTGAGGGCCGGACGGTACGGCGAAGGGGTGGGGCGAGGCTGCCAACAGATGTCCTTCCGAGGACTCGCGGACCGACTACGCGCACGCCGGACGACAGCTCAGCCGATGTGGAGGAATGGGATGCCGAGAGCGAGCGCGGAAGGGCATCATAAAGCGAAATGCAAACGAATGTCCACGCCTATCTGAAGTGTCAATCTCGATCCCGTAATCAGGATCGCACGCCCCCACAAAAATCGTCAAGCAACACTCGCAAAATCCCATCGGCCGCTCACCTGCGGCGCACCGTCGTGCCCGATCTGGGCAGAACGATGAGCAGGGCCGCCGCGGCCGGCGCACCCGCCACCCACATGACCGGTGCGATCCCCAGCACCTGCGCCGTACGCCCGCCCACCAGCGCGGTCGCGACCAGGCCCGTGCGGACCTCCCGCTCCCCCGCCGGCTGCGCCAGCGCGCCCAGATCAGCGGCGCCGACACCGCGGCCACCAGCCCGGTAACCGTCAACGTCAGCCCGGCCGTCCCCTCGCCGACCCGCAATGTCCGGCCGATCGGTGTGAGCATTCCCACCGGCGGCATCTCGGAGGTCACGACCGTGAACGTGGCGGTGGCCACGGCGAAGACGCCCGCCCAGCCGCGCAGCACCGATCTGCCAGGGGCGATTTCTCGCAGTGTTTCCGTCACCGCTCCAGGCAACCGGGGAGGGTCACCGGGAACAACGGCCGTTCTCTCATCCTTCGATCGACCGGGCTCATCGATGACCGGTCCGGCGTCCGGGGCCCCGATCGTGACATCGCGAAAGGAGAGGCGGCCCGGGTATGAGCGGCCTGGAGATGCGCGAGCTGGAGTGTTTCCTCGTGCTCGCCGAGGTGTTGCACTTCGGGCGTGCGGGGGAACGGCTGTAATCACTGCGGATCGGCTTCCAGGGCGCCGTCAACGACCACGTGATGAGCGCCGTGGCCCTGTTCGAGCGGGGCGGCACCCCCGCTGCGCCGCGGAGCTGGTGGAGGTGCCGCTGCGCGACCCGTTCGGCGCCCTGCGGCGGGATGAGGCGGACCTGGCGGTCGTCCTGACGCCGGTCGTGGAGGACGACCCGGTGGTGGGGGCGGTGTTCTCGCGGCAGCCGCAGACGCTCGCCGTCTCGACGGGCCATGCCTTCGCGGGCCGCTCCTTCGTGCAGGCGGAGGAGGTGGCCGGGTGCGAGCTGATCGGAGTGGACAGCCCGGCACCGGCATACTGGCGCGCCGCCGTCGCGCCCGCCGCCACCCCGCAGGGACGTCCGATCGGTGCCGGTCCGAGGGTCGGCACGCTGCAGGAAGGGCTCACATTGGCGGCGGCGGGCCGGGGGGCGATGCTGTTGTGTGAGGAACACCCCGCCGGGTAGCCAAACCGCGGCGCGGCACGTGTGGGCCGCGGGCTTCGCCGGGGCATGTCGCGTGCGAAGGCCGACGCGAGCCGGCCGCCCGCCTCAGACGGATGCGGCCTCCCAGACGAAACCGTCCGGGTCGGTGAAGGGTCCGGCATCGCCGCCGATCACGATCCGGTGCGATCCAGCGCCCTCCTGGGATACGCCGGTGTCCTTGGCGAGGGCGCGGCGCGGGTAGAGCGCCAGCGTGACGGCCGACGCCGGGGTGTCGAACTCGACGTACTTGCCGCCGAAGCTCTTCCCCACGGCCAGGCCACGGTCGACGTAGAACCGCTTGCTCGCCTTGACGTCGGCCACGCCCAAGAGAAGCGCAACCTGGTCGATATGCCGGGTTGCGGGGCCGGTGTCCTTCTTGTTCGAGGTTGCGATCTTGCAGATCGTCCCGTCCGGGGCGCGTACGACGCCGCCGTAGCCCCAGAACCCCTTCGTGGCCGGCTTCAGCGTCGTGGCGCCGGCGTCGAGGGCGGCACCGACGAGGGCGTCGACGTCGGCCGGCTGGGACGCCACGAGTGACAGCGCGAACCCACGGAAACCGGTCGTCGGCGCATCCGAGGCGCGCACGTTCACGTACGGGCCCAGACCGAAGGCTTCGTAGAAGGCGTCCGCGGCCGTGGGGTCGGGAACTTCGAGGATCACGGATTCGAAGGAGGTCATGGCAGGTCCTTTCGGCGAGGTGGGTTCGTGGTCGTGCCAGCCGTAATGGGGGACGGACACGGCAGGGGGCAGGGGGCGCTCAACGGTCCTGCAGGAGGCCGAGGACGTTGCCGTCGGGGTCGGTGACGGTGGCCACCAGGCGGCCGCCACCGACCTCGTGCGCGGCCTCCTTCACGACGGCCCCTGCGGCGATCAGCTCGGCCAGCCGCGCCTCGATGTCCGGCACGTGCCAGTAGGCCACCGGCGAGGTCATGCCCTGCGGTCCACCGCCCGGCACCAGCCCGATGTGCTGGCCCTCTGCCTCGAAGCCGACGTAGTAGGACGAGTCGGTCTGCGGCCGGACACCGAGCAGGGCCGCGTACACCGCCTTGGCCTTCGCCAGCTCGGACACAGGGTGCAGCACGGTCCTGATGCCCTGGGTGGAAGAGCCGGTCATGGTCACTCCTGTAGTCGTGGGTCGCGTCGACCCGCCGTTCGCGTGTTCACAGCTTTTCTCCCGGCCTGGTTGGCCGGCATCCGTGGTGACCACGGAATCGGCCACGGACCGACCACACGGATCGGCGGCACGGATCGCTCGTGAAGGGGATACGGCAAACTGGGACAGTGGTGACAGGAGCGGAGATCTCACCTCGGGAAGCCGAGGTGCTGGAACTGGTCGGAGCCCATCTCAGCAACGCCGAGATCGCGGCCCGGCTGTTCATCTCGGTGCGTACCGTCGAGAGTCACGTCGCCTCCCTGCTGCGCAAGCTGGGGGTGCAGGATCGGCGGGCGCTCGCCCAGCGTGCGCCCACGCCGGCCGGCGCGCCCTCGCACCGCGCGCCGGTTCTGCCGGCCCCGCTGACCTCGTTCGTCGGCCGGGTGAGCGAGCGGACCGAGCTGACCGGGCTGATCAAAGCACACCGTCAGGTGACCGCGGTCGGTCCCGGCGGAGTGGGCAAGACCAGGCTCGCGCTGGCCGTGGCCGCGGAGGCGGCCGGCGGGTACTCCGACGGGGTGTGGTTCGTCGACCTCGTCCCGGTCACCGATCCTGACATGATCGCGACTGCGGTCGCCGCGGCGCTCGGCCTCGGTGAACAGCCCGGCCGCGACATGACCGAGTCCGTGGTCGCCGCGCTGGCCGACCGTCATGCGCTGCTGGTGCTGGACAACTGCGAGCAAGTAGTGCACGGGGTCGCCCTGCTCATCGAGCGGCTGCTGGCGAGGTGCCCTCGGTTGACGGTGCTGGCGACCAGCCGGGCACGGCTGATGGTGCCGTTCGAACGGGTGTACGCGGTCCCGCCGCTGTCGCTGGCCGTCGACGGCGAGTCGGACGCGGTCGCGTTGTTCATGGATCGGGCGGCGGCGGTCGGCTCCCCGCTGGATCCTCCACTGCGCGACCAGATCGCCGCGATCTGTGCGCGGCTGGACGGAATGGCTCTGGCGATCGAGCTGGCCGCCGCCCGATATCCCACTCTCGGGCTCGACGGCATCGCCGCCGCACTGTCCCACCCGCTCCGGATGCTCACCGGCGGCTCCCGCGCCGATGAACGGCACCGTTCGGTGCGGGCTGCGCTGGACTGGAGCCACGCCCTGCTGGCGCCGGCCGACCGGGCGCTGCTGCGCCGGGTGTCGGTGTTCGTGGCGCCGTTCACCGCTGCCGCGGTGGCGGAGGTGACCGGGGACGAGGAAGGCATGGTCGCCGACGGACTGGCCCGGCTCGCCGAACAGAGCCTGCTGGTGGTGACGGCGTCCCCTGGCGGCACGGAGTACCGCGCGCTGGAGACGATCCGCCAGTACGCGACGGAGCGGCTCGCCGAGGCCGATGAGCTGGTCGACGCCCGATCCCGGCACCTTCGCTGGTGCCTGGCCGAGGCCGCCGGCCTGGCAGTGGTGCGACAGGACTGGCGGGCCCGGTTCGATCTGATGGCGGACGACCTCCGCGCGGCCCTGGCGTGGGCGGCCGACCGGCCGGAGCAGCGCGCGGACGCGTACGAGCTCGCCCGGCACCTGGCGGAGCTGACCTTCACCCGTCACCTGACCGGCGAGTCCCAGCGGCGCTATGAGCAGGCGGCCGAGCTCGCGACCGACCCCGCCGCCACCGCGTCGATGCTCCGGCAGGCCGCGGCCGTGGCCGGCTGCCGTACGACCGGCGATGACATGTACCGCCTGCGTCTCGCGGCCGCGGACGCCGCCCGCGGCGCCGGCGACACCGCCGGCGCCGCCGCCGACCTGGCGACCGCCGCCACCATCGCCTTCCGGTTCTCGACCACGTTCGTGCGGCTCCCGTCCCTGGAGGAGGCGCTCGCGCTGATCACCGAGGCGCGGGAGTCGGCCGGCGACGACCTGGCCGCACAGGCCGCGGTGGCGCTGGCCGAGGCCGCGGTGCTCACCGACGCGTTCGGCGCCGCCCAGGGCCCGGCCGGCAATGCCGTACCGGAGACGATCGCGCGCGCCGAGCGCGCGGTCGAGCTCGCCCGCCGGACCGGCGACCCGCTCACCGAGTCGGCCGCACTCGACGCGCTCACCGGCGCTCAAAGCTGGGCCGGCGACACGTTCGCCACCGCGGCCACGGCCCGGCGCCGGATCACGCTCCTGGCGTCCCTGCCGATCTCGCCGGCCGGCACTCACGAGCTGATCGACGCGCTCGGTATAGTCACCGAGGCCGGCCTCGGCGCGGGAGATGTGCCGGGCGCCCGCCGATGGGCACGGCAACTGGCCGACCATCCGTCGCTGGCGGAGATCGGTCACCGCGCCACCTGCCGGCTCCTGATGGTTGCTGCGCTGGCGGGCGACGTCGACGAGGTGCTCCCCGGCAGCGTCCGGTTCCTCGACGCATGGCGGCGGGCAGGCAGCCCCGCCCGGTCCATCCTCGCCCCGGCGGTGGCCGGTGTGGCGATGGTCCACGGCCTGCGCGACGACCATGGCGCCAGGCGCGAATGGCTAGAGATCCTGGATCAGCTCGGCACCTCACCGGAGCATACCTACGGCTACGGGGCGGTTTTCGACGCCATGCTCCTGCTCCACCATGGGCGGGCACCGGAGGCGCTGGAGCGGATGGCCCCCGAGCCCAGGCAGGTGTGGAAGTGGGTCACCTGGATCTGGCATCACTGGTATGTCGCGCTGCGCGCCGAGGCCGCCGTGCTCGCCGGGAGCCCGGGGGGTCGCGACTGCCTGGCGGAGGCCCAGGCCGTCGTGGCCGGCAACCCGGTGGCCGGTGCCATCGTGGAGCGAGCAGAAGCCCTGCTCGACGACGACCAGGAGGCGCTGCTCGCCGCGGCGGACGCGTTCGACGCCGCCGACTGCCGCTACCAGTACGCACGGACCCTGGTGCTCGCCGGGGGCGACCATGCCGAGCGCGGCGCGGCCGTGCTCGCCGGCCTCGGCCTCGCCCCGATGGCCCCTGCCCCGGCATCGACGATGACCTCGGAGCGATAGCCGCCGAGCACGACCACCGGACGTCAGCCGAGGACGAACGGGAGTCTTGCGGCCAGCTCGCCCAGTTCGGCCTTCTCGGCATCGGTCGGAACACGGCGTCCCGTGCCGACCAGCAGCGCGTCCTTGTCGGAGAACGACGCGGGGAAGGCGGTCCCGGCGATCTTCTCCAGCATCTCGCGGGATCGGGCGAGCCCCTCGGCGGGCGGTTCCGCCGCGTTCGGTAGATGCGCGACCAGGTCGAGGTGGTGCAGCGTCCACTCCAGGACGTACGCCGAAAGGTAGTCGCCCGCGGTGAGGACCTCGCCGCGGGTGCCGACCCGGAGGTCCGGGTCGGCGAGCCCCGCGGCGCGGCCCGCGGCGGAGCCGACGTCGTCGAGATGGAACTTGAGCAGCCGAGGCTCCTCGTAGGCGGCGGCCAGCCGGACGATCAGCGCGTCGAGCGGATCGTCGCCGGTCGGCGGCGTCGCGGAGACCTCCCAATAGGTCACCGCGTCACGGGTCGGTTCCGTTTCCGCCGGGGTCACGAGGGTGATCAGCACGTCCTGAGCGTCGATCACCAGATGACACACCAGATCCCGCACGAGCCAGCCGGCACAGCCGGACGGCTGTGCGAAGTCCTCGTCCGGCAGTTCGGCGACCGCCCTGCGCAATGCCGTCCACGAGCGCGCGAAGAGATCCACACTGGCAAGGTAGTGCGGCGCGTCGATCGCGCACAAACGCATTCGGGCGGTCGGCGCGCGTGCCCGATGGAAGCCGCGGGGATGCAGCCGCCGCTGGGCGGGGTCCGACATACTCGCCTATATGGATCATGGTGCGGTGCGAGAGTTCGTGGACAGCTGGGTGGCGGCGTGGAACGCCCATGACGTGGACGCGGTGTTGGCTCACTTCGCGGAGGACGTGACGTTCCGTTCGCCGGTCGCGGCGCAGCTTGTCGGCGGCGATGGGACCATCCAAGGCAAGGCGGCGCTGCGCGCCTACTGGGCTGAGGGGCTGCGGCGCATCCCCGACCTGCGGTTCGAGGTCCTCAACGCCTACGTCGGCGTCGACTGCCTGGTCATCAACTACCGCAATCAAAAGGGCGGCCTGGTCAACGAGGTGCTGATCTTCGACGGCCCGCTGGTGATCGACGGGTATGGGACGTATCTCGGTGACGACGCGAACCCGGCCGGTGCGACAGCGGGCTGAACGCGCCTGCGGTTCCACATCCGACCAGCCAGGCCCTGCTGCCGACCCGGCAACCGACGCCACCGCCGCCGGCGCGGGGCGTGGACCGGCGATCAGGTGCCCGGTGCGACCCACAGGCGGACCGCCAGGCCGAGACCGATCAGGGCGACCAGCCAGCGCAGCAGCCCGGCCGGCAGGCGCCGGGTGACCCGGGGACCGAGCGTGGACCCGGCGAACAGCCCCGCGGCGAGAGGGGCGACGGCGGCCCAGTCGACAGGCCCGAAGACGGCGAATCCGGCCGCGGAGACCAGTGCGCCGGCGCCGAGGAGCATGTTCTTCAGGGCGTTGGCGGCGGGCAGTCGCGGCTCGGCGGTCACCAGGAGGAGGGCGAGGATCATCACCCCCGACCCGGCGCCGAAATATCCGTTGTAGACCGACAGGGCGGTCAGCCCGAGCGGAAGAACGGCGTCAGGTGAACCGCGCCGCTCGTGGCGTACGGCGAGGCGGGGCTGCGCGAGCAGCGCCAGCGAACCCGCGGCCACGAGGAACGGCACGACGCGGGCGAAGACACCGGGCGGAGTGGACAGCAGCAACGCCGCCCCCGCCGCCCCGCCGAGCGCCGACAGCGGCACCCACCGCCGCAGCCACGGCGCCTTCCCGCGCAGCTCGGGCTGCGAGGCCAGGGCCGAGCCGGGCCAGCAGGCGACGAGCGCGACGATGTTGGCCACGTTGGCCGCGAGGGCGGACAGGCCCGCCGCGAGCAGCGCCGGATAGGAGATGAGGGACGTGATGCCGCCCGCGGTGCCGACCAGCCCGGCGAGCGTGCCGGCGGCGGCCAGCAGCGCGACGTCCCCGAGGCCGGTCACGCCCCGGCGTCCGGCGGGGGCGTCTCGACCGGGAACAGGATCGGGCTGAGCAGGTGCCGCCTGCGGTGCGGCGCGGGCTCGTTCCTCATCCGCGCGACGATCACCGCACGCAGTTCCTCGATCATCTCGGCGCGTTCCTCCCGGCTCAGCCACAGCACGTGCTGCCGGTAACCCACCTCGTCGGCCACCGGATCGGCGCCGTCCAGACCGAGGTAGGCGTCGAACTCGGAGATCAGCGCGGCCATCGCCGTGGCGAAGGTGCGCCGGTGGTCCTCCGCCGACATCGCCGCCACGGTGTCGGCGTCGATCACCACGCGCTCACGCAGCCGGTAGCGTCGTTCCACCGCGCCGCGCACACGATGCTCGCCGTCCACCTCCAGCACGCCGGCGTCGGCGAGCGCGCGGACATGGCGGTAGACGGTCGCCTTGTGCACGTCCGAGATGCGCTCGCACAGCTGCGATGTCGTGAGAATCCGCCCGCCGGCCAGAGCCTGCACGACGCGCAGCCGCACCGGGTGCGCGAGCACCTCCATCACGTCCATGGTCCGGATGATCGCACGTGTGCTACCTTTCGCAGAAATGCGAACGATCACTGTGGGAGTGAACGGCATGGGACGACCGTCATCGGAGACAACTGCCCCGCCACTGGGGCGCCTGTACGACGTCGGAGAACGGCGCCTGATGCTGCACCGCTCGGGCTCGGGCGGGCCGAGCGTGGTGTTCCTGCCCGGCGCGGGCCTGGTGGGCCTCGACTTCCTGAACGTGCAGGAGGGCGCCGCCGCGTTCACCACGAGCGTGCTGTACGACCGCGCCGGCACGGGCTGGAGCACGTCCGCGCCCCTCCCCCGCGGCGCGGCCGAGGTCGCCGTCGAACTGCGCGACCTCCTGCGGGCCGCGGCGGTTCCGGGCCCGTTCCTCCTGGTCGGCCACTCCCTCGGCGCCTTCTACGCGCGCCGGTACGCGCAGCTCTTCCCGGGCGAGGTCGCCGGTCTCCTCCTGCTCGACCCCGGCCACGAGGACATCCTCGACCACATGCCGGCGCAGGCCGCCGAGCTGGCCGAGCGGATGCGGCCCGACCCGGCGCGGCTGCCGGAGCTGACCGACGAGCAGCTCCGGGCCGCCCGCGAGGCGTACGCCCGCCTGTACGCCGAGTGGCCCGCGCCGGTGCGCGAGGCGCTGATCGGCCACCACCTGGCGTCGTGGCGGACGAGCCTGCGGGAGACGGAGAACTTCGAGACCGAGGTCTACGGCGAGCTGCGCGACGGCGGACCGCTGCCCGACGTCCCGCTGATCGTGCTGACCGCGGGCGGCGTGAACCCCTATTGGGCGAAGTTCATGCCGGAGGAGGTGATGCGTGAGGCGCACGACGGGGTACGCGCCCTGCACGCGGCGATCGCCCGCTCGGTGCCCAGAGGAGAGCAGCGCGTGATCGACGGTGCCTCCCACCAGCACCTGCACGTCGAGCGGGCCGAGGAGGTGCTGCGGGCGATCCGCGACCTGACGGCCGCCGCCTGATCCCCCGGCGTCATACGGCGGCGCGGATCTCCTCCGGCAGGACCGCGAGGTCGGCCTCGGTCGTGTCCGGATGGAGCACGCATCGCGGCCAGGACAGCTCTTACGCGGTCACCTGGGGGTGTCGGTCTCCGGGGGTTTCCTCCTCGTCCGCCGACGTGGAGAGCTTGTTTTGCGGACCGCGGACGGCGGTGTAGACGAACAAGACGCCCATGACGACGACACCTGCCCACATGGCCTGCTGCCAGCCGTCGACGAAGGACTGACGGGCGGCATCAACCAGCGCCCGCGCGTGGGAGCCGGCAGTGCCCGCGGCCTCGATGGCGTTGGCGACGCCCTGGCGTGCAGCGTCCGCCGCGCCTTGAGGGATGCCGCCGAGCCTGTCATCGATGGCGCTGCGGTAGCCACTCGCCAGGAGGGCGCCGAGCAGGGCGACGCCGAGTGCGGTGCCGAACTCGCGGGTGATGTCGTTGAGCGCGGAGGCGACACCCTGCTTCTCCCGCGACAGGGAACTGGTGATGGCCTCGGTGGAGGGGGTCATCGACAGGCCCATGCCGATGCCCATGGCGAGCATGCCGGGCAGGATGGACAGGTAGCCGCCGTCGACGGAAACGATGCCGGCCATGAGGGCCAGACCGGCACCGAACAGCGCGATTCCCGCCGCCATGGTCGAGCGGGCGCCGATACGCGCGGCCGGCTTGGGCGCCAAGCCGGAGGTCATCATCATCAGCACGGCCATGGGCATCATCGCCAGGGTGGACAGCAGTCCCGACCAGCCGAGGACGGCTTGCAGGAATGGGAAGAGGACCACGAAGACACCCGCCTGGACACCGAAGACCACCAGCAGTGTGATGGAGCCGCCGGCCAGGCCGCGCTCGCGGAAGAGGCGCACGTCCAGCAGGGATGCGTCCCTGCGGCGCAGTTCCCAGGCCACGAAGAAGATCAGGGCCACCAGACCGACGACGAGACTGGTCAGAGTGACAGGGTCGCTCCAGCCGCGCTCCGGGCCTTCCTGCAGGACGAAGATGAGGCCTACCACGGCGACGACGGAGGCCAGTGCGCCCGTGGTGTCGAAGGAGTGCCAGGAGTGCTCGCGAGAGTTCGGTACGGACCGCATCATGCCGAGCGAGACGACGACCAGGACGACGGGCAGCACGAACAGCCACCGCCAGTCCGCCACGTCCACAAGCAAGGCGGAGAGGAACATGCCGATGATGCCGCCGCCTCCGGCGACGCCGGTCCACACGCCGATCGCCTTTCCGCGCTGCTCGTCGGGGAAGGTCGAGGTGATCACAGCGAGGGTGATCGGCATGATCATCGCAGCGCCCACACCGCTGAGCACACGGGCGGCGATCATGACCTCGGATGACGGGGCCAGGCCGGCCGACGCGCCGGCGAATCCGAAGATGATCAGACCAGTGATCAGCATGGGCTTGCGGCCCAGCCGGTCACCAATCGCGGCGAGCGGAAGCAGCAGCGCGGCCAGAGTGAGGGTGTAGATGTTGATGATCCACAGGATTGTGGTCTGTGAGGCGCCGAATTCGACGGCCATGTCAGGCTGCGCGACGTTCAACCCGGTCACCGAGGCGATGACCGCCATCAACGCGACACAGACGGCGATCAGGATGGTGCGCAGTCGGCGCGCGTCCGGCGCACCCCTGCCGCTTGCTTCGGCGGTTGCCCCCTGTGCGGGCTGGTTCGTGCTCATGAGTTCCTCTCGAAAAGGCAGGGCAAAAGGGCAGGTGAGGTCCGCGCCACGACGATGAGCCGGGGAAGGCGCAGGCCGATCGGGGTGCGGACGTCAGGCGGTGGCAGGGACGCCCTCGGCCGCGGTGAGGGCCACGTCGGTGTCCGCGGTGGCCAGCAGGGCGTTGATGTGGGAGCCGGCCAGAGCGCCGGCCGCGGCGGAGGCGCCCACCTGGGCGGTCAGGTCGGTGGCGTTGCCGGCCACCCACACTCCCGGCACGTCGGTGGCGCCGGCCATGCCGGAGGCGAAGCGGCGGCCCATGTTGTCGGGCAGGTCCTCCACCGGCAGTTTCAGTCCGTCCAGGCCCTCGGTGCGGGCCTGCATCTCGGTGACGACGGCGAGGACGCGGCGGGGAACGAGGGTGCCGTCGGCCAGGCGTACCCCGGCGAGAGTGCCGTCCTCGCTGCTCACGACCTCCTGCACCGGGGTGTCGATGACGGCGATGCTGCGGGCGGCGAAGCGCGCGCGGGCACCCGCGTCGAGTGCGGTGCCGCGGGTGAAGTAGATGACGTCGTCGGTCAGCTGGCGGAACAGCAGCGCGTGGTGGATCGAGGCGGGCCCGGTGGCGAGGATGCCGATGGGCTCGTCGCGTACCTCCCAGCCATGGCAGTACGGGCAGTGCACCACACAGCGCCCCCAATGCTCCGCGAGGCCGGGTATGTCGGGCAGCACGTCCCGCAATCCGGTGGCCACCAGCACGCGGCGCGCCGTCACCGTCTGACCGTCGGCAAGGGTGAACGAGAAGCGCAGATCGCCCTCGGCCGATGCCGCGGCGGGCTCGGCCGAGATCACTTCGCCGGAGACGATTCGGCCGCCGTACTGGCGCACCTGCTCCCGGCCCCGCCTGAGCAACTCGGAGGGAGGCGTGCCGTCCAGCACGATGAAGCCGTGCATGGCCTCGGCAGGCGCGTTGCGGGGGGTGCCACTGTCGATCACGACGACCGAGCGGCGGGAGCGGGCGAGCATCAGCGCACCGTTCAGTCCTGCGGCGCCGCCGCCGATGACCACCACGTCGACGGTGTCAGCCGGCAGCGTGTCGGTCGCATATGCGGAAGTCTGCACAGACATGTCCTCACTTCTCCTCGGTGCATGGCCCCAGCGGACCAGGGCCATCTACGTGGGACGATATCCCCGCCTTGCATTAAGGGCATAGGATGTTGCCTATGAAGCAAGAAGATGAAGGCTTGGACAGCCTCGTACGCAAACGCATCCGCGCCCTGCGGGTCGCACAGGGCTGGTCCCTCGAAGAGCTGGCCACCCGCGCCCGGCTCAGCCAGTCCTCACTGAGCCGCATCGAGAACGGCCAGCGCCGCCTCGCGCTGGATCAGCTCGTCACCCTCGCCCGCGCCCTGGACACCTCCCTCGACCAGCTGGTCGAGACCGCCACCGACGATGTCGTCACCAGCCCGATGATCTACGGCACCCACGGCGTGATGCGCTGGCCGATCAAGGCCGACCCCGGCATGACCGTGATGCGTCAGCGCATCACCGAGCCGCCGCCGGACAATCCCGCCCGCATGCGCGCCCATCCGGGCCGGGAATGGCTTGTCGTCCTGTCCGGCACGGCGATCCTCATGCTGGGCCACCGCCGCTTCCGCCTCGAGACCAACCAGGCTGCCGAGTTCCCCACGATGATGCCGCACGCCATAGGCGCCGAAGCCGGACCGTGCGAGATCCTGGGCATCTTCGACCGCGACGCGCGGCGCGGACACCAGCGCGAGGACGGCGGCCGCGATGACCAAGAAGGCTGTGACTGATGCGCGAAAGGTAGCCGTCTTGCGCGTCCGGCAGCATCGGCGGCCATCGTCTTGCGCAATACGAAAGGAATTATGCCGAACACGCATGGCCTTCGTAATGTGGCGTCATGACCCGAACACACCCGCACACCGGCCACGACCACAAGCACGGCACCGGCAGCCAAGAGGAGATCCTCGACCTGGACGCGGAAGTCCTCGCCGAGCACCTCACCGCCATCATCGAGTGGCTGCCCCTGGCCACCAGCCCGAGCCACATCGTGGATGTGGGCTGCGGCACCGGAGCGGGCACATTCGCCCTCCTCGAGCGCTTTCCCGAGGCGCGCGTCACAGCCGTCGACGCCTCACCCGGGCACCTGCAGCGCCTGCAGGAGAAGGCATGCGCCCGTGACATGGATGACCGCGTGCACATCGTGCAGGCCGACCTCGACGACGCCGGCTGGCCCGACCTCGGCACACCCGACCTCGTCTGGGCGTCGGCCTCGATGCACCACATGACCGACCCCGACCGCGTCATACGCAACATCCACGACCTGCTCGCGCCCGGCGGCCTGTTCACCGTCGTCGAACTGGCCGGCTTCCCCCGCTTCCTGCCCGCCGACGCACCCGAGGACCGGCCCGGCCTGGAAGAGCGCTGCCACGCCGCGACCGACCACTTCCACGCCGGAGACCTGCCCCACCGCGGCGCCGACTGGGGACCGATGCTGACCGCCGCCGGATTCGCCATCGACGGCAAACGCACCATCACCGTGCACATCGAGGGCTCCCGCAGCGAGGCGATCGGCCGCTACGCCCTCAGTGCCCTGCAGCGCATCCGCGGCACCGCCGCCCAGGCGCTCTCACCCGAAGACCTCGCCGCGCTCGATCGCCTGCTCGACAACGGCGGCCCGCACAGCATCCTGCGCCGCGACGACCTCGCAGTACGCACCGAACGCACCGTCTGGGCCGCCCGCCGCACCTGAACTCACCGAGTGCACAGACGTGCCCGGCAAGGGCGAGCAGAGCATCGAGGAGAACATCCAGACGTCACGGAGCCGACCGCCGCCAGGCGTCGATCACGGCCCGCTCCTCGGCGGGGTCGAGCCCGGGCGGGAACGCGGGGATCTCGCCGGACCCGGTCAGCCACGCCCAGGTGTCGGCGACGGTCTCCAGCACCGGACGGCACCGCAGCCCGGTCGCCAGGGCCCGGCGGACGTCGGTCCGGATGAGCCCGGCCAGCGCGGGACCTGGCGGGATCCATCCCGGCAGCGCCGCCCACCGGTCGATCCCGGCGGCCTCGATCGCCTCGGGCTCGACCCAGACCAGCTCGGCGAGCCCGCCGGTGACCGCGACCGCGGACTCCAGCAGGTCGCGGGTCGTGGCGTGCCCCTCCGGGTTGACCAGGTTGACCGGGCCGGGCACGCCGCCTTCGGCCGCGTCGAGGAGCCAGGCGGCGAGGTCGCGCACGTCCACATAGCGGAACGGCTGGTCGGCCGGGCCGGGGGCGAGCATCTCCCCGCCCCGCGCCGCCCGCAACAGCCAGTGCGGCAGCTGCCCCGGAAGCTCGTACGGCCCGAGGATCAGCCCGGCCCTGGCCAGTACGGCGCGGTCGCCGAAGGCCTCCTCCACGGCGAGCTCGCCACCCCGCTTGTTGGGGGCGTAGTCGGTGTCCTCGGCGTCCGCCGACGCATCGACCGTGGGCCAGTCCTCGTTCAGGCCGGCCGGCGTCGGGGGCGCGTACACCGCCCTGCTGGAGACGTACACGTATCTGCCCGCGCACCCGGCCAGCGCGCGGGCGCTGTCGCGCACGACCCGGGGCGCGCCGGCCCAGGTGTCCACCACGGCGTCCCACCGGGCCTCGGCGAGCGGGGCCAGGTCGGCCGGGCTGAGCCGGTCGCCGGTCACCGCCTCGGCTCCGGGGTGAGCCCACCCGGCGAGCCCGCGAGTGAACGTGGTGACGTGCCAGCCGCGCTCCACGGCCGCCGTCACCACCCACCGGCCGACGAACGTCGTGCCGCCCAGCACCAGCAACCGCATGCCGCTCACCCCTGCCTCCGGATCCGATACAGGACGTGCCGGCGCAGCGGGTGACCCTCGGGGAGCACCGGGTGGTCGAAGTCCCCGGCGGGGTCGTGGGTCATCCCGAGCCGCCGCATGACCGCCTGCGAGCGGACGTTCGGCACCGCAGTGAACGAGACGACCTCGGTCAGGCCGACCCGGCCGAACCCGTCCTCCAGCGACGCCCGCGCCGCCTCCGTGGCGTACCCCCGCCCCCAGGCGGAGCGGGCGAACCGCCATCCGATCTCCACGCACGGCGTGAAGTGGGCGGTGAACCGGGGGACCTGCAGTCCGGTGAAGCCGATGAACCGCCCGTCCGCCTCGACCGCCCACCAGCCGAACCCGCGCTCGTCGAATCCGGCCTCGATGCGCTCGACCAGAGCGTCGCTCTCCTCCCTGGACAGCGTGGCCGGGAAGTGCTCCATCACGACCGGATCGGCGTTCAGGACGGCGAAGGGCTCCTTGTCCTCCTCGCGCCAGCGCCGCAGCACGAGCCGTTCTGTTTTGATCGAATTCGCCACCCGCCGACGATAGTGCACGCAGGCTTTGGCCGCTGATGACGGACACCGATGCGGGGGGCGGGAGAAAGCAGAGCCGGAAGTCGGCTAGAGTCGTTCATGGCCGATGTGGTTTGTGTCCCCCGGGCCGCAATCACCGCCTTCACGGAATACCGTTCGGCTGGAGCCGTGTTGTGCATCTCGCCGAGGAGGCGACCGCCACATCGGCCCTCGACGTGGGCGCCCCGCGAGACTCGTTCTCGCGGGGCGTCGTGTCTTTTCACCAGGCTCGGCCCCGCGGCAGGCTCGCCAGGCCGGGGGCGGACAGGTGCAGCACCTCGTAGTGTTCGGCTTCGGCCAGGCGGGGCGCCTCCCGCTCCCACAACGAGAACGTCATCAACCGCCAGTGGTGCGGGTCCACGGCGAGGGCGGCGGTGTGCAGGCCCTGGGCGCCGCCCAGGTCACGCAGCTCGGCGAGGGCGCCGGCCACCTGCTCGGTCAGATCAGCCGAGGCGGGCATCGGCGTCAGCCGCCGCGACGCCGCGAGAGGCGCCGTCCCCCGGGCCGGGCCCGCCTCGACGGCCAGGCCCGTCCAGTGCTGTACGACCGGCCGGCCGAAGTCGCCGACGATGCCCTGGAAGCCGCCCCCGCCGACAAGGAACTCGCCCATCCTCCCGGCCTCGTGCCAGAGGTAGAACGGCGCGTACTGGTTGACCGGCGACCCGGCCGCGCCCCGCTCGCGGATCAGGTAGGCCTTGAGGCCGAGCCCGGCCCGGTCGTCGAGGGCGTGGCCGCGGGTGGACACCCGCTCCCGGATGATCGTCATGTCGTAGTCGGCGGGCAGGGTGATCTCGTACTGCATCGCGTACACGGCGGCCTCTTCCGGTGGGGTCAGGGGCGGGACAGCAGGGCGAGCACACCGTCGACGGCCTGGTGGAACGGCTCGGGCGAGCCGGCCGCGCGGGCCAGGACGTATCCGCCCTGCAGCACCGCCACGACCGTCGCGGCGGTCGGCCCGGGTTCGAGACCGGCGTCGAGTTCGCCCCGGTCGCGTCCCTCGGCCAGCACCGCCGCGAGCCGGTCGCGCAGCCACGCGAACGTCTCCTCCACCGGCCGCCGCAGCGCCGGATCGGCCATGACGTCGGGGTCCTGGGTGAGCCGGCCGATCGGGCAGCCCCGCAGCACCTCCCGCTCGCGCCGCAGGTAGGCCGACAGCCGCTCGAGGGCCGTGCCCGGGCCGCCCAGGATCTCCTCCACCCCGGCGCGCATCTCCTCCGCCGTACGGCCGATCGCGGCCAGCGCGAGGTCGGGCTTGCCGGAGAAGTGGTGATACATGCTGCCCTGACCGGCTCCCGCCCGCCGCTGGATGGCCCGCGGACTGGTTCCGACGTAACCGCGTTCCCACAGCAGTTCGCGGGTGCTCTCGATCAGGCGGTCCGGCGTGCTCATGCCGTACATACTAGTAGGTACAGAGAAGTGTTGGTGAAGCCGTACAAAACACGAGGCGGTGTGTTGCAGGGGTCATACACCTGAACAGGGGTCCGGGCGGCCTAGGGTATGTCCGTCGGACCGGAGAAGGAGAGGCCGTGCTCTACCCCGCCCTGAAGTTCGTCAGCGTTCCCGTCATGCACGCGCTGTGGCGGCCGCGGATGGAGGGACGCGAGCACGTCCCCGCGCACGGGCCCGCGATCATCGCCTCCAACCACCTGTCCGTGCTCGACTCGTTCTTCATGCCGGCCGTGGTGCCGCGCATGGTGCGGTTCGTGGCGAAGAAGGAGTACTTCACCGGCAACCCCGTCGTCGCGGCGTGGATGCGCGCGATGGGGGCGATGGAGATCGACCGGGAGAACGTCTCCGCCGCCCAGGACATGCTCGACGCCGCGGTGGAGGTGCTGAAGGCGGGCGAGTTGTTCGGCATCTACCCCGAGGGCACCCGCTCCCCCGACGGCCGGCTGTACCGGGGCAAGGTCGGCGTGGCCTGGCTCACGCTCACCACCGGCGCCCCCGTCGTGCCCGTCGCCATGCTCGGCACCGAGAAGGTGCTGCCGCCCGGCACGTCGGTGCCGCGCCTGCACAAGATCGGCGTGCGGTTCGGCGAGCCGATGACCTTCACCGGCGACCCGGGCAGCGCCAGGGACCGGCGGCGGGTGACCGACGAGGTCATGGCCGCGATCCAGCGCCTGTCCGGCCAGGAGTACGTCCCCCGGTACGGCGCCAGCGTCAAGGGCGCCGGCGAAGCCGGAGTGTAAATAACGATTTGGCCCCGCTAGGCTCTGAACCCGACCACAGGGCCGTCATGGGGGGTGTGCGTGCCGCGAGGACGTACCGTCGCGATCTCGGCCGCCGTGGCCGTCGTGCTGGCCGGGGCGGCCGCCGGCGGCGCCTACTACGTGCTGCACACGCGCGGCACACCGCAGGAGACCGCGGCGCGGTTCACCGCGGCCTGGTCGAGGGGCGACCTCGCGGCGATGAAGGCCGAGCTCGCCTCACCCGCCGCCGGCTTCGACGCGGCGTACGCCGAGCTCACCAAGAACCTCGCAGTGGCGAAGGTCGCCGTCCGCGACGTGCGGGCCGGCGCGGCGAAGGACGACCGGGCGACCGCTTCCTACACCGCCACCGCCACCGTGAAGAACGTCGGCGACTGGACCTACAGGGGCTCGCTCAAGCTTGTGGTCAAGGACCACTACTGGAAGGTCGACTGGTCGCCGTCCGCGGTCCACCCCGCGCTCGACGGGACCAACCACCTGGCGCTGAAGACGTCGTGGCCGCAGCGCGCGGCCGTCACCGACGCCAACGGCGACCGCATCGACGGCGGCGACGTGGGCGGCTCGGTGCAGCAGCTCGTCGGCTTCCTGGACAAGGCCGGGGACGATGACGTCGAGAAGCTGGGCACCGCCTACAAGAAGGGCGACGCCGTGGGCCGCGGCGGCCTGCAGGAGACGTTCCAGAAGCAGCTCGCGGGCACCCCCACCACAGAGATCCAGGTGGTGGGCGAGAGCCGGAAGACCCTGCACGCCGTCAAGGGCTCCCCCGGCAAGGACCTGCGGACCAGCCTCGACCTGAAGGTGCAGAAGGCCGCCGCCGACGCGGTGCGCGACCTGGACAAACCCACCTCGCTCGTCGCCGTCAAACCCTCGACCGGCGAGATCCTCGCCGTCGTGAACAACAGGGGCGGCTTCAACCGCGCACTGGACGGCAAGTACGCCCCCGGATCCACGTTCAAGACGGTCACGGCGGCCGGGCTGCTGGCCGAGGGACTGACCCCGTCGAGCCGGGTGACCTGCCCCAAGGAGGCGGTCGTCGGAGGGCTGAAGATCCGCAACTCCGACCACGAGGCGTTCGGGTCGCTGTCGTTCCTCGACTCCTACGCCCACTCGTGCAACACGACGTTCGCCCCGCTCGCCGCCCAGAAGCTGGGCGCGCGCAAGCTGTACGACCTGGCGACGGACCTGGGCTTCAACCAGCCCCTGCGCATCGGCATCCCGGCGACCCCCGGCAGCATGCCGAAAGCCGCCAGCGACGCCGAACTCGCCGCGGAGTCGTTCGGGCAGGCCAGGATCACCGCGAGCCCGCTGGTGATCGCGAGCGTGGCCGCGGCGGTGGCCGACGGCTCCTGGCGGCCACCCACGCTGGTGCCCTCGCTGGAGCAGAAGACCGGCCCCAAGAAGCTGCCGGAGGAGGTCGTCAAGAGCCTGCGGTCGATGATGCGGGCGGTCGTCACCAAGGGCACCGCCCACGCCGCCGGGCTGCCCGCGGGGACGGCGGGCAAGACCGGGACCGCCGAGTTCGGCACCGGGCCCGAACTCGACTCGCACGCCTGGTTCATGGGCTTCCGCGGCGACCTGGCCTTCGCCGTCGTCGTGGAGGCCGGGGGCATGGGCGGCGAGGTGGCCGCCCCGGTCGCCGCTCACTTCCTCAAGTCCCTGTCCTGACGTCAGGGCCGGCTCAGGTCAGAGCGAGCCTGGCGCCGAGCGCGACGAACGACGCGGCGAAGACCCGCCGGATCCAGGCCATCACGCGGGGCCGGGAGAGCACATGCGTGCGCACCGCGGCGGCGAGCACGCAGTACGCCACGAACACGACGAAGGTGAGCAACATGAAGACGCCGCGAGCACCTGGAAGGCGAGGGCGCTCGCGTGCAGCAGGGCCGCGAGGCCGGTGATCGTGGTGACGACGTGCGGGACGATGCCGAGGGTGCACGCTGCGGCTACGACCACGCTCGCGCGCCGGCCTCGTGAGAGTGCGGCCGACAACGTGTAGACGACGCCCGTTCCCGGCGTGGCGACCGCGATGAGGGCGGTCGCCAGGAACGCGATGCTCACGGTTTCCTCCTTGTCCTGCGAGCTCCTCCTGAGAGCGGCTGGGTGACGAGGGGCACGTCGCCGGGCGGGGCCGGGGCGGCACCGTGGTCGTCTCGGCCCCGGCCGCGCCCGCACCCGCCACGCCGGAGGAGCCTCCCGCCCCGGGCGACGTCTTCACCGCCGAGCCCGGCGCCGCCGTCTTCGACCTCCTGCGCTCGGCGCCGGCGAGGATCGACCTGTCCCCGGGAGTGCCCGATCTGGGGGCGTTCCCGCGCGCCGCGTGGCTGCGCGCCGAGCGGTCGGTGCTCGGCGCGCTCGCCACGCCGGAGCTCGGGTACGGCGATCCCCGCGGGACCTTCCCCCTGCGCCGTGCCGTGGCGCACTGGCTGGCCCGCACCCGGGGCATCCGCGCCGACCCCGCGGACGTGGTCGTCGTCGCGGGGACCGCGCAGGCGCTCGGGCTTGTCGCGCGGGTGCTCTCCGGCCACGGCATCGGCGAGGTCGCGGTGGAGGATCCCGGTTCGCTGGGCGCGCGTCAGCACCTGCGGCACGCGGGCGTGGACACCCCGCCGGTGGCGGTGGACGCGCAGGGCCTGCGGGTGGACGAGCTGCGCGCCCTGGGCGCCCCCGCCGTCCTGCTCACACCGGCCCACCAGTTCCCGACCGGCGTCGTGCTGGGCGGCGGCAGACGCCGCGACCTCATGCGCTGGGCGGGCGAGGGCGGTCTGGTCGTCGAGGACGACTACGACGCCGAGCACCGGTACGACCGGCCGCCCGTCCCCGCACTGCGCGCCGCGCTCCCCGACGGGGTCTTCTACTGCGGCAGCGTGTCCAAGCTCCTCGCCCCCGCCCTGAGGGTCGGAGCGCCACCTGCGCCTGCTACGCGGGCGCCACCGGCCACGCCGGGACGCGATGATCTCCGCGATCCGGACGCACCTGCCCGGCGCGGCGGCGGGGCTGCACCTGATGGTCACGTTCGACGCGCCCCTGAGCGACCGCGAGCTGGCGGCCGCGGCACTCGACCGGGGGGTGAAGGTGCAGCCCCTGTCGTGGCACCGCCACCGCCCCGGTCCTCCCGGGCTCGTCCTGGGGTACGCGGCGAGCACGCCCGGCGCGATCGGCGAGGGGGTGGCCGTGCTCGGCGAGGTCCTCAACGCCGCCGAACCGGGACAGCGGCGGCGTCGTGCCGCGGAGCCGTGACCGCGGGGTGGCGGCCGCGTCTCGTACGCCGGCTCTGTATGGGCGATAAGAGTGCGCGTCGCCTGACCGCCGCCTCGAGGTTGTCGAGCTCGTTGCCGCGATGGGCGCGGTGCTGCTGCGTCCAGGTCTCGTCGTGGAGGGGAGCGAGCGTCATGACCAGCTTCGTGCGGTCACCGGCGGGCTCGATGTCGATGGTCGTCAGGTGCTCGTACGGCTCGTGACCGGGCACGAAGTCGATCAGCGACAGGTAGGAGAGGCGGGTCCGCGACGCGACCTCGGTGAACGTCTTGCGGAACTCGGCCGAGAGCGGATTGCCGGTGTTCCGCATGAACGCGACCTGTTCCGGCGCGGTCGCGGTCATGGTGTATCGCAGCTGACCGCCGGGCCTGAGCTCCAGCTCGCTCACCCGGATCTCGAAACCGTCGGGGACCCACCACTCCTCGAGGCCGGCGGCGGTGGTCAACAGCTCCCAGACGAGCTCCGCCGGAGCGTCGTAGGTGCGCTCGAGCCGTGCGGTGTCCGAGCTGGGCGTGAATTCGGTGCTCATCGATTCTCCTCGTTCCGCGGGTTCTGCGGGTCTGGGGTTCTGCGGGTCTGGGGTCCTGCGGGCCGGGCTCGCGTGGGCTGCGTTCAGTCCCAGCGGCTGATTTCGCCGACGGGGTAGGCCGCGAACGCGCCGCTTTCGGCGCCGGTCTTGAGACTGGTGAGGTAGGAGCCCCAGTTGGTGCTGCATCCGCTCATGAATTCGCCGGCTTGTTGCCAGCCGGCGTGGGTGAACAACAGCGTGGTGCCGCCATGGCCGCTGGGCCGGAGCGTGAAGGTGATCCGGGTGCCGATCCAGGTGCCGGGCCCGTCGGCGACCCGCCACACCACCTGGTCCGGGGTGTCGGTCAGGACCCGCATGACGGCGGCGGGCCGCTCGGCGTCGCCGAAGTAGACACCGAAGCTGGAGCCGACGGCGTGTTCGCCGGTGAGCGGCCGCCCCGTCCACCAGCGGGCGATGCCGTCGACACCGGCGATGAGGTCGTGCACCCGCTGCGGCGGGGCGTCGATGCTGATGCGGTGCAGGATGTCAGGCATTTGGGTCCTTTCGGTCAGGCCGAGACGAGCACGCCGGGCGGATCTGTCGGGCGGATCTGCAGCAGTGACGAACGGCCGGGCGCCGGACGGACACCACCGCTGGAAAAATCCGTCGGCGGCCGCTGTCCGTCCACGGCGACGCCGCTCGTCTGATACTTGACGCGATGTCGACCCCTGACCGGAGGACCCATGCAGTACGCGTTGCTGGCCTACAGCCCGGCGGAGACCACGGACCGGGCAACACGCCCGATTCCCGATGATCTCGCCCCCCTGCTCGACCGGCCGGAAGTCACCGGCTGGACGCGGCTCCACGCTGACGAGTCGGCGACGACGCTGCGCAACGACGAAGGACGGATGCTGCTGACCGACGGACCGTTCATCGACAGCAAGGAGTACCTCGCCGGCCTGATCCTGATCGAGGCCGACGACCTCGACGGGGCACTCGCCACCGCCGCGGAACTGCTCCGGACGACCAGGCCCGGCACCGCGATCGAGGTGCGGCCCATCCTCGACGGACGCTTCCGTGGCGCTTGACGCCGTCTTCCGCGACCAGTGGGGTCGCGTGCTGGCCACATTGGTCGGGATCCTCGGCGACATCGAACTGGCCGAGGACGCGGCCGCCGAAGCGTTCGCCATCGCCGCCGAACGCTGGCCACGCGACGGG
This sequence comes from Microbispora sp. NBRC 16548, assembly GCF_030268985.1. Lineage (NCBI taxonomy): Bacteria > Bacillati > Actinomycetota > Actinomycetes > Streptosporangiales > Streptosporangiaceae > Microbispora > Microbispora sp. NBRC 16548. The sequence continues at coordinate 25,489 of NZ_BSSF01000014.1, forward strand.
GAACCGGCCAACCCCACCGGCTGGCTCATCACGACCGCACGCAACCGCGCCATCGACCACCTGCGCCGCCGGCAGGTCCTGGCCGACAAGACGAATCTGCTCACCCGCGACCTTGAGACCGGGCCACAGCCACGGGAGGTCATCATGGACGACGCCGCCACCATTCCGGACGAGCGGCTGGAGCTGATCTTCACCTGCTGTCACCCGGCGCTCGCCCTCGAGGCTCAGGTGGCGCTCACCCTGCGCACCCTCGGCGGCCTGTCCACCGACGAGATCGCGCTGGCGTTCCTCGTCCCGTTCGAGACCATGAGCAAACGACTGACCAGGACCAAACGCAAGATCCGTAACGCGGGCATCCCGTTCGCCGTGCCGCCCGATCACCGGCTGCCCGACAGGCTGGCGGCCGTCCTCGCCGTGGTCTATCTGATCTTCAATCAGGGCTGGGGCGGTGGCCGCGTCGACCTCACCGCGGAAGCGATCCACCTCGGCCGGGCGCTCGCCGGCCTGATGCCGGACGAACCTGAAGTGCTCGCGCTGCTGGCGCTGATGCTGCTGCACGACGCGCGCAAGGCGGCCCGCCTGCGCGACGGGCAGATCGTCCCCCTCGACGAGCAGGACCGCGCTCTGTGGGACGCGCGGCAGCTCGACGAGGGCCGAGCGCTGCTGCAGCGGGCCATGGCACGCGGGCGCACCGGGCCCTACCTGGTCCAGGGGGCCATCGCCGACCTCCACCTGCATGAGCCCCGCGACTGGCGGCAGATCGCCGCGCTGTACCAGACGCTCGCCCGGCAGACCCGCTCGTCGATCGTCGAGATGAACCGGGCCATCGCCGTGGCCGAGATCGACGGGCCCGAGGCCGGCCTGGCCATCCTCGACCGCCTCGACCTCGGCCACTACCGATACTTCCACTCCACCCGGGCCGAGTTCCTGCGTCGCGCCGGCCGCGACGCCGAGGCTCACCACGCCTATCGCCGGGCGCTCGATCTCGCGCAGACCGAGCCGGAACAGCGTTTCCTCGCCGACCGCCTGGCCGAGACCGCGTCCCCGTCCTGAGGAGCCCGGCTGCCCCGGCAGATGACGGGCACCATCAACCGATCACTCCCTGCGCGATCGGCGGGGAGGTGGGCGTGCTCGGCGAGGTTCGGAGGGCCGCTAAACCGGGAGAGCGGCGGCGTCGTGCCGCAGGGCCATGACCAGCAGGGTCGCGATCAACGTGGCGATGAGCAGCCAGCTCACCGCGATGATCACAGTGGAGCGGCCCGGCCGGCGGCGGCCCGCTCCTCGCCCCTGCCGCCCGCGCCCCGCACGGTGGTTGAACGACTCGAGCCTGGCCGCAAGCTTCGGATCCTCGTCGGTGAGGTGCCGCTCGATCATCGCCAGCATCCGCTCTTCGTCCTGCGACCAGGCCATCGCGCAACTCTCCCAGAACGCAAGGTATGTGCCGACGTTCTGCCCAACGATGAAGATCGTTAGCCGTTTCGAGGGCCGCGATTTACGACGCGTTGCACGTTGCGATCTCCATCGAACTTATGTTCTAATCGAAGGGTGCGATGGGACGGGCTGCGCCTCGACGTGGGCATGGACACGGAGAGCGGCGGGCGTGATGGCGAGCAGGGCGATACGACACCCCTGTTCGCCCGGTCGGCCGTGACGCGGACCTTCGACACCCCGGAGTTCCGGGGCGTCACCTTCTACGAGATCCACGCGCGGTCGATCATCAACCGGGTCCCCTCGGCCAGCCGGGTTCCGTTCGAGTGGACGATCAACCCCTACCGCGGCTGCACCCACGCGTGCACGTACTGCTTCGCCCGCAGGACGCACGAATACCTCGACCTGGACTCCGGGCGGGACTTCGACTCGAAGATCGTCGTGAAGGTCAACGCCGCCGACCTCGTACGCAGAGAGCTCGCGGCCCCCCGGTGGGGCGGGCATCCCATCGCGATGGGGACCAACGTCGACTGCTACCAGCGGGCCGAGGGCCGCTACCGGCTGATGCCGGGCATCCTCGCGGCCCTGCGGGACGCCCGCAACCCGTTCTCGATCCTCACCAAGGGCTCACTGATCCTGCGCGACCTCGGGCTGCTCACCGAGGCGGCAGAGGTGACCGACGTCAGCACGGCCGTCTCGATCGGGTTCACCGACGAGTCACTGTGGCGGGCCGTCGAGCCGGGCACCCCCTCGCCACGCAAACGACTGGAGGTGTGCGCCACCCTGAACGAGCACGGCATCCCGTGCGGCGTGCTCATGGCGCCTATCCTCCCCTATCTCTGCGACTCCCCGCGAGCTCTGGAGACAACCGTGCGCCGCATCGCCGAGACCGGCGCGACGCACATCACACCGATCGTGCTCCACCTGCGGCCGGGCGCGCGCGAGTGGTTCATGGCCTGGCTGTCGCGAGAGCACCCCCGGCTCGTCCCCCGTTATCTGGAGCTGTACGGCCGGGGTGCCTACGCCCCCAAGGCCTACCAGGAACGGATCGGACAGGCCGTGCGCGCGCTCGCCCGCGAGCACGGCATCGGCCGGTCGGCCCCGCGCGGCGATCGAGCGTCGGGGGCGCGCGGCGCCCGTGTCGGGCAACGGCCCGGCGAGCCACCGGTCCCCCAGCCCGCGCCGGCCGCGACGCCCGAACAGCTCACGCTCCTTTAGGCGTCCGCCGGCAGGTGCGGCTGCTCCTGCTCGGCCGCGGGACCGACCGGGCCGTCAGGTGTCGCCGGGGGGCGGGGGCTCGGCGAAGGCGCCGGCGGATGCGGCGAGGGTGGCGGTTCTGGCCGCCTGGCCGGGCAGGTCCGGGTCGGGTGGCGTGCGGAGAAGCACCAGCTGGTGATACAGGGGCGCGGTGGCGGCGACGAGCAGTCGCCGAGCGTCGGTGCGCGGTGGGAGTTCGGCGCGCTCGACGGCACGGCGGACGATGACCTCGCAGCGGGCGTACCGATCCTCCCAGAGCCGTCGTTGGGCGTGGTCGGCCTGATCGGAGCGGAACGAGGCGGCGATCAGAGCCGCCACGATCGGCGGCTCCGCGGTGAGCGCGTCCTGGATCTCGTGGTTCAGCGCCGCCAGGTCGCCCTCCAGGGAGCCGGTGTCCGGGGGCTGCCAGGCGTCGTCGCCCGCCGCGTCCAGGACGTCGGCGAGCAGCCCGCCGACGTCTCCCCAGCGCCGGTACACCGTCGCGCGATGCACACCCGCACGGGCGGCGACGCCGTCCACGGTGAGCCCGTCATAACCGCGCTCTCCGAGCTCGGCGAGCATCGCGTCGAGCACCTGCCTGCGGATACGGGCGGTGCGTCCGCCGGGGCGGCGCCGGGGCGACGGCACGGGCCGGGCGCCCTCCGGTTGTGGTGCTGAAGAAGTCATCGCTGGTGGTCCGGTTGCTCGGTGAGACGACGTCGTGGCAGGATCTTAACGCACCAACTGTCGCACTAATGGCGTCATCGATGCTCTTGCGGAGCGTTCGCCAGGAAGGAACCGACGCGTGATGCCGGCTGTGCCCGCCGACCCGACCGTGCTGCATCCGATGCCCGGGCAACCGCGGGTGGTGCTGCTGAAACCGCTGATCACCTCACCGCTGATCGAGGTCGGAGAGTTCTCCTACTACGACGATCCGGACGATCCGACCGCGTTCGAGACTCGCAACGTGCTGTACCACTACGGGCCGGAGAAACTCGTCATCGGGAAGTTCTGCGCGCTGGGCGAGGGCGTGCGGTTCATCATGAACGGCGCCAACCATCGCATGGACGGCCCCTCGACGTTCCCCTTCCCGATCATGGGCGGTTCCTGGGCCGAGCACTTCGACCTCATCACCGGCCTACCCGGGCGGGGCGACACCGTGGTGGGCAACGACGTGTGGCTCGGATACCGGTCCATGGTGATGCCCGGCGTGCGCATCGGCCACGGAGCGATCATCGCCTCCGGGTCCGTCGTCGTCGACGACGTCCCCGACTACGGCATCGCCGGCGGCAACCCCGCCAGGCTCATCCGCCGCCGCTACGGCGACGCGGACATCGAGCGCCTCCTCGCACTGGCTTGGTGGGACTGGCCGCTCCAGCACATCACCGAACACCTCCGCACGATCATGTCCGGAAGCATCGACGACCTGGAGAACGCGGCGCCGGCGCCTTCGCACCCGTAATCCGACTCTTCACGCTTCCAGCACCTCGGAATCGAGCCACCAGCATGCCTTCCTCGTCCCCCCACAACCCGTTCGCCGACTGGCTTCGCGCCCATGCCGTTCCGCTCGCCCACCTCGACCCGGAGGCGCCGCTCGACGACCTGGAGCCGCTGCGCGACATCGTGGGCGGCGCGCGCGTCGTCGCGGTCGGCGAGCACTCCCACTTCATCGACGAGTTCGCACGCGTGCGCCGGCGCATCCTGCGGTTCCTGGTCGAACGCTGCGGATTCACCGTCCTGGCCTTCGAACACGGCTTCAGCGAAGGCTTCCCCATCGACGCCTGGGCCCAGGGGAAGGGCGCGGACGACGACCTGGCGGCCCACCTCGCCGCGGCGATCCCCTTGGGAGTCGACGAGCCGTTGCGCTGGATCCGCCGGCACAACCGCACAGCCGCACATCCGGTGCGCTTCGCCGGCATCGACATCCCCGCGGCCGGCGGGTCCCTGCTCCCCGCACTCGTCCCGATCGCCGACTACCTGCGCCAGATCGATCCCGAAACTCTGCCGATGATCCAGGCGGCGATCCGGATCGCCGAATCGTTCGCCGGCGGCTCCGGGGCGGTGGCCGCGCCCGCGTGGGCGCGCCTGGACACCGCCGAACAGGACGCCCTCAGTGCGATCCTGATGCGCCTGCTCATCCGGTTCCGCGCCGTCGAACCGCTGTACGTCTCCCGCGGCGACCAGGACAGCTATGACATCGCCCTGCGTCGCCTCGAAGGGGCCTGCCACGGCGACTACACCTTCCGCGCCATGGCCGGCCTTTTCGCCGGAAGCGGCCTGACCGCCGACACCTCGGCCCGCGACGTCTACATGGCCGGGTCGGTCCTGTGGCATCTGGAGCGCTTCGAACCTGGGACCCGGGTCGTGCTGGCGGCCCACAACGCCCACATCCAGAAGGTGCCGATCTCCTTCGACGGTCACCTCACGGGGCTGCCGATGGGACAGCACCTGCGCAGCGCCCTCGGCGACGAGTACTTCGCCCTCGGCCTGACGAGCACCACCGGACACACACCCGAGATGCGCCGCGACGAGAAGACGCCCTTCGGTTTCACCGTCGACGACATCACGCTGGAGCCGGCAGAACCCGGAAGCGTCGAAGCCGCCTTCGCCGACGCCGGCCTCGGGCTCGGCATCGCCGATCTCCGCCGGGCACGCCGCGAGACGGCCGACGGCGCCGGCCCCGACCGGATCCGGATGCAGAGCGTCTACGTGCATACCCCCGTGCTCGACGCGTTCGACGGCATCCTCAACACGCCGGTCTCCACCGTCGCCGGCGACGTCCAGATCTGAGGACCCCGGCCTCCGCTGATCAACCTTGGCGGGGCCAAGGGCTCGCGGCTCCTATGACAGAAGCAACGGAACGACTCACCCATGGTCTTCACCCAGGCCGAACTCGACTATCTGGCCACGCAGCGCATCGGGCGGCTGGCCACCGTCTCACCGGACGGGCAATCACGCCGACCAAGATCGTAACCTGGGGGCTGGACGGGCCGCGAGCGAGCCGTACGGTGTGACGCCACCGGCCGTTCCGATCCTCCTCGCGAGTGTGTAGCCCCGGACGCGTGTCCGTGCGGATACGATCGGCGGCCGTGGAGGACGACGCCGAGGACTTCGTCCGCGCGCACACCGGGCTCGCGGCCGTGCCGTACGTGCCGGAGATACGGCTGCGCCTGATCACGCCCGGCGCCGGGCCGGATGCCGTGCCGGACGCGGGCGGGGACGACCGTGTGTACGAGCTGTGGGAGCGCGCCGGGCGGCTGCCCTTCTGGGCCTGCCCCTGGGCCGGCGGGCAGGCGCTGGCCCGCCACGTGCTCGACCACCCCGAGATCGTGCGGGGCCGCACCGTCCTCGACCTCGCCAGCGGCTCGGGCCTGGTCGCGGTCGCCGCGGCGCTGGCCGGAGCCGCCCTGGTCGTCGCCAACGACGTCGACCCGTACGCGCTGGCGGCCGTCAGCGTGAACGCCCGCGCCAACGGCGTCGCGGTGCGGATCGCCGGTGGCGACCTGCTCGACGGGACGCCGTCCCAGCAGGTCGTGCTGGCCGGGGACGTCTACTACGAGGAGCCGCTGGCCCGGCGGGTCACCCCGTTCCTGTCCCGGGCCGGCGGCGAGGTCCTTATCGGGGTGCCCGACCGCGCCTGCTCCTATCTCCCTGAAGGCGTGTTCGAGCAGGTCGGGGTGCATCAGGTGCCCGCCTTCCTGGAGGACGCCCCCAGCAAACGGACGACCATATATCGGCTTTCCAAGCACTGTGTGACCTAGTTCACAACAACGGAACAACTGCCGGTTACGTCATAGGGAAAGGGGATCTTCGTCTGACACGAAACGGGGCGTGACTGTGTCTTCTCTTCACCGCAGGGTGGCCAGGAAAGCGGCCAGGGCGGTCGTACGGGCGCTGGAGGCCCGTGACCGGCAGCGTGCCCGCTCGGCACCGCCGCCCGACGGTCACGAGATCCGCATCCTGCTGCTGCACGCCAACGGCATGGGCGGCACGATCCGCACGGTCTTCAACCTCGCCGGATATCTGGCGCGCACCCACGATGTCGAGATCGTGAGCGTCGTGCGGGAACGCGAGGAGCCCTTCCTCCCCGTTCCTCCCGGAGTGCGCGTCCGCTACCTCGACGACCGGCTGCCCCGCCGCAAGGGCCTGCTGTCGCGGTTCCCGAGCAGGCTGGTGCCGAAGGACGAGGCGGCCTACCACTGGTTCACCCTGCGCACCGACCTCAAGCTGGTCCGCTACATTCGCTCCCGCCGCAGGGGCGTCCTCATCGGGACCCGGCCCGGCCTGAACCTGATCGCCGCCCGCTTCGCACCCCCGGAGATCATCACGGTCGCCCAGGAGCACGGGAACCTGTCCTCGCACCAACCGCTGGTGCGCAAGCAGATCATCCGCAGGTATGCCAGGCACGACGCGGTCGTCACCCTCACGCAGGCCGACCTGCGCGCCTACGAGCGGTCCTTCGAGAAGGCGCGCAGGGACCTGCCGGCCGTGCTGGCGCAGGTGCCCAACGCGACGCCCCGCCTGAACGGCGGCGTCTCACCGGTCACCGCGAAGACCGTCGTCACCGTGGGCCGCCTGACCTGGGGCAAGGGCTACGACCTGCTCATCCGCGCGTGGGCGCACGTGGCGGCGCGGCACCCGGACTGGACGCTGCGGATCTACGGCGGCGGCCCCCGGCAGGAGAAGCTCCAGGCGTCGATCGACAAGCGCGGGCTCTCCGAGCGGGTGTTCCTCGAAGGCCCGGTCGAGGACGTCGGTGCCGTCCTCGCGGACGCCTCGATGTTCGTGCTGAGCTCCCGCCACGAGGGCATGCCGATGGTCATCCTCGAGGCGATGAGCAAGGGCGTCCCCGTCGTCAGCTACGACTGCCCGACCGGCCCCAAGGAGATGATCACCCACGGCCACGACGGCCTGCTGGTGAAGCCGGAGAAGATCCATGCGATGGCCGACGCCATCTGCACGCTCATCGAGGACGAGGACCTGCGCCGCCAGATGGGCGCCAACGCGCTGAAGACGGCCGCGCGCCACGACCTCGACGTCATCGGCGCCCGGTGGGAGGACCTGCTGTCCGGCCTGGTGGCCCGGCGGCGCGGTCACGCGCCCGGCGACCCGCTCGCGTACGGGTCGGCCGAGGCGGGCGAACAGGACGCCGGGGAACGGCCGGGCCCTCTCGGCGCCGCCGCGCTCGACGTCGGCCGTACGCCTGACGGACGGACGGCACGCCTCAGCCAGAACGCGTGAACCACCGGCGAGGGGCCGCCTCACGGGCGATCCGGACGACCGTCCGGAGCACCACCGGCGGCACCACCCACCGCACCGGGCCCACGGTCACAGGAAAATGCCGCCGGAGACCTCGACGCGCTGACCGGTGATCCAACGGCTCTCCTCGGCGAGCAGGGCACCGATCGCGCCTCCGACGTCGGCGGGCTCCCCCACCCGTCCCAGCGCCGTCTGCGACGCGAGCATGGCGCGGAAGCCCTCGTCGTCCCGCATGACGCCGCCCGCGAAGTCGGTGCCGACCGGGCCGGGGGCGACGGTGTTGACCGTGATGCCGCGCGGCCCGAGTTCCTTGGCGAGGTATCGCGTCAGCACCTCCACCGCGCCCTTCACCGACGCGTACGCCGCCTGCCCCACGCTCGCGAACCTGGTCAGCCCGGTCGACAGGTTGACGATCCGGCCACCGTCCGCGATGAGGGGCAGCAACTTCTGCGTGAGGAAGAAGACGCCCTTGAAGTGCACGTCGGTCAGGGCGTCGAACTCGCTCTCGGTCGTGTCGGCGAACGCCGCGCTGACCGCGATGCCGGCGTTGTTGACGAGGTAGTCGAACTCGTCCCGGTCCCACCGCTCGCGCAGGGTGCGGCGCAACTCGTCCGCGAAGCCGTCGAACCCGGCCACCGCCGCGGTGTCCAGCGACAGCGCCGCCGCGGTGCGGCCGAGCCGGGTCAGGGACTCGACGACCTCCTCGGCCTGGTCCTTGCCGGTCCGATAGGTGACGACGACGTCGACGCCGCGCTCGGCGAGGGCGAGGGCCGTGGCACGTCCGAGGCCCCGGTTGCCGCCGGTGATGAGGGCGATTCGCTGAGAGGTCATGATCGAAGCTCCTGGTCATCGGGGACACGGCCCCCGGCGGGGCCGTCACGCCCAGTTCACCGGGCCGCGCGCCGGGCTGCCACGGCCCACTTATCCACGGCCAACGCAGCCACGGCCGACGCAGCCGGGGCCCGCGTATCCGGGGATCGGCAGGCCGTGGATACAGGGCGCCCGGCGCGGAAGGATGAGCGGGGACGGGAGAAGGCAAGGAGGCGCGAGCGTGGACCGCGAGGGACTGGCCGACTTCCTGCGCAAGCGCAGGGAGGCCCTGCAGCCCGAGGACGTCGGGATGGTCCGCGGCCCACGCCGGCGCACCAGCGGGCTCCGCCGCGAGGAGGTGGCCGCCCTCTGCGGCATGTCCAGCGACTACTACAGCCGGATGGAACGCCGGAGAGGGCCGCAGCCGTCGGAGCAGATGCTCGCCGCGATCGCCCGCGGGCTGCGCCTGACCCTGGCCGAGCGCGACCACCTCTTCCGGCTCGCCGGGCACAGTGCACCCCAGCGGGCGCTGCGGGGCGACCACGTGAACCCGGGGATCATGCGCGTGCTCGACCGGCTCTGCGACACACCCGCCATGGTCACCACCGCACTCGGCGAGACGCTCCGGCAGACCCCGGCCGCCGTCGCCCTGTTAGGCGACCAGACCGTCTTCAGCGGCATGGCGCGCAGCATCTTCTACCGGTGGTTCACCGACCCGGCCGAACGGCGCCTCTACCCGGAGGACGACCATCCCCTGTACGGACGCGTGTTCACCGCCCTGCTGCGGGAGGCCGCCACGCGCGAGGGGCCCCGCTCCCGCGCCGCCGCCGTCACCCACGACCTCCTCGGCCGCAGCGCCGAGTTCGCCTCGCTCTGGGACAGGCACGAGGTGGGTCTCGGATACCCGGACACCAAACGGCTGCTGCACCCGGAGCTCGGCGCGCTGGAACTGCAGTGTCAGACGCTGCTCGATCCCGACCAGTCGCAGGCGCTGCTCGTCTACACGGCCACGCCGGGCACCGAGAGCCACGACAAGCTGCGCCTGCTCGCCGTCATCGGCGGTCAGCGCCTCGGGGCCTGACCGGCCCACTCCTGCAGGCGACGGGCGAGCGCCCGGACCTCCTCGCGCAGTTCGGGCGGGCCGACCACGGTGAACGGCACGCCGAGGCCGGCCAGCACCTGCGCCATGCCGTCCAGCCGCTCCGCGCGGCCGGTCATCCGGACGCCGCCGTCCACCGGGGCGAGCGCGGCCACCGTCGGCGGGATCCGCCGCCGGGCCTCGTCCATCGTCGTGGCCAGCACCACCTCGACCTCGTACCGGTACGGCACGCCGGCCAGCGACGCCATGACGTGGGCGACCGCGTCGAACTCCCCGGGGGCGGGAAACTCCTCCTCCGTCATCTCCGCCCGGCCGATCCGGTCGAGCCGGAACGTCCGCACCTCCCCCCTGTGGTGGTCGTGGCCGGTCAGATACCAGCGGCCCGAGTGGAACACCAGTCCGTAGGGATCGACCGTCCGCTCGCTGTCCTGCCCCCGATAGGACCGGTAGGCCAGCCTTACGCGGAGACGACGGCGGGCCGCGTCGGCCAGCGTCAGCAACGTGGCCCCGCTCGGCCGGGAGGTCGCGGCGGAGCGGGTGGTCAGGCCGACCATGTCCTCGACGGCGCCGACCCGGTCGCGCAGGGCGTCGGGCAGCACCCGCTGGATCTTCGCGAGCGCGCTCTCGGCCGCCCCCTCGCCCACCGTCAGGCCCGCGCGGCGGCCCGCGAGCAGCCCGAGCACCACGGCGGTGGCCTCGTCGCCGGTCAGCATGAGCGGCGGCAGCCGGTATCCCGGCATCAGCCGGTAGCCGCCGTAGCGTCCCCGCTCGGCCTCCACCGGAATGCCGAGGTCCTCCAGCCTGCGCACGTAGCGGCGCACGCTCCGCACGTCCACCTCCAGGCGCTCGGCCAGCTCGGGACCGGTGAGCCCGGGCCTGGCCTGCAGCAGTTCCAGGAAGGCGAGAACGCGATTGGTCGACATATCAGGACCGATTCTGCCCTGATTCGGATCTAGCGTCGACGCATGACGACATACGTACTTGTCCCTGGCTTCTGGCTCGGCGCGTGGGCATGGCGGGACGTGACCGCCGCCCTCCGTGGCATGGGGCACGAGGTTTACCCCCTGACCCTCACCGGCCTCGCCGACCGCGCCCACCTCGCCTCCCCCGATCTCGACCTGGACACCCACATCCGCGACATCACCGGCCTCGTCGAGGCCGAAGACCTGCACGACGTCGTGCTCGTCGGCCACAGCGGGAGCGCCGCCGCCATCACCGGAGCCGCCGCCCGCGCGGCCGGCCGCGTGAGCCGGGTCGTGTACGTCGAGAGCGGCCCGGTGCCGGACGGCTTGGCCCAGATCGACCTGACCGGGCGGGAGTTCGTCGAGAAGCGCGTCGTGGACGGCCAGCGCTACCCAATGCCCTCCTGGGACGAACTGCAGGAGTCGGGCGCGAGCCTGGAGGGGCTGGGCGAGCGCGAGCGCGCGCTGATGGCCGCCCGAGCCACCGACCAGCCGCTCGGCACGATCACGCAGCCCCTCGCGCTGGGAGACGACGCCGCCGCGTTCGCCGCGCTGCCGAAGACGCTGGTGAGCTCCTCGTTCCCGCTCGCGCAGGTCAAGGAGCTGATCGCGACCGGACATCCGGCGTTCGCGCCGCTGGCCGGGCCGGAGTGGGAGCTGCGTGAGCTGCCCACCGGTCACTGGCCGATGCTCTCCCGTCCCGGTGATCTGGCCGTGCTCCTCGCCGAGATGGCCTGACAAGCCGACGCCTTTACATTGTAGATTCCCTGGGTGGGACTTTTGTCCTGCCCAGGGCCGTATCGATCTCTCTACCTGGGCCGACGGCGCCCGCCTACCGTCGTCCCCATGACCACGAGAACCGCCGACGCCGTGTCCCTGACCTCGGCGACCAAGCGCTTCGGCCCCGTACGGGCCGTGGACGGGCTCACGCTCGCCATCCCCCGCGGCCAGACGGTGGCCCTCCTCGGCCCCAACGGCGCGGGCAAGTCGACCACCATCGCGCTGCTGCTCGGACTGCTGCCACCCGACTCCGGGCGGGCCGCGCTGTTCGGGCTCGACCCCGAGCAGGCCGTACGGCAGGGCCTGGTGGGCGCGATGCCGCAGGAGGGCGGCCTGATCCCCCGGGTCACGGTCCGCGAGTTGCTGACCTTCGTGTCCGGGACCTACGCCGCTCCCCTCCCCCTCGACCGGGTGCTCACACTCGCCCGGATCGGAGACCTGCGCGACCGCCGGGTGGACCGGCTGTCCGGCGGGCAGGCGCAGCGCGTGCGGTTCGCGATGGCGGTGTGCGGCGACCCCGACCTGATCGTCCTCGACGAGCCCACCGCCGCGCTCGACGTGGAGGCCAGGCGCGAGTTCTGGAACGGCATGCGCGGGCTGGCCAGCCAGGGCAAGACCATCCTGTTCAGCACCCACTATCTGGACGAAGCCGACGAGCACGCCGACCGCGTCGTCGTGCTCGGCCACGGCCAGGTGATCGCCGACGGCACCAGCGCGGAGATCAAGCGGGCGGCGGCGCTGACCACGGTGAGCGTGACCGCCGACGGCGAGTCCGCCTGGTTCTCGACCCTGCCGGGCGTACGCCACATGGAGATCAGGGGCGGCCGGGTCCACCTGCGCAGCGGCGACTCCGACGCCACCGTCATGGCCCTCGCCCGCGCGGGCGCCGTACGCGAACTGGAGGTCGTCCCTGCCGACCTGGAGGACGCCTTCGTGGCCCTCACGGCGAAGGAGAACGCGTGATGTGGGGATACGTGCGGCTCGAACTGACCAGGTCCATGCGCGACGGCGGCTACGTGATCTTCGGAATCGTGATGCCGGTCGTCATGTACCTCGTCTTCACCAACCTCGGCCTGGCTCCCGGCGACCGGCACGACGCCGCGATCTACACGATGGTCAGCATGGCGGCCTACGGCGCGCTCGGCGGCGCGTTCAACAACGGCAGCGGCATCGCCGAGGACCGCGCGGCGGGATGGCTGCGCCAGTTGCGGCTCACCCCGCTGACCTCGGCCCAGGTCGTGGCCGGGAAGGTCGTCACAGGAGCGGTCGCCGTCGTGCCGAGCATCGCGGCCGTGCTGCTGGCCGGCGTGCTGGTCAACCACGTCACGCTCCCCCCGCAGCGGTGGCTGGCGATCGTCGCGCTCCTGTGGGCGGGCACCGTGCCCTTCTCCCTGCTCGGCCTCGGCAACGGCTACCGCCTGTCGGGTCAGTCGGCGGCGATGGCCAACATCGCGACCATGCTGACGCTGGCCATCCTCGGCGGCCTGTGGGTGCCGGTCGAGAACTTCCCGTCCTGGCTGCGGGCGATCGCCGAGTGGACCCCGTCGAACAGCTACGCGGGCCTGTCCTGGCGGATCGCGTTCGGCGACGTCCCCACCCTCCGTCAGGTCGTCCTCCTGTCGGCCTGGCTGCTCGTCTTCGGCGTCTACGCGGTGTACGGCTACCGCCGCGCCGGTCGCCGGGCCTGACCGCTAATGTGACGTTCCCGATGACGACAGAACGCGACACCTGGCTCGACCCGCTACGCGAGGGCGAGCGCGGCCCCGACGCCAAGGGCATGTACATGTGGGTGGCCGTGACGGCGGCACCCGTGTGGGACATCGCACACGGCCGGTCCCATCCCCTCTGGCTGGCATGGCCGGCCGCGCTGGCCGCCGCCGGGCTCTACGTGGTCACCACACACTTCGCCTTCGCGAACCGGCGGCGCGCCCTGCCGGTGCTGGGGCTGCTCGCGGTGGTGGTCCTGGCGTCCGCCACCGGATTCCGGCACAACTGGCTCTATCTGATCGTCATGCTGGCCGTCGCCACCGGGATCACCGTGCGCGGCAAGGTCCTGCCGGTGATCCTGATCGCCGAGTGCGGCGCCGCACTGGCCGTGGCCGTAGGGGCCGGCGCATCCCTCACCGGCGTCCTGTCCATGATCTGGGGCACGTTCACCGCGGGCCTGATACCAGCGATCATCATCCGGCTGTGGGAGGCCATCCACGAGCTCAAGGCGACCCGCGAGGAGCTGGCCCGGGCCGCGGTGACCGAGGAGCGGCTGCGTTTCTCCCGCGACCTGCACGACCTGCTCGGGCACACCCTCTCGATCATGGTCGTCAAGGCCGAGGCCGTACGCCGGCTGTCGCGGGTGGACGCGGACGCGGCGGCGGGGCAGGCGGCCGACATCGAGCAGATCGGGCGGCAGGCGCTGACCGAGGTGCGGGCCGCCGTCACCGGCTACCGGGGCAGGGGGCTCGCCGCCGAGCTCGACTCCGCCCGCGCCGCGCTCGCGGACGCCGGCATCGAGGCGACCGTCCGCACCTCCTCCGTACGGCCCGATCCCGAGACCGACGCCCTGCTCGGCTGGGCCGTGCGCGAAGGTGTGACCAACGTCGTACGGCACAGCCGCGCGTCGGCCTGCGAGATCGGCCTGCGCGACGACGGCGGGCTCCTGGTGCTGGAGATCCGCGACGACGGCCCGCCGAAGAAGGCCCAGGGCCACGGCAACGGGCTGATCGGCCTGCGTGAGCGGGTGAAGGCCGCCGCCGGCGCCGTGGAGACCACGGCGCCGGCGGACGGAGGCTTCCTGCTCCGGGTGGCCGTGCCGTACGCGAAGGAGGACGGTCAGTGATCAAGGTGCTGCTGGCCGAGGACCAGGGCATGATGCGCGGCGCGCTGGCCCTGCTCCTCGGCCTGGAGGAGGACATCGAGGTCGTCGCCCAGGTCGGCCACGGCGACGAGGTGGTGGACACCGCCCTGCGCACCCGGCCCGACGTGGCCCTGCTCGACATCGAGATGCCGGGCCGCGGCGGGCTGGAGACCGCCGCCGACCTGCGCGAGCACCTGCCCGGCTGCGCCGTGCTCATCCTCACGACGTTCGGGCGGCCCGGCTACCTGCGCCGCGCCATGGAAGCCGGGGCGCGCGGGTTCCTGGTCAAGGACGGCCCGGTCGAGGATCTCGCCGACGCCGTCCGCCGCGTGCTGCGCGGCGAGCGGGTCATCGACCCCGCGCTCGCGGCGGCCGCGCTCAGCACCGGCCCGAGCCCGCTGACCGACCGGGAGCGGGACGTCCTCGCCGCGGCGGCCGACGGCTCGACGATCTCCGACATCTCGGCCCGTCTCCACCTGTCGGACAGCACCGTGCGCAACTACCTGTCGTCGGCCATCGGCAAGACCGGCACCAGGAACCGGATCGAGGCCGCCCGCCTGGCCCGGCACAACGGCTGGCTGTAGAGGCTCACTGCACGTCGAACTCGTTGCCCTCGGGGTCGGCCATGGTCACGTGGTGGCCCCCGGGCTCCCGGACGGTGCGCAGCACGGTGGCGCCCAGTGCCTTGAGCCGGTCCACCTCGGCGTCCCTGCGCTCGGGGCCCGCGTGCAGGTCGATGTGCAGGCGGTTCTTGCCGGCCTTCGGCTCGGGGACCGCCTGGAAGAGGATCCGGCGGCCGAGGCCGGTGCCGGTGTCCGGATCGACCGGGTCGTCCGGGTGCCGTACGGCCCGCAGCGTCCGGAAGGCCGCGCGGTCGGGGGTCACCGCCTCCTCCCCCACGACGCCGGCGGCCAGGAGCCGGCCGACCACCGCGCTGTTGTCCTCCACCTCGTAGCCCAGGGCCTCCGCCCAGAACGCGGCCTGCGCGTGCGGGTCGGCACAGTCGATGACGAGCTTCCATTCGAGAGTCATGTAACCCTTTATAGTGGTTACATGAGCTTGACGCTACATCCACGCGACGGGGTCTCCTTCCGTTTCGATCCGGGCGCCCTCTGCCTGGAGTTCCTGGTAAGCGGCGGCGTGGGGGTCTACGCCCACTACGAGACGCTCCACGAGCCTGCCGACCTCGCCCGATGGGCCGCCGTGTCCCGGCTCGGCCTGGAGGAGGTGGACACGACGGCCGACGAGCTCACCCGTGCCAAAGCCCTGCGCACCGCCCTGTGGGGGCTGGCCGGCGACCGCGTCCACGGACGCACGCCGAGACAGGCGGACGTGGACGCGGTCAACCGGGCGGCGTCGGCGCCGCCGCTGACGCCCGTGATGACGGCGGACGGGCTGCGATCCTGGGCGACCCCGGCGACCGGGGGCCAAGTGGTCTCGACCGTCGCGAGAGACGCGATCGAGCTGTTCACCGGCCCCTACGCGGACCGCGTGCGGGAGTGCGCGGGGGACAACTGCGCCCTCATCTTCGTCGACACCTCACGTCCGGGCAGCAGGCGCTGGTGCTCGATGGACCGGTGCGGCAACCGCCACAAGGTCCGCGCCCACCGCTCCCGCGAGGGCTAGCGTTCGCCTGCTCCCGCCGGCACAGAGCCGGGACGACGTGAACGTGACGCAGGCACCGTCGACAACCGACGCAGCAGTTGCATGGCGTCCTTCTCGACGCGCGAAAGATCGTGGAGGATGGCGCCGGCCTGCTCGAGGTATCCCGCGTCGCCGCTCTCCCCCGCCTTCGCGATCAAGGTGGACACCTGCGTCCACAGGACGGCGGCCTCCGTGTACAGCCGGTGACCGGCGCGGAGGTCGTCGTCGTCGATCAGCCGGGTGCACTCGTCGAGGAAGTCGCGATAGAGCGCGCGGAACAGGGCACCGCCGGTGCCGCCCTTCTCCATGAGGAGGGCGGCCTGCGGCAGGTCCTGCCGCGGCTCGCCGGCGCGTAGCAGCCATCCGGGCACCTGCTTGCCGGCCTTCTCGATGCCGCGGTGGCCCAGATTCGCGATGGGAGCGGCGAGGAAGGCGTCGGCGCAGTCTCTGATGGCGGGGATGATCCGGTCCTGCCAGGAGAGCGGGTGAGCCGGCAGGGTGATGGTGAAGGATCGGTTCCTGGCGGTCATCGGGCCGCGTTCGGCCCGTGCCATGGCGAGGCCGGCCCGGCTGGTACGCACCGCTCCTCCCTGCTGGTCGGTGTCCACAAGGTAGACGTCGTGCTCGTCGTAGCCGTACATGGCGACGACATGACCGCCGAAGTGCACCGTGGAGCGGAAATAGTCCAGGTGGTAGGAGTCGAGCTGGAGGCCGACCGGCCGACCGGCGTCGATTGGGACGGCCACGTTCTCCCACGCCTTGCGCGGTGAGGTGGTCTCCTCAACCGTCAACGTCAGCCCCAGCCTGGCGGCCAGGTTCCTGGTGAGGTCGAAAGGCTTGACGCGGCCTCCGAGAAGGGGGAACGGCATGCCCTTGCTGTCCCAGTAGATGAAGGACAGGCCCGAGCCCAGCCCGAACAGCATGGGCTCGGACAGATCGAGTCCCTCATGCCGCAACAGCACCCCCAGCGCCGTCGTCTCGCAGTGGTGCATTCCACGGGCCTCGACGTCCTTCACGATGGCCATGCTCGCTCTCCTCATCCCTATCCCTGATCGCTGGAAGTAGCGTCAGGTCTCCCACAATGGGAGAGTCCACCGGAAGTCCTGATCATCTCGTCGGCGAGGGGACAACTACGTCGGCAAGCCGGCCGAGACCGAGATCGACCGGCCTCCGGACTCCTGAGGTTCCCGGCCCAGCCGCCTGACCGGCCTGATCGACAGCAGCGCCGCCACCACGCCGACCGTCACCAGGGCCGACCCCAGCATGAAAGCGCGCGGTTCGACCAGTGCGGTGACCGGACCGGCCAGCGCCTGCCCGACTGCCATGCCCGCGACCGACCCGGCCACCTGGTAGGCGTTGACCCGGTTCACCACGTCTGGCGCGACCTGTGTCTGCACGCTGGTCGACCACATCACCGACCAGAAGGCCAACGCGCACCCTCCGAGCAGGTGCCCGGCCATCAGCAGCGGCAGCGGCAGCCCGAGTGCGACCGCCAGCGGCACCGCCACGTACCCGCTCAGCGCCACCGCCCCGGCCGCCAGCGGCCTGCGCGGCCTGAGCCTGATCGCCACCAGCCCGCCCAGCACGGTGCCGAGTCCGAGCGCCGTCATCACCCAGCCGTAGCCGGCCCCGATGGCCTGGGATGACAGCGGCACGTACGGCCCGACCACCAGAACGCCCCAGAACACCCAGACCAGGATGACCGACCACATCCAGCTCCTGGCCGTGAACTCCTCCCAGCCCCTGCGCAGGTCGCTCAGCACGTCGGAGGGCTCCGGCCTGGGTACGGCGGCCCGGACCAGCAGCAGGCACACCCCGCTGACCAGGAACGTCGCGGCGTCCACCGTGTAGACGAAGACCGGCCCGGCGACGACGATGAGGACTCCGGCCAGTGCGGGCCCGGCCAGCTGGGTGACCGCCTCGGCGATCTTCAACGTCGCGTTGGCCCGCTGCGGATCTCCGGCGACCAGGGGGACCATGCCGTTGACGCCCGGTTCGAAGATCCCGGCGGCCGCGCCCGACAATAACGCCGTCACCAGCAACAGGGCGTACGGCGGAGCACCATCCAGGAAGGCGACGGCCACCACCCCCTGGGTGACGACCCTGCCCATGTCCGCGCCGATCATCAAGCGCCGGGCGCCGACCCGGTCGGCGACCACTCCGCCGAACACCATGACCAGCACCGCCGACGCCGTCCAGAGCGCGAGCACGTAGCCGACGCCCGCGATCCCATAGACTCTCCCGATCGCCAGCGCCGAGGCGACGGGCATCATCGCGTCGCCGAGCAGCGAGATCGTGCGAGCCCCGAAGTAGAGGGTGAAGTTCCTCGTCCACATGAGCCCCAATCCTGGGTTTTTCCAGATCAGAGCACCGGTGTCCCAAATGACATCATTAGATACATTTGCGCCATGGACTTGGATTGCCCGGTAACGCCGCCTACGCCCCCCGACCCGCATCGCGTGGTCGCCTTGGTCGCCCCGAACCAGGAGCTCTACCCGGTCACCTCCGCCTCAGCGGTCTTCGGCTACCACGGCCCCGACATCCCCCAGCACTACAGCTTCGGCCTGTGCGCCGAGCGCGCCGGCTCCCTCCCCACCACCCTCGGCGTCCCCATCCAGGTGGACAGCGGTCTCGAAGCCCTCGACGAAGCCGACACCGTGGTCATCGCGAGCTGGACCCTCACTCCCTCGCCCGCCGTACTCCACGCGGTGTCCCAAGCCCATACCCGAGGCGCACGCATCGTCGCCGTCTGCGCCGGAATCTTCATCCCCGCCGCCCTGGGCCTCCTGGACGGCCGCCGCGCCTCCGTCCATTGGGAACTGTCCGGCGAACTCGCCGCGCGCCACCCCCGCGTCATCCCCGACGACACCGTCATCTACGTCGATCACGGCGACGTCGCCACCGCCGGAGCCTCGGCCGCCACCCTCGACCTCTGCCTTCACCAGGTCCTCCAGGAGTACGGCGCGGCCCACGCCATGCGCATCGGCCGCCAGCTCGCCGCCGGTCCGCACCGCGAGGGCTGCCAGCGCCAGTACCCTCCCCTCCCCACCACCGGCCCCATGCCGGACTCCCTGGCCCCCCTGCTCGAATGGCTCCTCTCGCGCCTGCCCGACCAGGTCACCGTCAAGGACATGGCCGTCTACTCGGGCGTCTCCCCTCGCACCCTCACCCGCCAGTTCGCCGATCAGCTCGGCGTCCCACCCGCCCGCTGGCTGCTGGAACGCCGCCTGGCCGCCACCCGCGCCCTGCTGGAGGAGACCGACCTGCCCGTCGAGACCATCGCCACCCGCGTCGGCCTCTCCTCGGCGGTCAACCTGCGCCGCCGCTTCCACACCGCCCTGGGCACCACCCCGGCCGCCTACCGCCGCTCCTTCCGCTGAAGCTCCCGGGCTGTTCCGCCGCGACCCCGCCCGTCCACTTGCTCTGTACGGCGAGCGCCCACCATGGCACAGGTCACCCGCCCTCCCTAGGGCCGGAGCACGATCTTGCCGTGCGTGTGCCCCCGTTCCAGGTCGCGGAACGCGTCCCGCACCCGCTCCAGCGGGTAGACGCGGGCGATCGGCACCTCGAGCTCCCCGCGTGCGGCGAGCCGGGCCAGCTCGCCGAGCACGACCGCGCATGCCGCCGCGCCTTCTCCGTAGGTCCGCGCACCAACCTTGGCGGCGGTCCGCCAGTCGCGGATCGTGTCGATCCGCTCGGGCCGTACGCCCAGCTCCACTGCCAGATCCACGTAGCCGTCGCCGAACGTGTCGATGAAGGCGTCGACGTTCCCGCCGGAGGCCTGCCGGATCCGCTCGGCCACGCCCTCCCCGTACTCGACCGGGACGACACCGCGATCCTTCAACCAGGCGTGATTCGGCTCGCTCGCCAGCCCGATCACCGTGGCGCCGCGCCGCCGCGCGAGCTGCACGGCAAGGGACCCGACGCCGCCCGCCGCACCGGACACGACGACCGTGTCGGCCGGTCCGGGGTCGACCGCGAACACGGTGGCGTACGCGGTCGTGCCGGCCACGTACAACGACCCGGCCACTTCCCAGGACAGCCCCTCCGGACGCGGGATCAGATTCACGTCGTCGACCACGACAAACTCCGCGTGACTTGCCCTGTTGTGGGTGAAGCCGAGGACCTCGTCGCCCACCGCGACGCCACGCGCCTGCGAACCGACCTCCACCACGACACCGGCCAGATCGCTGCCCTGCCCGGAGGGGAACGTCGCCGGCCAGCGCTCGTGCCGCGCGCCCTTCCGGATCATCACCTCGCCGGGCTGGATCCCGGCCGCGCGGACCTCCACCAGCACCTGCCCGGGGCCGGGAACCGGACGCTCCACCTCCTCCACCCGCAGCACATCGATTCCGCCGTACTCGTGGAACCGCACCGCCTTCATCGCGTGATCACCGCTCTTCCTCGTTCGGATAGGTGTTGGAGTGCCGGTCCGGCAGGCCTAGACGTCGAGCACCTGGTGAAGTCGCTCCGCGGTCGCGCGCGGGCGGAAGACGTATCCGTTGTGCCCGCCGGGGAACGTCTCGCAGGCGATCCCCAGCTCCTCGGCGAGCAACCTGGCGCACCTGTGCGCCCAGATGTGGCCCGAGTTCTCACCGACAGCGGGCACGACACGGGCGGGTGAGTTCTTGAGCGCGGTCAGGTCGAGAGCGTGAGCCCGTAGGGCCGGAGCGTCGTACGTGAGGAAGAACTCCAGGTTCGGCAGCTGTTCCGGCCCCGGAACGCGCGTCTCGACGTCGGGCTCACGGTCTGTCGGGTCGATGCCGGCGAACTTCGCGAACCTACGCAGGGCGGAGAAGGCGCCCTCCGCCTTGAACGTCTCCTCGGCTGCGAGCAGATCCCCGATGGCGAGAGCGCGCTCCGGCTCAGGCAACAGCTGGGTGACGGGCGGTTCGTGCGCGACGACCACGCCGACCTGCCCGGGGTGCCTGGTCGTCAGCTCCAGCGAGATCAGGGCGCCGATGCTGCTGCCGTAGACGTGGGCGGGTTCCGTGGTGAGGTCGGAGAGGAGGTGGGAGATGTCGTCGGCGTGCGTGACCAGCGTCAGTCCGGGGTCGTCGGTGGTGCTACCCGACAGGCCACGGCGGTCGTAGGTGAGGACGGTGTACCTGTCGGCGAGGTGGGTGGCGAGAGCCTCGTTCACGGCGGCGTCCCCATGGCCGCCGGCGACGAGCACGAGCAGGGGGCCCGAGCCACGGACGAAATGACGCAGCCGCGCGCCCGGCACTTCAAGCACAGATTCCCTCATGAAACCGCCTTCATCGCGTGATCCACCGCTTTTCCTCGTACGGATAGGCCTTGGACGGCCACGCCTCGACTATGCCTTCGTCGTCGACGGCTGAGGAACGGAGCGGTCTCCCTAGGATCGACGGTCCCAGGATCTGTTTGACGAACGGTGATATCACTACCGATATGGGGATTCACCGCGACGACCTCGCCGATTTCCTGCGCCGGTCCCGAGAGCGGCTGACTCCACGGGACGTCGGACTGGTCGAGGGGCCGAGGCGGCGTACGCCGGGACTGCGCCGCGAGGAGGTCGCGGCACTCGCCGGTATGTCGGCCGACTATTACATGCGGCTCGAGCAGGCCAGGAGCCCGCAGCCCTCGGTTCAGATGCTGGCCGCGCTGACGCACGCGCTGCGACTGACCACCGACGAGCGGGACCACCTGTACCTGCTCGCCGGGCACCGCCCGCCGGAGGGGGCGCGGGCCGGGGAGTACCTGCGGCCGAGCATGCTGTACCTGCTCGACCGGCTGGACAGCGTTCCGGTCCAGGTCCTGAGCGACCTGGGCGACCTGCTGGCGCAGAACGACATGGCGCAGGCCTTGTTCGGGTGCGTGTGCAGGGTGGCCAAGGAGGACCGCAACATCGTGCTGCGCTGGTTCACCGAGCCGGACGTGCGGAACCACTTCGCGGCCGAGGAGCACGAGGAGCACTCCCGGCAGCTGGTCGCCGACCTGCGCGCCGCGGTGACCCGCCGCGGGGACGACGCGGCAGCCCGCGCACTTGTCACGCGGCTCCGCGCGGCCAGCGCCGAGTTCGCGGCGCTTTGGGACCGGCACGAGGTCGCGGTGCGCAGGTCACACCCGTACCGGCTCATGCATCCCGAGCTGGGCAGGATCGAGTTCGACTGCGAAGTGCTGGCGACGCCTGCGGCGGACCAGCGACTGCGGGTCTTCACCCCGCCGCCCGGCGGCACCGAGGCGCTGGACATGCTGCGCGTGCTCGGCCCGCAGCACCGGCACGACACCGCCGCGACGCGCACGTCCGCGAACTAGGGCACCCCCGCCGAGATGGCATTTCGCCGTTACCGGAGCCGGTGCGGGGGATCGTCGACCGGAGCCGTACGGACCGACGGCTGCGCAATCGTAAGGTGACGGCGTGGAACGACTGGAAGAGGCCGCGGTCCGCCTCGTCCTGAAGGACATGCTCTCCGACGAGCTGCCGATGCTCGCGGCCGAAGCACTGGCACGCGGGGTGGACTCGCCGGCGCTGCGCGAACTGGCAGGCCTGTTCTCGCATGAGGTTCGTGAAGCGCGCGATCTTTTCTACCTCGCCATGGAGGAACTGGGCTCGCCGGTCCCGGACGTGGAGGAGGCGCGTCGTCGGACGATGGCGATGGCCGCTCGGCGGGCGCTTCAAGGGGAGATGCCCCTCCATGCGGCTACCCATGAAATCTACTGGCAGTCCTGCTACGTCTCCGAGTCCTGGCCGCCCCGGACAGAGACCATGTTGAGGTTCCTCAGCCTGCAATCGGCCTGGGAGGACCATCCCGAGAAACGAGCGCAGACCGAAGCGAACATCCGTACAGCGATGATCCGGCTATTGAAGGAGCTGGAAAGCCCAGAAGAGACGCCGTGAGCTGTGAGCCACACCCTCATCGGCCCCGATGTACTCCGTCGCCCCGATCGGCGCCTGGATGAAGCGGCGCGGCCCTTATGGCACAGAGGCGCCCAAATAGGGCAGACGAGCCAGTCGGCTGGTGTGCACACACCGCTGAAGACTGCGTCACGCTCCACTACGTGGGCATCAGGCTCGGCTGCCTTGCTCGCCTCCCACCGAGGCAGGCGAGCAAGGCAGCCGAGGGCGAGCAGATCGCCCGGCTACCCCTGCGAGCGGTCACCCCGCTGCCCGGCCAGGGCGCGGTTGACGGCGGCGAGCACCGCCCGGGCGGACGCCGTCACGGCGTCGGCGTCCTCACCCGCTCCCCACGCGGGGGTGTCGCCGACGCGGCATCGGGCGTAGGCGACGGCGCCGCCCTCCGCCGGATGCCCGCCCTGCCAGAGCACCTCCACCGCGATTCCGGACGCCTCCAGCGCCGCGGCGAGGGCCGCCGCCGGTTCGGCGCCGGTGCCCTCGCTTTCGCACCCGTCCCGCCGTACCAGGCAGTGGAAGCCGTCGCCGCCGGCGGCCCACGACGACAGCGTGACCGGCCCGTCCTCCGCCATGTACGCGGCGCGGAACAACTGGAGCAGGTCCTTCGGTGTGGCCTCCCGCCCACTGCGGTCCGTCGCGTCCTGCACGACGCGGGAGAACTCGGCGCGCAGCGCCTTCGGCAGGTCGAGCCCGTGGTGCGTCTGGAGGAGGTGGGCGATGCCGCCCTTGCCCGACTGGCTGTTGACCCGGATGACCGCCTCGTACGTGCGGCCGACGTCGGCCGGGTCGATCGGCAGGTAGGGCACCGACCAGGGCGCCTCCCCCACCGGCACGCCCCGCTCGGCCGCCGCGCGCTCGTGGTGGGCGAGGCCCTTGCTGATCGCGTCCTGGTGGGTGCCGGAGAAGGCCGTGTAGACCAGGTCTCCCCCGTACGGATGCCGTACGTGGACCGGCAGGCGGTTGCACTCCTCGACGGTCCGCCGGACGACGTCGATGTCGGAGAAGTCCACCATCGGGTCGACGCCCTGCGCGTACAGGTTCAGCGCGAGGGTGACGAGGTCGACGTTCCCGGTGCGCTCGCCGTTGCCGAACAGGCAGCCCTCGACGCGTTGCGCCCCGGCCAGTACGGCGAGCTCCGCGCAGGCCACCCCCGTGCCCCTGTCGTTGTGCGGGTGGACCGAGAGGATGACCGCGTCACGCCGTTCGAGGTGGCGGTGCATGTACTCGATCTGGTCGGCGTACAGGTTCGGCGTGGCGATCTCGACGGTGGCGGGCAGGTTGTGGATCACCGGCCGGTCGGGCGAGGCGTCCCACAACCGGGTGAGGCCGTTGCAGACCTCCAGGACGTAGTCGGGCTCGGTGCAGTTGAACACCTCAGGGGAGAACTCGAACCGCACCGCCGTCTCCGGCATGGCGTCGGAGAGCCGCGCGACGTGCTCGGCGGCCTCCCGGATGAGCGCGTGCAGGCCGGCCCGGTCCTGTCCGAGCACGACGTCGCGCCAGACCGGCGCGGTCGCGGTGTACAGGTGCACCACCGCGCGCGGCATGCCCTGGATGGAGGCGAAGGTCTGCTCGATGAGGTCGCGGCGGGCCGCCGTGAACACCACGGGGGTCACGTCGTCCGGCACCGCGCCGCGTACCGCCAGGTGACGGACGAAGTCGAAGTCGGTCCGGCTCGACGACGGGTAGCCGACCTCGATCTCCTTGAACCCCATCGCGACGAGGAGGTCGAACATACGGCGCTTGCGCGGCGTGTCCATCGGCTCGGCGAGCGCCTGGTTGCCGTCGCGCAGGTCCACGGGCACCCACAGTGGGGCCCGCTCGATCCTGTGCCCCGGCCATGCGCGCCGGATCTCGGGAATCTCGACCCGCTCGTGGACGGGCCGGTAGCGGTGGTACGGCATCGCGCTGCCTCGCTGAGGATTCCAGGCGGGAGCATCGGCGGGCACCGGGCCGTCCGGGGTGCGAAGCGTGGGGAAAGGTGTGCGGATCGCGGGGACGGGAGTGGAGGCGGTGGTCACGAAGGTGATCCTTTGGTCGGTCTGCCGGCGACCGGCGGCACGGCACCCCGCGGCGGGGCGCCGGTCTCGGATCAAACCCCGCCGCGGCGGCCGAGAAGCAGGCCGGAAATACGGCCGAAGGACCAGTGCGACATGGCGGTTAGACTAACCACAGAACAACTCCTCAGACAACCTGAGAGGTGAAAGTCGATGGCGCTCGGCGCACTCCACCGCAGCCCTCTCGTCGACCAGGCCGTCGAGAGCCTGCGCGAGCAGATCGCGGAGGGCCGCTGGCCGGTCGGCACCCGGCTGCCCGGCGAGACGACGCTGGCCAAGACCCTGGGTGTGGGCCGTTCCACCGTCCGCGAGGCCCTGCGCGCGCTGGCCGGAGCCGGTCTGGTGCAGGCGCGACAGGGTGCCGGGGTCTTCGTCATCGCCACCAGTCCCGCCGAGGACTGGACGGCCCGCCTGCGCCGTGCCGCCGTGGCCGACGTCTACGAGGTGCGCATGCTGGTCGAGGTGCAGGCCGCCCGGCTGGCGGCGCGGCGCCGTACGCCTGACGACGTGACGGCGCTGCACGCGGCGCTGGAGGCCCGGCGGGCCGCCGCGCGGGAGAGTGACGCCGCCTTCGTCGACGCCGACATCGCCTTGCACGCGGCCGTCGTCGCCGCCGCGCACAACCCGGTGCTGACAGACCTGTTCGCCGAGTTCGTCCCCCGGCTGCGCGAGGGCCTGGTCGCCCTGGTGGACCTGCTCGACCTGCGGGCGGGCGACCCGAACCCGGGAGACGACGCCCACGCGGCGTTCGTCGGCGCCGTCGAGCGCGGTGACGCCGACGGCGCGGGCCGCGTGCTGCAGGAGGAACTGGAGCAGACACTCGACCGCCTCCGCCCCGCGGGGTGAAGTGAGCCCGATCAGGGCTCGACGTCGGAGAAGAAGCCCGCGTCGAAGGTGATCTTGGCGAGGGCCTTCTGCCCGTCGGCGTTGGGGTGGAAGTAGTCCCACCCGCTCACCTGCTTCAGGGCGAAGGGATAGGAGAAGACCGCGCCCCCGTCGTAGCGGCAGCCCGAGCCGTAGCTCTCGCATGCCTGCCCGAGCTGCTCGTTGTAGTCCATCACCCGCTCGCGCACCCGGTCGCGCCTGGCCTCGTCCTTCTTCGCGGTGGATTTCGGGTTGGCCAGCATCGACTGGCAGATGTGGCCGATCCCCCAGAAGACGCGCGCCCATCCGTTGTCCTTGCCGACCCGCCACAGGCGCTTGACGTCCGGGATGCTCGCGACGTAGACCCGCGCGCCGGTGGGCCGCAGCACGTCGAAGGCCGTGTCGATGTTGCGCCGGAACGCGGCCACGGGGGTCATCTCCTTCTCGGAGCCCACGCAGGCGTCCTGCGCGCCGATCAGGACGGTGACGTAGCCGGCCCCGGCCTGGACGGCCTGCCGCGCCTGCCCGGCCAGGTCGGCGCTGGTGGCCCCCGGGACGGCGAAGTTCAGGTTGTGCCCTTTGATCGCGCTCCCCATGGCGAGCAGGCGCAGATAGTGGCTGTTCACCGACGGCGAGTCGCCCGCGGACCACGAGCGCGACGTGCAGGCGACATACCAGCCGCAGGCGTTGAAACCCGCGCTGATCGAGTCGCCCAGCGCCGCCATCACGGCGGGCGTCGTACGGGCGTGGGCGCCGGTCGGCACGAGCAGGACGGCCGCGGCCAGGACTGGCGTGATCTTCTTGATCATGGGCACCTCCGGGAGATCAAAGGTAGGGATCGCGTGGAGGTGCGCTCTATCGCCACCAGGGAAGGCGAGCCTTCCATGACCAAGTTCCTATCGCGGCTTGACAGAGGGAGCCCACGACCGCAAGGGGGGTCTCTTGTCGAACATGTTCAGATCCTGCGTAGAGTGAGTCGGGTGAGTGTCGCTCTTATCCGGCCCCTCGTGGTTCGCACGGTCGCGGTGAGCGACCCTGACGATCTGCTGGCGCGTCTGCCCGACGCCGCGCCGTACGCCTGGATCAGACACGGTGAGGGACTCGTGGGCTGGGGGGAGGCGGCACGCGCCGCGGTGCCGCCCGGCCCCGGCCGCTTCGACTGGGCGCGCGGCTGGCTCTCCTCGCTGTTCGCGGGAGCGCTCATCGAGGACCAGGTCGGCGTGCCGGGCTCGGGACCGGTCGCCTTCGGCTCCTTCACCTTCGACGGCGACGCCCAGGGGACCGTGCTGGTCGTCCCCCGCGTGGTGCTCGCCCGGCGGGGCGGCCGCGCCTGGCTCACCACGATCGGCGACAGCGCCTTCGACCTGGTCACCCCGCCGAGGGAACCCGGCCGCATCCGGTACGCCGACGGCTCGCTGACGGCGGCCCAGTGGGAGCACCGGGTCGCGCGGGCCGTACGGCGGATCAAGGACGGCAGGCTGGACAAGGTCGTGCTCGCCCGCGACCTGACGGCCGTCGCCGAGCGGGACATCGACCCCCGCGTGCTGCTGGGACGGCTGGCCGAGCGCTACCCCGAGTGCTACACGTTCTCCGTGGACGGGCTGGTCGGCGCGACGCCGGAACTGCTGGTGCGGCACACCGGCCAGGCGGTGGAGTCGCTGGTGCTCGCGGGCACGACGGCGCGGGGCGGCGGCCCGGCCGACGACGCCGCCCGCGGCGCCGCGCTGTACGCCTCGCAGAAGGACCGTCACGAGCACGCCTGCGCGGTCGCCTCGGTCAGGGAGGCCCTCGCCCCGCTGTGCTCGGCGCTGCACGTCCCCGACGAACCCGAGCTCCTGGTGCTGCCCAACGTGCAGCATCTGGCCAGCCGGGTCACCGGGCGGCTGTCCGACGGCGCGTCGGTGCTCGACGTGGTGGCGGCCATGCACCCCACCGCCGCCGTCGGCGGGACGCCCACCGGCGCCGCGCTCGGCGTCATCCGTGAGCTGGAGGGCATGGACCGCGCGGGCTACGCCGGGCCGGTCGGCTGGATCGACTCGCGCGGCGACGGCGAGTGGGGCATCGCGCTGCGCTGCGCGTACGTCTCGGGCAGGCGCGCCCGGCTGTTCGCCGGCTGCGGCATCATGGCCGAATCGGACCCCGCCGCCGAACTCGCCGAGGCGCAGGCCAAGCTCCGCGTGATGCGGTACGCCCTGGAAGGGTGAGCGCCGAGGGCGGGCTCACAGGCCACTCGGCCGGGGCCAGGTGTAGTCGCAGGAGGAAAAGCCCAGGTCGTCCCCGCTTTTTGCAGGGCCTCGCGGTATTGCCGGTCGAAGGCGTGCAGGTCTTCGACCGGGAGGGCGGCACGGGCTGCTTGGACCATTTCGAATGAATGCGGAGTCATCATGGGGGCGGTGTGACCTGGCGGGCGATGCGCTGGTGCGGAGAGCGCGAGTTTCCTCGACGCGCTGTGCACTCCGGCCTGATACGGCGACAACGGGCCGCGCCGGATCCGCGGCGGCATCGGCTGTTGCTCGACGCCGGCTCCACGCTCATTGATCTGGCAATGTTCGCGTCCCTGTTCGACCAGCGGGTGCCGAACGGGCCCGGCGGGCGGCCGGTGCCGAGCCGCTGCGCGACGACGCTACGCGTCACCCGCGTGCCCCTCGCCGGCCGCCTCATCGGGAACGTCACCGCGATCCGCGACCGCGTCGTCGCGCTGGTTGGCGACTCGGAGACGCTCGCATGACCACGGACCGGCGGGTCCGGCGGACGCGATCGCTGCTGCGCCAGGCGGCCATAGAGGTCATCCGCGAAAAGGGCTTCGGCGCAGCCCGGGTGCGCGACATCACCGAGCGCGCAGACGTCAACCGAGCCACCTTCTACGCGCACTACGCCGACAAGTACGCGTTCGCCGAGGCGATGGTGCGCGATGAGATCCGGCACCGGTTCGCCACCAGGCTTCCGGCTGCGCCTGCGCCGGTCGCCGACCTCGTCCACGCCCTGGCGGTGCTGCTGTGGGAGGATTCCAGCCGGGCGGACGGCTGCCGGCGGAACATCGACGTTCTGCGCCCGCTGATCCAGCGCGCGGTGCGCACCGAGGTGTCTCGCTTGCTCCTCGAACGGCTCGCGTACGAGTCGGCCGTGACGGCGCACATCGTCGGCTCGACGATCGTTGGCGCGGTTTGCTGGTGGCGGGAGAACGGGTTGTCGGACACCTCACCCGACCATGTGGCCGACGAGGTGACCAGAGCGGTGTTGTGCGGGCTGAGGCCGGCGTCAGGGTGACCCGGGTACTTCTGCGGTCATGAGCCGCTCGCCGTTCGGCACCATGCCCGCCTGCGGGCGGCGTACAGGATGCCGCTCAACGCCGCCACCTCGCGGTTCCGCGCGCACCATGCCCGTCCACCGGCGAGCTCACCATCGAAGCTCCTCCCCAACCGGTGGGCGGCCCGCCCGCGGCCCGTCGAGGAACAGGGCCGCAGCCTGGCTCTGCAGCTGGAATGGGAAGTCATTGACGACCCGCTGCTTCCACGGTCGGCTGACGATGGCGTGCGTCATCCGGCGGGCGCCACGCGGACGTCGCATGATCATGTCAGCGAGCTCCCACGCCCGGTCCACCAGGCGCTCGCGCGGCACGATCTCCGACACCATGCCGTACTCGAGTGCCTGCCGCGCATCCACCGCCTGGCCGGTGTAGATGTGGTACGCGGCTCGCTTGGTGCCCATCAGTTCCTGGAACGTGAGGCTTTGCCCATCACCCGGCGCGGTCGACACCAGGAAATGCGGGTCGAAGAAGCGTGCGTCCTCGGTGCAGATCGTGATGTCACAGGCGAGCGCGATCTCGGTGTGCGGTCCGGGCCCGTTGACCGCGGCGATCGTCGGGACGTCGACGCCGAAGACGAAGTTCTGCAACAGCTTCGCCGCGTCCTCGTACATCTTGGCGATGTCGTCAACCGTCCGATCGAAATGCCCGTCGGCGCTGCGCCGCGCGTCCAGCCAGTAGTCGCCGGTACCCGTGAGGATGAGCACCTCGTTCTCCGGGTCGTTACCGACCTCCAGCCATGCCTGCCCCCAGGCGTTGTGGCTGGCAAGCGTCTGGACGTACGAGTCGCCGTCGGTGTGCATGCGGAGCTCAAGGATGCCGTCGCGGCGGCGCATCACGAAGAAGTCGCGGTACTTCTCCGCGTACTCGGCGAAGTCGGGACGGCTGACAAGCCCCGCCCATCTGGCCGTGTTCAACTGATCGGTCATGCGATCATGCTCCTCGAGTGCCGCAGCCGGCTCAATCCTCAAAAACCGGCCCGTGCCGGATACCCGACAAACCAAAGAAAACGTCGGATTCGGGCCGAGCCGCTTCGCCATCACAGCTCCTTCTCCGCGTTATACCGAGAGCCGCCTCGCGCCGACCGACGCACAGACCCCGGCGACAGGCGGCTGGCCAGGTGATGGCCGGCGGCCTGGGCTGGTTGTGGGCGCCGGGAGTGCGGACAAGATCAACTCTGTCCGGATTCCGGTGGAGACTCGTGCTGCTGGTGATGGCGGCTTCTGTGCGCGGAGCAGGCAGATGTTTGCCGGCTGGCGTCGATCGCGCGCTGATAGCGCTTCGTCAGGTTGTGCAGCGTGTCGACCAGTTCCGGCGAGTCCACGATCGTGAAGTCCGCGTCCAGCATGCCCAGATAGAGGGCGAGCATCTCCGGATGGTCCGAGCCTGGCTCGAACGCGCACTGGTCTTCGCCTAGGGACTGCACCTCCATGGGGATCGGCAGCCGGCCCCGCACGTATGACGCGGGCGCGTGCACGATCACCCGTGCCCGGTACCGCCAGGTCGCCTCGCCGACTCCGCGTGCCACCTGCGCCGCGATCTCCTGGTCGGGCGGTAGCGCACGGGGCGTGAAGCGCGGCCCTGTCGGCGTCCGCGGCTCGATCCGGTCGACCCGGAAGGTACGCCAGGCGTCCCGGTCCAGGTCCCAGGCCACCAGGTACCAGCGCCGCCGGTCGTTCACCAGGCGGTACGGCTCGACCGAGCGCCGGCCGGCCGCGCCGGAATGCGCCCGATAGTCAAACCGGAGCCGCTCATGGTCCCGGCACGCGCTCGCGATCACGGTCAGCACG
The DNA here is from genome assembly GCF_030268985.1 of Microbispora sp. NBRC 16548. Lineage (NCBI taxonomy): Bacteria > Bacillati > Actinomycetota > Actinomycetes > Streptosporangiales > Streptosporangiaceae > Microbispora > Microbispora sp. NBRC 16548. The sequence goes on from NZ_BSSF01000014.1 coordinate 56,450, forward strand.
TCCGGATCCACCTGCGGGCCATGCGACGGCATCGGCAGCGCGTACGACTGGAGGGCGCTGATCTGGTGGCGCAGCCGCGAGGGAAGCACCTGCTGCAGCTTCGCCAGCGCACGCACCGAGGTCTCCTCGATGCCCGCGACCGAGCCGTTCGCGGCGGTACGCAATCCGACGGCGACCGCTACCGCCTCCTCGTCGTCCAGCAGCAGCGGCGGTAGGGCACGGCCCGTGCCGAGCCGATACCCGCCGGCCACACCCGGCCGCGCGTCGACCGGATAGCCCAGCCCGCGCAACCGACCGATGTCATTTCGGATGGTGCGGGTGGTGACGCCGAGCCGGGTGGCGAGCTCGGTACTGGTCCAGTCGCGTTGAGCCTGCAACAGGGACAGCAGGCGCAGCAGCCGCGCCGAAGTTTCCAACATTCTTCGATCCTGACGACAATCTAGGAACGATCCTTTCCGTTAATGTTCCTAGCCTTCTCCGCGTGAGGACAAGAGCTCTCATCGAACGCCCGGCCGTACCGGCCCCGTTGACAAGGAGAAGCGCCATCAGCGACGGCCTCCAGCCCTTCCGCGTCGAGATCCCCCAAGCCGACGTCGACTACCTGCACGACCGGCTCGCCGACGCCCGCTGGCCCGGCGAACTGCCCGGCGCGGAGTGGACTCGCGGCGTACCGCCGGCCTACCTGAAGGAACTCGCCGAGTACTGGCGCACGCAGTACGACTGGCGCGCCCAAGAGGCGCAGCTCAACCGACACCCACAGTTCACCACCGAGATCGACGGCCAGCGCGTCCACTTCTTGCACGTCAAATCCGACCAGCCCGGCGCCAAACCGCTGCTGATCACCCACGGCTTCCCCGGCTCCGTCGCCGAGTTCCTGCACCTGATCGAACCGCTGGTCAACCCGGCAGCGGGTCAGGCCTTCCATGTCGTCGCCCCGTCCCTGCCCGGGTACGCCTTCTCGACCCCGCTGGGCGGGACGGGCTGGGCGATGGGTCGCACCGCACGCGCCTGGGCTGAGCTGATGCGCCGGCTCGGCTACGAGCGGTACGGCGTGCACGGCGGCGACGTCGGCGCAGGCGTGTCCGGCATGGTCGCCGGCCTCGACGGCGAGCATGTCATCGGCGCACACGTCGTGACCGATCCGCTGACCGCCGCGAACGTCGCCACCTTCATCCCAGGGATGGCCGACCGGCTCGACGAGAACGACCCGGTCGACAAGCTGATCCTGAGCCGGATGGACGCATTCACAAAGGAAGGTTCCGGATACCTGGCGATCCAGAACAGCCGGCCGCAAACCATCGGCTACGGTCTGGTCGACTCACCGCTGCTGCAGCTCGCCTGGATCGCCGAGAAGTTCCACGAGTGGACCGACCTGCCGGTCGACCGCGACCAGTTGCTCACCACGGTCAGCCTGTACTGGTTCACCGGCTCCGGCGCCACCGCCGCGCACACCCTGTACGAGCAGGCGCACTCCTCGGACTGGGGTGCGCCGTCGGCCGTACCGCAGGGGTTTGCGGTCTTCGGAGCGGACGACACCGTACGAAAGCTGGTCCCCGCGCCGGCCGACGCGCACTGGACCGAGTTCCAGCGCGGCAAGCACTTCCCGGCGATGGAGGCCCCGGCCGAGCTGGCCGCGGACCTGCAGGCCTTCTTCGGACCACTGAAGTGACCGATGTGCTGAGCCGGCGTGGTCTCAACCGGGCCACGCTGGCTCGCCAGCACCTGCTGGAACGCGCGCCGACACTGGCGATCGACGCGATCGAGCACCTGGGCGGGATGCAGTCCCAGGCACCGCTGGCCCCGTACGTAGGATTGTGGACCCGTCTCCAGAACTTCGCGGCGGACGAGCTTTCGACGCTGACCGAGCAGCGTCAGGTGGTGCGGCTGCACCTGATGCGCAACACCGTGCATCTCGTCAGCGCGCGCGACTGCCTGGACTGGCGTCCGCTGTTCCATCCGCTGCACGCCGCCCGGTTCAGCGGGCACTTTCGCCACGGGACCCAGGGAGTGAACCGGGACGCGCTGCTCAGGCAGGCGAAGCAGCTGCTGGAGGAGCAGCCGCGCACCCGTGCCGAGCTCGGCAAGCTGCTTGCGGAACGCTGGCCGGACGCCGATCCGAACGCGCTGGCGTACGCGGCGACGCATCACATCGCGCTGTGCCAGGTGCCACCGCGGGGCGTCTGGGGCAAGAACGGTCCTGCGGCATGGGCACCGGTGGAGAGCTGGCTGGGCGCGCCGCTGCGTTCGGTGCCGGTGGACGCGCTGGTACTGCGCTATCTCGGCGCGTTTGGTCCGGCGCATGTCGCGGACATCCAGGTGTGGTCCGGGCTGACCCGCCTGCGCGAGGTGGTGGAGCGGCTGCCGTTGCGAACGTTCCGCGGACAGGAGGGACAGACGCTGTACGACCTGCCCGAGGCGCCCCGGCCTTCTGAGCACATGCCTGCCCCGCCACGGTTCCTGCCTGAATACGACAACCTGCTGCTGTCACATAAGGACCGCACCCGAGTGATCCTCGGCAACCGCCCGGTGCCGCTCCCGCCGGGCAACGGCGCGACCGCCGGCACCTTCCTGGTCGACGGCATGTGGCAGGGCACCTGGCAGATCCAGAACCACTCACTGCGCATCCAGCCGTTCACGAAGCTGTGCCGAGAGGACTGCGACGCGCTGTTGACCGAGGCTGCACGGTTGTGCGCCTTCCTTGCCCCCCAAGCGACGCGCGACATAGTCCTCGACAAACCGTAGATCGTTGATCGGTTCCTCGGTGGCCGTGGACCACCCCGCCGTGCCGGCGCCCGGGACCGGCATCAGAACCTCGTTCCGACGCTGGCCGACCCCGAATGCTGACCAGCGGATCCAGGGCTCGGCGACCCCCTTCTTGCCCGGCAGGTGAACCCGTTCCCTGATGCGTCGCCGGTGCAGGTCCGCCACCCGCTGACGGCCGACGACCGCCGCCTCTTGGCGGGAGAGTTCACCGTCCGCGGCGAAGGTCTGACCGGCCCAGATTCGGCCGGCCAGACCTGATCGCCCGCTCCCGTGGTCAGCCCGCGCGATCGATGATCTCCCCGACCGACCGGCCTGATGCCGGGCCGTGGGGTGCCCTAGTGTCCCAGCCCCGCCGACATCGTGGGAGCGGTGAACCACCCGGGACGGCGTGGTTTTTCGTCTGGATCGGTGGCGGATCTGGTCAGCGCGCCGACGTACAGGAAGGTGTTGGTCGGGGGTTGGCCCGGTGCGGTGGTGGATCCGGCGAGGAAGCCGTTCATGTGCTGTCCGTCGTCGGTGACCAGCGCCCAGTAATACAGTGAGCGGTCGCCGTTCGCGGTGTGGCAGGTTTGCGTGTCGGGATCAAGTTCGGCGGTGTTGCCGCGCACGACGAGCGTCCAGTCACAGCCGTCCGGCGTGTGCGCGTTGATCTTGCCGCGATCATGGTGCGTGCCGCTGAATCGAACCGTGCCCTGTTCCGGGTAGACCGTGCCCTTGTCGGTGGAGACGACGTTGGTGAGGGTGTGGAAGTCCGCCGGATCGTAGCGGTAGTCGCCGACGAACCGCTGGACGAACTTGCCGTTGTGCCGGCCGTCGACCACCTTGGTGCGGGAGCCGGATTTCATGGTGCCGATGAGATCCACTCCGTTGGGCTGATGGCTCACGGTCACGATCGACTCCGTCTCACGGTTGCCCTTCACCTGGACGGACCATTTCGTGATGTTGCCGGGGGAGCCGACCGCCCGGTTCGTGCACTGCTGGGTCGTGGACGACAACTCCAGTCCGGTGCGCTGGACGCGGAAATTCCAGGTGCAGCCCCCATCGGTGTGTCCGTTGACCGTCCCGTTGGGGCCGGGGGAGAACACCACCCAGCCCACCTGGGGAACTTGCAGCGGCAGCGGTAGTTGCGGGTCGCACTGGCCGCCGCCGTCGGGGCAGGCCAGCACATCGATGTTGTTCAGAGTGGCGGCATCGGGTTGGTCGTAGTTCCACATGCCGTAGTACTTCGCCGCGTTCGTGCCAGTGTCGGCCGATGCCGTGGTCGATCCGAACGGCGCCGCCGTCGCGACGGCGAAGATCGCGGCAACGGCCGCCAAGAGGGCGAGCGAGGTTCGCGCGGCGATTGCACAGGCTCGCGCGAACCGAGAAGGAGGTGACATGAGAGCGTTTCCTCGTTGCGTCGGGTGGTCGTTTGGTCAGCCGAGTGCGGCGGCGGCGCGTTCTTTGGCCGCCAGCACCACCGTGAGAGCGGTGTCGAGCCCGGCTGCGTCGATGCCCTCGAAGGCGGCATCTGTGACCTTGCGCGCATGCGCGTACAGGGCCGTGAAGTAGTCCCTGCCGGCTTCGGTGAGTTCCGCTTCAGCGGAGGGGTTTTCGGGTTGGTACGTGATGTGGCCCGCCGCAGCGGCGCGCTCGAGCACCCGTACGGTGTCCGGCTCGGCCAGGTCCAGACGGCGGTTGAGTTCCTTCGCCACCTCGTCAAGGGGCAATGGAACATCCGCCTCCCAGAGCAGGGTCAGGAGCATCCAGGTGGGGAAGTCCGAGTCGAAGTCCGCGAGGGCGCGACGGTGCAACTTGCCGATCAGGCGTGCGGTCTCGCCTAACGCGCGGCCGAGGCTGGGACGCGATTCGGGGTTCACGGTCATCCGAGTCTCCTTGTGACGTGGCGGTCTGGCAGCACTCCCACTTCTGTTGGTGCCACCAATGATGGTGCCACCAACCATACATGAAATTGGTGGTGCCACCAACAATCGGTTAACCTGGTGACGTGGACGGCACAACGCACCCGACACCCGCCCGGCTGCGCGCCCTGCCGAGCTGGGTGATCAATCAGGCGGCGATCGCGGCCAACCGGCTGACCGACCGAGCGCTAGCCGGCACGAGTTCCCGACGCCAGTTCGCGATGCTGTCGGCCCTCGACGAGTTCGGCCCATCCAGCCAAGCCGATCTGGGCAGATGCACCGGAATCGATCGCAGCGATGTGGTGACGGGGGTCAACGCGATGGTCGAGCAAGGATTTCTGCAGCAGCGTCCCGACCCGGCCGACGGCCGGCGCAATATCGTCACGCTCACCCCCGCGGGGAAAGACCATCTGGAGAGGCTCAGCGCCCTCATCGCCGACGCCCAGAATGAACTCCTGCGCGCCCTCTCCCCCTCGGAATCGAAAATGATGGTCGACCTGCTCAACCGAGTCCTCGACAGTGGCTGACGATCCGAACACCCTGGTGGAGATTCACAACGTGCTGAAGCGACTTTCGGCTGGATCGGCGCGTATCTCCGTCTCCAGGAAGTTCGAGATCTCGTTCGCGACGACGTCGGGCCTCTCGAGACCACACAGGTGTCCAAGGTCGCTCAGCAGGACCGCACGGCTTCCGGGGATGCGCCGCACGTCGTCCAGCTGCTTGGCTTGATCTACGACGACGTCCTTCCCGCCGAGTATGTAGCAGCTCGGTACGCGTATCTCAGACAGCTCGTCGGCCTGGCTTGTCAGCGCACCGCCGGCCAGCCAGCCGTGCCACATCTGTTCGGTGACGGTCAGCATGCTTCGCGTCAGACCCGAGGTCTTAGACGGGTCCAAGGAGATCGCCGCCACTGCTTGCGCGAGGGCCTCGGCATCGCCGTATGCGGCATCGAAGCCGGCGATCACCTCGTCCCCGGCAGTCGTCCCCGCAGCGTTCCATGGCACAACACCAACCAGCGCGCGCACCTCGTCCGGGTAGTCGAGCGCGATACGCACCGCGATCGCACCGCCGAGGGAAAATCCGGCGAGGCAGTAGTCGTGGACGCCCGCGTCGTTGATCGCGTCGTGCAGGGTCGCGGCCAGCGTGGACAGTCTCCCGTCCGCCGGCGACCGTACGGACTGACCGTGTCCGGGCAAGTCGAAGATCAAGACGCGGAACCCGCTCAGGTGCCGAGCGATTCCGGTCATGAGATCAGCCGAGGCACCGAACCCTGGCAACATGACAAGTGTCAGAGGGCCCTGGCCGTGTTCCTCCCAGTAAATGTCCGAACTGGTGTGTGGCATCGCGATCTCCCTTGTCTTGGCGAAGTGTGTCGGGTAACACGTACGGCGGAGCGCACCGGCCGGATCCACCCGCACCGCGGGCCGGTCCGGCCGGGCTCCTCAGCGTCATCTCGTTCAGTGCGCCTGGGTGGTGTGGCTCGCGGTGAAGGCCAGAAGAAGCGCGGCGGTCCGCGGCGGATCCTCCATGATGGGCGAGTGCCCGACACCGGGCAGCAACTCCACTTTCGCGCCCGGAACAGCGCGGTATTCGGCGGCGGAGGAGGATCGCCATCTCCGGTCTTCCTCGCCGAAGATCACCAGCAGCGGCTTGCCGAGGGGAATCAGCCGATCGGGGAGCGTGCGCTGCTTCACATAGTCGTCGCCGTCCTGCGATGTCGCGATGAAGGCGTGGTAGGTCATGCCGCGCGCGTCGTCCACAACCGCCTGCGGGACCTGATAGCCGGGGCGGCTGAACGCGGTGCTCGCGGCCTGGCGGATCAGGCTGTCGGTCCGAAGCCGCCACAGCAGCTGCCCGATGACGGGGTCGGACAAGAGCCCGCCGACGAAGCCGCTTGAGATGAAGGCGTCCAGACTGGGCGCGGTGTCGATGAGCACGAGCGAGGTCACCAGGTCGGGGCGTTGCTCGGCGAGCGCGGTGGCGACCGCGCCGCCGGTGGAATGGCCGACCACTACGGCGCGCTTGACCCCGAGCCGGTCCATGGCCTCACCGACCCGGCGTCCCTGCTCCGGCATCCCGTAGCCACCGCCGGCCGGTTTGGCCGACCTGCCGTGTCCGAGCAGGTCGATTCGGATGACGCGATGGGTCTTGGTCAGCAGCGGAACGAGCGCGTCCCACGAGCGGGTCGACGCGGCGAGTCCGTGGATCAATACGAGTGCCGGCGCATCGGGGGGGCCGTCCTGGCGCACGTAGATGTTCCCGCCGTTGAGGGGCAGGGTCGGGTTCCCACTGGCCTCGGCGCTCTGCCGCGTCACCACCTCCGCGTTCACGAGAAGCAACCCGACGGCGACGAAAGGGACAGCCGAGGCGATCAAGAGGCGCCGCCGGCGCCGTGCCGCCCTGTTCACATCAGCCTGCCGGTGCGGCGACCGCAGGCCGGCGTCGTCGAAGCAGCAGGGTCGTCGAACCCCAGGGAAATAGTCATGGGCCTACAGTCGCCGCCGGTGCGCGCCGGCGTCTTGAACAAATGTCCGGGCCGTACGCCGACACCACCGTCGGGGATGGAACGCGAGTAGATCCGCAACCGCCCCCTGGAAGGCGGGTGCCGCGATTGATGAGACTGTTCGCTGTGGTCATGTGGGTTCCGGCAGCGCGCATAGTCGCGCCCAGCATGTGAGGAACGCCTGTCTCCAGGGCCACGTTGCCCTGAGCTTCAGGGTGCGGCGGCGGGCCACCCGGGTGGAGGCCCGACACTGACTTGCTTGACAGCCCCCTTCCGGATGAGAGGCTGAGGTTCTTCTCCCTGGCCAAGGAGGACCACGATGACCGCGACACCCCCCGAAGCCCTCACCTCAGACCCCGCGGCACCACAAATCACACAGTCGCTGGCCGAGATCCATACCAAGGGCGCGGGCCTGTTCTCCCGGGCGCTGGTGATGGTCAACGGAGACCTCTCCTTCGACGAGGCGCACAGCTACAAGACCCCGATCGCGGGAGCACGTTCCGGGGGGACGGCGCGCTACTCCCTGGCGGAGACCAAAGACGCCAGCCGCGGCTACCAGGGACGCGTCGACAAGGCGCAGGCGCGCATGTCCAAGCAGGACAGCGAGGTCGCGGTCCTGCAGGAAGCCTGGGACTGGATCGAGGGGCTTCATTCCTCGTTCCCTCATGGCGCCCACGTCCGGGTCGTGGTGGTCGGCAACATCGGGCCGTGCACCGGATGCAAGGCTCGCCTGGAGTTGTTCCGGCAGGACCTTGTCAGCGTGTTCGGACTCGGGCGGGTGATCGTGGAAAGCGTCTACGACACCAGCCAGATGTTCATCACCAAGGACTACGAAGAGAAGTACGAGGACTACGAGACAGGGAGCACGAGCACGGTCTCAACGACCTACGGATACGAGGGCGCGACGGTGGAGGCCTATCGGCCGCCGGGGGCTCTGCAGAGCGTGTCGTACTGGCTGTACAGGCTGGGGTAGACGGTCCCTGGGCAGTACGTCTCTCGACGGAACGCGGTTCGCAGGGGTATCGCCAACCGGCACTTCCGTTATATCCGGTTCATTGAGCCTTCTTCTTGCATGGCGGCCGGCTCAGCGGGCGAGGTGGACGGTGCCGCCGAGCGTGGTCACGGCCCGCCCGGCGGTGACCGCCGCGATCCACTCCTCGAAGACGGGCAGCCGGTCCTCGGCCACCGCCACCTCGAAGGCGACCCGCGCGCCGTAGTCCACACCGCGCAGCGCGTACGGCGAGGCGCGCAGGTCGCTTTCCAGCCTCCCGGCCTGGGCATGGCCGACCGACACGGTCACGACCGCCGCGGGGACCATCTCGACCACCTCCGCCCGGTCGAGCGTCTCCCCCACCGCGCCGCCGTACGCCCGCGCGAGGCCGCCCGCGCCCAGCAGCACCCCGCCGAAGTAGCGGGTGACGACGGCGGCCACGTCGGCGAAGCCGCGCCGGGTGAGCATCTCCAGCATCGGCGTGCCGGCCGTGCCGCCGGGCTCCCCGTCGTCGTCCGCCCTGCGCACGCTCTCGCCGACGACGTACGCCGAGCAGTTGTGGGTCGCGTCGGCGTAGAGCCGCCTGCGCTCGGCGACGAACTCCCGCGCGGCCTCCTCCGTGGCCGCGGGGGCGAGCGCGCAGACGAAGCGCGAACGGCGGATCTCGATCTCGTGCTCGACGATGCCCCTGATCGTCCGGTACGGCGCTGCCACGAGGTCAGCTTATTCAGCAGACTGCCTTTACAAAGTAATGTGAGGTCTTCGTGCGAGCGGACGAACATCACGCCGGTCTTTGGTGAGACCGCACGAACCAACCCGCTCCCTCCCTGCCGTACCGTCAGCGGCGTGTCAGTCGAACTCCATCAGCATCCCCACCAGCGCCTCCACCACCGCGCGGTCGTCGCGGACACACACAACGACCTGCTGATGGCGGTCGCCGAACGCCCGCCGGCCCGGTGGGCGGAGTTCTTCCGGGAACGGTGGCTGCCCCAGTTGCGGGACGGCGGAGTCGACCTCCAGGTGCTGCCGGTCTTCGTCGACGACCGCTACCGCCCGGAGGGCGCGCTGCGCCAGACCCTTCGCATGATCGAGTGCGCGCACACCCTGGCCGAGGGCAACGCGGACGCCGTACGGCTGTGCCTGGACGGTGCGCAGGTCGACCGGGCGCTCGACGACGGCGTGATCGCCCTGGTCCTGGCGCTGGAGAGCATGCCCGGCCTGGACTCCTCCGTCGAGTTGCTGCCCACCCTGCACCGGCTCGGCGTACGGGTCGCCTCGATCGCCCACTGGGGGCGCACGCCGCTGGCGGACGGCAGCGGCGAGGACGCCACCGGTGGCCGGCTGACCCATGCCGGGGTGGCGGCCGTACGCGAGATGGAGCGACTCGGCATGATCTTCGATGTCTCCCACCTGGGCGCACGCGGGGTCGAGCACGTGCTGGAGCTGGCCGGCCGCCCGGTGATGGCGACGCACTCGTCCGCGCGCGCCCTGCGCGACCACCACCGCAACCTCACCGACGACCAGATCCGCGGCGTCGCCGCCACCGGCGGGGTCGTCTGCGTCAACTTCTTCCCCGTCTTCCTCGCCGAGGACCCCGCCGACCACACCGTGGACCGGCTGGTGGACCACATCGAACACGTCGCGGAGGTCGCCGGGATCGACCACGTGGGACTGGGGCCCGACTTCGTCCGCGAGGTGCTGCACGACGTCACTCCCCCGTGCTGTGAGGACTTCGGCTTCGACGGGATCGACCCCGGCGCCGCCCTGCCCGGGCTGGACGGGCCACGCGGGCTGCCCCTGGTCACCGAGGCCCTGCTGCGGCGCGGCCTGCCCGGCGACGACATCCTGAAGATCCTCGGTGGCAACGTGCGGCGGCTGTTCCGGGCCGAGCTGGGCAGGCCCCGGTGACGACGGCTGTGAACGCCGCTGCCATGCTCGCGGACCTGGAGGAGCTCGTCTGCTGCGAGTCGTTCTCCGCCGACCACGAGGCGGTGGCCCGCAGCGCCGCCGTTGTCGCCGGCCAGGGGCGCCGCCTGCTCGGCGTGCCTCCCGAGACGATCGTGATCGACGGGGTGACGCACCTGCGGTGGAGCTTCGGCGAGCCGCGCGTGCTGCTGCTCGGTCACCATGACACGGTCTGGCCGATCGGCTCCCTCCGTACGTGGCCGTGGTCGGTCAGCGGCGGGATCGCGCGGGGGCCCGGAGTGTTCGACATGAAGGCCGGGCTGGTGCAGATGTTCCACGCGCTGGCCGCGCTGCCCTCGCCCGACGGCGTGTGCGTGCTGGTCACCGGGGACGAGGAGGTCGGGTCGCCGTCCTCCCGCGCCCTGGTCGAGGAGTCGGCGCGCGGCTGCGCCGCCGCCTTCGTGCTGGAGGCGAGCGCCGAGGGCGGCGCGCTGAAGACCGCGCGCAAGGGCATCTCGGCGTACGAGATCGTGGTGCACGGCCGGGCCGCCCACGCGGGCCTCGACCCCGGCAAGGGGGCCAACGCCGGAGTCGAGCTCGCCCACCAGATCCTCGCCGTCGCCGCGATGGCGGCCGCGGACGGCCCGGACGGGCCCCTGGACGGAACGACGGTCACGCCCACGTTGCTGTCCGGCGGCACCACCATGAACACCGTGCCCGCACTGGCCCGCCTGGCCGTGGACGTCCGCCTGCCGACCGTCGCGGCCCAGCTCCGCGTGGACGCGCTGATGCGGGCGCTGTCACCCCGGACGCCCGGCACCCGCCTGGAGGTTCTCGGCGGCCCGAACCGCCCGCCGCTCGAACCGGCCTCGTCGGCCGGCCTGTTCGCGCTCGCCCAGCGGGTCGCCGCCGGCCTCGGGCTCGCTCCCCTCACGGGCGCGGCCGTCGGAGGCGCGTCGGACGGCAACCTCACCGCCGGGGCCGGCTGCCCCACCTTGGACGGGCTGGGCGCGGTCGGCGGCGGTGCGCACGCCGACGACGAGCACGTGGTCGTGGCCGAGATGCCGGGCCGTACGACGCTGCTGGCGGGCCTGGTCGAGGCGGTGCGCGGATGAGCGGCCCCGACGACCCGGACCTGCGGGAGCCGCGTCTGCGCGAGTTGCACGCCATCGAGGAGTTCGAGGAGGTCTGCCGCCTGTTCGGCGGCATCTGGCGGCCGGATCCCGGCGGTGCGCCGGTCACGGTGGAGATGCTGCGTGCGCTCTCGCACGCCGGCAACTACGTCGCGGGGGCCTACCTGCACGACCGGCTGGTCGGCGCGTCGGTCGGGTTCGTCGCGGCCCCGCCGCGGCGGGCGCTGCACTCCCACATCACCGGGACCCTCACCGGCCGGGGCGTCGGCTTCGCGCTGAAGCTGCACCAGCGGAAGTGGGCGCTCGACCGGGGCCTGGAGACGATCACCTGGACGTACGATCCGCTGGTGCGCCGCAACGCCCACTTCAACCTCGCCAAGCTCGGCGCCCGGCCCGAGGAGTACCTGCCGGCCTTCTACGGCAGCATGGGCGACGCGATCAACGCCGGGGACGAGTCCGACCGGGTGCTCGCCGTCTGGTGCCTGACCTCACCGCCCGTGCTCGCCGCCGTACGGCGTGAGCCGCCCCCGGTGGAGATCCCGCCGGACGCGGTCACGGGACTGGACGACGACGGCGGCCGGCCCGTGCGGGGCCGCACCGACGCCGAGACGGTGCTGGTCGCCGTGCCCGGGGACATCGAGACCCTGCGCGTGACGGATCCGGCCGCGGCCCGGGCCTGGCGGCTGGCCCTGCGCGAGGTGCTCGGCGGCCTGCTGCGCGACGGCGCGCGGGTCACCGGATTCCACGACAGGTCCCGCTACGTCGTCCGCCGGGGCGCCCGCGACGAAGGGAGAGGCGGCGAACGCCGCACGCTGTGATGGAAACCACGGGGATGAAAACCACGGGGATGAAAACCACGGATATGACAAACACGGATATGACAAACACGGGCATCAAGATCACTGGTATCGAGCTGCGGCGGATCGCGATGCCGCTGGTCGCGCCGTTCCGCACGTCCTTCGGCACCGAGACGCGGCGTGACGTGCTGCTGCTGCGCGTCGTCACGCCCGACGCCGAGGGCTGGGGCGAGTGCGTGGCGATGACCCAGCCGCTCTACTCCTCCGAGTACGCCGAAGGCGCGGCCGACGTGCTGCGCCGCTTCCTGATCCCCGCGCTGCCCTCGCACCCCGGCCCGTACGCCGTCAACGAGGCGCTGCGCCCGATCAAGGGGCACCGCATGGCCAAGGCCGCGCTGGAGACGGCCGTGCTGGACGCCCACCTGCGTGCCACCGGGCAGTCGCTCGCCGGCTTCCTCGGCGCCACGAGGAGCCGGGTGGCCGCCGGGGTCTCGGTCGGCATCATGAACTCCGTCCCCGAACTGCTCGACGCCGTCGCCGGCTACGTGGACGAGGGCTACGTCCGCATCAAGCTCAAGATCCAGCCCGGCTGGGATCTGGAGCCCGTACGCGCCGTGCGCGAGCGTTTCGGGCCCGAGCTGCCGCTGCAGGTCGACGCGAACGCCGCCTACACCCTTGCCGACGCCCCGCACCTGGCGCGGCTGGACGAGTTCGGCCTGCTGCTCATCGAGCAGCCGCTGGCCGACGACGACATGGTCCAGCACGCCCGGCTGGCCGCCGCGATCAGCACCCCGGTGTGCCTGGACGAGTCGATCGAGTCCGCCGAGCACGCGGCGGCGGCCATCTCCCTCGGCGCCTGCTCGGTCGTCAACATCAAGCCGGGGCGGGTGGGCGGCTATCTCGAAGCCCGGCGCATCCACGACCTGTGCCGCGCCCACGGCGTGGCGGTCTGGTGCGGCGGCATGCTGGAGACCGGGATCGGCCGGGCGGCCAACGTCGCGCTGGCCGCGTTGCCCGGCTTCACCCTGCCCGGCGACACCTCCGGCTCCCGTCGCTACTACAGCACCGACATCACACCGCCCTTCGAGCTCGAGGACGGGCATCTGACCGTGCCCACCGGCCCGGGCATCGGGGTCGAGCCGATCCCGTCGCTGCTGGACGAGGTCACCGTCGCCACCGAGTGGATCCCGCTCTGACTCCCGCCGGCCACCCGTGGACGGCTCAGTGCCAGTCGCTGATCTGCACGTCCCGGGGCGCCGGCGCGCCCTCGCCGGTCTCCACCAGGGACTTCAGGCTCATCAGGAACGTGGCCCACTTGGTGCTGCAGTGGTGCATGAACTCCACGGGCTCCTTCCAGCCCCGGTGCGTGAACAGCACGATCGTGTAGTCGCCGTCCTGGCGGAGGTGCCAGTCGATCGTCGTCCCGATCCATTCCTCGGGGCCGTCGGCCACCCGCCACGCCACCCGCTCGGACGGACACAGCTCGACGACCTCCATGTCGAAGCCGCCGGGCAGGAACCGGAACTCGAGCACGCCGCCGACGTCGCCGCTCCCCTTCGTGTCGTCGGTCCACCAGCCGGCGAGGCCCTCGACGGTCGTCAGCGCGTCGTACACCTTCTCCGGCGACGGGGTCTTGACCCCGATCCTGTGCAGGATGTCTGCCATCTTCGGCTCTCCTTGGTCTCGTCAGTCCTGTTGGGTGCGCTGGATCGCCTCGGCGATCCGCTTGATCCGCTGCAGCCGGGCGTCCCACGCCGCGCCGACAGACGACAGCTGGGCCACCGCGCGGGCGAGCTGGGCGTCGTCCACCCGATACCGCTTCTCCCGGCCCGCCGGCGTCCCCCGGACCAGGCCGGCCCGGTCGAGAACACCGAGGTGCTTGGCCACCGCCTGACGGGTGACCGGGAGCCGCTGGGCCAGCGAGGTCGCGGTGCCGTCGCCCTCGATGAGCAGCAGGTCGAGCATCCGGCGCCGGGTCGGGTCTCCGATCGCCGACCAGAGGTCGTCGTCCACGGTCTCGGCCGCCGTGGCGCTCACGGCCGCACCCGAAGCGTCGCGACGTACGACACCAGCCGCGGCAGGTAGAAGTCCCAGCCGGTGACGTGCTCCCGGTACTGCTGCTCCAAGACGGCGACCTCCCAGCCCATCTCGCGGAAGCCGGACTCGGTCATCTTGAGCAGCGTCCCGCCGCCTGAGGGGGTCAGGTCGAAGGTGACCAGCAGCGAGTTGCCCTCGGCCGCCACCTCGCCGGCCGGATGCGTCCAGCGGAACGAGAACGTCCGCGGCGGCCGCACGTCGACGACGGTGAACGACACCACCGCCCCGCCGGCGTCGCGGTCACCGAAGACGATCTCCCCCGCCGCCCCGGGCGCCGGCTCGTACCGGGCGTCGTCCGGCCACCACTCCTTGAGGTGGTCGGGGCTGCTCACCACCTCGAAGACGATCTCCGGCGACGCCTCGATGTAGATCTCGCGCTCGATTGTGCCGAACTCCACGTCAGCCTCCTGCAACGTTTGGTTGCACATGAGGTTATCCAAAAGGACGGCCCTAGCGCAACCATTAGTTGCGCATTGCTGATTCCAACCGGGCGAGTCGCCTCACCGGGCTTCCCGCGCTCGTGCTATCGGCCGAAGATCCGCATCTGGAGCATGACGCCGAGCCGGGCGTCCGAGTCGGCCAGGTCCAGCCCGCCGATCTCGGTCAGCCGCTTGAGGCGGTAGCGGAAGGTGTTGGGGTGCACGTGGACCCGCGCGGCGGCGGCGTTGACGTCGCCGAAGGCGTCCAGGTAGGCCCGCAGGGTGGCGACCAGCTCGCTGCCGTGCTCGGCGTCGTACGCGAGCAGCCGCTCGTACGGCCCGGTGGGCGCCTGCTTCTCCGCCCTGACCAGATCGGACAACTGGAGCAGCAAGGCCTCGAAGTGCACGCTCGTATACCCGGCCACCTGGCCGGAGGCGCTCCTGGCGCGCAGCACCCGCAGCGCCCGGTCGGCGTCGGCCCGCGACCGGGCCACCTCGGTGAGGTCGGCCGCCAGGCGCCCCACGCCGATGTTGGCCGCGTGCCGGGGGCCGACCCTGGTCAGGAAGCTCTCCGCCACGCGTACGGCCCGCGTCTCCTCCTGCCCGCCGGCCTGCAGGGGAAGCACGGCGTAGGCCACCGAGCCGACCAGCGCGGCGGCGGCCCTGGGGTGGATGGCCCCGACGTGCAGCGCGAGGGCGTCGCAGAACCGCTGCCTGTCGCCCTCCAGCCGGGCGGCGTCGTCGTAGGTCTCCTCGGTGAGCTGGGCCGCGAGCACGCACAGGCGCTCGCTCGCCACGCCCAGGCGGCCCGCCGCCTCCGCCGCGTCGCGGCCGCCGGCGAGCACGGTCGACAGCAGGTCGGCGCGCAGCCGCCTGCTGGTGTCGGCCACGGCGCGCTGCCGCAGGAGCTGCAACGCGACGATCTTGGCGGCGTCGGCGAGGGCGCGCCGCCGCTGCTCGCTGAGCGGCTCGCGCACCGCGGCCCAGATGGAGCCGAGGATCTCGTCCCCCGAGCGGACGGCCACCGCCGCCCGGTTGATCCCCTCGACGTCGAGTTCGATGTAGATCGGCTCGCGGCTCTGGTAGAGCCGG
Source organism: Microbispora sp. NBRC 16548 (assembly GCF_030268985.1). Classification (NCBI taxonomy): domain Bacteria; kingdom Bacillati; phylum Actinomycetota; class Actinomycetes; order Streptosporangiales; family Streptosporangiaceae; genus Microbispora; species Microbispora sp. NBRC 16548. The sequence continues at coordinate 72,051 of NZ_BSSF01000014.1, forward strand.
CGGAAGACGCCACCTTCCTCCAGCATCCGCCGATACCGCTCCGGCACCTGACGGCCGAGCACGGTGGCCACCCGCCCGGGGTCGGCCTCCTCCTGCCGCTCGGAGTAGGCCAGCACGCGCGAGGAGCGGTCCTCGATGGTCACCGGCGCGTCCAGCAGCGCGCACACGGCGTTGGCCAGCGAGAACAGGCCGTCCGGCGGGGGCTCTCCCGGCTCGGCGAGATCGCCTTCGCCCCGGAGCTCGGCCAGCAGGGAGCGCAGCAGCGCCGCCACCTGGGCCCAGGAGGCGGCGCGGGTGAGGCCGAGCACGGCGACCCCGGTCTCCAGGACCTTCGCGCGGAGCGGCTCGTCCACCTCCACCGGCTGCTTGACGACGATGCCGGCCGCCGGGCCGGCCGCGTCGAGCAGGGCCCGGATCCGCTCGGCCGAGTCCACCCCGACGGCGAGCACGAGAGCCCCCTCCTGCAGCAGCGGCTCGTCCAGCGGGTCGTAGATGTGCACCCCGGTGACCTCGGCGTCGAGGTCACCGGGTGAGGCGGCCACGTCGAGCACGGTGCTGCCGAGATCCTCCAGGACCCGGCGCAGGCTGGCGCGCGGCCGTGCGCTCATTCCCCGCCTCGGCCGATCCTGGGCGTGGCCCGCGCGCCGAAGTGGACGTACGGCGTGCCGTCGGCGAGCCGGAAGAACACCGCCGACCACCAGTCGGGCTGCCCCTCCGGGCGGCCGACGAAGGTGACGTCGTCCACCGGCACGAGGTCGAAGTCCATGGGCGGCTGCGCGCCGGCGAGGGCGCCCGTGGCCTCCATGTGCGTCGCGAGCGCTCCGTCGCGCACGGTCATCGTGATGCGCATGCCGGCCCGCTCGTAGACCCCGGCGTACCGCTCCACATCGGTCTCGTACGGCTCGGCCGGCGGGCCGAGCACGGGCGGGACGGTCAGGCCGAGCAGGTCGGCGAACAGCTCGGTGGCCACCGCGTGCTGGAAGGCGCCGGTCTGGCCGCCGTTGGCCAGCACGCACACGACCGTGCCCGTGCCGGGGACCGCCCAGAGCATGGCCGCCTGGCCGATCGTGTTGCCGCCGTGGGAGATCACCCGGCGGCCGTCCCACTCGTCGAGGATCCAGCCGATCCCCCACTGCCGGCCCAGCGTGTGCGGGTTGGGGACGTCCACCTGCGGCTCCCACATCGCTCGCGGGTCGGCCAGCAGCCCGCCTTCGAGGTGGGCGCGGGCGAACGCCACGACGTCGGCGGCGCGGGCGCAGATCAGCCCGGCGGGCCCGGCCGAGCGCATCAGGCCCCACATCGGCGCGGGCGCGCCGCCCATGTGGCCCATGGCCGCGCGGAACCGGAGGACGTCCTCGGGCAGGGTCCAGGTGTGGGTCAGGCCCAGGGGCTCGACGACCTGCTCGCGCAGCGCGGCGTCCCACACCTTGCCGGTCAGGCGCTCGACCGCCCGGCCCGCGATGGACAGGCCGGAGTTGCAGTACGAGTGGGTGGCGCCGATCGGGTGAATCTGCGCGAGGTCCGCGCACGCCTCGACGTACTTCTCCAGGCAGTCGTCGCCCCTGCCGGTGTCGAGGAACAGGTCGCCGTCGATGCCCGAGGTGTGCGACAGCAGGTGCCGGAGTGTGACCGTCTTGGACACCTCCGGGTCCGCGACCCGGAACTCCGGCAGGATCTCCCGCACCGGGGTGTCGAGGGTGACCCGCCCCTGCTCAGCCAGCAGCATGATCTGCGTCGCCGTCCACAGCTTCGTTATCGAGCCGATCTGGAAGAGCGAGTCGGGGGTCGCCTCGACGCCGGTGGCGACGTTGAGCACCCCGGCGGCGAACTCGTGGACCTCTCCCTCGTGCAGGAAGGCCAGGGTCGCGCCGGGCACCTCGTACTCGGCGATCAGCTCACCGAGCCGGGTCTGCCATCGTCCTGCCACGTCAGCCATCGGAGGGGGTCCTTTCGTCGCCGGGCCGTTGCCCGAACGCTAGGCGTCCTTTCCCGCCGCTGCTTCGTCCACCTCAACGAACCGGCGCATTGCTCGTAGTGGGATTCTCCAACACCGCGCGCCGTACCTCGAACAGGAAACAGCCGAACTCCACGGCCCGCACGTGGACCACCGCCGTCTCGGGGTCCTCCAGCAGGGTGTCCAGCAGGATCGACGCCGCGACGGGATCCGCCGACTGGTGCGCATCCACGAGGTGCCCGTTCAGGATGGAGCCGTCGGCGCGGTAGGTGCGGAAGACCCGGCGCGGGCCGCCCATGGCCGCCGGGTAGCCGGGCCCTGTTTTCGACTGGGGTCCCTCGCACGGCTCCTCGTGGACGAACACCGGCCCGACCTCCTCGTACGCCCCGGGGTCGGCGCCGGTCTCCAGCGCCCAGCGGCGCAGCGGCGCGTAGGCCGCGAGCAGGACCGCCTCCCCGGGCCGGGAGCGGCGCAGGCAGCAGCGCAGCGGGCTGCCGCCCTCCTCCTCGACGATCCGGCGCGGCCTCCGCCCGGCGTCGTCGGTCTTCCTGATCTGGTCAAGCACGTCGGGCGCGATGGCCCTGATCTCGAACGTCATGCCCTCATCGTGGCCGTGCGGCCGCCCGGAGGGCTGGCGGGAAACGGACGGCGCGTTACGAGGCGCTGACGGTCTCCGGCACGGTCTCCTCCTCGCTCGCGGCCTTGGCGGCCTTGCGCTTGAGCCACAGAGTGGTGCCGATGCCGACCAGGACGGCGACCACCAGCCCCACCCAGGAGAAGCCCTTGAGCCACTTGTCGGCCACCACACCCAGGTAGTAGACCCCGGCCGTGGTCCCGCCTGCCCACGCGACGCCGCCGAGGACGTTGGCGACGAGGAAGCGCCAGTACGGCATGTGCAGGGCCCCGGCCAGCGGCCCGGCGAGGATCCGCAGCAGGGCGATGAAGCGGCCGAAGAACACCGCCCACATCCCGTGGCGGTTGAACATGTGCTCCGCCCTGGCGATGTGCGCGGGGCCGAAGTGCTTGGGGAAGCGCCGTCCCAGCCGGTCGAACAGCGCCCGTCCGCCCTTGCGGCCGATCAGATAGCCGATGGAGTCCCCCACGATCGCGCCGCCACTCGCGCAGAGCCCGACGACCAAAGGGTCCACGACCCCTCTGGACGACAGCAGCGCGGCGCTCACCAGCACGATCTCACCCGGGAGCGGGATGCCCAGACTCTCCAGCCCGATGACGGCGCCCACGAGCACGTAGACCCAGACGGACGGGATGGTCTGCAGCCACTCGTCGACGTGCATCTCACTCCCTCAACGCGGTAACAGCTCCCATTCTGCCGTCGCCCCGGGAGTGCGACATCCGCCGAAAGGACCAACGCGGGTAACCCGGGAGAAGGACGGGCGTGCCCCGCCTCCGACCGGGAGGCGATCAGTCGCGCATCGCCACGCGCACGGCGTCGCGCATCGCGGCGTGGACGGCCGCGTTGCTCGCCCGGTCGGTGCGTGCCTCCACGATGCGCAGGCCGTCCCCCTTGATCGCCCTGGACAGCTCCTCCGGGTCCTCGACCAGCGCGTACGGCAGGCCGCTCGCGGCCGCCAGGTAGCCGAGATCCACCCCGTGGGGAGTGCCGAAGACCCGCTCGAACGGCTCCTCCAGCGCGGCCTGCGGCAGCAGCGAGAAGATCCCGCCGCCGTCGTTGTTCACCACCATGAGGCACAGGTCGGGCCGGGGCTCGCGCGGGCCGAGGATCAGGCCGTTCTGGTCGTGCAGCAGCGTGAGGTCGCCGATCAGCGCGTACGCCGGGCCGTTGTGGGCGAGCGCCGCCCCGACGGCGGTGGAGACCAGGCCGTCGATCCCCGACGCGCCCCGGTTGGCCATCAGCCGCAGCCCCCGCCGGGGGCGCATGGCCTGGTCGAGGTCGCGGATCGGCATGGACGACCCGCAGAACAGCAGCGAGCCGTTGGGCAGCACCTCGACGAGGTCCCTGGCCAGCCGCGGCTCGGTCAGCCCCGAGGAGTCGAGAACCGCGTCGATCGCCTCGCGGGCCACGTGGTCGGCGTGCCGCCAGGCGCGCAGCCAGGCGTCCCCTCCGGCCGCGATCGGGATCTCCACGGCCTGGGCCACCTGCGTCGCCGAGCGGGTCGGGTCGGGCCACCGGGTCAGGTCGGGGGCGACCACGATGTGCTCCTCGGCCCGGCGCAGCCACGACAGCAGCGGGCGCGAAAGCCCGGGGCGGCCGAGGGTGACCACGACGTCCGGCCGGTGGGCGTCGGCCCACTCCTGGTCGCCCAGCAGGAAGTGGTAGGTCGAGATCGCGTGGTCGCCGTACCGGCCGCCGCCGTTGGGCTCCGACAGCACGGGCCAGCCCGCCATGCCCGCCGCGGCGACGTATCGCCGCACGTTGGCGGCGCCGTCGCCGACGACCAGCACCCCGCGCCGGGTCGGCGGGATGTGCAGGGCGGCGGAGGGCGGCGCGACCCGCGCCCGGAACCACGCGCCGGAGGCGTCGCCGTCCAGCGGCTCGCACCAGCCCGCGTCCCCGTCGGGGATCAGCGGCTCGCGGAAGGCCACGTTGAGGTGGACGGGCCCGGGGTCCGGCGGCCCGGCGGCGCGCTGGCAGGCCCGGGACACCAGCGACCGCCAGTAGGCCACCTGGCCCGGCCGCTCCTCGGGCACGCCGACCTCGGCGAACCAACGCACGGCCGAGCCGTACAGCTTGACCTGGTCGATCGTCTGGTTGGCGCCGGTGCCGCGCAGCTCGGGCGGCCGGTCGGCGGTCAGCAGGAGCAGCGGGACGCCCGACTCGGACGCCTCGATCACGGCGGGGTGGAAGTTGGCCGCCGCCGTGCCCGAGGTGCAGATCAGGGCCACCGGCCGCTCGGACCGCTTGGCCAGGCCGAGAGCGACGTACGAGGCCGACCGCTCGTCGACGCGCACATGCAGCCGCACCCGCGACTCGGCGTGCGCGGCGAGCGCCAGCGGCGCGGACCTGGAGCCCGGGGCGAGCACCACGTCGGTGACCCCGCAGCGCACCAGTTCGTCGATCAGGACGGTCGAGAGGGCGGTCGCCGGGTTCACCGCCGCGCCCCCAGAACGCCCCGGTCGGCCCGGTTCCTGTCCACCCGCCCGTCTCCTCCCGTTCCCGCAGCCGCAAGCGTACGGCAAAACGGAGAGGCCGCCGTCATCACGCGGCCGTCTACGGGCGGCGGGGGAACTTCGAGAAGTCCGGCTTGCGCTTCTCCTTGAACGCGTCGCGGCCCTCCTGGGCCTCCTCGCTCATGTAGTAGATCAGCGTCGCGTCGCCGGCGAACTGCTGCATGCCGGCCGCGCCGTCGGTCACCGCGTTCAGAGCGCCCTTCAGCATGCGCAGCGCGAGGGGCGACTTCTCCAGCAGCTCGCGGGCCCACTGGACGGTCTCCTCCTCAAGGCGCTCCAGCGGCACCACCGCGTTGACCAGGCCCCACTGGAGCGCGGTCTGGGCGTCGTACTGGCGGCACAGGTACCAGATCTCGCGGGCCCGCTTGAGGCCCACGGTCTCGGCGAGCAGCCAGGAGCCGTACCCTCCGTCGAACGAGCCCACCTTGGGGCCGGTCTGGCCGAACCTGGCGTTGTCGGCGGCGATCGTCAGGTCGCAGCAGACGTGCAGCACGTGGCCGCCGCCGATGGCGTAGCCCGCCACCATGGCGATGACCGGCTTGGGGCAGCGGCGGATCTGCACCTGCAGGTCCAGGACGTTGAGCCGGCCGATGCCGTGGGTCTTGTCGTCCACGTAGCCGTCGTCGCCGCGGATCTTCTGGTCGCCACCGGAGCAGAACGCCTTGTCCCCGGCGCCGGTGAAGATGATCACACCGACCTCGGTGTCCTCCTGGGCGCGGTTGAAGGCCTCGCGGAGCTCGAACAAGGTCGTGGGCCGGAAGGCGTTGTGCCGCTCGGGGCGGTTGATCGTGATCTTCGCCATGCCCTCCGCGGTCTCGTAGATGATGTCCTCGTACTCGCCCGACCGCTTCCAGTCGACCCCGCTCGTCACACCCGCTCCTTCGTCGTCACCAACCAGGCGGTCGCCTCCGGCCACCGCGCCGGGACTAACCTTACGACCGTGCTCAGCCATCCCGGACACCACCCAGGACAGCGACCCGTGCACGCTCTCGTCCTGCCTCCGGGGCCCGCCCTGTCCGAGGCCGTACGGCAGGCCCTGACCGGCGACGGGCCCACCGTGCTGCCGCTTTCGCCCGACCTGCCGCGGCCCGCGCTCGAGGCGACGCTCGCCGCGCTGCGCCCCACCCACGTCGTCACCGCCGACGGCGTGCGGCGCGAGCCGGACGGCGCGCCGTCCGACGCCGCGCTGATCATCGCGACCTCCGGCTCCACCGGCGTCCCGAAGGGGGTGGAGCTGACGGCCGAGGCGCTGCTCGCCTCGGCCCGCGCCTCACTGTCCAGGCTCGGCGCCCGCGAGGGCGACCGCTGGCTGTGCTGCCTGCCGCCGTCGCACATCTCCGGCGCGCAGGTGCTCGTCCGGTCGCTGCTGTGCGGCACCGAGCCGATCGTCCACGCGCGCTTCTCCCCCGACGAGGTCGCCGCTAGCGGTGCGGACCACGTCTCGCTGGTCCCCACCCAGTTGCGGCGGATGCTGGACGCGGGGGCGGACGTCGCGGCCTTCGGCACGATCCTGCTCGGCGGGGCCGCCGCCCCTCCGGGCCTGCTGGCCGAGGCCCGCGCGGCGGGGGCCAGGATCGTCACCACGTACGGCTCGAGCGAGACGAGCGGCGGGTGCGTGTACGACGGCGTGCCGCTCGACGGAGTCGAGGTCAAGATCGGCGGAGACGGGCGGGTGCGGATCGCGGGCCCTGTGCTGTTCTCGGGTTACCGCCTGCGCGAGGAGCGGCCCTTCGAGGGCGGCTGGTTCGTCACCTCCGACCTGGGCTCGATCGAGGACGGACGGCTCACCGTGCTGGGCCGGGCCGACGACGTGATCAACACCGGCGGCCGCAAGGTCGTGGCAGGCTCGGTCGCCGAGGTCCTGGCCGGGCACCCGGCCGTACGCGACGTCGTGGTGGTGGGCAGGCCCGACCCCGAGTGGGGCGAGATCGTGGTCGCCGTCGTGGTCCCCCGCGATGGCGGCGAGGTCACGCTCGGCGAGCTGAGGGCCTTCGCCAAGGAGCGGCTGCCCGCCTACGCCGCGCCGCGCGCCGTCGAGCTGGTGTCCCAGATACCGCTCCTGCCGAACGGCAAACCCGATATGGTCGAACTCAAGAACCGGAACCGCGGATGACCTTCGTGCGTCTGTAAGAGCAGGGGGAAGGGGACGCCGCATGCAACCGATCCGCTTCACGCCGGCCCACAAGATGATGGCCTCCGCCGTGCTCGTCGGCGTCGTCATCGTGGGCGGGGCGTCGGTCACGGCCGCCGCCTTCGCGGGCCGCCTGGACGACGTCGCGAAGGTGGGCGACGCTCCCGCCGCCAAGCTCGGCCCGGCGGCGAACGGTCACGGGGGATCGGTCGAGGTCTCCCCCGACGATCCCGGCGACGGCGACCTCACCCGGCCGCGGTCCACTCCCGAGGTCGACCCCGACGTGGTGCTGAAGGAGCTCACGGACGACCCGGACGGGGTCGCCGACTACTGGACGTCCGAACGCATCCAGGGCGCGAATCCCATGCCGGTGCCCCAGGTCAGCGTCAGCATCATCCCCGACTGACCGGCCCGCCCGGGGCGAGTCCGACAGCGTCCCCCGCGGGGTGAGGGAACAAACCGGGCGCGAGAGCGTTATTGATACTGGTGCGCTGAGCTGCCGGACGCCGCGCCCCGATCGCAAGCATCAGAACCTCGAACCAACCATGAACTCCGCAAGGAGGAGGTGTCCTCATGCCCCGGACCGCCGTGGCGGCCTCGCCCGAGCGCGAGGCGACCCCGACGACGCTCGACCTGCTCCTGGAGCGAGGCCGTGCACAGGGTCGCCTTTCCCTGTCGGAGCTGCGCGAGGCCTTCGCGAAGGCCGGCGTCAGCCCCGTCGAGGGCCGCTCGATCCTGCGCGAGCTCACCGAGGCGGGCGTGAACCTGGCCGCCGACAACGGCACGCAGAACGAGCCGGGCGCGCAGACCGAGGCGGCGGCCGAGACGGGGGCGCGGACCCCTGCCAAGGCGCCGGCCAGGAAGTCCCGCCGGGCCGCCCAGGCCGCGGCGCAGGCCGCCAAGAACGGGCCGACCGCCAGGAGCGCCGCGAAGAAGACGGCCAAGGCCGCCGACGAGGAGCCGTACGACGAGGAGCCGCAGGCCGACGAGGCCGAGGCGGAGGACAGCGAGACGCTCGACCTCGACGACACCTCCTCGGTCATGGGCGACTCGGTCCACACCTACCTGAAGTCCATCGGGCGCCGCACCCTGCTCACCGCCGCCCAGGAGGTGGAGCTGGCCAAGCGCATCGAGGCCGGGCTGTACGCCGAGTACAAGCTGGAGACCGCCCTCGAGAACGGCGAGCACCTGCCCCCGCACGTGCGTGAGGACCTGGAGTGGGTCATCGAGGACGGCAGGCGGGCCAAGGACCACATGCTGGAGGCGAACCTCCGCCTGGTCGTCTCCGTGGCCAAGAAGTACACCGATCGCGGCATGGCCCTGCTCGACGTCGTGCAGGAGGGCAACCTCGGCCTGATCCGCGCCGTCGAGAAGTTCGACTACACCAAGGGCTACAAGTTCTCGACGTACGCCATGTGGTGGATCCGGCAGGCCATCCAGCGCGGGTTCGCCGACTCGGCCCGGACGATCCGGCTGCCCGTCCACGTGCTGGAGATGCTGTCGAAGCTGTCGCGCGTCGAGCGTGACATGCACCAGCGGCTCGGCCGGGAGCCCACGCCGGAGGAGCTGGCCGTCGAGCTGGACAAGACCCCGGACCAGATCGAGGAGCTGCTGCGCACCAGCCGGCAGCCGATCAGCCTCGACTCGACCATCGGCGAGGACGGCGAGACGCGCATCGGCGACCTCATCGAGGACGTCGACTCCCCCGAGGCGTCCGAGGTCGTGGACCGGCAACTGCTGGCCGAGCAGCTCAAGGGCGTGCTGAGCAACCTGTCGCCGCGTGAGGCAAAGATCATGAGCCTGCGCTTCGGCCTGGCCGACGGCAAGCCGCACACGCTGGACGAGATCGGCAAGCACCTGGGCCTGACCCGGGAGCGGATCCGCCAGCTTGAGAAGGAGTCGCTGTCCAAGCTGCGCCACCCCAGCAACACCCGCCCGCTGCTCGACTGGGCCAGTTGACATTCAGACCGGCTGACATTCGGACCGGCTGATTCAGATATTCGTACGGCCCGCACCCCCCAGGGGGTGCGGGCCGTACTGCTGCCTGCGCTCAGCGGCCGGCGGCGGCCAGGCCCTTGCGCACGTCGCGCGGGGTCAGGCGGGCGGGGTCGCCCGTCTTGGAGGCGCGGGGCACCCGGGGGATGCCGCTGAGGCGGTGCGCCTCGCGCAGCGTGCGCAGGCGGTTCACCTCGTCGGTCCACAGCGCGCCGTCGGGGGTGGCCTTCGCCTTGCGCCGGGCGATCCTGCTGTCGTAGGACTTCACGCCGAAAGTGGCGCGCTGGCCCGCCTCCGCGGCGCGCAGCGCCTCGGTCAGGGCGGCGTCGAAGCCCAGAGCCGCCTCACGGAGCTCGGGAAGCGGCGCGCCCGCCGCCTTCGCCTCCTGGAACCGCCGCTGCGCCACCCGGACCTTCTCCAGCACGTGGTCGAAGTCCTTCCGGATCTCCAGATCCGCGTGGTAGCGGACCTCCGCCTCCCGGCTCACCCGCGGACGGAAAAACGCCATCGTCAGCCCCTTCGGTATCGAACTCGCGCGATCGGTCTCGCGCAATCGAACTCGCGTCGCAGTCGGTAGCGTACGCGCTCCGCGCGGGGGCTCGCACCGCAGGGTGCGCCGCCCTTTACGAAGTAAGGATCGATATGGCAGCATGATCGCCGTGCCTGCCAAGCGACCACCCGTCCCCCTGTCCCGCGAGCGGATCATCGACGCCGCCCTGCACATCGCCGACGGCCAGGGCCTGCGCCGGCTGACCATGCGCCGTCTCGGCGACGCCCTCCAGGTGGAGGCCATGGCGATCTACCACCACCTGCCGCGAGGCAAGGAGGCGCTGATGGACGCCCTCGCCGAGCACGTGACGACCGTGGAGGTCGATCCGGCCGCCGCCACCACCTGGCAGGACAGGGCGCGCGCCTGGGCCCGTGCGAGCCGTGCCGCGCTGCTCGAACATCCTGGCGTGCTGTCGCTTGCCCTGACCAAGCCGCCCAAGGGATCGGCCCTCATCGCGATCACGGAGCACACCGAGCAGTTGCGCGAGTCGGGGGCGGGCGACCCGGCCGGAGCGGTCCGCGCGCTGCGTGCCTACGTCTTCGGCAGCGTGGCGGTGGAGGTCCAGCAGTCGGGGTGGGCCGATCCGGACGCCGAGGTGCGCGACGCGCGCACCGCCGAGGGCGAGCGCGACTTCGAGCACGGCCTCAATGCGCTGATCGCAGGCCTCGGCGGCTGAGACCTGGGGATTTACGGGCCGTCCGCATCGGTCGCGTTCGGTGACCGGAATCTGTGATCTCTCGGTTACCCGGCCGTCGGCGTGTCGAGGCCGGACCGTTGCCTCCTATGGGGCATTCTTGTGTACTAGGTCACATCAGTGTGCGTGAGCCTGCTCGGGGTGCGGCCGGGTCCCCTGCCCGACCGGCGGAAATGCTCCGAACTGACTATGTCGTACGGATGCGGCCGAGCCGCAAACTGGTGTAGTCCAGTGTGGTGTGCGTCATACCCCACGGACACCAGGAAGACAAACAAGAGCGAACGATAAAGACACGGAGCCCCGGCGATGTGCCCTCATGAACCGGCCTGTCCCAGCGCGGATGCAAAGGACCGAGAAGCCGCCCGCACGATAGCCTGTCACCCTGAGCAGGGCTGGAGCCTGCTCTGCAACGGCGTCGTGCTGTTCGAGGACACCGGCGAGCTGCTGCCCGACGGCGGCGTCATCGCCCCGCACCGCCCCACCGACATGGCCATCAGCGCGGCCTAGCCCTCCGCCGGCGGAGGCGAAAGCAGCCACCGCGCCACCACCCCGCCCACCCGGGCGGGGTCCTTCTTGAACTCGTGCCCCTCCCCCGGGAGGACCACGAGACGTGCGGCGTCCTTCTCGTCCGGCACGCCGAACGGATCCCGATCCCCGTTGACCACGAGCACGGGGGTCCCCGCCTGCCGCAGTTCTTCCGCCCGTGACCGTTCCGGCTTGCCCGGCGGGTGGAGCGGGAACGCGAGCGCCACCACCGCCTCGGCCCCGGCGGCGCGCGCGGTGCGGCAGGCGACCCGCGCGCCGTTGCTCCGCCCGCCCTGGACGAGCGGCAGGCCCGGGTGGCGCTCGCGGAGCGCGGCGACGATCGAGAGCCACGCCTCGTCCTGCTTGACCGCCGACCCCGGCGCCCGCGCGCCGCGCAGCCGGAAGGGCTGGGTCACCCGTGCGACGGTCCCCCCGATCGCCAGCACCGCTTCCCGTACGGCGAGCAGGTCGGGGGCGTCCACACCTCCCCCGGACCCATGGGTCAGGACCAGCAGCAGCCGGGGATCGGCCGCCTCGTCCACCTCGGCCAGGGCGCGGCCGTACGGAGTCTCGATCTCCATGCGGCGACGGTAGCGGGTCCGACCGGAGCAGGAGCAGGCGACCCTCCGATCGGAGGATGGCACGCGCTCGCGAAAGGAGCCAGAATGTCACGGTGACGGACATCGCATCGCAGCAGCCGCCCGCGCCCGGGCGCCCCGCCCCTCCGCCGCCGGCGGCCGCCTCGACCCGCGAGGACCTGCGCGCCGTCATGGCGGCCCGCCGCGACCTCGGACCTGAGTACGAGGACGCGCTGGTCGAGTCGTTCCTCGACAAGCTCGACGTCGAGATCGCCGCGCGGGTACGCAACGAGGTAGCGGCCCAGCTGCACCACCAGCCCCCGGGCAACCAGCCCAAGCAGAAGGACGGCGCCGTGGGACTGGCCCTCGGCTCACTCGGCATCGGCATCCCGCTGACCGCCATCGCGGCCGGGGCCGGGCACTTTCCGGGGCTCCTGCTCGCCTGGGGCGGGATCGTCGCGGTCAACTTCGCCTACGCCATCAGCCGCCGCTCCCAGCGCTGACACCCGGCGGGACCACCCGGCGTCCATCGGCGCCGGTTGTCCTCGATCTCCACGCGAGGCGCGGCCGCCCGCGAGGCAGGTCTCGCCGGGAGCGGTGGTCCGGCCCGTCGGTCACCGCCGCCGGCTGAGCGCCCTCAGCCGGCCGCGCCGGCCTCCATCGGGGGGCGGACGTCCCTGCCGAGGCGCAGCCGTACCTGGTCGGCCAGCGCCTCGTCGGGGTGGTCGAGGCCGTAGCGCCACACGGTCTCCGCGTCGGCGTCGCGGCCCCGCAGCGGCAGCGTGCGGGCCAGCAGTTCGATCGCGAGCGCGCCGGTGCCTGCGTCGGCCCCCTCCTGGCGGCTGTCCTCCACCGCCCCGGCGAACTGCGCGCACGCCATCTCCAGGTGCGCCATGCCGAGCAGCACCCGCAGGCGCGCCGGGTCGGCCACCGCGCTGACCGACAGCGCCTCAAGCAGGACGTCGGCGGCCCGCTCGGGTTCGCCGTCCTCCAGCAGCCGCTCGGCCATCCGCTCGACGACGACGGACAGACCCTCGCCGGCCTCGCCGCGCTCCGGCGCGTCCTCGTCCGCGGCGAGTTCCGCGAAGATCGCGGCCGCGCCGTCGAGGTCGCCGCTTTCGGCGAGCCGGCGCGCGTGGTCGAGCCGGTCGGACCGCCGCCCGGAATCGATGGCCGTCATACAGGGGCCTCGCATGGTCGCAGGTGATGAGGAACGATCACCGCGATCTTAACGAGACCGGCCGCCGGGCGGGGCCGACATACCCAACTGATCAGTCCTCGTACGCCTCCAGGGGCGGGCAGGAGCAGACGAGGTTGCGGTCGCCGTACGCCTGGTCGATGCGGCGCACCGGCGACCAGTACTTGTCGTCCCGCAGGCCGGGCACCGGGTAGGCGGCCACCGCCCGCGAGTACGGGTGGGCCCACTCGTCGGCGGTGAGGCACTCGGCCGTGTGCGGGGCGTTGCGGAGCGGGTTGTCGGTCTTGTCGTACTCTCCCGACGCCACCTTGGCGATCTCGTCCCGGATGGCGATCATCGCGTCGACGAAGCGGTCGAGTTCGGCCAGGTCCTCGCTCTCCGTCGGCTCGATCATGAGCGTCCCGGCGACGGGGAACGACATCGTGGGCGCGTGGAAGCCGTAGTCGATCAGCCGCTTGGCCACGTCGTCCACCGTGACGCCGGTCTCCTTGGTGATCTGGCGCAGGTCGACGATGCACTCGTGGGCGACCAGGCCGTCCCTGCCGGTGTACAGCACCGGATAGTGCGGCGCCAGCCGCCGGGCCAGGTAGTTGGCCGACAGGATCGCCTGCTCGGTGGCCTGTCGCAGCCCGTCGGCGCCCATCATCCTGACGTACGCCCAGGAGATCGGCAGGATGCCCGCCGAGCCGTACGGCGCGGCGGACACGTGCGCCGGCAGGTGCTCGGCGAGGTGCGCCTTGACCGCCACCGGGCCGACGCCGGGACCACCGCCGCCGTGCGGGATGCAGAAGGTCTTGTGCAGGTTCAGGTGGGAGACGTCCGCACCGAACTCGCCCAGCTTGGCCAGGCCCACCAGCGCGTTGAGGTTGGCCCCGTCCACGTAGACCTGCCCGCCGGCCTCGTGTACCCGCTCGCAGATCTCGACGATCGTCTCCTCGTACACCCCGTGGGTGGACGGGTAGGTCACCATGATCGCGGCGAGCGCGTCGCGGTGCTTGTCGATCTTGGCGGCGAGGTCGGCGACGTCGACGTTGCCGTTCTCGTCGCAGGCCACCACGACCACCCGCATGCCCGCCATGACGGCGCTGGCGGCGTTGGTGCCGTGCGCGGAGGACGGGATGAGGCACACGTCGCGGCCGCCCTCGCCCCTGGAGCGGTGGTAGGACCTGATCGCCAGCAGCCCGGCGAACTCGCCCTGGGAACCCGCGTTCGGCTGGATCGACACCCGGTCGTAGCCGGTGACCTCGGCCAGCCAGCCCTCCAGCGTCGCGATCAGCTCGGCGTATCCCTCGGCCTGCTCCGCCGGCGCGAACGGGTGGATCGAGGCGAACTCCGGCCAGGTGACCGGCTCCATCTCCGTGGTCGCGTTGAGCTTCATCGTGCAGGAGCCCAGCGGGATCATCGAGCGGTCGAGCGCGATGTCCTTGTCCTGCAGCCGCCGCAGGTAACGCAGCATCGCCGTCTCGGACCGGTGGGAGTGGAACACCGGGTGGGTGAGGAAGTCCGAGGTCCGCTGCAGGTCGGCCGGGAGCGCGTCGGAGGTCACCCGGTCGAGGTCCTCGACCACGAGTTCGGGCGCGCCGAACGCCGCCCAGACCGCCTGCAGGTGGTCCGTGGTGGTCTTCTCGTCGCAGGCGACCCCGACGTGGTCGTCGTCGGCCAGGCGCAGGTTCACGCCCCGCTCCGCGGCGGCGGCCACGACCTGAGCGGCCCGCCCGGGCACGCGGGCGAGCACGGTGTCGAAGAACTCGTCGTGGACGACCTCCACGCCGCCCTCGCGCAGCCCGGCGGCCAGGACGGCCGCGTGGCGGTGCACCCGCTGGGCGATCCTCCTGAGGCCCTCCGGGCCGTGGTAAACGGCGTACATCGACGCCATGACGGCGAGCAGCACCTGCGCGGTGCAGATGTTGCTGGTGGCCTTCTCCCGCCGGATGTGCTGCTCGCGGGTCTGCAGGGCCAGCCGGTAGGCCGTGCGGCCGTCGGCGTCCAGCGAGACGCCGACCAGGCGGCCCGGCATCTGCCGCTGCAGGCCCTCGCGGACGGCCATGTACGCGGCGTGGGGGCCGCCGTAGCCCAGCGGGACACCGAAGCGCTGGGAGGAGCCGACCGCGATGTCGGCGCCCTGCTCGCCCGGAGCCTCCAGCAGGGTCAGCGCCAGCAGGTCGGCCGCGGCCACCAGCAGCGCCCCCTGGGCGTGCGCCCGCTCGGCAATTGCGCGGAAGGACGCCACCCGGCCGCTCGCGCCCGGATACTGGACGAGGACTCCGAAGCACTCGGGCAGCTCGCCGGCGAGGTCGGACTCCACCAGCGTGATGCCGAGCGGCTCGGCGCGGGTCGCCAGCACGGCCTTGGTCTGCGGCAGCGCGTCGGCGTCCACCACGAACACGTCGGTCTTCACCTTGCTCGCCCGCCGGGCCAGCGTCATCGCCTCGGCCGCGGCCGTCGCCTCGTCGAGCAGGGACGCGCCGGCGACGTCGAGGCCGGTGAGGTCCGACACGACCGTCTGGAAGTTCAGCAGCGCCTCCAGCCGCCCCTGCGAGATCTCCGGCTGGTAGGGCGTGTACGCGGTGTACCAGCCGGGGTTCTCCATCACGTTGCGGAGGACGACACCCGGGGTGATCGTGTCGTGGTACCCGAGGCCGATCATCGGGGTCAGCACCCGGTTGCGGCCGGCGAGGGCGCGCAGCTCGGCCAGGGCCTCGGCCTCCCCCACCGCCTCGGGCAGGTTCAGCGGGCCGCGCGTGCGGATGGCCTCGGGCACGGCCACCGCGAGCAGGTCGGACACCGACTCGTAGCCGACGGCCTCCAGCATCCGGGCGCGGCCGGCCTCGGAGGGACCGATATGACGGGTGGCGAAGGGCGGAGCGGAAAGATCGCGAAGCGTGGACCGATCGGTCATGACAGGGGCCTCCTGGGCGGGTCGAGACCTGCGGCGACCGTCCGGCGCCCTGCGTGGCGCGGCCGGTCGTGAAGCGGTCTCCCCCTCTGTCATCGGACCTGAGAGCTTCACCGGGCCGTCGAGCCCGGCTTTCCCCTTCGGTGAGGCGCCGCCTGGCCGGCGGGCCTGCTTTTCAGAGTCGCCTCGTCCGTGCGGTACGGATGCCTGAGAGATTCCGGGGAGGTTTGCTCCTTCGGCGCCCCTGAAGGCCAGGGGTCTCTCCCGCACGAGGTCGTCGGCCGTGTCCACTCTACCCGTTACCCCGGATCCGCCCGACTCGCACCCGGCGCGAGATCGGCGCCGAGACCGGCCTGGCGGGCGCGGACGATGGCCTCGGCCCGGTCGGCGACCGCCAGCTTCGCGAAAATGGCGGTGATGTGGTTGCTGACCGTCTTGCCGCTGATGGTCAGGTGCCGGGCGATCGCGGGGTTGGACCGTCCGGCCGCGATGAGGTCGAGGATCTCCCGTTCACGCGCGGTGAGCTCGGGAAAGGGCTCGGGGACAGGAGCGGAGCCCGGCGCGAGGGAGGCCCCGCCGGCGAAGAAGTCGATGATCCGGCGGGCCACATTCGGCCCGAAGACGGCGTGGCCGGCCGCGACCGAGCGGACCGCCCGGACGATCTCCTCCTGTTTCGCACCCTTGACCAGATATCCGAAGGCTCCGGCGCGCATCGCGGCGAACACCGACTCGTCGTCCTCGAACATCGTGAGTACGAGCACCCGGGCGGCGGGCACGGCGCGCACGATGGCCCTGGTGGCCTCCACCCCGTCGACGCCCGGCATGTGCAGGTCCATGACCACGACGTCGGGGCGCGTGAGCTGGACCTCGCGGCGGGCGGCGTCGCCGTCGCCGGCCTCGCCCACCACCTCGATGTCCGGCAGCGACGTCACCAGGGCACGCAGGCCCTCCCGCATCAGCGGGTGGTCGTCGACGACGACGATCCTGATCGGTTCCCCGGCGGTCATGTCTGCTCCAGTGGAAGGCGGGCGTGGACGCGGCCGCCGCGGTCGGTGGGGCCGGCGGTGAGCGTACCGCCCAGTTCGGCTGCCCGCTCGTGCATGGATCGCAGGCCGACGCCGTGCGGCCAGGCGCCGGCGCCCCCGGAGCCGTTGTCGCTCACCTCCACGTGCAGGGCGTGATCGGCCCGCAGGGAGACCCGGCACGCCGTCGCCCCGCCGTGGCGCAGCGCGTTGGTGACCGCCTCGGTGGCGATGCGGAAGGCGGCCACCTCCACCGCGGCGGCCAGCGGCGGCAGGTCCTCCGGGGCGTCGACCGTGACCACGCATCCGGCGTGCTCGCGCCGCCAGGCCTGCTGGGCGCGCCGGCGCAGCGCGCCCAGCAGTCCGAGCTCGTCGAGGTCGGGCGGGCGCAGATCGTAGACGAGGCGCCGGATGTCGGCGATCGCGGCAGTCAGGTCGGCGCGCAGGTCGAGCAGGAGCCGCCCGCTCCGCACCGGGTCGCTGTCGCGCAGATTGTGGGCCGCGTCGGCCTTGAGGGTCACCGCCGTGAGCACCGTGCCGAGGCCGTCGTGCAGGTCGCGGCGCAGCCGCCGGCGCTCCTCCTCCCGGGCTGCCACGATCCGCGTGCGCGACTCGCCCAGTTGCTCCGACAGACGCACGGCCTGCAGGGCCAGGCCGACCGGGGCCGCCAGCAGGCCGAGGGCGCGGCGGTCGGCGCCGGACAGCCGGTTCTCCCCCGCGCGCAGCCCGACGAGCAGGTCGGCGGGCGGCCCGTCGGCCACCTCCAGCGACACGGTGTGCCGCAGTTGCGGCGGCACACCGTATGTCGCGACCAGCCGGCCGTCGGAGCTGACCGCGGCGTACGGCAGCCGCAGCGCCTCGCACACGGCCCGCAGCACCCCGTCGAGGCCGGTGCCGAGCCGCAGGCCGACCCGGGCGGCGGCCGCCGCGGGATCGCGGCGCTGGCCGTACATGACCCTGTCCACCGCGGACTGCACGGCGGAGCGGGCGGGCGCGAAAGCGAGGGCGATGGCCGCGGTCGCGATGACGGGCGTGGCCGACAGCCGGTCCTGCGCCAGCGCGGACAGCCCCGCGACGACGCCCAGGTAGGCGAGCACGACGCCGAGCGTGAGCACCCCGTACACCAGCGACCGGTTGACGATCAGCTCGATGTCGTACAGCCGGTGGCGCAGGATCGCCACCGTGGCCGCGGCCGGGATCAGTGGCAGGGTCAGCAGGAACAGCACCGGCCCGTCGGTCGTCACGATCCGCTGGACGTTGAGCGTCGCGAACAGTCCCACTCCCCACATCAGCCACATGAGCTGCAGCCGCGGCACGCCGCGCGACCGGCGGATGCGCAGGCCGAGCACGCCGAGGGAGGCCAGCAGCACCAGCGCGTCGGCGGCGGCGAACACCGGCGTCAGCCGCAGGGCGGCCTCGCCTGCCGCGGGGGGCAGGATCGGGTCGCCCGCGGTGACCGATCCCCCTTCGGCGACCCCGGCCGCCACCGGCAGTGTCAGGATCGGCGTGAGCGGCAGGACGGCGAGGGTCGCGACGGCCAGCGGTCGCCAGCGCCGGGACAACGGCCTGCCGTCCGGGAACAGCTGGATGATCAGCGGAAGGCAGACGGCGGGCGCCGGGATCCACACGGTGATGCCGAGCAGCTCGACCGCCCGCGCCCACCGCTCCGGCAGCCCCACCGCGCCGGAGAGCAGCCCCAGACAGGCCACGCTCAGGCTGTAGCAGGCGCCGTACCCCACGAACAGGAGCCCGACGCGGTGCCCGGGCCGGTGCGCCAGCACCGTCGCGCCGAACGTGGTGAAAGTCAGCGCCTGGGCGCTGTTGGTCAGCAAGTAGGAGTCGTCGGCCGCGTCGGCGAAGGTGAGCCCGCCGAGGAACCACGACACCCACGCCGCGGCGACCACGACGGTGGTGAGGGTGAGCACCGCGACCGGGCCGGCGCGCCTGACTGCCATGGACTCATCATCGGGTCCCGCCGCTCCCATCGGCCATAGGGGCGCGTCCCCAGAGCCGGCGGGAGCGGCCGGGACCGGACCGGGAGTCCGCGCCCACGACGGCGGGGGCGTGCGGCCGTCACCGTCGGACCCGACCGGACGACCACCAGACCTTTCGAGAGGACCGCCATGCAGCCGGACACCGACACCCGTGCCACCGCCCGCAGACCGCTCCGGGACGTGCGCGGCTTCTGGCGGGTGCTGCTCGCCGTCGTCGCCCCGCTCCCCATACTCGGCATGGGAATCCACTACATCCTGAGCCCCGTGGACGGCGGCGAGTCGTTCGAGGCCACGGTCGCGGCGTACGCGGCCCACGAGCAGGCGGCGGGCGCGATCCGATGGTTCGCCCTGCCGTTCCTGGTCGGGCTGATCCCGGCCACCTTCGCGGTGGCCTGGGTGGCCCGTCGCGGCGCTCCCATGCTCACCACGGCGGGGGCGCTCCTCGCGCTGCTCGGCGATCTGGCCGGCTTCCCCCTGATCCGCGGCGGCGACGACCTCGCGTACCTGACGGCGACGAGGCACTTCGACGTGGCAACCGCGTCGAGGATTCAGAACGCGCTCGAGGACGACCCCGTACAGCTGGTGGCGGGCCTGCTGTTCATCGTGGGCATCGTCGTCGGCCTGCTGCTGCTCGGCCTCGCGCTCTGGCGCAGCGGCGCGGCGCCCGCCTGGATGGGCATCGTCCTCGCGGCCGGCGGGTTCACGCACCCGTTCATGCCCGGACACGTCGCCTCGGGCATCGGCCTTGTGGCCGCGGCCGTGGGCTTCGCCGGCGCCTCCGTCGCCCTGCTGCGGATGCGCGACGACGAGTTCGACCTGCCTCCGGCCAGGACCGCCACACGCGCCTGACTACTTCCGGGCACGACCCCGGCCTCCGCTCGGCCCGCCGCGGCCCAGCGCTCGCCGGGGCATCCGCTCAGCCGGTCCTGCGGGCCTTTCTCCGGCGGGCCAGCTCATCCGAGGGATGGTCCCCCTCCGCATCCGGAGCTGCCTCCGCGCGCTCGCCCGGAAGCTCGGCCAGCGATCCCTCGACCTCCCGCCACACCCGCCCGAGCGCGATGCCGAACACGCCCTGGCCACCCTGCAGCAGGTCGATCACCTCGTCGGCGCTCGTGCACTCGTAGACGCTCACGCCGTCGCTCATCAAAGTGATCTGGGCCAGGTCGTTGACGCCGCGGTCGCGCAGATGCCGCACGGCGGTGCGTATCTGCTGGAGGGAGACCCCCGTGTCCAGAAGACGTTTGACGACCTTCAGGACGAGGATGTCGCGGAAGCTGTACAGTCGCTGGGACCCGGATCCCTGGGCGGCCCTTATCGTCGGGAGCACCAGTTCGGTCCGGGCCCAGTAGTCGAGCTGCCGGTAGGTGATCCCGGCAGCCGCGCACGCCGTGGGCCCGCGGTATCCGATGCCCTGGGGCAGCGCCGTCGGCTGCTCGTCGAACAGCAGGCCCTGTTCGCCGGCGCGCTCGCGCGCCGCCTGCCGAACCGGGTCGTGCTGGCCGGCCGACTTACCCTCGCCGCTGCTGACCGCCACTGCGGACCTCCGGCTTTCTCTCATCCCACGGTCTGATCTGGGGGTTCGTGAATTACAACCGTGGTTTCCCTTGCACCGTAGGACCGGGGCCATCGTCAGTCAACGACCCCGTCCGGCGCGTCGTGAAGCGTAATCTCCCGAAATCGTCCGGCACGTCAGCCCGCCCGGCCGAAGTCTTCCGGTGTGATTTTGTCCAGGAACTCGCGAAACTTTTCCACTTCGTCTTCCTGGTCGTCGGGCATGCTCACGCCCGCCTCCTGGATCACGTCCTCACTCGCGTAGATCGTCGCGCCCGTACGCAACGCCAGCGCGATCGAGTCCGAAGGACGGGCGCTGACCTCCACGCCGTTGGAGAAGACCAGATCGGCGAAGAAGATTCCATCGCGGAGCGCGACGATGTTGACGGTGCGCAACCGCACCCCCAAGGCCTCAAGAACGTCACGGAACAAGTCGTGGGTCAGCGGCCGGGGCGGCGGCTCCTCCGCCTGGGCCAACGCGATAGCGGTCGCCTCGGTCATGCCTATCCAGATCGGCAGGTACCGATCACCGCTCGTCTCCTTCAGGAGAACGATCGGCTGGTTGGTGGGCATCTCAACGCGAACCCCCACGACCTCCATCTGCAACACGGGCGGCTCCGTCTCAAGCGTCGCGGCATATCACCAGAAGTTCAACGTAACACCCACGGAGGTGCGGATGTGCCGGTCACCGCCCCAGAACGCCGCGAACACTCCCACGCAGTAACGCATTGTGAAGTTCCTGGAGAAGTCCGGAGATCTCCCGGGCGGTCTCGTCCGCCTCCGCGATCGCCCCCGGCGCCTTGCGCCGCAGCAGCGGGGCCACCGCCTGCTCGATGAGACCGGCCTCCCGCTCCACCGCGGCGCGGATCGCCCTCAGGTGCCGCGCCTGCAGGCCGAACCGCGCCAGCGCCCCCACGCTGCGCGCGACTTCCAGCGCCTCGCCGTCGTAACGGCGCGCCACGGGGGCGACCAGGCCGAAGCTCTCCATCTCGGCCAGGGTCTCCTCGTCGATGCCTGCGGCCTCGATGAGCTCCTCCCGGCTGAGACGCACGGGCGGGGCGCCGTCGGACACGGCGTGCGGACGGGCCGCCTGCTCGTCCAGCTGATCCTTGATCACGCGGAGCGGCAGGTACTGGTCACGCTGCGCACGCAGGATGTACCGCAGGCGCTCGACGTCGTTGAAGGTGAACTTGCGGTACCCCGACGGGCTCCGCTGGGGCTCGATCAGCCCCTCACCCTCCAGAAACCGGATCTTGGAGACGGTCACGTCCGGGAACTCGCCCTGCAGCAGGGCGAGCACCTCCCCGATGCTCATGAACGCCCGTACGGCCTGCGCGCTCATGACTCCTCCTCCTCACCGATCACAGCCCTCCGGGACCACGCGTGAGGAACACCAGCCGGAACTTGCCGATCTGCACCTCGTCGCCGCCCTGCAACGGGGACTCCTCGATGCGCTCCCGGTTGACGTAGGTGCCGTTGAGGCTGCCCACATCACGCACGGTGAACTGGCCGCCGCGCCGGTAGAACTCCACGTGCCTCCTGGACACCGTCACATCGTCCAGGAAAATGTCGCTTTCCGGGTGGCGACCCGCCGTAGTGAGGTCGCTGTCGAGCAGAAAACGGCTCCCCGCGTTCGGGCCCCGCATGACCACCAGCAGAGCCGTGCCGGGCGGCAACTGCTCGACCGCGGCCCTGTCCGGCAGAAGCGTCTGGCCCGTCTCCGCCTCAAGCGCCTCAAGTGAGATCGTCGAGGTCGTGTCGGCTGCGACGGGCGCCGGAGCGCTCAGCGGCGAACCGCATCGTGAACAGAAACGGGCATCCTCGGGGTTGGCATGACCGCACTGCGTGCAGTAGACGCTGGGCATCGAACGGCTCGGCCTCTCTCACGACTTGCTCTAGGACTGGCTCAAACTGCGAATGCCGCAACTTACGCTGATCAGGCACAAAGGTCAAGACCGCGGCTGGGCGTGGACTGACCAACGCTACAGCCAGCGGAGGTTCAAGGTCCATCCCGCCACACGTGTTGTATTGCCGCGCCTCCGGCGCGGCGGCTCGGGGCGCCTTCAGGCCGCGTCGTCATGCCGGAGGCGCGCCATGAGCACAGCCCTCGTCGCGTCCTCGCTCGTTCCTCGCTCCGGGCGCTCCTCAGTCCAGTCGCGGCCGCGCCCCTCGCGTGAGGGTTGCGCACCGTAATCCTCGCGTGAGGGTAGCCGCGGGTCCCTCGCGGGACGGTTCGCGCCATACCTTGCTTGGGGGGTCAGTGGGCGCCGGCGGCTTGTTCGACGACGTGGGCCCAGTGCTCCAGGAGCGCCTGGGCGGTGTCCATGTCGTGGCCCTCCGCCCACAGGTGGGTGACGGCCTCGGCGGGGTCGGGCAGGACGAGGGCCCAGCTTCCGTCGTCCTCCACGACGCGGACGCCGTCGGTGGTGTCCAGGCGGTGGCCCTCGGCCGCCTCGACGACCGAGCGCATCACGGCCCCCTTGTGCGCCCAGGGCGTGGGAACGGTCCGCTTGAGCAGCTTGGCCTCCGGGATGCGGGCGTCGATCTGGCTGAGCGAGAGCCGGGTGCGCGCGACCAGGCCGAGCAGGCGCAGGAACACCGCCAGGCCGTCCACGGTGGGCGCGAACTCCGGGACGATGAAGCCGCCCTTCCCGTCGCCGGCGAAGATCGTGTCGGGGTGCCGGGCCGCCCGCGTCAGCGTGTCGAGGCTCGTGGCCGTCCAGTCGACCTGCACGCCGTGGAAGCGGCACACCATCTCCGCCACCCGGGTCGTGGTGACCGGCAGGGCCACCCGGCCGCCCCGGCGCTCGGCCGCCACCAGGTCGAGCACGACGAGCAGCGCCCGCTCCTCGCTGATCAGCTGGCCCATCTCGTCCACCAGGGAGACCCGCTCCGCCACCGGGTCGAACCGTACGCCGAAGGCGGCCCGTGCCGAGGCCACCAGCTCCGCCAGGCGCTGCAGATCGCGGCGGCGCTCGGCGAGCGTCTCGGTCGGCGAGCCGTCGTCGAGGCGGTTGTTCACGGTGAGCACGTCGACCCCGGCCCGGCCCAGCAGGCTCGGCAGCACGAGCGAGGAGGTGCCGCCCGCGCAGTCGACCACGACCTTCATCTCGGTGTCCTTCACCCCGGACATGTCGATGCAGGCCAGCAGCTCCCGTGCGTAGGTGTCGACGGCCCGCGCGGGGAAGGTCAGCTCGGCGATCTCGCCGGGGAAGGCGCGCCGGTACTCCTGCCGGGAGAAGACCCGCTCCAGCTTGCGCTGGGCCGCCTGGGACAGGTCGGCCCCCGTCTCGTCCATGAACACGATGTCGACGCTCTGGGGGTCGCCCGCCGTGGTGCGCAGGGCGATGCCGCCCCGGACGTTCTCCCGCGAGGTGTTGAACCTGGCGACCGGCAGGGCGGCGGCCTCCAGGTCGACCACGTTGATCGCGCTGGAGTTCAGCGCGCTGATCACCGCCCGCTTGAGCGCCCGTGCCGCGCGCGAGGCGTCGCGGGAGGTGACGACCGTGTCGCCCTTGCGCAGCGTCGTGGCGTACGCGCTGGCCAGCCGTACGCACAGCTCCGGGGTGATCTCGACGTTGACCAGCCCGGAGACCCCGCGGGGGCCGAACAGGCTGCGCTGGCCGCGCGACTCCCAGATGACGCTGGTGTTGACGACCGTGCCCGCCTCGATCGTCTTGAACGGGTAGATCTTCACGCCGGAGGAGACGTACGCCTCGGCCTCGATGACGCACTCGTCGCCGACGACGGCGTTCTCCTCGATCCTGGCGCCGGTCATCACGTCGGTGTTCTTGCCGATCACGCAGCCGCGCAGGTGGGCGGCCGGGCCGACGTACACGTTGTCGCTGACCACGGCGCGGTGGAGGAAGGCGCCCTCCTTGACGACGGCGTTGCTGCCGAGCACGGTGTACTCCCGCAGTTCGGCGCCGGCCTCGACCTTGGCGTAGTCGCCGATGTAGAGGGGGCCCTTGAGCACGGCCTCGGGGTCCACCGAGGCGCCCTCGGCGGCCCACACGCCCGGGGCCAGCTCGAACGCGTCGAAGTCGACCTTGACCTTGCCCTCCAGCACGTCGGCCTGGGCCTTGAGGTAGCTCTCGTGCGTGCCGACGTCCTCCCAGTAGCCCTCGGCCACGTAGCCGAACAGCCGGCAGCCCCGTGCGAGCATGTCGGGGAAGATGTCGGACGACCAGTCGACCGACTGGCCGGGGGCGATCTCGTCGAGGACCGACGGCTCCATGATGTAGATGCCGGTGTTGACCGTGTCGGAGAACACCTGGCCCCAGGTGGGCTTCTCCAGGAAGCGCTGGATGCGGCCGCTGTCGTCCACGATGATGATCCCGAACTCCAGCGGGTTGGGCACGCGCTTGAGCCCGATGGTGACCAGCGCCCGGTTCTCGCGGTGGAAGCGGAGCATGTCGGTCAGGTCGATGTCGGTGAGCGCGTCGCCGGAGATGACCAGGAAGCGGTCGTCGCGGAGCTTGTCGGCGGCGTTCTTCACGCTGCCGGCCGTCCCGAGGGGGACCTCCTCGGTGGCGTAGTGGAGGGTCATGCCCAGCTCGTCGCCGTCGCCGAAGTAGTTGCGGATCAGCGCGGCCAGGAACTGCACGGTCACCACGGTCTCGGTGAACCCGTGCCGCTTGAGCAGCCGGAGCACGTGTTCCATGATCGGCCGGTTGATGATGGGGAGCAGGGGCTTGGGCTGGTTCGCGGTCATCGGCCGCAGCCGTGTCCCCTCCCCGCCCGCCATGACGACGGCCTTCACGGGTCACCCCTTCGTTAGCTGGCGCACCTGTACGACATACAACACCCCCGCCCACCAATACAGACCAGTTCCCCAGATGGCGAAGGCCCATCCGAAGATCGCGGCAATCTCGGCATACCATCCCTCGTGGGAGGCGAGGAACAGCAGCGGGAACGCGTACATCAGGGCGGCGGTGCCGGCCTTGCCGAGGAAGTGGACGGGCAGCGCCGGGCCGTACCCGTGCCGCCGCAGCACGGGCGGCATCCAGAGCAGCAGCACGTCGCGCAGCGGCACCGCGAGCGCCAGCCACCAGGGGACGGCGCCCCGCAGCACCAGGCCGATCAGGGTGGCGAGGATGTAGAGCCGGTCGGCGAGCGGGTCGATGAGCCGGCCCAGCCTGCTGATCTGGTTCCAGGCGCGGGCGAGCTTGCCGTCGAGCCAGTCGCTGAAGCCGGCGAGCGCCAGCAGCGCGATGGCCCACCCGTCGGCGTGGGGACCCAGCACGAGCCAGAGGAAGACGGGGACGCCGAGCAGCCGCAGGGCGCTCAGCAGGTTGGGCACCGTCCAGATCCGGTCCTCGGCAGCGTTCACGCCCCAGACCCTACATGCCGCTCTCCCTGTCGATCCGGGCAGGAGCCACGGGGGTTCGCCTCCGGGTGCCGGCCTGGGCGGAGGCCGTTTGCGCGGCGACGAGCCGGGTGTAGCGCCCGCCCAGGGCCAGCAGCTCCTCGTGGGTGCCCCGCTCCACCACCATGCCCCGCTCGACGACCAGGATCAGGTCGGCGTCCCGCACCGTGCTCAGCCGGTGCGCGATCACGATGCGGGTCTGCGTCAGGCGGGACAGCCGCGCCTCGATGTCGGCCTCGGTCGCGCTGTCCAGGTTGCTGGTCGCCTCGTCGAGCAGCAGCACCTTGGGTCGGGGCAGCAGCGCGCGGGCCAGGGCGAGGCGCTGGCGCTGTCCGCCCGACAGGCCGCCGCCCTCGACCAGGATCGTCTCGTAGCCCATCGGCATCGCCATGATCTCGTCGTGCAGGGCCGCGAGCCGGGCCGCCTCGGCGATCCGGTCCATGCCGGCCTCGGGGAAGTTGAGCGCGATGTTCTCCCGGATCGTCCCGGTGAACAGCGACGGCTCCTGGGTGACCACGCCGAACTGGCGGCGCAGCGATCGCGGGTTGAGCTCGGCCGCGGGAACGCCGTCGTATCGGATCTCCCCGGCCGTCGGCTGGTACAGGGCGAGCAGGAGGCGGGCGAGCGTGCTCTTGCCCGACCCCGAGGGGCCGACCAGCGCGACCTTCTGCCCCGGCCGTACGACCAGTGAGACGTCGCGCAGCGTCCACGGGCCGCGCGGGTCGTGGCGGAAACCCACCCCGCGCAGCTCGATGCCACCGCGCAGCCGCAGCACCTCGATCCCCGTGGACGGCTCGGGCTCGGAGGCGAGGATGTCCGACAGCCGGTCGAAGTGCGCCCCGGCCTGCTGAAGGCTGCGCAGGCTGGTCATCAGCGAGCCGATCGGGGTGAGCGCGGCGGTGGCCAGGGCGTTCAGCGCGAGCAGCGTCCCGAGGCTCATCGACCCGTCGAGCACCCGCCACGCGCCGACCCACAGCAGCCCCAGCGGCGCGAGGTAGCGCACCGCCCCGAGCACCGCCTCGATGAGCCCCCGGACGAGCCCTCCCCGCACGTCGGCGTCGAGTTGCCGGGCGAACAGGTCCGACCAGCGCTGCATCGCCCGCGGCTCGGCCCCGGACGCCTTGAGCGTCTCGATGCCGCCGACGGCCTCCATCAGCCGGCCCTGCGTGACGGCGAGAGCGGCCAGCTCGCGCCTGGTCAGGTCGCCCACCCGGCGGGCGGTGCCGAGCAGGAGGGCGGCCTGCCCCGCGGCGAGCAGCGCGAGGAAGCCGCCGAAGACCGGGTCCCGGGCGAAGACGAGCAGCAGGTAGACCAGGGCGAGCGGCCCGTCGAGCAGCGACGAGAGAATCTGCCCGGTCAGCGTCTCGCGCAGGGCGATGACGCTGTTCGATCGGTTCACCAGGTCTCCCTTGCCGCGCACCGCGAAGTACCGGTACGGCAGCGCGACAAGGTGCGACACCAGGTTCCGCGTCACCTCGCCGTCGGTGCGCGAGCGGAGCGCGACGAGCAGCACCGAACGCAGGTAGCTCACCGCGAACTGGGTGACCACGGCGACCAGCACGGCCACGCCGAGGAGCGAGAGAAGCCCGGAGTTTCCGCGCGGGAGGATCCGGTCGACGACGATCTGGAACGCCGTCGCGAGCCCAAGGCCGAGCACCTGGAGCAGCACCGAGGCCGCGACCACCTGAGCGAGCAGGCCCTTCCTGCGGAACACCAGGGCGCGCAGGAAGTCGCGCCGCCACGCCCGCGCGGCGCCGGACCGCACGCGGCGAAACCCCGGCTCCGGCTCGAACGCCAGCAGCACGCCGGTGAAGCCGGCGTCGAACTCGGCGGGCGTGAGCCGCCTGCGTCCCTGGCCGGGGTCCACGATGTCCACGTGATCGGGCGTCCACCGCTCCACCACCACGAAGTGCTGGAACTCCCAGTGGACGATCGCGGGCATGGGCACCCGCCCGAGGTCGGCCGGCTCCAGCGAGAACGCCTTGGCGTTCAGGCCGAACTCCCGCGCGGCGCGGACGATGGCCAGCGCGCTCAGGCCGTCCCTGCCCACTTGGAGGTGGTCGGTGACCTCCTGCACGGTGGTGCGGTGGCCGTGGAAGGACAGGATCACGGCCAGGCAGGCCGCGCCGCACTCGGTCGCCGAGTTCTGCAGAAAGACCGGGACCCGTCTCACCCGCCACCCCTCAGGACCAGAGCGACGAGAACGGCCAGCCCCGAGGTGAGCACCGCGACCGCGCACCAGAGCAGGACGAGCGTACGGTTGCCGACCTCCTTGACAGCGGCTGGGGCGGACGGCGGGGCGGCATGGCGGCGCAGCGCCTCGGCGCGGAAGATCTGCCTGTTCACAGCGTGCCGGTCCGCGCCGTGGTTCCCCAGAACCATTCGATCTTCGCGGCCCGGCGGCGTTCATCGATCCACAGGTCGAAGACCCGCCGTTCGACGCGGCGGCGCGTGTCCGCGTCGAGCTCGGCGCCGGCTACGGAGATCACCTTGAGCAGGACGTCCGGGGCGGGCGAGACGACGTCGCCGGGGCGGGCGGTGCCCGTCTCGGCCGCGGGCACGTCCTCGACGACCAGCCGGGCGCCGCGCGTCCGCTCCGCCAGCGCGAAGAAGCCGGCTCCGGCGTCGATCTCCGCCGCCGCGCGCCGGGCCGCCTCGGAGTCGGGGAAGGTGAGGCGGGCGACCCGGGCCGTGCCGAACTCCTCCCGGTGCTCCTCGAAGTACGGCTCGACCCGTCCGGCCGTCACCCGCTCGCGGACGCGGGCGGCGGCCACCTCCCCCGCGACCAACTCCTGGAGGTCCACCACGGTGAGGGAGCGGCGGTCCATCCACTCGCGCGTCCGTTCCGCGGTGAGCAGTCCCCGGGCGCGCCGGAACGCGTCCACCGCCTCCTGGATCTCGTGGTCGGAGAGCTCGACCGGCGCCTCCTCCATCTCGGCCTGGACGAGGGCGGCGGCGATGATCCGGTCCACCAGCCGGGCCTCGTCCCACAGGAAGTCGAGCCAGGCGACCGCGTCGACCACCTTGACCCCGACTCCGTCGATCCGCAGCAGCAGCATCTCGCCGGCCCGCTGCACACCTCGCAGAGGCCAGGGCAGGGCGCGGTCGGGGCACCAGGACAGCGACACCGTCCCCTCCCCCGGCCGTTTGATCAGAAGGTCGTAGTGGAGCGAGTCGTCGTAGTCCTCCCGCTGCCACAGCAGCCGGAAGCGCACGCCGGGATGGCGCTCCCGCAACTCCCGCAGGCGCTCCCGGGCCTCGGACGGGTCGACGCCGTCCAGGCCGCGGAGGGTTTCAAGGGCGTCCGGCAACATGCGCGGTCTCCTCTCCGACCGTGCCGTACATCAACAGATCACACAGGGCCGCGCCGATCGGCAGGCCCGTGGCCTTCTCGATCCAGAGCCACTGGCCACTGGGGTTGACTTCGAGGAAGACGTAATGCCCGTCGGGGGTCAGGATGAGATCGATCGCTCCGTAGCGCAGGCCGAGCCGCCGCACGATCCGCACGCAGCGCTCGGCCACCTCCGGCGGCAGCTCGTGCACCTCGTGGCGGGTGCTGCCCGGGTCGTAGCGGCGCCAGTCGAGCCTCGTGTGATTGCTCTCCTGCGAGTGGATCTCCGCCGCGAAGACGGCCCGCCCCACGACGGTCACCCGCAGCTCGACCCGCTTGGGCACGTACTCCTGGATGACGACAGGGCCGAACCTGATCGCGTCCGCGTACGCCACGTCCCGCGTGGACACCGGTTCCGACATCCGGGCCACGCCCTCCCCGTCGGCGCGGGGCCCCGCCGGAGCGCCCAGGGGCTTGGTGATGATGCGGCCCTGGTGCCGGCTGTAGAAGTCCAGGAACTCGTCGGGGTCGTTGGTGATCAGCGTGTCCGGCAGCTCGAATCCGAGACGACCGGCCAGGACCAGCTGTGACGACTTGCGCTGGGCCAGCCTCACCCGTTCCCTGGGCGCGGGGACCATGCGGCAGTCGAGCTGCTCCCACAGGTCCCCGGCGAACATCGCGCACTCCTGCTCGATGTGGGCACGTGCGGCCGGGTCGGCGATCTCGGGATGCGCGACGGGAGCCTGGGGACGGCGGAACCACACCGCCGTCAGACGGTCGAGATCGACGTCCGCCGTCTCCGTGCGCAGCCGCCGCCGCACCCGCCCGTCACGGTGGTAAACCGCGTCGAGCACCGCGCGGACCGGATAGTCGGCCGGGTCGAAGACGACCGCTTTCGCCCCCCGCGCGGCCAGCAGACGGGCCACGTGCTCCGCATGGAGGTCTCCGTCGATCGTGAGGATGAGTATCTCGCCGGACATCTCTGGTTCTTCCTGGTCTGGCTTCCTGATCGGGCGCGGGGCGCCGGAAGGGCGCCCCGCGCGGTCACTCAGAAGCGGTCGCTCAGAAGTCGAGGTCCTTGGCGTCGACGCTGCCGTCCGGGGTGATGACGTGGCTCGACCACTCGAACTTCCGGCCGCCGTTGACGAGACGGAGGTCTCCCTCGTCGAGCTCCGGCCCGGCCGCCGCGATGTCGTCGATTCTGATCTTGGGCATTGTGATCCCTCCAGCCGTCCGGGGACGGCGCGGTTCCTGATGTGAGGGCACCCGGTCGGGCGCCGGACACAGACGCTAGGAGGGCCTTCTTGGTGTCCACTTTGGACGATCTAGGCATCGGCTGAACGGTCGCTTATGGTCGGGGTGCCCAGGCCGCACGGACGAGGGCATTCGGCGGAGGCGCCGCCGGGCGAGCAGGTGCCACAGCACGAACCCGGCGGGCACCGCCCCCGGTTGATCCCGTGGCAGGCGCCGAGCAGGACGACGGCGGCCGGCGTCACGGTCAGGAGCCGGAGACGCCGCTCTCCCGGTCGCTCCCGGCAGGAGCCACGGGGGTGAACCCGGTGTCGACCAGGCCGAACCGGTGCGCCATCACCGCCGCCTGGGTGCGGTTGCGCAGCCCCAGCTTGTCGATGAGCGCGGCGACATGGCTCTTGACCGTCGTGACCCCCACGTGCAGCCGGTCGGCGATCTCGGCGTTGGACAGGCCGACCCCGACCAGGGTGAGCACCTGCGCCTCGCGCCCGGTGAGGCCCGGCGGAAGCGGCACCGCCTGCCGCTCGGCCGCCAGGGCCCGTTCGACGACGCGCCGCAGCACCGACGGCGCGAGCGGAGGCTCCCCCGTCGCGGCCCGCCGTACCGACTCGACCATCCGGGCCGGCGGGTCGTCCTTGACCAGGAACCCGAGCGCGCCCGCCCCCAGCGCGGCGTAGAGGTTCTCGTCCTCGGAGAACGTGGTGAGCACGACGATCCGGGCGGACGGCTGGGCGGCGAGGATCCTGCGGGTGGCCTCCAGTCCGTCGACGCGCGGCATCCGCAGGTCCATCAGCACCACGTCGGGACGGTGCCGCTCGGCCAGCCGTACGGCCTCGGCCCCGTCGGCGGCCTCCCCGCACACCTCCATGTCGCCGGCCGCCTCCAGCATCATCCGGACGCCCGCCCGCACCAGGGCCTGGTCGTCGGCGACCACGACGCGGATCACGCGAACCTCCCCGCCATGCGGCAGTCCAGCCGGTCCTCACGCGGCACCGGCAGCGAGGCGGCCAGCCGCCAGCCGCCGCCCTCGGCCGGGCCCGCGGTGACGTGCCCGCCGAAGGCGCGGGCCCGCTCCCGCATGCCCGCGATGCCCTGGCCGTGGGACGGCAGCACGTCCGGGGGACGGGACGTGCCGGGGCCGTTGCGCACCTCGACCGTGAGCGCGTCCGGGCGCATCGCCACATCGACCTCCGCCCGGGCCCCCGGCCCGGCGTGCTTGAGCACGTTCGTCAGCCCCTCCTGGACGATCCTCGCCGCCGACGCCCGCACCACCAGCGGGGCCCGTTCGACTTCGGGCGCGAGACGCAGGTCCACGCGCAGGCCGGCCGCCGACATCCGGGACACGGCGTCGCGCAGCACGTCGCCGGGGTCGGCCAGCATGTTCGCGAGCATGAGGTCGGAGCCCAGTGCCTCGTCCGGGTCGCGCAGCACGGCCAGCAGGCCGCGCAGGTCCTCCAGGACGCGGTGGCCGGTGTCCCTGATGTCGGCCAGCGCCTCGGCGGCCGGGCCGCCGGCTCCCGCGTACTGCGCCGCGCTCGCGCGCAGCACCATCGCCCCCACATGGTGGGCCACGATGTCGTGGACCTCGCGGGCGATCCGCTCCCGCTCGGCGAGCCGGCCGGCCCTGTCCCGCTCAACGGCCAGTTCGGCGGCGTGCCTGGCCTGGGCCTGCCGCACGCCGACGTACCGGCCGATCGCCACGGGCGCGGTCACCATCGTCATCAGCGCCACCACCCGGAACGGGGTGATGTCGGCGAGGTCGTCCACGACCACGATCGCGGCGACCGAGCAGGTCAGGGCGTACGCCGCGGCGACCCAGGACCAGGCGGCGCGGGTCGCGAACACGCCGAGGGCCACCAGGGCGAGCAGTTGCAGGCTGTTGCCGGCCCTCGGGACGTACTGGTCGGCCACGACCAGCGCGAGGCTCTCCAGCAGCAGCACCGCGCCGGGCAGGTGCCGCACGACGCCCAGCGCGAGCCCCGCGAGCATCACCCCGAGCGCGACCGCCCACACGGGTGGCGCGCCGCCGTGCCAGTACGGCCAGGTGGTCAGCACCGACAGCGCCACCCCGCCGCCGGCGAGCAGCAGGTCGAGCAGCGGCGCGGGGTCCTCCCTGCGGCGCCCCTCCTGACCGCGCAGGTAGCGGCCGATCAGCACCGGGGCCGCGATCAGCCCGACGGAGTAGAACCAGGTGTTGCTCGTGAGGGCGATGCCGGGGTCGGCGAGGTTCACGGCGGTCGCGGCGGAGGCGAGCACGGCGGCCGGCGCCGTCCAGCCCCAGCCGCGCGACCTGGCCAGCACGCCCACCGAGATCGGCAGCAGGACCTGCAGGGTGTTGACGGTGAACGCGCCGAGCTGGTCGCACACCACCAGCAGCACGGACAGGTAGACGGCCACAGGGCCGGGCCATCGGCGCAGCAGGCCCATCGGCAGCCCGGCCAGCAGGGCGAAGCCCATCCCCACCCACACCGGGGCCGGGCCGCTCCCGCCGCCCGCTCCCCCGGAGGAACTCCAGGAGCCGGCGCTGACGAGCATGTCCAGCCCGGTCCCGCCCCCCGCCAGGCCGATGTCGAGTGCCGTGCCGCGCGTGAGCGCGAAGGGCCTGCCGCTGAGGGGACGCTGCGGGACGAGCCGGCGCGTCGAGGGCCACCGCATGAGGGAACGCTACCGCCCGCCCGCGCGGAGGCCGGTCCTCCGTTGGGAGGACGCTTCTCCTCCTTCTGGCCGCTTCCGTCCGCCGAAGGGCCGCACGCGGTGATCCACCTGGCCACCAGGTCGGCCCGAACGGCGGGCGACCCGGGCGGTCGCGCGGCCCTAGCGTCGCCGCATGGCGAACGAAACAGCGGTCTTCTTCGGGCAGTTCCTGCGCTCCCCCGCCGTGACCGGGGCGGTCGCGCCCAGCTCACGGCGGTTGTCGGAGGCGGTGTGCGTGCCGGTGCCGGAGCGCGGCGACCCCGTCGTGGTCGAGCTGGGGCCGGGCACCGGCCCCTTCACCGCCGAGATCCAGCGCCGCATCGGCGGGCGGGGGCGGCACCTGGCGGTCGAGATCAATGCGCGGCTGGCCGGCCACCTCGGCGCCCGCTACCCGGGGGTGGAGCTCGTGGTCGACAACGCCGCGCGGCTGCCCGAGCTCCTCGCCGGCCGGGGCGTGGCCGCCGCCGACGTGATCGTGAGCGGGCTGCCCTGGGCGGCGTTTCCCCCCGCCCACCAGGCGGACCTGCTGCGGGCCGTGGTCGCCTCGCTCGCGCCGGGAGGCGCGTTCACGACGTTCTCCTACGTCCACGCCCGCGCCCTGCCCGCGGCCCTGCGGTTCCGCCGCAGGCTGGGCGAGGCGTTCGAGGAGGTGGTGGCCGGACGCACGGTGTGGCGGAACCTGCCGCCCGCCTTCGTCTACCACGCGCGCCGGCCCCGCCGGTGATCTCGCAGCCCGCCGAATGGCGTTCTAGAGTGGCGGGCATGGACTTCACGCTGCCGGAGAGCGCGCAGGCGGTGCGTCGGGGCATCGCGGACATCTGCTCGCGGTACGACATGGACTACTGGCAGCGCTGCGAATCGGACAAGCGCTGGCCCGAGGAGGTGTGGGCCGAGCTCGCCAAGGGCGGCTGGCTCGGCCTGGCCGTGCCCGAGGAGTACGGCGGAGCCGGACAGGGCCTGCTGGAGCTGGCCGTGGCCACCGAGACCCTGTCGGCCTCCGGCTCCGCCGGCGGTTCGGCGTTCATGTACGTGCTGACGCCGGGGTTCGGGGCGCTCACGCTGGCCAGGCACGGCTCGGCCGAGCAGAAGGCCGCGCTGCTGCCGAAGCTGGCCACCGGAGAGATCGAGACGTGCTTCGCGCTGACCGAGCCCGACGCCGGGTCCAACTCCCTGGCGATCTCGACCTTCGCCCGCAGGGACGGCGACGACTTCGTCGTCGACGGCCAGAAGATCTGGATCACCGGGGTCCAGCGGGCCGCCTGGATGCTGCTCGTCACCCGGACGATCCCGGCGGCGCAGGCCAGGCCGCGCAGCGACGGGCTGACGGTGTTCCTGGTGAACGTGCCGGAGGCCGTGGCGGCGGGGCGGCTGTCCTACCGGCCGATCCCCAAGATGGGCGCGAACACCACGCCGTCCAACATGGTCTTCATCGACGACCTGCGGCTGCCCGCCTCCAGCGTGCTCGGCGAGGTGGACCGGGGGGCGGCCGTGCTGTGGGACGTGCTGAACCCCGAGCGGATCCTGCTGGCGGCCAGCGCCCTCGGCGGAGCCGAGGTGGCGCTGCGGGTGGGCGTGGACTACGCGAAGCAGCGAGAGGTCTTCGGCCGGCCCATCGGGGCCAACCAGGCCATCGCGTTCCCGCTGGCGCAGGTCAAGGCCAAGATCGAGCTGGCCAGGCTGATGCTGCACAAGGCGGCCTGGTCGTTCGACAACCGCCTGCCCTGCGGCACGGAGGCCAACATCGCCAAGCTGACGGCCTCGCAGGCCGCGTGGGAGGCCGCCGACGCCGCGTTCCAGACCCACGGGGGCATGGCGTACTCGCTGGAGTACCCCGTCGCACGACTGCT
Source organism: Microbispora sp. NBRC 16548 (assembly GCF_030268985.1). NCBI lineage: Bacteria > Bacillati > Actinomycetota > Actinomycetes > Streptosporangiales > Streptosporangiaceae > Microbispora > Microbispora sp. NBRC 16548. Next base: position 106,780 of record NZ_BSSF01000014.1, read on the forward strand.
GGCCGACGCCAGGATCGGCCGGATCGCGCCGGTGACCGAGGAACTGCTGCTCAACTACCTGGCCACCCAGGTGCTCGGCCTGCCCAGGAGCTTCTGACCGCTCCGATCACTTCCGGCCGCTTGCGCGCCGCCACTGCGGGGCACTTACTTGAGGCAGCGGAAGGAGTCACACATGCGCGGTCCGTACGCCAGCACGGTGATCAGCGCGGACGCCGGGGACGTCTGGGCATATCTGCGCGAGTTCGGCAACCTCCACGAGTGGCTGCCTGGCGTGTCCACCTGTGAGATCGAGGACGGCGAACCGCTCGCCCCGGGGGTCGTGCGGCGGGTCGAGGGGGCGGGCGGGGTGTTCCGCGAGCAACTGCTGACCCTTGAGGACGAGGAGCGCACGCTGACGTACGCCACCCTCGAGTCCCCGCTGCCGATGCGCGACTACCGCGCGACGTGCCGGGTCGCCCCGGTGACCGACTCCGGGCAGGCGTTCGTGGAGTGGTACGCGAGCTACGAGGCCGACGACCCGGAGAAGATCGCCAAGATCCTCACCCGGGGCGTCTTCGTCCCCGGCCTGGAGTCGCTCCGCAAGCGCTTCAGCTGAGTCGTGTCCGCCGCTCCTCGCGCTTCTCCTCACGACTCCGGCCGGAACCGGGGCGGGCGCTTCTCCCGCAGGGCCAGCACGCCCTCGGCGGCGTCGGGGCCGGTGAAGCCGAGGAACTCCATGGCCAGCGAGGCGTCGAACGACGGCCCGGCCATGCGCAGCCAGTTGTTCAGCGCGTACTTGGTCAGCCGGATCGCCTCGGCCGACCCGGCGGCCAGCCGCGTCGCGATGTCCAGCGCCCTGTCGTGGACCTGGTCGTCGTCGACGCACAGGCTCACCAGCCCCATCGCCTCGGCCTGCTCGCCGGTGACCGGCTCGCACAGCAGCAGGTGATACTTGGCCTTGGCCATCCCGCACAGCAGCGGCCAGATGATCGCCGCGTGGTCACCCGCCGCGACGCCCAGCCGGGTGTGGCCGTCGATGATGCGGGCCGTCCGCCCGGCCACCGAGATGTCGGCCAGAAGCGCGACGGCCAGCCCCGCCCCCACCGCCGGGCCCTGGATCGCCGAGACGACGGGCTTCGAGCAGTTGAGCACGTTGTAGACGATGTCGCGGGCCTCGGCGAAGACCTCCAGGCGCGTGGCGTGGTCGCGGATCATCTCCTCGATCATCGACAGGTCGCCGCCCGCCGAGAACGCCTCGCCCTCCCCGCGCACGATCACCGCCCTGACGTCGTCGTCGCGGTCCACGTCGCGCCAGATCTCGGCCAGCTCGCGGTGACCGGTGCGGTCGACGGCGTTGCGCCGGGACGGCTCGCTGATCACGACGCGCAGGACGCCGTCCGCCGCCCAGCCGACCTTCAGCTTCTCGTACTCCCTCACGACGCGCTCCCGAAGGCGTCCCTGATCCTGGCGGCGAGGTAGTCGCGGCCCTCCAGCGCCTGGTCGAAGAACCCGGGCAGGCCGAGGAAGCCGTGCAGCGCGCCCTCGAAGCAGCGGTGCTCCACGGGGACGCCCGCCTCGGCGAGCGCCCGCGCGTAGGCCGCGCCCTCGTCGCACAGCGGGTCGCACTCCGCCGTGATCACCGTCGCGGGTGCCAGGCCCGACTTGTCCGGCAGGTGGATCGGCGCGAGCCGGGGATCGCGGGGGTCGGCGCCACCGGCGTACTGCTCGATGAACCACCTCATCTCCGCCGCGTCGAGCCCGAACCCCTTCCCGTACGCCCGGTAGCTGGGCGTGTCGGCGGCGACGTCGATGACCGGGCAGATCAGCGCCTGGTGGGCGAGCCGGAGCCCGGCGTCCCTGGCCAGCCAGGCCGCCACCGCCGCGAGGTTGCCCCCGGCGCTGTCGCCGACGACCGCCACCCTGCGCGCGTCCGCGCCGTAGAACGCCGGGCGGGCGTGCACGTCGCGGACCACGCCGAAGGCGTCCTCGGCGGCCGCGGGGAACGGGTGCTCGGGCGCGAGACGGTAGTCCACCGAGACGACGACCGCTCCGGTCCTGTGGGCGAAGTCGCGGCCGAGGGCGTCGTTGCGCTCGACGCTGCCGAAGACCCAGCCGCCGCCGTGGAAGTAGACCAGCACCGGCAGCGGATGCTCGCCCGGCTCCGGGCGGTAGATCCGGACCGGCACCCCGGCCGCCGTCTCGTCCCTGACCGCAGGCAGGTCGATCCTCGGCCCGCGCTGCTCCACCATCCCGTCCAGGGACCGCAGCTGGGCGATCTGCTCACGGGTGAGGGAGGCGATGTCCACGCCGAGGTCCGAGGGGAACAGCTTGAGATAGGACTCCGCCTGGGGATGCAACGCCATGCCCCGCACAGTAACAGCGCCCGCCGACACAACCGCCGAAGCGGCCGCGGCGCGCTCGCCCGGCCGACCGGCGCCCGCGCCGCCTCCGGGAAACGGTCCGTACGGGTCAGGGGCGGGCCGCGTCCACCAGGGCCTCCACCAGGCGGTTGTCCGCGCCGCGCTCGGGATGCCATTGGACGCCGACCGCGAACCGGTGCCCCTGGAGTTCGACGGCCTCGACGATCTGGTCGTCCGCCCAGGCCACCGCGATCAGGCCGGTGCCGAGCCGCCGGACGGCCCGGCGGTGCGCGCCGGTCACCTCCGCGCGGTCGCCCACGGCCTTGCCGACCTTGCTCGACACGCTGACGGTGACCACGTGCGCGGCCGTCTCGTGACGGTCGTGGCCGACGGCCTCCCGCAGAGATGTGATCAGCGTGCCGCCCTGGGCGACGTTGAGCACGTGCATGCCGCGCGAGATCGCCAGCAGCGGCACCTCCGCCTCCACCGCCGCCTGCGCCAGCGCGGTCTCGAACCGGTCGCGCTGCGGCTGCGGCCCGCCGAGCCCGTCGTCGTCCGGCTCCCCCGCCGGGACCTCGCCGTACAGCGCAGGATCGACCTCCACGCCCCCGGCGAGGACGACCGCGTCCAGGCGTCGCACATAGTCGCCGGCGGACACGGGGCTCAGCGGCGGCAGCAGGACGGGCGCGCCGCCCGCCTTCTCCACCGCCCGCGCGTACGCCTGTGGTGAGACCGCCGCCTCACGGACCCACGTGCCCCAGCGCGCGGCCTCGAGATAGGTGGTGATGCCGACGATGGGACGCGCCATGGCCATCTCCTGGGGGTGTGCGAGCAGGCAGGCCCATCATGGCGCAGATCGTTTTCCTTTTTGTCAGTTTTCACATCAGTCACACCAGTCACAGTGGGGGGCGTCACGACAAATAACGAAGTGTTCACAGTCGGTTGCCTTGCGGGGAATCGGTTGTGACGCCCGAGAGCGAGTGGAACACTCCCCGTTGAGCGATCGGTCGAGCCGGGGCCGCCGGCGCTCGTCACCCGGAGCCGTCAGGGAGGTGGATCGACAGACCGGAGCACGCTTCCGGTCCCTAGGGTGGGACACAACTGATGCCTCTGAATCCACGCCTCGTCAAGGAGAGCTTCTCGGTCGTCGAGCCCGTCGCCGGGAAGGCCGCGGGGTACTTCTACGGACGACTGTTCACGCAGTGCCCGCACATGCGGGGCATGTTCCCGCCGGGCATGGAGGTGCAGCGCGACCGGCTGTTCAACGCGCTCACGAGGGTCGTCTGGATGCTCGACAGCCCCGAGGGGCTGGCGTCCTATCTCGCCCAGCTAGGGCGGGACCATCGCAAGTACGGCGTGTCCCCCGAGCACTACAGAGCCGTGGGAAGCGCACTTCTCGCAACGATCAGGCATTTCGCCGCCGAGATCTGGACCGACGAGATCGAGGCCGCCTGGACCGAGGCGTACGACATGGCGGCGAAGATCATGATCGACGCCGCCACCGCGGAGACCACGCCCGCCTGGTGGCTGGCGGAGGTGATCGACCACGAGCCGCGCACCCGGGACATCGCGGTGCTCACGCTGCGGCCCTCGCAGCGCATGGACTTCGTCCCCGGGCAGTACGTCACGGTCCAGACGGCGAGGTGGCCACGGGTGTGGCGGCGGTTCTCCATCGCCAACGCGCCCCGCGCGGACGGCACGCTCCGCCTGCACGTGCGCGCCGTGCCGGGCGGCTGGGTGAGCACCGCACTGGTCCGCCACACCCGTATCGGCGACCAGCTCCTGCTCGGCCCGCCGGTGGGCACGATGACGCCGCCCGAGTCCGATCGCGACCTCCTCTGCGTCGCCGGCGGCACCGGCCTCGCGCCGCTCAAGGCCGTCATCGAGCACGTCATCGCCTCCGGCGACCGCCCGAACATCCACCTGCTGTTCGGCGTCCGCCGCGCGTGCGATCTGTACGACATGCCGGACCTGGCGAGGATGGAGGCCAGTTTCCCCTGGCTGCGGGTCGTGCCGGCGGTCTCCGACGACCCGGCCTACGACGGAATGCGCGGCCGGCTCCCCGACGTGGTCGAGAGGTTCCACTCCTGGGCCGACCACGAGGCGTACGTCTGCGGGCCGACCGCGATGGTCAACGAGACCGTACGGCGCCTGCAGATCTCGGGGGTGCCGCTCGCGCGGATCCACCGCGACCCGATACAGAGCGACACAGTGCGGAGCGACACAGTGCGGAGCGACACGCTGCTGAGCAGCACAGCGCAAGGCCGAGCAGCGCAGAGCGAGGCTTGACCGGAACGGCGGGCGACGTGGACGCTTTCCTGGCAGGATTCGAATCGAAAACATAATCGAAATCGACACAGGGAGGACATATGACCGCACTGCTCGCGATCGGTACTCGCAAGGGATTGTTCCTCGCGCGCTCCTCGGAAGGCGGCTCGTTCGAGGTCGAGCCCGTGCGGTTCTCCACGATCGCGATCCACTCGGTCGCGATCGACACCCGCGGGAGCACGCCCCGCCTCCTCGCCGGCATCGAGTACGGCCACTTCGGCCCGTCGGTGATGTGGTCCGACGACCTCGGCGAGACCTGGGAGGAGGCGACGACCCCGCCGGTCGCCTTCCCCGAGCGCACCGGGGCCGCACTGGCCCGGGTCTGGCAGCTACAGCCGTCGCCGTCCGAGCCGGACGTGGTCTGGGCGGGCGCCGAGCCCGCCGCGCTGTTCCGGTCGGAGGACCGCGGGGCCACCTACACCATGGTCGACGGCCTGTGGGACCATCCCACCCGGCCCCAGTGGCAGCCCGGTGGCGGCGGCCTGTGCCTCCACACCGTGATCCCCCACCCCTCCGACCCGCGGCGCATCGGGGTCGCCGCCTCGGCCGTGGGGTTCTTCCGCAGCGACGACGCGGGGGCCACCTGGCGGCCGTCCAACAAGAACATCCGCGCGCCCTTCCTTCCCGAGGGCGCACAGTATCCCGAGTTCGGCCAGTGCGTGCACAAGGTGACGCAGCATCCCGCGGCGCCCGAGCGGCTCTACCTGCAGCACCACTTCGGGGTCTACCGGTCCGACGACTTCGGCGACTCCTGGACCGAGATCGGGTCCGGCCTGCCCTCCGACTTCGGGTTCCCGATCGCGGTCGATCCGGACGACCCGGACAGGCTGTACGTCTTCCCGCTGCACGGTGACGTCGACCGGACGCCGCTCGGCCACCGATACCAGGTGTTCCGCAGCGACGACGCCGGGGCCACGTGGCACGGACACTCCGCCGGGCTGCCCGAGGGCCCGGTGCACGCCTCGGTGCTCAGGGACGCGATGTCCGCCGGGCCCGCCGGGGTGTTCTTCGGCGCCAGGGACGGCGAGGTGTACGGCTCGGCCGACGCGGGCGAGACCTGGTCGCTGATCGCCCGTCACCTGCCCGACGTGCTGTGCGTGCGGGCCGCCGTGCTCTGACCCGCCGCCACTGACCCCGCGGCGCCCTTCCGGGCGACCGCGGGGCGGCGGTTCACGACCTCCGCGGATCAGACCTCACTGGCCCTTCGGGGCCCGACCTCCGACGAGGCAGGCCTCGATGGCTCAGACCTTGCGGTAGCCGGGAACCCAGGCGCCGTCCTCGACGACGTAGTCGCCGAACAGGGCCGGGGCCTCCTCCTGCATGATCTCCCCGATGCGGTTGAAGACGAGGCGGATCTCCTCCTCGGCTCCCGCGGCCGTACGGGCCTCGATCGTGTGCCGCAGGGTGCGCACGTTGGCCGTCCAGACCAGGCCGGTCCCGACGCCCTCGGGCGCGAAGCGGCGCATGAACGAGGTGCGGTGCTTCTTCTCCGCGAACGGCACACCGTCCTCGTCCAGCCCGAAGTGGGCCGCCATCCAGTTCTGGAACTCCTCCATCCGGTCGAGCATCTCGGTCGCCCGCTTCATCAGCTCGGCGTCCTCCCGCGCCCACTCGGGGAACCAGAACGGGATGTCGCTCAGCCGGACGAACCGCAGCGACTCCTGCGAGATCGCGACCCCGGGCCGGTGCCGTACCAGCTCGTGGGTGAGCACCCGCGAGACGTTGTGCAGCACGAAGCTGAAGCTGAGGTGCTCCAGGACGCTGCCGTGCGCGCTGGCCAGGATGTTGCGCAGGTACGCCTCCTGGTCGGTGCGCACCCTCGTGACGTTCGGGTTCAGGCCCGGCTCGAACGACCGGTAGCACAGTCGTCCGGCGAACTCGGCGAGGTTCTGGGCGTCGAACTCGCCCCGCTCCAGCCGCTCAAGCCAGCTCTCCCCGCCGATCTCGTGGAGGTAGCGGGCCAGTTCGTCGTAGTCGACGGACGGTTTGGCGACGAGGAAGACCTCGGGCTCGACGCTGCGCATTCACATTCCCCGTGAAGTGGTGCCGATGGGTGACCGTCCAAGCAAACCAGCTCAGGCCCACGATCGCGACCCGGCCCCCGCCCGCCTCAGCGCGCGGCGGCCCGGCGGCGGTGCGCCTTCTGCCGGCATGCGGGGCCGCAGAACCGGGCCGGCCGCCCCGTGCGGGAGAGCCGGAGGGGCCGACCACACTCCGGGCAGCGCGGTCCATCCTCCTCTCCGGATCCGTCCGCGCCGTCAGTTCCGTTACCGCCGGCCACACCCGCAACCGAGTTCCGTGACAGATCGGGAGGAAGTTTCGTTACGGCGGGGAGCGGAGGACGCCCGCCCGCCGGGGAGGGACGCAGCCCGTCGAGGACGATCGCCGTCGCCCGTCCGGGGGCGCGACCCGGCCTGCCCTCCATCGCCAGGCAACCGGCGAGGAGCGCCTGCATGTCGGCCGCGTCGACGTCCGGCCGTACGGCGCCGGCCCGCTGGGCCCGGTCGAGCAGCACGCCGAGGGCGGCCGCGTACTCCTCCCGGACCGGCGCGGCGAGGCGCAGGTCCACCCCGGCGGACAGGGCGTCGCACAGCGCCTTGTTCAGCGCCGCCCGTTCGACCGTGAGGCGGACGGCGTGGAAGAAGGCCTCGGCTGGACGAGGCGAAGCGGCCAGGGCGAGGACCTCCTCGGCGAGCCGTTTCAGGCGCTCCAGCACCACGGCCTCGAACAGGGCTTCCTTGCTCGGGAAATGCCTGTAGACCGTGCCGGCTCCCACTCCCGCGCGCCGCGCGATCTCGTCGAGCGGCACCGCGAGGCCGAGCTCCGCGAAGGCACGCTGCGCCGCCCCCAGCACGCGCCCCCGGTTGCGCCGCGCGTCCGCCCGCGCGGGCGCGGCGCCGACGCGACCGTCGTCGTCGGACATGTGCTCCTCCTTCGCCCGCGTTGACAACCGGGGCGACCGTTCCGTAACGTCCCAACCGGGCCGATCGTTCCGATTCTATCCGCGGCCGCCGCACGGCCGGGCTTCCCTGAAGGAGTTCCATGAGCACGCCCTCCCCCCGCGAGATCGTCGACCGCTTCCTGCGCGCCTCGGCCGCCAACGCCTGGGACGACCTCGCCGACCTGTACGCCCCGGACGCGATGGTCGAGATCCCCTTCGCGCCCGAGGGCGTCCCCGCCCGATCACAGGGGCGGGAGTTGTTCCGCGCCCGGTTCAAGGCCGCCGCACCGCTGCGGCGGTTCGAGAAGGCCGCTCCCGTCGTCGTCCACGAGACCCGCGACCCGGAGGTCGTCATCGTGGAGTACGACCTCCACGGGTCCATGACGAGGTCCGGCCGGCCCTTCGTCTTCTCCTACGTCATGGTGATGCGCATCAGGGACGGCCTGATCGTGCACTCGCGCGACTACGCCAACCCCCTGGCCGGGGCCGAGTTCCGCGACGAGCTGGCCGAAGCGATCAGGCAGTGAGCCGGCTCGACGATCACAGCCGGTAGACGCGGCGGGCGTTGCCCGAGCCGATCATGTGAGCGATCCGGGCGGCGTCGGCAGGGCTCCACTCGCCTTCGGCGATCCGGTCGGCGAGCACGCGGGCCAGGCCGCGGCGGTGGCAGAGCGCGGCAAGGAAACACAGCTCGGCGGCGCCATGGCAGCCGGAGCCGTACATCTGTTTGTGGAACGGGACGAGTTCGAGCAGCTCGCGCAGGACGTGGGCGGAGCCGGCGGCGGTGTGGGCGACGGCGGGCCCGGCGTCCACGTACACATGCGGGAAGACGCCCGCGAGGTGCGCCGCCTGGCGGTGGTAGGGGTAGCAGTGCAACAGGACGACCGGCACCCCGAGAGGGGCGAGGGCACGGACGAACCCGGTCAGCAGTGCGGGATCGGTCAGGTGGCCGGCCCCGATGCCGGGCAGCGCACCACCGGACAGCCCACCGCCGGACAGGCCCCAGCCGGACAGACCACCGCCGGATAGACCACAGTGGAACTGCAGCGGCAGGCCCCGCTCTCTGGCGACGTCGACCGCCGCCCAGAGCAGGTGCCGTACGAGGACGGGGTCGTCCAGGCGCGACTTGGGGTCGGCGAGCCTGCGGCCGGCCGCCGCGATCACGCTGCCGCGCGAGGGCCTGGAGGGGTCGAAGCCGAGGCCGCAGTGGTGCGCCGCGACCGACTTGAGCGCGGCGGCGCGGGCGGCGCGGACCGCGAGCTCGTCTCGCAGCATCCCGGCGTAGTCGGCGGCGGGCAGCCCGGCCTCGGCGACGTCCTGCTCGGCCTGCTCCAGCCGGACGATCTCGTCGGCGGCGGCCGAGCCGAGACGCCCCATCTCGGCGGGCGAGAGCAGCGCGGGGACGTCGGGCCCGGTGTCGACGAGGAAGGCCGACACCCCGGCGCCGCGCAGCAGCCGCCGGTTGACCTCGGCCGCGCCGAGTTCGGCGCGGCGCGACAGGTAGACGGTGGGCGAGGCGTGCGGCTCCAGGCCGAGGACCGGCGCGCACCAACGGCGGATGGCGGCGCCGGCCGGGGTGTCGAAGTGCGTGGTGCCGGGCGGCGCGGGCGTGCCGCCCTCGCCGATGAGCTGCTCGAATCCCGACCTGGTGGTGTCGTCTCTGCGCACGCCGCAGCAGTGCTGGTCGACCATGGGCGCGAGCAGGGCGGCCCGCACCGCGTCGGGAAGGGGTACGGGCAGCATGTCGTGGGATCTCGGCTCCGGCACGGCAGTGGACTCTACGGCTCCCCCGCCGCGCCGGCACCGCCCTAAACGGCCCCTTTACTCAGCCATGGCGTGCGCAAAGCCGCAGGACGTTGGCGATGATCCGCGCTCCGGCCCCGCCCTGCGTGGTCAGGATCGACTCGGGGTGGAACTGCACGCCGAAGCGCAGGTTCTCGGCGTCCTCGATCGCCATGGCCGCGCCGTCCGGCGTGTACGCGGTGACCTGGAAGCCCTTGACTCCCGGCTCCTTGGCGTGCACGGAGTGGTAGCGGGCCGCGACGAACTCGCCGGGCAGGCCGTCGAGCAGCGCGCTGTCTCCCTCGCGGCGGACCCGGCCGCGCTTGCCGTGCTCCGGGTAGGGCAGCAGTTCGAGCGTGCCGCCCGCCTGCTCGATCATGGCCTGCAGGCCCAGGCACACCCCGAACACCGGGAGCCTCCGGGCGTACAGCGCCTCGATCAGCGCCGAGCAGCCGAAGTCGGACGGCCAGCCGGGCCCGGGCGACAGCACGACGAGCGTGGGCGCGATCTCGTCCAGCTTCTCCAGTGGGAACCCGTGCCGCAGCGTGACCACCGACGCGCCCTGCTGGCGGAAGTAGTCGGCGAGCGTGTTGACGAAGGAGTCCTCGTGGTCCACGAGCAGCACGCGGTGGCCCTCGCCCGGCAGGTCGGCGCGGGGCTCCGTCCGCGCCTCCTCCCGGGGACGGGCGGACGCGGCGAGCGCGCCGAGGAGGGCGCTGGCCTTGAGCTCGGTCTCCCGCTCCTCGGCCTCGGGGTCGGAGTCGTACAGCAGCGTGGCCCCGGCGCGCACGGTGGCGACACCGTCGCGGATCTGCGCGGTGCGCAGGGTGAGGCCGGTGTTCATCGAGCCGTCGAAGCCGATGAAGCCGACCGCGCCGCCGTACCAGCGCCGGGTGGTCTCCTCGTGGTCCTCGATGAACTGCATGGCCCACGTCTTGGGGGCGCCGGTGACGGTGACGGCCCACATGTGGGTGAGGAACGCGTCGAGGGCGTCGAACTCGGGGCGCAGGCGGCCCTCGATGTGGTCGACGGTGTGGATGAGCCGGGAGTACATCTCGATCTGGCGGCGGCCGATCACCCGGACGCTGCCCGGCACGCAGATCCGCGACTTGTCGTTGCGGTCCACGTCCGTGCACATGGTCAGCTCCGACTCCTCCTTCACGCTGGACAGGAGCGTGCGGATCGCCTCGGCGTCCTCGACGGGGTTGGCCCCGCGGGCGATGGTGCCGGAGATCGGGCAGGTCTCGACCCGGTCGCCGGTCACCCGGACGTACATCTCCGGCGAGGCGCCGACCAGGTGCTCGCCGTCGCCGAGGCTGAGCAGGAATTCGTACGGCGCCGGGTTCTCGGTGCGCAGCGAACGGTAGAAGGCGGACGGGTCGGCGCAGGCGCCGTGGAAGACCTGGCCGGGGACGACCTCGAACAGGTCGCCGCGCTGGAACTTCTCCTTGGCCTTGGCGACGACCTCGGCGTAGGTCCCCGGCACCGGGTTCGGCGGGATCTCGCGGGGCGCGGCCAGGGGGATCGTCTCGCCGGTGCGCTCGAGGCCGCTGGTGGAGACGCCGTCCACGGTGAACTCGTAGCAGTGCTCGACGCTTGTCTCGCGGACCCGGTCGATCACGACGAGCCGGTCGGGCAGGTGCAGCACCAGGTCGCGCTGGTCGCCGGGGCGGGTCAGGCGGTAGCGGATCGGCTCGAACTGGAAGGCCAGGTCGTAGCCGAAGGCGCCGTACAGGCCGAGGTGCGGGTCGTCGGACCGGAAGGCCGCGATGATCTCGCGGATGGCGGTGAAGACGGTGGGCCTGCGGCTGCGCATCTCCTCGGGCAGCAGGTCCTCGGACTCCGGGACGTGCACCTCGACGTAGCCGTGGGCCGGCTCGGCCACCGGCTTGCCGGCCGCCAGCAGGCAGGAGGCGACAACGGGCAGCACGACCTGTCCGCGCTCGTTGAGCGCGCGTGCGGAGATGCGCCGCCCCCGCGCCACGATCTCAAGGCAGGGATCGACGTAGCCGAACGCCCACCTGCTGTACCTGCCCGGGTAGTCCATGCCGGATGAGAAGGCCCCGCCGCGCCGCTCCCCCAGCGACGTGACGATCTGCTCCAGCGCCTCCTCGGGCACCTCGCGCACCCGGCGCTCGACCGCGATGCCGCCGGCCGTGGTATATCCGCTGATCTCCACTGTCCACGCCCCTTTTTTCGTATGCCCCGGGGCGGACACACAGAAGGCCGCCACTCATGGGGCGGCCGGTCTATTCGACGCGAATGCGAAAACGCCGCCTGTCAGCGGCGCCACCACTGGGAGGGTGCATGAGTTCGCATGCGTCAAGGGTAGCGGCGGAAACCGCGATCATGCAACGCGGCATGACTGGAAGGGCGAACAGCGGATAGATATTCTGTTACTGGTAGGGAAACCTCACTCTCGGCACGAGGCGATCCGCCCGAGGCCGGGGAAGGAGGGGGCATGGTCCGCGTGCCGGCCCGCCTGCCTGTGCATCGCCACGGCCCGGGAGGGCTGGGCGAGCTGAGGGGTACGAGCGGGAGTTCGAACGGGCCACAGGGCCGCCGGGTCCGGGTCCGCCGTGACATGCCCGTGCCGATGCCGGACGGCGTGACGCTCCTGGCCGATCACTACGCGCCCGTCGGCACCGACCGGCCCCCGACGATCCTGATCCGCACGCCGTACGGCAGGGGCGGAGTGGTCGGCTGGATGTACGGCTGGACCTTCGCCCGGCACGGGTTCCAGGTGCTGCTGCAGAGCTGCCGGGGCGGCTTCGGCTCCGGCGGGCGGCTCGATCCCCTGGTCCACGAGCAGGAGGACGGCCTGGCGACGGTCGAGTGGATGCGGGCGCAGTCGTGGTATGGCGGCAGCTTCGCCATGCACGGGCCCTCCTATCTCGGCTACACCCAGTGGGCGATCGCGGCGGAGACGCCCGACCTGCGGGCGATGGCCGTCCAGGTGACCGCCTCGTGCTTCCGGGACGCGGCGTACGTCGGAGGGTCGTTCGCGCTGGAGTCGACGCTGATCTGGACGACGCTCACCGCGCATCTGGACGGCAGGCTGGGGGGCGTCGCCGCGTTCACCGCGCCCCGGCGTACGCGGCGGGCCGTGCTGTCGGGCCGCCCGCTGCCCGAGCTCGACCTGCTGTCGGCGGGCAGGCCGCTGCCGTTCTTCCGCGAACTGCTGGCCCACCATGGCGAGACCCTCTGCTCGTACTGGGACAAGGCGGACTTCTCCGCGTCGGTGGGGCAGGTCGGCGCGGAGATCACGATGACCGGCGGCTGGTACGACGTGTTCCTGCCCTGGCAGCTCAAGGACTACGCGGCGCTGCGGGCGGCCGGGCGGCAGCCGCACCTGACCATCGGGCCGTGGTATCACGCCGACGTCCGCCATGGGCGGGCCGCCAACGCCGACGCTCTTGCCTGGTTCCGCGCCCACCTGCTCGGCGACCCGTCGGGGCTGCGCACCTCCCCCGTCCGGCTGTACGTCACCGGCGCGGGCGAGTGGCGGGACGAACCCGACTGGCCGCCGCCTCTCATGCGGCGCGAGCGCTGGCACCTGCAGCCGGGCTTCGCCCTGTCGCGGGACAACCCGGCGGGCGGCGAGCCGGACCGCTACCGCTACGACCCCGCGCACCCCACGCCCGTGATCGGCGGCCCGGTGCTGATCGGCAACTCCGAGCCGAGGGACAACCGCCGTCTGGAGGCCCGGCGTGACGTGCTCGTCTACACCTCGGACGTGCTCGGCCGGGACACCGACATGATCGGCCCGGTGAGCGCCGAGCTGTTCGTGCGCACCGGCAGGGAGCACACCGACCTCGTCGTACGGGTGTGCGACGTGCATCCCGACGGCACGTCGATGAACGTCTGCGAGGGCGTGCGCCGCCTGACCCCCGCGGACCGCGGCGACGAGGACGGCGTGCGCCGGGTGGAGATCGACCTGTGGCCGATCGGCCACAGGTTCCGCCGCGGGCACCGCATCCGGGTGCAGGTGGCGAGCGGTGCCTATCCGCGCATCGCGCGCAACCCGGGCACCGGCGCGCCGCTGACGGCGGGCACCCCGATGGTCGCCTCCGACCAGGAGATCCTGCACGATTCCCGCCATCCCTCGGCCGTGATCCTCCCCGCGCTGCCCTGAGCCGGCCCACGACCGTTCCGGCGGGCGTTGCTACCCTCGCGATCGTGGCGATCAGGAACTCCCACTGCTCCTTCTGCGGAGCGGCCTACGCGCCCGGCCTGCCCTGGCCGAGGACCTGCCAGGAGTGCGGCGGCACCAGCTATCTCAACCCCCTGCCGGTCGCGGTCATGGTGCTTCCGGTGGACGACGGCCTTCTCGTGGTCCGCCGGGACGTCGAGCCGCACCGCGGCCTGCTCGCCCTCCCCGGCGGCTTCATCGACATCGGCGAGTCCTGGCAGCAGGCCGCCGTACGGGAGCTCCGCGAGGAGACGGGCGTCGTCGTCGACGCGGCCGGCGTGCGGCTGTTCGACGCGGTCAGCGCGCCCGACGGCACCGTGCTGATCTTCGGCCTCGGGCCGCGGACGACCGCGGACGCCCTCCCGCCGGTCGCGCGCACCGCGGAGACCAGCGAGTGGCTGGTGATCGACGGCCCTCAGGAGCTGGCGTTCCCGCTGCACACGCGGGTGGTTGCCCGCTACTTCGGCTCCGCCCGATCGTCGTGAGCGTGGGAGCACCGGATCGCTTCGCCCCGGCGGCCGCTCTGACGCGCGTACGCGGCCGGGCTTTCAGCCTTCGTGGATCCGGCCGGCCTCGACGACGATGCGGCGTGTCGTGTGGACGGCCTTCAGCATGCGCCGGTCGTGGGTGACGAGCAGCAGGGTCCCCGTGTACGAGGCGAGCGCGGACTCCAGCTGTTCGATCGCCGGAAGGTCGAGGTGGTTGGTGGGCTCGTCCAGGACGAGCAGGTTGACCCCACGGGCCTGCAGCAGAGCGAGGGCCGCCCTCGTGCGCTCGCCCGGCGACAGCGTGGCCGCCGGCCGGAGCACGTGGTCGGCTCGCAGGCCGAACTTGGCCAGCAGCGTGCGGACGTCGGCGGGCGGCAGGTCGACGAGCGCGCCGAACGCGTCGAGCAGCGGCTCGTCGCCTTCGAAGAGGGCGCGGGCCTGGTCGACCTCGCCGACGACCACACTGGGGCCGAGCGCCGCCGTCCCCTCGTCGAGGGGCACCCGGCCGAGCAGCACGCCGAGCAGGGTGCTCTTGCCCGAGCCGTTCGCACCGGTGATCGCGACCCGGTCCGCCCAGTCGATCTGCAGGTCGACGGGCCCGAACGTGAAGGCGCCACGTCGCGCGACCGCGCCGCGCAACGTCGCGACCACGGCCCCGGAGCGAGGCGCGGCGGCGATCTCCATCCGCAGCTCCCACTCCTTACGCGGCTCCTCGACGACGTCCATCCGCTCGATCAGTCTCTCGGTCTGCCGGGCCTTGGCCGCCTGCTTCTCCGTCGCCTCGGTGCGGAACTTCCGCCCGATCTTGTCCCCGTCGGTGGCCTTGCGGCGCGCGTTCTTGACGCCCTTCTCCATCCAGGCGCGCTGGGCCCGGGCGCGGGCTTCCAGAGACGTCCTGGTCTCGGCGTACTCCTCGTACTGCTCGCGTGCGTGCCTGCGGGCGACCTCGCGCTCCTCCAGGAAGGCGTCGTAACCGCCGCCGTACGCGCGGACCTGCTGCTGGGCCAGGTCGAGCTCGACCACCCTGTTCACCGTGCGGGCGAGGAACTCGCGGTCGTGACTGACGACCACGGTCCCGGCGCGCAGCCCCGTCACGAAGCGTTCGAGCCGGTCCAAACCGTCGAGGTCGAGGTCGTTGGTGGGCTCGTCGAGGAGGAACACGTCGTAACGGCTGAGCAGCAGCGAGGCCAGCCCCGCCCGGGCCGCCTGGCCGCCGGACAGGGACGTCATCTCCTGCTCCAGGCTGACCGTGAGCCCGAGGTCGGCGACCACCTCCTCGGCCCGCTCCTCCAGGTCGGCGCCGCCGAGGGCGAGCCAGCGATCAAGGGCCTCGGCGTACGCGTCGCCGGGATCGCCGCTCACGAGCGCCTCGGTGGCCGCGTCGAGGGCCCGCTGTGCGGAGGCGACCCCGGTCCGGCGGGCGAGGAAGGCGGCGACGGTCTCACCGGGCCGCCGTTCGGGCTCCTGCGGCAGATGGCCGATGTTGGCGGTGGGCGGGCTGAGCCGGACGCTGCCGTGCTCGGGGGCGTCGAGGCCGGCCAGCAGGCGCAGCAGCGTCGACTTGCCCGCGCCGTTCACGCCCACCAGCCCCACGACGTCCCCGGGCGCGACGACCAGATCGAGATCCGTGAACAGGACGCGGTCGCCGTGCCCGGCGGTGAGTTCCTTCGCGACAAGAGTGGCGCTCATCAGGACACAGACCCTACTGGGTCCGAGCCGAGGAGTATTCCTAGAGGCCCTCGGCGAGCGAGAGCAGGCGGGTGACGGTGTTCCAGTTGCGCATGGTGGCCGGGCCGGTCGAATACTTCTCCATGAGCGGCGGCAGCTTGGGACGCCGCAGCCCGTCGGGGAAGTAGATGTAGAGCTCCCGCTCGCCTATCCGCATCTCCTCCGGGGCGTACGCCGCCGGATCGATGCTCGCCAGCCCCTCCCGGTCGGGCGGCCGGGCCAGGAAGACCACGGCGAACCGGGCGGGGTCCCGGACCTCCAGGGGGTTGTGCTCCACCACTCCGCGAAGCTGCTCAGCCGTACGGACGATCACCGCTACGGACAGGCCGAGCTCCTCCCGGATCCCACGCTCGATCGCGGCGGCGATCGGCTCGGCGTCCCCGTCCGCGGTGAACAGGGCGTTCCCGCTGCGCAGGTGCGTGCGCACGTTTCCGTGTCCGAGCCGTTCCAGCAGTGCCCTGAGATCGGCCATCGCCACCGCGGTGGCGGGGTTGACGTTGATGCCGCGCAGCAGCGCCACGTATCGCATCGCATCGCCTCCTTCCGGCGGGAGGCTATCCCCCGTTCCTGTCAGACCGCGTCAGGTATCCGGCGGTCATCTGGTCGGCGGCCTCCCCCGCGATCGCCGCCGAAGGCGCCCTGGTCCGCGTCGTCGCCATGTCGGCCGCCGATCACTCGCCGGTCACTCGCCGATCAGTCGCCGATCGTCGCTGGGCGCGCCAACACGACCGTTCGGCGATCGGTGATCTCCCTGTGACCTGTGAGTCCTTACGCTGCCGCCGAGCAACCGTCCCGCTGGTCCGCGCGACGGCCCCGTCACGCGGATCTGCCGGGCACGCCTGGTCCGTGTCCGATTGGAGAACGTGTGACGACCCCCCGCGCCGACCGCGGCCGAAACCCCGACCGAAGCCCGCTGAACTGGCTGCTCCTGCTGCCGATCGTGATCCCGCTCATCCCGCCCCTGTTCAACGCCGACGAACCGCGGCTGTTCGGCATCCCGATGTTCTACTGGCTGCAACTCGCCTTCATCATCCTCGGCGTCACCTCCACCACCCTCGTCTACCGCGCGACGAGGAGGAGCCGGTGAAGACCACCGAAATCGTCATCTTCACCCTCCTGTTCCTGGTCGTCAGCGGCATGGGCTTCCTCGCCGCCCGCTGGCGCCGTCCCGGCGACCTCGCCACGCTGGACGAGTGGGGTCTCGGCGGGCGCAGCTTCGGCAGCTGGATCACCTGGTTCCTGATCGGCGGCGACCTCTACACGGCCTACACGTTCGTGGCCGTACCCGCCCTGATCTTCGGCGCGGGCGCCATGGGCTTCTACGCCGTGCCGTACACGGTGGTCGTCTACCCGATGGTGATGCTCGTGCTGGTCCGGCTGTGGTCGGTCTCGCACGTGCACAACCTCGTCACGCCGGCCGACTTCGTCCGCGTGCGCTTCGGCTCCCCGACGCTGGCGCTGCTCGTGGCGATCACCGGCATCGTCGCGACCATGCCGTACATCGCGCTGCAGCTCGTCGGCATCGAGGCGGTGCTGAAGACGATGGGACTGACGGGCGACCTGCCGCTGATCATCGCGTTCGCGATCCTCGCGGCCTACACCTACCAGTCCGGGCTGCGCGCCCCCGCGCTGATCGCGTTCGTCAAGGACTCGCTGATCTACCTGGTGATCCTGGTCGCGATCATCTACATCCCGGCCAAGCTCGGCGGCTGGGACGCGATCTTCGGCGCCGCGAAGGCGAGGTTCGACGCGACCCCGGCTCCGGGCGACGGCACCCTGCTCAACGCCAACAACCAGCTCCAGTACGTCACGCTCGCGTTCGGCTCGGCGCTGGCGCTGTTCCTCTATCCGCACAGCGTCACCGGGATCCTCGCGTCGCGGAACCGGAACGTCATCAAGCGGAACATGTCGGCCCTGCCGGCCTACAGCCTGCTGCTCGGCCTGATCGCCCTGCTCGGCTACATGGCGATCGCGGCCGGGGTCAAGCCGATCGGCAAGGACAGCAACACGATCGTGCCGCAGCTGTTCGACAACGTGTTCCCCGACTGGTTCGCCGGAGTGGCCTTCGCCGCCGTCGGCATCGGCGCGCTCGTGCCCGCCGCGATCATGTCGATCGCCGCGGCCAACCTGTTCTCCCGCAACATCTACAAGGAGTACATCAAGCGGGACGCCACCGCCGCCCAGGAGGCCACGGTCAGCAAGATCGCGTCGCTGGTCGTGAAGATCGGCGCGGTGCTGTGCATCCTGCTCATCGAACCGCAGTTCTCGATCGACCTGCAGCTCATCGGCGGCGTGATCATCCTGCAGACGCTCCCGTCGGTGGGCCTCGGCCTCTACACCCGCTGGTTCCACCGGGGCGGCCTGATCGCGGGCTGGGCCGCCGGCATGGCGGCCGGGATGGTGCTGCTGTACAACATCGCCAACCCGGCCACCAACCACGCCCACTTCGGCGGCTCGGCCTTCCCGTTGTCGCAGCTCGGGTTCGACACCAAGATCACGGTGTACGCCGGGTTCCTCGCGCTGATCGTCAACCTGGTCGTCGCCGTGCTCGGGACCTTCGTGGCCCGTGCCCTCAAGAGCACCGACGGCCCGGACGGCACCCGGCCGGAGGACTACTTCGCCGACCAGGGCGACCCGCGCGTCCACGAACTGGAAACCACGGCGCCCGCCGCCTGACCGGGGTCCACACCGACTTGTGGCCGGCTTGACGCGGCGGCGCGCGCTACGTGGAGCCGGCCACAAGCATGCGGTGGGACAAAGAGGCATCACCTCGAACAACGAAGGAGCGAAGGATGCCTCTCACCAACGACCTGATCGTCACCGGCGGCCACGTGATCGGCATGGACCCGGCGGCGCCGGACGGCCCCGCCGACGTCGTCGTCCGCGACGGCGTGATCGTGGCGGTCGGCCCCGCCGCCGAAGTGTCCCCGGAGGCGGAGGTCGTGGACGCCTCGGGCTGCGTGGTGATGCCGGGCCTGGTCGACACCCACCGCCACACCTGGCAGTCCGCGCTGCGTCACATCGGGCTGGACTGGAGCCTGATGGACTACCTCGGGGCCGCGTTCCTCCAGCTCGGGCCGAACTTCCGGCCCGAGGACGTCTACGCGGGCACCCTGCTCGGCGCGCTCGGCGCGCTGGAGTCCGGGATCACGACACTCGTCGACTGGTCCCACATCCAGAACACCCCCGAGCACAGCGACGCCGCCGTGGCCGCGCTGCGCGACAGCGGGATCCGCGGGGTCTTCGCCTACGGCTGGCCCCAGATCGACCCGCTCAGCTGGGTGGGCGACCACAGCGACGCGGAGCTTCCCGCCGACGTCCGCCGGATCAGGGACGTGCTCCGCGACGACACCGCCCGCGTGACGATGGCCCTGGCGGCGCGCGGCCCCGAGATGTCGGCTCCCGCCGCCGCCCGGCGTGACCTGCTGCTCGCGCGGGAGCTCGGCCTGCGGGCCACCATGCACGTCGGCTCCGCCGACAAGGCGGGCAGCGTCGGGTGGCTGCACGACGAAGGCCTGCTCGACGAGACGATCACGCTGGTGCACGCGAGCGCGACCGGCGACGACGAACTGAAGGCCGCAGCGGGCGCCGGCGCGACCGCGAGCGTGTCGCCGTTCATCGAGATGACCATGCCCGGGCTCGGCACGCCCGCGACCGGCCGTCTCCTGCGGGCGGGCCTCGTCACCGGCCTCAGCACCGACACCGAGGTCGCCACCTCGGGAGACATGTTCACCCAGATGCGCGCTGCCCTGGCGCACCACCGGTTCACGCAGGACCCGGCGCCGCTGACCGCCGACGGCCTGCTGCGGATGGTCACCGCCGACGGCGCCGCGGTGGCCGGGCTGTCCGCCGTCACCGGCAGCCTCACGCCCGGCAAGCGGGCCGACCTGATCGTGGTCGAGGCCGGCACCCCCGCCATGGCGCCGATGCTCGATCCGCGCGCCGCCGTCGTCCTCGCCGGCCACCCCGGGCTGGTCCGCACGGTCGTCTGCGACGGCGTGGTCGTGAAGCGGGACGGCGTGCTCACCGGGCCGGTCGGGCGGGCCATGGACGCCGCGGCGGCGAGCCTCGCCCACCTCCGCGAAGCCGTGCCCGGGGCGCTCTGCGCCTGAGAACACGGTGCTCTGCGCCTGAAGCGCAGTGCTCTCCGCCTGAGGGCTCAGTCTCGGCCGATGATCGTGGCACAATCCCGGCATGGCGGTCATGTTCCGGGTGCTCGGCCCGGTCGAGGCGTACGTCGACGGCGTTCCCGTCGACCTCGGCGGGCCGCGGCCCCGGTTGCTGGTGGCCCGCCTGCTGATCGCCAGGGGCGCGACCGTGTCGGTGGACGCGATCCTCGACGACCTGTACGACGGCACGCCGCCGCCGCGCGCCCAGAGCACGCTGCACAGCTACATCTCCAACCTGCGCCGGGTGCTCGAACCCGGCCGCGCTCCGCGCACGCCCTCGTCCGTGCTCCTCAGCCGCCCTCCGGGGTACGCGCTCGGGCCGCACGAGGTGGACGCCGACGAGCTCGTCCGCCTGGCCCAGGCAGGCGAGCCGGAACGCGCCCTGGCCCTGTGGCGCGGCATGCCGTACGAGGAGTTCGGCGACGTGCCCTGGCTCCGGCCGGAGATCGAGCGGCTCGCCGAGGCGCATCTGGTGACGCGGGAGCGGCTCCTGGCCGGGAGGGTGGGCGACCCGCACGTGGTGGGCGAGCTGGAGGCCCTGGTGGCCGCGCATCCCCTGCGCGAAGGGCTGTGGGAGCTGCTCGCCCGCACGCTCTACTCCCTGGGCCGGCAGGCGGACGCCCTGGAGGCGCTGCGCACGGCCCGGGTCCACCTGGCCGAGGAGCTCGGCCTCGACCCCGGCCCGGCGCTGCGGCGCCTGGAGGAGGCGATCCTCGCCCAGGACCCGGCCCTCGACGGCCCCGCCCCCGTACGGCAGGGCCGGGCGGCGCCAGTCCAAGCAGCACGCGCCGAAGCAGCACGGGCCGAGGCGGACCGGCCGGAGCGGCGCGCCGTCGGCCGGGGGACGCAGTTCGACCGGCTCGACGAGCTGGCGCGGGAGGTCATCCAGGCGGCCCGGGGAGTGGCCCAGCGCGGGCCGGGGATCGCGGTGATCTCCGGTGAGCCGGGGATCGGCAAGACGTGGCTGGCGGAGGCGTTCGCCGGGCGGCGGGCCGCCGAGGGCTGGCTAATCGCCTGGGGCAGATGTCACGAGACCTCCGGCGTGCCCGCGCTGTGGCCGTGGCAGCAGATCGTCCGGGATCTCGCCGCCCGGGTCCCCCCTTCCCCCGCGCAGGCCGCCGCCCTGCGGGTGCTGCTCGGCGACGCCGCCCCGGGAGACGGCCCCGCCCCGAGGGCAGAACGGCCCGCCGAGGCGAGCGAGGCGCGGTTCCGGCTGCACCAGGCGACCTCGGCGTACCTGGGGACGGCCGCGGCCGACCGGCCGCTGCTCGTGGCGATCGACGATCTCCAGTGGGCCGACACGGCGTCGCTGGGCCTGCTGTCCGACCTCGCGTTGCTGCTGCGCGGCGCGGTCTGCATCGTGATCACCGTGCGGTCCGGCGAGGGCCCGGCCGCGGTGCACGACACGCTCGGCCTGCTCGGGCGGCACGACGCCCTCCGCCTGCCGCTGGCCGGGCTCGACCGCGCCGCGGTCGCCGAGCTGTCGGGGCTGCGCGACGCGGCGAGCGTGGCGGCGCTCGCCGAGCGCACCCGGGGCAATCCGCTGTTCATCCGCGAGACCCTCCGGCTGGCCGAGGACCAGGGCATCGAGAGGGCGCTCACCGGGGTGCCCGAGGGCCTGGCCGACGTCCTGCGCCGCCGCCTGCTCGACCTGCCCGCCCGGCACCGCCCCGCCATCGACGCGGCGGCCGTGCTCGGCACCGGCGCGGACCGGCGGCTGCTGGCCGAGGTCGTCGCGGACGCCTCGGGCGCGGACGTGGACGAGGCGCTCGACGCCGCGACCGCCCTCCGCGTTCTGGACGAGGACCTGCGCTTCACCCACGATCTGGTCCGGGAGACGGTCTACGCCGACATCCCGCCGCGCCGCCGGGCCGGGCTGCATCTGGCCGCGCTCCGGGCGCTCGAACTGCGCCCGGGGGCCGACCTCGCGGTCCTCGCCAGGCACGCGCTGGCCGCCGGGCCCGCCGCCGCGGCGGACGCGGTGCGCTGGGCGTCGGCCACGGCGGGGCAGGCGGCCGGACGGCACGCGTACGAGGACGCCGCGCAGTGGTGGCGCCGGGCGGTGGAGGCGCACGGGACGCTGCCCGGCGCGGACCCCCGCGAGCACGTCGAGCTCCTGCTCCAACTGGTCCGCGCGCAGCTCGCCGCCGGTCACGGCTTCTCGGCACGGCAGACCCGGGCGGAGGCGGTGCTCGCGGCCGACAGGTCGGGCGACCCGCTGCTCGCCGCGCGGGCGCTGACCAGCCTGGACGCCCCGGGGTTGTGGAAGTTCTACACCTATGGCGACATCGAGCTGCACACCGTGCGGCGCATCGAGGACGCCCTCACCGCGCTGCCGGAGGGGGACTCCGAACTACGCTGCAGGCTGCTCGGCTGCCTGGGAATGGAACGTTACGACGGCTCGGCCGACCCCCGCTGCGACACCGCCACGGCCGAGGCGCTGGCGATGGCCCGCCGTCTGGTGGCCTCCGGTGAGGCCGGCCGGGAACTGCTGGCGATCACCCTGAACGCGCGGTATCTGGGCGTGCAGCTGCCCGAGCACATGGCGGAGCTCGACGCGATCGGCGAGGAGCTCACCCGGCTCGGGCTGCCCGGGTTCGAGCTGCTCGGTCACATGATCAGAGAGCGAACCCGGATCGACCTGTTCGACGTGGCCGACGCCGACCGGGCCGCCGAGCGGGCGGGAGTGCTGGTCGAGCGGCTCAACCTGCCCTGGCCCCGGTTCCAGCACCTCATCTGGACCGGGACCCGGCGCCTCCTCGACGGGGACTTCGAGGGCGCGGGCAACGCGTACGCCGCGGCGGCCGAGGCCGGTGAGCGGCTCAACCTGTGGCACACGAGCAGCACGCTCTCCTCGGCGCTGCTCACCCGGCACTTCGCGATGCGGGACTTCGACGGCGCCGAGGAACTGATGGCGCACTACTCCCCCTTCCCCGCCCACCGGCAGGTGATGGGCGTGCTCATCGGCGACTGGCGGGGCGACCGCACGGCGGCTGAGGCGGCGCGCGAGCAGGGCTGGCACCCGCTGCCGCGCGACTTCGGCGAGCTGCCCGGGCTGTGCCTGCTGGGCGAGGCCCAGATCGTCGCCGACGACCACGAAGCGTGCGCCCTGACCTATCGCAGGCTCCTGCCGTACGAGGACAGGATCGCCTTCGGGGCGGGCACGTTCTGCGCCGGGCCGGTCGGCTACTACCTGGGGCGGATGGCCTACCTGGGCCGGGCGGCCGGGCCGGAGACGGCGCGGGCGCATCTGGACACGGCCGCCAAGCGCTGCGCGGCGGCCGGGCTGACCTGGTGGGCCACCCGGATCGCCCGCGAGCGGGACCAGGTCGCGCCCTGAGCTGTGCCCTGAGCTGTGCCCCTGACCTGCGCCCTGATCCGTGCCCTGACCCGTGCTCAGCCCGCGGCCGGCGACGCCGCGGGCTGTCCCACGACCACCCTGCCGCCGCGCCACAGGGTGGCGGCGAACGCCACCAGTGCGACGGCGAGCGGCGCGTGCCCGGCTGCACCGGCGACCCCGCCAGCCGGAGCGCCGAATGCCGCGACCGCCGCGACGACGAGCAGGACGGGCTGCCAGAGCGGCGTCGCGCGGGTGTGGATCAGCGCGGCGGCGAGCACCAGCATCCCCACGGTGAACAGGGGGGCCAGATAGAAGGGCACGCCGATGAAGGCGTCGTCCGAGGCCATGTCGTAGACCTTCCGTGCGAGCGCGGGGTCGTGCGCCGTGAGCATGCCCATGGTGAACCCGATGGTGGAGGCGCCGACGGCGAGGCCGGCCGCGCCGACGGCCGCGAGCGTCGAGCCGACGGCCGCGAGCCGGGGGCTGCGCTCGCCGGCGAGCCGGCCGATCCCGTACGCCGCGGGCGCCAGCAGCACCGCCGCGATCGAGGTGAGCAGTGTGGCGGCGGCGAACCTGCCGTGGGCCTGGGTGACCTCGTTGACGTAGTCGGCGGCCGGCAGCGTCGAGGGCGTGTTCCACAGATGTCCGAGCACGAGGCAGACCGCCGCCGCGGTCATCGAGCCCGCCAGCAGCCGGGGGCTCGTCTCACTGGTGGTCATGTGCGTGTCCTTTCGGTTCGTCCGGCTGGTGATGGCCGAACGGTAGGAGCCCGCGGGGCTTCTGCGGATCGGCCGTGGCGCGCAGACTCCGGGGGGCGCGGCTACGACCTTCGATCGACGGCGGGGACCGACCTCCGGCCGATGTAGGGGCGTCACCGGCCTGCCTACACTGACGGGCGTGTGGCGTGATCGGGTGCGTGGCCGGCCAGCGGACGCGGCGCTGGCGCTGGCGCTGGTCGTCGTGGGTCAGGTCGAAGTGCGGTATGGCAGCGTCGGCTACCTGGGCAGCGCGCCGTACGCCGTCAGCGCGGTACTGGCCGCGCTGATCCCGCTGCCGCTGATCTGGCGGCGGCGTGCCCCGCTGACGGTCCTGGTGCTGGTCGGGCTGGCGATGGCCCTGCCGACGCTCGTCGTCGACCGCAGCATCCCGTTCTGGGGCGGGCCGATGACCCTCGACGTGGCGGTCTACAGCGCCTCCCGTCACGCCGCTCCGCCACGGGACCGGTGGGCGCTGCTGGTGCCGGCCGTGACCGTCGGGCTGGTCGCCACTGCCCTCCCGGTCTTCCGCAGCCTCAACGAGGTGGCGTTCTCCACCGGCGTGTTCGGCGTCGGGTGGGCGGGCGGGCAGGTGATGCGGAGCTGGCAGCGCCGGCACGAGCTGCTCGGGGACGACCTGCTGACCCTGGCCGAGTCGGCGGCGCTGCGCGAACAGGCCGCCGCGGCCGCCGAGCGGGCCCGCATCGCCCGCGAACTCCACGACGTCGTCGCACACAGCGTGAGCGTGATGGTGGTGCAGGCCGGGTCGGCCCGGCTGCGGTTGCGTCGGGATCCCGCCGCCGCGGAGGAGGCGCTGCGCGTGGTGGAGGAGAGCGGGCGGGAGGCGCTGGGCGAGCTCAGGCAGCTGCTCGGGGTGCTCCGCGCCGACGACGAGGCGACCGCCGTGGACCCGCAGCCGGGCCTGGCCGGGATCGACGACCTGCTCGCGCAGCTGCGGGCGTCCGGTCTCGACGTGCTCCTGGAGGTCCACGGCGTACGACGCGACCTACCGCCGGGCCTGGACCTGTCGGCATACCGGATCGTGCAGGAGGCGCTGACCAACGCGCTCAAGCACGCCGGGCCGACCACGGCCACGGTCCGCATCGGCTACGGCCAGGGCCGCCTGGACCTGCAGGTGTGCAACGCCGACGGACGGCGGCCCGTGCTGGCCCGGGCGGGGGCGGGGCACGGGCTCGTCGGGATGCGGGAACGGGTCGCGCTGTTCGGCGGGCGGCTCGAGGCGGGCCCCCGGGCCGGCGGCGGCTACCTCGTGCGCGCCACCCTCCCGCTGCCGGAGCCTGCCGCATGATCCGCGTCGTCATCGCCGACGACCAGGCGCTCGTCCGCGGCGGGTTCCGCGCCATCCTCGAGAACGACGGCGACATCGAGGTGATCGCCGAGGCGAACGACGGACTCGAAGCGGTCGAGGCGTGCCTGCGACTGCGGCCGGAGGTCGTGCTGATGGACGTCCGGATGCCGCACCTCGACGGGCTCGCCGCCGCCCGCCGGCTGCTCGCCGGCGACTCCGCCCCGCTGCGGGTCCTGATGCTCACCACGTTCGACCTCGACGAGTACGTCTACGCCGCGCTGCGCGCGGGGGCCAGCGGATTCCTCCTCAAGGACACGCCCGCCGACCAGCTCGCCCCGGCCGTCCGCACCGTCGCCGCCGGGCAGGCCCTGCTCGCCCCCTCGGTGACCCGCCGGCTGATCGAGCGATTCGCTCAACAGCCCGTCACTACGGGAGTGCCCGGCGAGCGGCTGGCGAGGCTGACCGAACGCGAGACCGACGTGCTCCGCGCCATGGCGAGAGCGCTGACGAACGCGGAGATCGCGCGTGAGCTGCACCTGTCCGAGGCGACGGTGAAGACGCACATCACCCACCTGCTCGCCAAACTCGGCCTGCGCGACCGCGTCCAGGCCGTCGTCCTCGCGTACGAGGAGGGCCTCGTGCGTCCCGGCGCGTCCGACCTCCCCTTCACGACACGCTGACGCCGCCGGGAGTGGGCCGCAAGTGGACGTTGAGTGGCGGTGAAGGGGGCGGGCCCATCGTGGGGCCATGACAACACCGACGCAGACCCGGCGCCGGCCGGGCGACCCCGCTCCCGACCTCGTCACGTTCCTCGTCTTCCACACCGGCCTGCGGCGCGAGTTCGGCAGGCTGGCCGAGGTCCTCGACCGCTGCGATCCCCGCGACGAGCGGCGCCGCGCGGTCGTCGACGAGCACCTCGCGCTGCTGCTGCGCGCCCTGCACCACCACCACACCGAGGAGGACGAGGCGATCTGGCCGCTGCTGCGCGGTCTCGTCCCCGAGGCCCGGACGGTGCTGGACCGGCTGGAGGCCGACCACCAGGAGATGGACGCCGTCATCGGCAGGCTCTCCGGCGGCGGCAGGCCGGCCCGCGAGGTCGCGGCCGACCTGCGCACGCTCGACCGGCTGCTGAACACCCACCTCGACCTGGAGGAGTCCGAGGTCGTCCCGCTCATCAGAGAGCACGTCAGCGCGGCCTGGTGGGAGGAGTCGGGCAAGAAGGTCACCAAGAGCCACGGCCGCGACCTGCCGATGCTCGCCGCCTGGCTGCTCGACGTGGCCACCCCCGCCGACCGCGACCACATCTTCGGCTCCGCTCCGGCCATCATGCGGGTCCTCTACCGGCTCTCCTGGCGCCGCGCCTACGAGCGCCGGGTGTCGCAGGTATACGGGTGAACAGGTGTACGGGTGACCTGGCCGGCGGCCTCCGCCGGGATCGAGCGGAGGCCGCGCCCGGAGAGCCCGGTCAGTCGCCGGGAAGGCAGACGGTGCCGGGCGGGGGCAGCGTCAGGTCCGTGAGATACCGCGTGGCGTGTCCGATCGCGCACCGGTTGCCGGAGAGGTAGAGCACGTGGCCGGGGCCGTCGTACCGGACGGCGGCCGAGCCGGGGACCCGCCGGACCAGGCTGTCGGTCAGCGTGTAGTCGCTCCAGGTGCCCGCGCCGAGCAGCGGCGGCAGGCCGAGGACCGGCAGGGGGCGGGACGGGTTCGCGACCGGCAGCGGCCACCCCGCGCAGGCGAGCTGGTCGAAGGTCGCTCCCCCGAAGTCCGGGGAGATCCTGCGCGCCTCCCGGCGGACCCTGACGTACTCCTCGTACCCGTGGTAGCCCCTGTCGTCCCCGCAGGTCATGCCGAGCGCGAGGGGCATCGTCCAAGCGCGGGCGTTGCCCAGGGCCACGTCGGCGAAGCCCGAGCCGTCGCCGTGCCGGGCCTTGTCCACCGCCTCGGCGAACGCGAGCCATCGGGAGTCGCCGGGCCCGGGGTCGGCGGCGAAGCCGAACCAGCGCAGGGAGGAGCCGGTCAGCTCCCCCCGGCCGAACCGCTGGGAGGTGACCGGGATCGGCGACCTGTCGGCCCGCGCGGTGAGGTCGCGCCAGACCTTCCCGGCGTCCTCGCCGTGCAGGGCGCAGGCGGGCGTCGCCGAGCACCAGGCGGTGAAGCGGCCGAACATCCGCTCCAGGCCCCGGTAGGCCACCAGGTTCTGGTTCGCCCAGCCGGCGGTCTGGTTGATCACGCCGTCCAGGTACATGGCGCGGACGCGTTCCGGGAACAGCCGGAGGTAGGCGGCGGCCGGCACCCCTCCGTAGGAGTTGGCCATGAAGCTGAGCCGCCGCTCACCGATGGCCGCGCGGATCGCCTCCATGTCGCGGGCCACCGACACCGAGTCGAGCCTGCCGTACAGCCCGCTGCGGTCCTCGGCCCGGCATTCGCGGATGGCCGCGGCGATCGCGCGGGCCTGGGCGTCGTACTCGGCCCGGTCGCGGGGCTCTATCAGGGCCGGCACCGCCGGCCGCGCGCAGGACTCCGGCAGCTTGGCGGCGAGGTCGGTGTTGCGCGGGTCGTAGGAGACGAGGTCGAAGCGTTCTCTGATGCCGGCGAGATCGCCCGCCGCCTGCTTGATGTCCTCGATCCCGCTGTTGCCGGGGCCGCCGGGGATGTGCAGCACGCTGCCGATCCTGTGGGCGGGATCGGTGGCCGGCAGCCGCGCGACGCGCAGGGTCGTCGTCCGCCCGTCCGGGTGGGCCCAGTCGAGCGGCACGTCGATCGTGCCGCATTGCGTTTCCGCGGGGAACCCTGCCCCCTCGCAGCCCGTCCACTCGATCGCCGGCCGATCCTTCGCCGCCCGATGCTCGGCAGCCTGCGCCTGCGCCGGGACGAGCCCGGCCGTCATCGCCGCCGTCGCGAGCCCGGCGGCCACGAGTCGTGTTCTGCCACGCATGCGCCGTGTCCTCCTCCGCGTTGTGCCGCTTCTTCTCACGCTCGCCGAGACGCGTACGCGGGCGGAATCCGACGGGCCCCCCGATCGGAGGTAGGGCTGTCCCCCTAGACGAGTAAGTCCGATCTCCGGTCAGTGGTCGTAGGCGATCAGCGACCGGGTGATCGGGGCGTTGGTTGCGTTGTTGTGCCAGATCGCGGTGGCCATCGTAAGGACGCGCTGGGCGACGCGGACGGCGACACCCTCGAAGGACCGGCCACCATGGTCTTCCAGGTTGAGCTGGCCCTTGAGGGTGTCGTTGACCGACTCGATCAGTTGCCGGACCTTCTTGAGCATCGGCTCGCCGTAGCGGGCCTTCTCGTCCTTGCGGGACGGCCGCAACATCCTGATCCCATACTCGCCCAGCAGCGTCTCGAAGTCCTTCCCGGCGAACCCCTTGTCGCAGATCAGCAGGATGCCGTCGTGCTCAGCCGCCACGCCCGCCTCGACTTCGAGCAGCGCGGCCAGTACCTCGCGCTCGCCGATCTTCAGGTCGGCCAGGGCCCACAGGATCGGCATGCCCGCAGGGGTGCACACCAGGTACAGCTTCAGCCCCCAGTAGAACCGCGAGTGGCTGGCGCAGTAGCCGTAGCCCGCCCATCCGGCCAGGTTCGAGCGTTTCACGGTGGGCCGGGACATGCCACAGGGTATCGGGGTGGAGTCCACGATCCAGCAGTCGTCGAGCCAGAAGTCGCTCGATTTCGCGAGCATCCGGATGACCCGTTTGATCAGCCCGAGCGCGGCGCGCAGCCGCTTGTTGTAGCCGGACTGCTGCGGCAAGTAGGGGAACAGGTCCCTCAGGTGCTTGCGGGCGTAGCGCAGCCAGTGGGCCTCGGAAGTGAAGCCGAGCATCGACTGGGCGACCGCGACACAGACCAGTTCGGAGTCGGTCAACACGGGAGGTCTGCCCATCCATCGCGGTCCGCCCAACTCGTCGTCGATCTTCACGTACAGTGCGGTCAAGAGGGTGTTCAGGTCTTGCGTCACAACATGATCCTGAATGCCCTCTGCTCATTCCTGATCACCGGCCGCAGACCGGGCTGGCGTTCCTGCCGAACACCCTGCTAACCATGCTGGTGGGCCTGAAGGTGACGCCGTGGCTGATGCGCCGCACCGACCATCGCGTGCTCATCGTCGCCGCGGCCGACGCGGGGGCAGCCTCCGGGCTGATGAACACCAGCAAGCAGATCGGCGGCGCGCTCGGCCTAGCCGCCCTGGTCGCTGCAACGGCGGGGGAGGGTGGCGAACCCGGCGGCCCGGCCCCGCGCAGGAGCTGGCGGCCGGCTACGGGCAGGCCTTCGCCGCCATCGCCGTGGTGCTGGCCGCCGTCGCTCTCCTGGCGGCCGCACTGCCGCGACGGCGCCACGCCGCCCCGGCGCACCCGGCGCTTCCCTCGTCGCCGGCCAGCACCGCGTACGAGCGCAGCCCCGCCCCTGGCCACGGCGGCGCCTGCCATGCCGGCATCTCCTACGTGTCGTCTCGATCGTGGCTTGCGAGCAGGGGCAGGACGATCTGGTCGACGATCTCGGCGAGTGCGGTCTCAGGCAGCGGACGGTGATGGACGAGCGTCTCCACGGCGACGAGCGTGATGGGCGCGACAGCGACCCGGGCCGGGGTGCGGGCGTGGTTGATCTCGCCGCGTACCACAGCGCGTTGGAGCAGGGCGTCCATCTCGCGCGTACCGGCCTGGCTGAGGCGCTCGCGCAGGTAGTCGGTGAGATCGCTGTCATCTGCCCGGCCGTCGCCGATGACTTGAAGGACGGGGGCGAGCTCGATCATGCGTGAGCTGACCAGGCGGAGCAGGGTCAGCAGGTCGGTGCGCAAAGAGCCGGTGTCAGGTATGGGCGGGGGTGCCGGCACCTGCTGACGCATGGCGGCCAGCACCAGGTCACGTCGATGCGGCCAGCGGCGATAGAGCACCGTCCGGCTCGTCTGGGCGCGGGCGGCCACGGCGTCGTAGGTGAGCTCGTGGTAGCCGACAGCGCGCAGTTCCTGCCAGGCCGCCTCCAAGAGGACCGTCTGCAGTTCCGCGCCCCGGCGGCGTCTGCGCCGGGTATCGTCCATCTCCGTTTTAGGCACATCATGTATCTTATCTTCTACTTAAGAAACAAAACGAACCTTAGGGGAGAGTCATGCGTGGCAAAGGCGTGCAGTACGACACCGGTACCTTTCCCAACGGCGACAGCAGCCGCAGCCTCTTCGACCCGGCGACCGTCGCACGCGAGATGCGCATCATCGCCGACGACCTGCACTGCAACGCCATCCGGATCACCGGCGGCGACCTCGATCGGCTCACGACCGCCGCCCAGCGCGCGGCCGAGGCCGGACTGCAGGTCTGGTTCTCACCATTTCCCTGTGAACTCACCGAGCAGCAGATGCTGCCCTACTTCGACGACTGCGCCGACCGGGCCGAAACGCTGCGCCGCCAGGGCGTCGACGTCGTGCTCGTCACCGGGTGCGAGCTGAGCCTGTTCGCCCGCGGTTACCTGCCTGGCGACACCTTCACCGAACGCATGCAGGCCCTGCGCGCAGCGCCCGAGGAGCGCGCCGCGGCACTGGCCGCGCTCCCCCGCCCCGTCAACGCCTTCCTCTCCCAGGTCGCCGCCTCCGTACGCCCCCGCTTCGGCGGCCCGCTCAGCTACGCCTCCATCCCCATCGAGCACGTCGACTGGACGCCCTTCGACATCATCGGCGTGGACGCCTACCGCAACCGGCACAACGCCGCCACCTTCCGCCAGGACCTGCGCGAGCACTTCACCCACGGCAAGCCCGTCGCCGTCACCGAGGCCGGCTGCTGCACCTTCCGCGGCGCGGCCGACTGGGGCGCCGGCGGCTGGACCGTGGTTGAGAACGGCCGCGTCAAGCCCGGCACCGAACGCGACGAGGGCGAGCAGGTCCGCTACATGGACGACTTGCTGACCGTCTTCGACGAGGTCGGCATGGACACCGTCTTCTGGTTCAGCTTCGCCGGGTTCGAGCTCCCGCACCGCGCCAACCCCACAGACGACCTCGACATCGGCTCCTACGGCATCGTCAAGATGCTCGACGGCGCCCAAGCCACCACCTATCCCGGCATGCCGTGGGAGCCGAAGGAAGCCTTCCACGCCCTCGCTCGCCACTATGCGAGCAGGACCACGACCGCGACGACATCGCCCTGATCGCCACCACCGTGCCATCACATAGGACTTACTCGTCTAGGGGAGGCACCGGGCGGACGGGTATCCGCGTATGGCTACGGTCCGGCCGGCGACCGGAGGGGGCGAGTGACGGCGTCGTCGATGAGCGCATCGCTCTGAGGCGTCGTGATCCGCCGAGACGTGACGAGCGCCGAGATGCCCTGAACGGTCGCGGCCAGCAGCAGCGTCAGCCGGCCGATCTCGCCCGCCTCATACGCGCCTGCCTCGACCCCGGCGCTCATGATGTCGGTCATGGTCTCGAACAGGCGCTGCGCGGCGTTTCGCACCGCCTCCGACGGGCCGTCCACCTTCGCCGGGAACATGAGATCGAGCAGTGCCGGCTCCCGCACGGCGAAGCTCACGTACGCCGAGGCCGCCGCGCGCATGACGTGTGCGAAGTCTCCGGGCACGCGCGAAACCGCCTCGCGCATCTCGTCGGCGAGCCGGATGAAGCCCCGTTCCGCCAGCGCGTCGAGGAGCGCGCCGCGGTCCACGAAATGACTCCGGGGGGCTCCATGACTGACACCCGCCTCACGCGCCAGTTCCCGGAGGGACAGCGCGTCGATCCCCCGCTCGCGAAGCACCGTCTCCGCCTGGTCGAGCAGCACGGCACGGAGATTGCCATGGTGGAAAGGCCGATCGGACACCGCCCTGTGGTTCGACGAGCGTCGGGAGCAACGCGATCCAGCTCGCCCGCAACGCCGGTTACCGGTCGTCGCGACCGCGTCACCGCACAACTTCGACTACCTCCGATCGCTGGGCGCGGCCGAGGTGGTCGACCGCCGCAGCCGCACCGCCGTCGACGAGATCGTGGACCTGATCGGCGCCGTCCGCTCGCCGGCACGCTCGCGATCGGATCCGGGTCACTCGTGCCGGCGGCCGCGATCGCGTCCCGGACCACGGGCGGCAAGCGGGTCGCGTCGGCGCAGCCCGGGTGGGTCACGCGCATCCGAGGCCCGAGAGCCCGCCGGCCGGGGGTGCGGGTGAGCGGGATCTGGGGCGGCACCCTGAAGGACAACGAGGTCGGGCCGGGAATCTACGTCGACTTCCTCCCAGCCGCGCTCGCTACCGGCGCCTATCGGGCCGCGCCGGATACGACCGTCGTGGGCCACGGGCTCGCCCGCATCCCCGACGCGCTGCGGCGGCTCCGCGGCGGCGTCTCCGCGAACAAGCTCGTCGTCACCGTCTGAATCCGCCGCACCCGCTTCTCAGGCGGAGCGGCCGCCGGCGGCAGCCACCGCCGAATCGTGACTATGCCGGGGCGTGGAACGATCCCTATGCTCTGCTGGAAATGGTGCGTTTGTGGGTTCTCGGTCAGTTCCGGGCCGAAGTGGGCGGGCGTCCGGCCGACCTGGGACCGCCGCTCCAGCGTGCGGTGCTGGCGCGGCTGGTCTGCGCCGGCGGCCATGTCGTCTCGACCGACCGGTTCATCGACGATCTGTGGCAGGGCCAGCCCCCGCCGAAGGCGCTGAGCGCGCTGCAGGTCTACGTCTCCAACCTGCGCCGCCTCCTCGAACCGGGCCGCGCGCCGCGCACCCCGGCGAAGGTCCTGGTGACCGCTCCACCCGGATACGTGCTGCACCTCGACGCCGACGCCGTCGACGCGTGGCGCTTCCCCACGCTCATGAACACGGCGTCGGCCCTCCTCGCCGAGGGGGATCCGCCGGGGGCACTGCGCGTGGTCGACGAGGCCCTGTCGCTGTGGAGGGGGGCCGCCTTCGCCGAGTTCGGCGACGAGGACTGGGCGGTGCCGGAGGCGGCGCGGCTGGAGGAGCTGCGGGTCCTGGCCATCGAGTATCGCGCGGAGGCGAAGCTCGCGCTCGGCCGGCATGCCGAGATCGTGCCCGAGCTGGAGCGGCACGTCGCCGGCCACCCGCTGCGCGAGGACGCCGTACGGCTGCTGGCCCTCGCCTACTACCGCTCGGGCCGGCAGGCCGACGCCCTCGCGGCGCTGCGCAGGACCAGGGCCAGGCTCGCCGAAGAGCTGGGCATGGACCCGGGCCGCGCCCTGCGGGCTATCGAGGCCGGCATCCTCGCGCACAGCGAGGCCCTCGACGCGCCGAAGGCCGTCACGACGCCCGCGCCTCCCGCCCCGTCACCGGCCACCCCGTCACCGGCCACCCCGTCACCGGGCGTGCCATCGCCGGCCGCCCCGGTCGCGGCGTCGCCCGGGATGGTCGGCCGTACGGCGGAGCTCGCCCGCCTGGTCTCCGCCGCCGAGCAGGCGGGGCACGGTTTTCGCGTGGCCTGGGTCGGCGGGGATCCCGGCGCGGGCAAGAGCACGCTGGCCGACGCCCTGCTCCGGCGTCTCGGTGACGAGGGCTGGCGGGTCGCGGTCGGCCGGTGCCCGGAGACGCTCGGCGGGGTGCCTCCCGCGTGGGCGTGGAGCGAGGTCCTGCGGACCCTGTTCGCCGTTCACCCCCCGGACCCGGGTACGGAGGCGCGGCTCGCGCCCCTGGTGCAGGAGGACTCTCCCGGCGCCGGGCAGTTCCGGCTGGCCCAGGCGGTGGGCGACTACCTGGAGAGCGTGCCGGGGCCGCGGCTGCTCGTGCTGGAGGACGTGCACCGCGCCGACGACGCGACTCTCGAGTTGCTGCGTCATCTGGCGGCCAGACTGGCGGACACGCCGGTCCTGGTGGTCCTGACCCACCGGCCCTCGGAGGCGGGCGACGACCTGACGGCGGCCGGGGCCGCCCTGGCCGTGCAGACGGCCGAGAACGTGACCCTGCAGGGGCTCGGCGAGGACGACGTCCGGCGCCTGCTGGTGGAACGGTCCGGCATGGAGGTAGACGCCGGCACCGCCCGGACGGTCGCCGAGCGCACCGGAGGCAATCCGCTGTTCGTGGCCGAGACCGCCCGGCTGCTGGCGACCGAGGGGGCGGCGGCGGCGCACTCGCTGCCGCCCGGGGTCCGCGACCTCATCCGCAGGCGGATCGTCCGCCTGCCCGCGACGGCGCGGACGACCCTGCGCAACGCCGCCGTCATGGGCCGGGACGCCGACATCGATGTGCTGGTCGCCGTTCAGGACGCCGACGAGGAGACCGTGCTCGACGGCCTGGAGGCGGGAGTGCTCGCCGGGCTGCTCACCGAACCGGCCCCCGGCAGGGTCCGATTCACGCACGTCCTGGTCCGCGAGACCCTCTACGAGGACATCCCCCGGCTGCGCCGTACGCGGCTGCACGCGAAGGTCCTCACCGCGCTGGAGCGGGTGCACCCGGGCGACGTCGGCGCGCTCGGCTACCACGCGCTGGCCGCCGCCACGCCGGCCACGGCGCGCGCGGCCGCGGAGTACGCGCGGAGGGCGGCCGGGCAGGCGTCCGGCGTGTACGCCCACAGGGAGGCGGCGACCCTGCTCGAGGGCGCGCTCGAGGCCCTGGATCTCGCGACCGAGCCCGCGGACGACCTCCGGCTGGAACTGCTGTGCCGCCTGGTCTCCGCGCAGGCGAGCGCCGGCGACGAGGGGCAGGCGATGGTCACCCGCAATCAGGCCCTCGCGGTGGCCAGGCGGCTCGGCGATCCGCTCGCTCTCGCCCGTGCCGCGGTCGCCAACGACGCGCCCATGGTCTGGCAGACCGAGCACGAGGCCGACGCCGACGTCGTCGAAGCCATCCGCGGCTGCCTGCCGGGCACGACCGGCGAGCTGCGCTGCCGCCTGCTCGCCGCCCTGGCGCACGAGATGGGCGGCCACGACGAGGAGCTCGTCGAGGCCGCGAGTGCCGAGGCCGTCGCGATCGCCCGCGACCTCGGCGACCCCCGCCTGCTGTGCCTGGCGCTCAACGCGCGCTACTGGGCGATGTTCGTGCCGGGCCGCCCCGGCGAACTGGAGGCGCTCGGGCACGAGCTGCTGGAGATCTCCGTCCGCGCCGGGCTGCTCGGCTACCAGACGCTCGGTCACCACGTGCTGGCGATGGTCGCGCTCGGGCGCAACGACTGGGCCACGACCCAGGCGCACGCCGCGCGGGCGGTGGCATGCTCCACCAGCGGTCAGCTGGGCCTCGTCCTGGCCATCATCGCGTTCCTCGACGCCCTCGGGCTCCTGGTGAAGGGGGAGTTCGAGCAGGCCGAGGCGGCCTACACGGCCCTGTCCGACCGGATGGAAGACGCCGGAGGGTCCAACGCCGGCGTCTTCGGAAGCCTGGCCCGGTTCACCGTGCGCCTCGCGTGCGGCCGTGCGCACGAGTCGGTGGCCGAGCTCGCCGCCGCCCGCGATCACATCGCGCAGGAGATCGACGAGTTCTACGTCAGCGCGCTGGTCGCCGCAGGGCGCCTTGAGGAGGCCAGGTCCGCCTGGCCGGACCGACGGCCGACCCGGTGGGTCTATCACACGATCAACGTGGCGCTCCGCGCCGGCACCGCGATGGCGCTCGGCGCCCGGGAGGTGGCCGAGGAGTGCTACCGGCTTCTCCTCCCGTTCCGGGGAGAGATGGCCGGGCTGCACACGGGCGCGATCACGCTCGGCCCCACCGGCCTCGTGCTCGGGCGGCTGGCGGAGTTCCTGGACGATCCCGCCGCGGCGGCGGAGCACTACGCCACGGCCGCCGACGTCGCCGGGCGGCTCGATTCGCCGCACTGGCGGGGGGAGGCGCTGCGGGCGCTCGACACGCTGCGATCGTGAGGACAGCACCGCCAAGTGGTCGCCAAACAGGCGTTTAGCGGGTGGGGCCAGCGTGGTTTCCGAGACCAGTCCGGACATCTTGGAGGCTCACGTTGGACACTCCCGATCTCACCGGGATCCGCATCATCCACCGCGCCATGCGCGGCGACCTGCACCGGCTCCGCGCGCTCGCCGAGGACCTCGAGGCGGGACGCGCGCGGGCGGACTCCGCCCGCGCCGCCGCCGTCGCCCGCTACGCGGAGGACGTCTGCGCGGCGATCCATCACCACCACACCAGGGAGGACGAGGTCGTCTGGCCGGTGATCGAGCGGTCGGCGGGCGCCGCCGTGGACCTCACCGATCTCTCCGACGACCACTCGGAGCTCGATCCCCTGCTCGACCGGGTCCGCGTGACGGCGCGGGCCTTCGCGGGCGGCCGGAGCGTCTGTGACCTGGCGGCCGCGCTGCGCACGCTCTCGGAGCTCATCGACGAGCACATCGAAGAGGAGGAGCGCAGGATCTTCCCGGTAATCGAGAAGTACGTCTCTGCGGCCGACTGGAAGGAGATGGAGAAATCACTCAAAGGCGGCGACCCGCGTTTCGAGCTCGCCTGGGTCGACCGGTACGCGAGCCCGGACGAGATGGCGCACATCCGCAAGCTCGCGGGGCCGGTCCTCAGCCTGCTGCTGACACTGCTGCGCCCCGGCCACCGTCGCCGCCGGCGGATCGTCTTCGGGAGCTGAGCGGACATGGCACGACGCTCCCGCCTGTTCAACCTGGCGATCAAGTACATCTGCGACTGGCAGGTTCGCACCTACCGCAGGACCGGCGGGCGCAGGCCCGCCACCATGCGCGGCATCCCCGTCCTGCTCCTCACGACCCGGGGCCGCAGGACCGGCCTGCCCCGGACCCGGCCGGTCGGGTACGGCAGGGACGGCCGGCGCTTCGTCGTGATCGCCTCGAACGGCGGCGACGACACCACTCCCGCCTGGTGGCTCAACCTGCGGGACGACCCCGTCGCCGAGATCGAGGTGGGCGGCGCCGGCGGGCTCACCGTGCTCAAGGTGCGTGCCGCCGAGGCCACGGGCGAGGAGTACGAACGCCTGTGGCGGACGATGAGCCGGCGGCACCCCGTCTACGAGGTCTACAAGGGCATGACGCCGCGCCGCATCCCGGTCGTGGTGCTCGACCCTCTCGACGCCCTTCCGGCGTGACCCCGGCTATCGGTACGCAAGGGAGGCGGTGCGCTGAGGGCCGGCCCGACCCGCCGCGCCCCGGCCCCCTGAGGACGAGCCGGGGACGAGCCGGGGACGCAGTGGGGACACGGCGGCGGGGGCATGGCCGGGACACGGCGGAGCCGTCAGGGCTTCGTCGTGTCCGGTGCGGCCCGCTGGGCGTCGAACTCCTCGTCCGGGATGACCAGCTCGTTGCCGGCCAGGCCGGCCTCGCCGGAGACCGCGGCGAGCTCGGAGCCGAGCGACTCGTGGGCGGCGGCGCGGTGCCCGCGGCCGACGCGGTCGGTGAGCAGCGACGACAGGGCCGCCACCACGCACGCGGCCACGGCGAACCAGAAGGCGATGACCAGGCCCTGGTGGAAGGGGCCCGCGATGAGGTGCGGGAAGAACTCCTTGCTCGTCAGGTGGGCGCCGCCGTCGGGCAGGCGGTCCAGGACGCCGCCGAGGAGCTCCCGGAACGGGTTGTATCCGAGGAACGCCGCGAACAGCACGGCGATCGGCGGCAGCTGGGCGAGGCCCTCGGCCTGCGCGGCGGGCACGCCCTGGGCCACCAGCTCGTCGTGCATGGTGTGCGGCAGCGACTGCGACAGGCCCGCGATCATCAGGCTGAAGAACACGCCGATGGACAGGACCATCGAGGAGTTCTGGAAGGTGGCGGTCATGCCCGCGCCGACACCGCGGGACTCCGCCGGGACCGAGTTCATGATCTCCGCCCGGTTGGGCGAGGAGAACAGGCCGGAGCCGAGGCCGTTGATCAGGATGAGCAGCGCGAAGACGCCGTAGCCGAAGTCCGTGGGCAGGGTCATCAGGGCGTAGAAGCTCGCCGCGGTGACCAGCGCGCCGCCGACCGTGAACATCCGCGGCCCGAACCGGTCCGACAGCCAGCCGGAGACCGGCGCCGACAGCAGGAAGCCCACCGTCAGCGGGATCATGTAGATGCCCGCCCACAGGGGCGTCTCCTCGAAGCTGTAGCCGTGCAGCGGCAGCCAGATGCCCTGCAGCCAGATGATCAGCATGAACTGCAGGCCGCCGCGTCCGAGGGCGGTCAGCAGGCTGGCGATGTTGCCCGCGAGGAACGCGCGGTTGCGGAACAGCGAGAGCCGGAACAGCGGCTCGTCCACCCTGGTCTCGATCCAGGCGAACAGCGCGAGCAGCAGGACGCCCCCGCCGAGCGCGGCGATCACCCAGGGGTTGCCCCAGCCCATCACGCCGGTCCCGTACGGCTGGATGCCGTAGGTGATGCCGACCAGCAGCGCGATGAGCCCGACGGCGAAGGTCGCGTTGCCCCACCAGTCCATCCGCGCCCGGCGCCGCACGCCGTTGTCCTTGAGCTTGACGTACGCCCAGACGGTGCCGAAGACGCCGAACGGCACGGAGACCAGGAAGATCGCCTTCCAGTCGACCGGGGCCAGGACCCCGCCGATGACCAGGCCGAGGAAGGAGCCCGCGATGGCGGCGATCGAGTTGATGCCGAGCGCGGTGCCGCGCTGGCGCACGGGGAAGGCGTCGGTGAGGATCGCGGTGGAGTTGGCGAACAGCAGCGCGCCGCCGACGCCCTGCACGATCCGCCAGCCGATCAGCCACATCGCCCCGGCGTCGCCGTCCATCCAGGTCAGCGACAGCATGATCGAGCACAGACTGAAGACCGCGAACCCGAGGTTGTACATGCGGACCCGGCCGAACATGTCGCCCAGGCGGCCGAACATCACCACCAGCACGGCCGTGACGACCATGAAGCCCATCATCATCCACAGCAGGTAGCCCGTGTTGCCGGGGTCGAGCGGGTTCAGGTGGATGCCGCGGAAGACGTCAGGAAGGGCGATCAGCACGATGGACTGGTTGATCGTCACCATCAGGACGCCGAGGGTGGTGTTGGACAGCGCGATCCATTTGTACCGCGAGGACGGCGCCGACTGCGGCGACGCCCCCGCCAGGGACTGGTTCGCTACGGCCACGGAGTGGTTCCCCTCCTCTTGGTCCGTACAGCGCGCGGCCTGTTTCCGCGCAGCGCGCGACGGACGGACAGTTAGTTAGCGCAACTAAATTACCCCGACCGGGTGACATCGATGTTTCACGGGCATGCGCAACGAAGGCCACGATGGGGCCCTTAAACGGATTTGGGCGTTATCTGACCTGATTTGGGCTGACGGGAGAAGGCGACGTCAGGACGTGAGCGCCCCGGCGATCACGTCGGCAAGGCTGTCCACCACCGTGTCGCGGTCGAGCCCGGGGTTCTCCAGCCACCAGTCGCCGATCGCCTGCACCATGCCGACGAACGCGTGGCCGAGCACCCGGGCGCGCACCGGGTCGGCGACGCCCTCCTCCGCGAGCGCCGCGCCCAGTTCCTCGCCGACGCTGCGCACGATGGCGGCCATCTGCGTGCGGGTGCGGCTGTCCTCGGCGCTGGCCCGGTGGAACAGGAAGCGGTAGAGGTTGGGGTTGGCCGAGATGGTCTCAAGGTAGGCCTCGATGGCGCCCCGGGCGCGGACCCGGGGGTCGGCCATGGCCCTGGCGAACTCCGGGCGCAGCAGGTCGATCACGACGCGCGTGTGGCGTTCCGCGAGCGCCTGGTACAGGCCGCTCTTGTCGCCGAAGTGGCGGTAGAGGATCGGCTTGGTGATCCCCGCCTCCGCCGCGATCGCGGCCATCGACGCCTGCGGGCCCTCTCTGCGGATCACCCGGTCGGCCGCGTCGAGCAGGTCCCTGCGCCGCTCCGGGCTCCGGCCGCCCGTCGTGGTGCCTCCCGCCGCGCCACCCGTCGTGAGCCCCGTCATGAGCACAGCATAGGTGCCGATTCCGCGTCTCCTGGATCAAGACCGGGCCCTATGGGCGATCACTCCGGTAATGTGCCGGACGCGGGTTTTCTGGTCCGATTTTTTGTGGTGTCACGGTTCCGCCGGGTCCTCTGGAGGTGCGGGGTGGGCGAGGCG
Source organism: Microbispora sp. NBRC 16548 (assembly GCF_030268985.1). Taxonomy (NCBI): domain Bacteria; kingdom Bacillati; phylum Actinomycetota; class Actinomycetes; order Streptosporangiales; family Streptosporangiaceae; genus Microbispora; species Microbispora sp. NBRC 16548. Next base: position 147,060 of record NZ_BSSF01000014.1, read on the forward strand.
GGCGGACCGCTGGTGCCGGGCTACGAGGTGCTCGGGATCCTGGGCCAGGGGGGCTTCGGGGTCGTGTACCGGGCCAGGCAGCTCGCGGTGGGCCGCGAGGTCGCGCTCAAGGTCGACAACCGCGTGCTCGTCTCCGACCGCGACCGGCGCAGGTTCATGCGCGAGGTGACGTCCGCCGGCGCCCTGTCCGGCCACCCGCACGTGGCCGACGTCTACGACGCGGGCGTGCTGCCCGACGGCCGGCCGTACATGGTGCTGGAGCTGTGCCCGAACGGGTCGCTGGCCGACCGCCTGCGCGACGCCGGCCCGCTCGGCCCCCGCGAGGTGCGCGACATCGGCATCAAGATCGCCGACGCGCTGGCCGCCGCCCACGCCGTGGGTGTCCTCCACCGCGACGTCAAGCCCGCCAACATCCTGGTCAACTCGTACGGCATGGTCGCCCTGTCGGACTTCGGGCTGGCCACGATGCCGGGGCAGGGCGGCGCGGCGCGGGGCGAGATGTCGGTCACGCGCGAGTCGCTCACGCCCGCCTACGCGCCGCCGGAGGCGTTCGACCTCACCGAGCCCACGGCCGCCGGGGACGTGTACGCGCTCGCGGCCACGTTGTACGCCCTGCTCCAGGGCAGGCCGCCGCGATTCCCGGACAGCGGCGTGGTGAACATCGCGGCCATCATGGCGCTGCACCGGCTGCCGATCTCCGACATCCCCGGCGTGCCCGCCGCGCTCACCGCCGTCCTGCGCCACGGCATGGAGACCGATCCGGCCCAGCGGATCCCGACGGCCGCCGGGCTGCGGGACGCGCTCGCCGCCCTGACGCCGGACGGCTCCGCCTCGGGGGATCACCCGCATCCCGCCGCGTCCGGGGACCGAGGCGGCGTCCCGGGGTGGGGCGCCCCGTCCCCCTCCGGACCCGTTCCGTCCCCCTCCGGACCCGTTCCGCCCCCCTCCTGGCCCGCCGCGGCGACCGGACCGCACCCCGGGGAGCGGCGGCCTGCCGAGACCCGCGTTCCCGCCGCGCCGGGGCACTCGCTCACCGGCCCGGCCGGAGGCGTTCCCGCGAGCGGACAGGACCTGCGCCGCGCGGCGACCGCGCCGAACGCGGCGCCCGGCCCCAGACCAGGCGGGCACCGGCCATCCGGTCATCGGCCACCCGGGCACCGGCCAAGCGGGCACCGGCCAAGCGGGCACCGGCCGCAGAGCCCTCGGCAAGGGTCCGCTCAGCCACTCCCGCCGCGCACCGGCATGTCCCGGCAGTCGATCGTGTTCGCCGTGATCGCCGCCGTCTTCGCCCTGCTGCTCACGGCCGGGATCGCGGCGCTGACGCTGGGAGAAGGCGACCGGGGGACACGGCCGCCCGCGGTCCCCGGCTCCACGTCCGGCCTCGGTGCTGACCGCACCGGACCGGACCCCACGGGCGCCTTCTCCTGACCACCGCCTGCGGGTGGCCGGTTGCAGGCGAGGAGGCCCAGGCGGCCGGAGTGCTCACTCACCGGCGGCTACCAGGTGTGCGAGTTGCCTGCAGACCGACCCGGTAGCACCCATCAGGCGGGCGGCGACTCCGGAGGCTTGCGCGTCCGCCTCGGCTTCGGCTCCACGCCCTGCTCCTTCCGCGGCCCGCCGGCCGCCCGCGCGCCACGCGCCGCCCCCGCGCCCGCTTTCGCCGTCCTTCGCGGCTTCGCGGTCTTCCCAGGCTTTCCCGGCTCCGCCATGCCCTGCTCGGACGGGGCCGCCAGAGCGCCGTACTCGGCCAGCGAGTCGCGCAGGTAGTCGATGAGGTCCCACACGTCGGGCACCATGTCGCGGTCGGTGACGATTCCGAAGCCGAGCCTGCCGTCGTAGGAGAACACCGTGATGTTGATCCCCCCGCTGACGTCCGTGATCACCGACATCGGGTAGAGCGCGGTGACCCGCGCTCCGCACACGTAGAGCGGCGTCTGGGGTCCCGGCACGTTGGAGACCAGCAGGTTCATGGCGGGAGCCGCACGCGAGGCGATCCTGAAGGCGGACCTCGCCGCCAGCGCGCTCAGCGCGGCCGGCATCGCCTGGCTGAACTCCAGGAGCCAGGCCGCCGGCGCCGCGGCGAGCCGTTCCTTGAGCAGGCCCATCGAGCGGTTCACCGACAGCAGCCGGTCGCGCGGGTCGGGCACGTCCGTCGGCAGGGTGGTCATGGTCAGCATGACCTCGTTGGCGACCGAGCCGTTGGCGGCCTGTCCACGGGTGGAGACCGGGATCCCGGCGACGAGCGGCTGACGGGGCAGCTCGTCGCGCTTGGCCAGCCAGCGCCGCAGCGCCGTGGCGCACATCGCCATGACGACGTCGTTCACGGTGACGCCGAAGGCGTTCTTGATCCGCTTGACCTCGTCCAGGGGCAGCTGGCCGAAGGCGAACCGGCGGTGCCGCGAGATCGGCCCGGAGAACGGCGTGCGCGGCACCACCATGCGGGGCAGCTCGGGCAGGGCCTCGGCGTCTCCCCCGCCGATGCCGCGGACGAACCGCGAGACCACCCCCACCCCCGGGAGCTGGGCCACGAACGGCACCTCGTCCAGCCGCGGCACCGCCTCGGCGATGAAACGCAGCAGGGCGAACGGGTTGTCCAGCACCCGAGCCACGCCCCTGATCACCATCTCCACCGCGTCGGGGGCCCGCTGCGGCTCGGCCGCGGTCTCCGGGGCGGGAACGGCGGCCGGCTCGGGCTCGAAGTCCATCAGGGCGGCCAGCACCTCGGCCCCGGTGACGCCGTCGACGGCGGCGTGGTGGACCTTCGTGTAGATCGCCACCCGGCCCCCGGCCAGGCCGTGGATCAGGTAGATCTCCCACAACGGCCGTCCCCGGTCGAGCCGTGCCCCGTGCAGCCGGGCGACCTGCTCGGCGAGCTTGTGGTCGTCGCCGGGGGGAGGCAGCGCCAGGTCCCGTACGTGGTAGTCGAAGTCGACCTCGCGGTCCTCCGCCCAGTAGGGGTGGTCGAGCCCGAAGGGCACCTCGACCAGCCGCCTGCGCAGCGGCGGTGCGAGATGGAGCCGCCGCTTGAGCAGCCCGATCAGGTCCTCGCGGGTCAGCGCGCCGCCGGGCCTGCCGGAGGGGTCGAGAATCGTGAGCGCCGCGATGTGGGCGAGGTTTGTGCCCGTCTCGAAGTTGAGGAACTGCGCGTCGAAGGCGCTGACTTGCTCTGCCATGCCTACTCACGTGCCCCGAAACTCCGGGGTCGGACCGCCCGGGAACCGGGTGTTTCCCAGGTCAGTGCCGGTGGTCGGCGTCGGGCTGGGCCGGGTCGGCCGGATGCTCGTGCCCCGGCGTGAGCACGACCGAGTCGGCGTGCCGTGCGTCGAGCCACCGGGCGAAGGCCCGCTCCCCGTTCTCCTTCGCCAGCTCCGCGCGGATCCGCTCCCGCACGGCCGCGTACGGCTCCCGCCGCGCCGCCTCGATCCGCTCGACCACCAGGGTCCAGGGGCCGCCGGGGCCTTCCACGGGCCCGACCGTCTCACCTTCGCGGGCGGCGAAGACCGCGTCCTCGATCGGCCCGGCGAGCTGCCCGCGCCGGACCGGCCCGAACGGACGGACCCAGCGCGTCTCCGGGGTGGTGAACCGGTCGAGGTTGCGCCGGTAGTAGTCGCGCACCTCGTCCTCGGACGGCTCGCAGCCCGCGGCGAGCGCCCGGCACACCGCCCTGGCGGCCGGCGTCGTCACCAGGACGGCGGCCGCGACGCCGCCCGTCCGGAGCGCGCCCGCCAGGGTGAGCACCGCCTCGGGTCCGGATGGAGCCGCACGCCCGGCCGGCGGAGGACTTCCCGGCGGCGCAGGGTCTCCCAGCGGCACAGGGTCTCCCAGCGGCACAGGGTCTCCCAGCGGCACAGGGTCTCCCAGCGGCGAGTGCCCGGCAGGCAGGCCGAGGCGGGCCGCCTCCTGCTCGGCCAGCGCCTCGGCCACCATGACCTGCACCAGCCAGCGGCGCAGGTTGCGGCCCTCGGCGGTCTCCGGGCGCGGCAGCCGCGCCGCGAGCGGGCCGCTGCGCAGCAGGCGTAGCCGCCGGTCCACCTCGGCGACCGTGATCACCCGATCCCCCGCCGTCGCCGCGGCCCGCACGGCAGACGGACCCGGGCGTGGGCGGCCGGCCGAGCGCCACCCGCCGCCCTCTCCGCGTGCCTCCGGCGCGGCGCCGCCGGTCAGGGGAGCGTCCGGGCCGCTCACGGCTCGACCTCGACCTCGATCGTGTCGGTGTAGTGCAGCCACCCGGCGCAGGCGATCTTCACGAGCGCCCACCAGCGGCCCGGGCGAGCGCCCGGCGGCACGCGTACCGGGAAGCGCACCTCCGCCTCACCCTCGGGCGGCACGACGGCCCCGCTGTTCCACTCGGGGAACATCTCGAACGTCTGCCACGGGCTGACGAGCTGCGCCTGCGCGGCGACCGGCGACCGTGCCTCGGAACGCAGCCGGACCACGACCTCCGCCCGGCCGCCGGGCGTCAGCCGCAGGTGTGGCGGGTGGCCGAGACCATCCAGCGTCACCTCCAGCCCCGGCGACCGCCGTCCGCCCTCCCCCGGCCGGAACACGTGCAGCCGGGTCACGTCCTCGTACGCCTGGCCGCCGAACTCGGTGCGCGCGGTGAGCAGGTAGAGGCCGCTCTCGGCGCCGGGGGGCGGCGTGAGCCGCACCGGCACGGTGGCGTGGCCTCCCGGAGGCAGCACGTACGGCCGGACGGCGGGCGCCACCGACCAGCCGTGGGGGGCAGTGAGTGTGACCACACCCTCCGCCCGGTCCTCCGTGAGGCTGGAGGCGATGGTCAGGGTCAGCTCCACCGGCCCCGCGACGTCCAGGTCCGGCGGGGACAGGTGCACGGCGACCGGCAGGTCTCCCATCGGCGCGGGCCCGGTGTTGCCGAGCCAGTAGCGCGTGTGAACCGGCTGGTGCGGCTCGGTCTCCGGCACCTCCGGCACGGTCCCGCAGGCCGCCACCCTGCCACCCGTCCCCGCGCCGCCCGTCCCCGCACCGTCCGCCGCCTCGCCGTCCGCCGCCTCGCCGTCAGCCGCCTCGCCGTCCACCGCCGCGACGCCCGCCCAGGGACCGGCCGCCCGCTCCCCCACCACGTCCACGGGCGGCCCGGGACGGAGCGGAGCGACCAGCGTGACGATCTCCATGCCGTCGAGCGTGACGGGGGCGTCCCCGGTGGCGTTCTCCAGGAGGTCGGCCCGCCGCCACAGTCCCAGGGGCAACGTCGTGGCGACCGACAGCGGGACGGTCCGGCCGCCGGCCTCGTGGACGCGGGCGGTCAGCGCGGTCACCGGACCGGGCGTCCGGCCCGAGGCGATCGGGTTCCCGGCCGCCTTGAGCGCGGTGAGGACCAGGCCGGGCCCGGTCTCCAGGAACGACCGCGACTCGCCCGCCGGCCCGTCCCGCCCCACGGTCGCCGCCAGCGGGTGGTTGACGTCGTGGCCGAGCCGTACGAGATCGGCCGCGCGCCAGTCGCCCGGGGCGGCCACCAGCGAGCACTCGAACGAGTGGGTCCAATGCTGGAGCTGGAAGCCGGAGCCGTCGGGCGCGGTGCGGCGCGGCGGGTCGATCCACACGCCGGACGGCCAGCCGGTGCACGACCGCATCAGCGACACGTGCAGCGCCCCGGACGGGTCGACCGCGAAGCCCGGGATGCCCCGGTTCACCAGTCCGATCGTGTAGTCGTCGAGGACGGCGTCCGCCGGCTCGGCGTCCGTCACCACCTCCACGGCCGCGTCGGCGAGGTCCGCGACCAGCTCCTCGACCGCGCCCTCGCCGCAGACCACGAGCACCGGAAGGTCGCGGGGGCCGGTGAGATCCGCGCCCGGCACCCAGACCTTCTCCAGCGGCTCGTCCGCGGGCACCCACAGGCGGGCCCGGCCCTCGGCGTCGAGACGCGCGCGCAGCTCCGCGGCCTCCGCGTCGTCCAGCAGCGCCGCGACGAACGGGTTCTCCTCGGGCGTGCCGACCGCGATGCGCACGTCGGGCAGGTTGGAGTCGACGGCGAGGTTGCCGTACCGGGGGCCGGGCCCGGTGGAGCACGTCGAGGTCACGCCCTGCCGTACGAGCGCCACGGCGAGGTCTCTCAGGTCGCCGGCGGCCGCGTCCGGCGGCGCGATGATCTCGGCGACGCCGACGGCCCGCGCGCCGAGGGGGAGTCCGGCGGGCGAGCGCAATGCGACGCGGGCCGTGGACGACAGCGCGAACCAGTTGTGCGCGGGGTTGTCCAGCGTCCACGGATGCTCCGCGGAGTCCACGTCGATCAGGCCGAACCCGCGGCCGACGACGGCGCCGGCGACCTCGCTGACCGGCAGCGCCCCCGGCACCCGCACCGGCCAGCGCAGCCGGAGCAGCACGTCGGAGCCGTGGAACTCGTCCACGTGGGTGGTGAGATCCACCCGCGGCAGCCCGTCCCAGAGCGTGATCTCCTGCGTGTAGACGACCGGGCCGACCCGGCCGCCGACGATGATCCGCCGGCCCGCCGGGCACTCGGCGACGGCGACCTCCGCGGGGGCAGCGGCCGAGCCGCTCACCCCGCCGCTCGGCACCAGGTGCCAGGGGCCCTCGCCGAAGCGGGGGTGCGCCGGGTGCTCGTCGTAGACGAGCAGTTCGTTGCCCACCCGGTCCTGCTGCAGCAGCTCGCGGCCCTCGACGGTGAGGCTCGACACCGTCCCGCCGCGCTCGGGGTCGACCTCCACCACGTGCGTGGCGTTCTCGATCCTGCTCCCCTCACGTACGGCCCAGCCGATCGGAGCGGGCTCGGCGGTGGGCACCAGCCGGAACGTGCGATACCCGAGCGCGGGCACGTCGCCGGCGACGAAGACCGCGTCCACGGCCGCGAGGCTGCCGTCGGGGTGCCGCTCGGGATGCTCAAGCAGCAGACCGCCCATGGGCGGGTCGAGCGCGACGCCGTACGCCCCCGGCTCGGGCAGCGTCAGCCGCACGCGGACGAGGTCGGTCCTGGCCCAGGAGGAGGGGTTCCAGACGGCGACGCCGGTCAGCCCCTCGCCGAGGCGGCGCAGCGACGCGTCGAGGACCCGCCCGCCCAGGTCGTACGCCTCCCGCCAGCTCGTCATCAGGTCGAGGTAGACCTGGTCGGACTCCGATCCGGTGATGCCGTCGTGGTGCGCGCCGTACGCGATCTGACGCCAGGCCTTGTCGAGGGCGGCGTGCGGATAGGGCGCACCGAGGGTCACGGCGGCGACGGCGGCGAACTTCTCTGCGTCGGCGAGCCGCGTCTCGGCGTGCCGCTGCGCCTGCTTGGTGTCGATGTACGACACGTCCTTGCCGGTGTAGATCGGGTTCATGTCCCGCGTCTGCGGCGTCAGGCGGACGCCCTCGTCCCGCACGGCGGCGAAGAACTCCCTCGGCAGCCCGCAGACGAACCGGGGCGAGACGTAGCGCCGGTTCCAGTCGCGCTGGATCTCCATGACCCACTTGTTGGGCGGGGTGTAGTCGGTGCCGACGGGCAGCAGCACGTTGCGGGTCGCGGCGACCTTCTTGAGCAGCGTGAACAGTTCGTAGACGGCGGCCTCCGCCTGCTCCAGGGCGGGCGCGGAGTCCATCCACCACCCGGCGCTGTAGTGGGCCGGCATGTAGTGGGTCGTGACCCCGCGCCCCGACGGCGACAGCCACTCGAACTCCGAGGGGAACTGCATGACCGACGGGTCGCCCCAGCCGCCTCGGTCGAGCATCGGGCCCCATTGGTGGTAGGGCCCGCGCGCCCACGAGCTGGAGGTCAGCCCCGCCTCGGCGATCAGCCCGGGGAACTGGGGGTCGTGCCCGAACGCGTCGAGCTGCCAGGCGGTCGCCGGATCGCCGCCGAGCACGTCGCGCTGGAAGCCGATCCCGTGGACGATGTTGCGGATCGTCGCCTCGGGGCCGGTCAGGTTGGTGTTCGGCTCGTTGTACGTGCCACCCATGATCTCCAGCCGGCCCTCCGCGAGCAGGCGGCGCAGGTAGGCCCGGTCCTCGGGGTGGGCGTTCCAGTACGGCTTGAGGTAGTCGACCTCGGCGAGCACGAACTTGTATTCGGGCTCCCTCCTGGCGGTGTCGAGGTGGAGCCGGACGAGGTCGAATCCCGCGTGCTGGAACTCCTGCCGGTTCGCCTGCGCCAGGCCGCCCGCGTGGTCCCAGGTGGCGGTGTAGGCGGCCTGGGTGTTCCACCAGACCGGGTCGTAGTGGAAGTGGGGGATCATCCAGACCGTCCACCCCGGCTCGGCCACGAGCAGTTCGCCCTCGGCCGTGCACCGCTCCCGGCCGGCGGCGGCCCGCACGGTGATCGGGACGCGCACGCCCGGGACCGCGGCCGGCGCGGCCGCCCCCACCGGCACCGCCACGGGCACCTCCACCACCACGGGCGCCGTGCCGGAAGGCCGCCCGTCCGCCGTGTGCTCGCCCCGCACCCCGGGGCCGGTGACCTCGACCACCGGTGACGCGTCGTCCGGCACCTCGTCGAGGACGACGCGGACCACCTGGCGGGGGCCCTCGCCGGTGGCCACGCGGACGAACAGCTCGGTGGACTCGACGGCGGTGATGCGCATGCGCACCCCTAACTGCGGCTCCCACGGCGGCCGCTGGGGGACAGGTGACGGTCGAGACATCCCCCCTCCGCACCGGCCTCACCCCTGCGATATCGGCGGGCCGTCCCGCTCCGATACCGCTTCCGCGCGCCGCGCCTTAGGCTGATCATGATCAGCGGCTCAGAGGTCCTGCCCGAGAGGAGACCGGACGGTGTCGGTGTGCGTGGCGATCCTGCGGGCCAAGCCCGAACACGCGGACGAGGTGGAGGCGACGCTTCGCGACATCGTCGCCGCCACCCGGGACGAGGAGGGAGCCGTGGCCTTCGTGCTCCATCGACAGGGCCCCGCCACGTTCGTCATCTACGAGAAGTACGTGGACGAGGCGGCGCGTGAGGCCCACTTCGCGATGCCGTACGTCTCGGGTTTCGTGGCCCGGTTCGGAGAGCTGCTCGTCGCCGAGCCCCAGATCGAGTTCGCCGAGGAGCTGGCCGGCTTCACCCGGTGAGGCGGGCCGCGACGTCCCTGATGAGTCCGGAGGCGCCCTCGGTGACGGGCTCGCCGTGGCCGAAGCAGGCGATCTCGGCGTCGAGAGTCGCCTGCCGTGCGAGCGAGGCGACCGCACCGGCCGGGTCGGCGTTGAACACGCCGAGGATGACCTGCCCGTCGGGGGCGCGGGCGACGGTGTCACCGGTGAACAGCACGCCCGGCCCGGGCAGGTGCACGGCGAGGCTGCCGGGAGTGTGACCGGGCACGGCCAGCACCTGCGCCCCGCCGCCGAAGTCCAGCGTGTCGCCGTCGCCCAGTTCGCGGTCCACGCGCACGGGCGGCGCGGGCACGTGCGGCATGTCCGCGTGGACCGCGTCCCACAGCTCCCGCTCCCATCCGGACAGGACCGGCGGAGGTCCGGCCGCCTCGCCCCGGACGAAGCGCGCGTCGTCGCGGTGGGCGTACACGGTGACGTCACCCCAGGAGGCGATGTCGGCGGCCGAGCCGGTGTGGTCCTCGTGGAAGTGCGTCAGCACCAGGCGCCGTACGTCGGACGGCGAGTGCCCGAGCGAACGGACGGCGTCCGCGATGAGCGGCGCGGAGCCGGGAATCCCGGAGTCGATCAGGGTCAGCCCGTCGGAATCGCGCCACAGGTAGACGTGCCCGACGGGAAACCGCAGGAAATACAGGCTGGGAAGCAGTTCGACCAGATCCATGTGGCGACGTTAGGGCCGCCCGGCCGGCCATCGGCGCGATCTTCGCCGGTAGCGGATCCGCCAGGAGCGGAAGCCGGGTTGCGTGCGTGAAACTTTCCTCGCCCAGGGCTGGTGGCGAGTGTCCGGGAGTCACATCGTTTGACCCGAATTCGCGGCGATTCCTACGGTCGGCGGGACCACCTAGGAGGACGTGATGACATCCCGGCTGAGACCCGTCTGGATACCGGCGCTCGTGGCGCTGCTCGCCGTGGCGCTGGGCGCCGTCTCCATCGCCGGCCGCGGGGTCGCGCGGGCGGCTGACGCCCCCTACAAGGATCCGAGCCTTCCGGTCGCGGCGCGGGTGGACGACCTGCTGTCCAGGATGTCGCTTGACGACAAGGTCGGGCAGATGACCCAGGCCGACCGGTCGGCCCTGACGACGATCTCCGACGTGGCGACGTACCGGCTGGGCTCGATCCTGTCCGGCGGCGGCTCGGCGCCCTCCCCCAACACCCCGTCGTCCTGGGCCGACATGTACGACAACTTCCAGCGGCAGGCGCTGTCCGCCCCGCTCGGCATTCCGATGATCTACGGAATCGACGCGGTGCACGGGAACAACAACGTCGTCGGCGCCACGATCTTCCCGCACAACATCGGGCTCGGGGCGACCCGCGACCCCGATCTGGTGGAGCGAGTCGGGCGTGCGACGGCCGAGGAGGTGGCGGGCACCGGGATCGACTGGACCTTCGCGCCCTGCCTGTGCGTGGCCCGCAACGACCGCTGGGGCCGCACGTACGAGTCCTTCAGCGAGGACCCGCAGCTCGTCACGCAGATGACGACGATCGTGGACGGCTTCCAGAAGGCCGGGAACGCCTCCATCCTCGCCACCGCCAAGCACTACGTGGGCGACGGCGGCACCACGGGCGGCAAGGACCAGGGCAACACCGAGCTCAGCGAGGCCGACCTGCGGGCCATCCACCTCGCGCCGTTCAAGGCCGCCGTGCAGCGCGGCGTGGGCTCCGTCATGGTGTCCTACAGCTCCTGGAACGGCGTGAAGATGCACGGCAACAAGTACCTGATCACCGACGTGCTGAAGGGCGAGCTGGGCTTCACCGGCTTCGTGGTCACCGACTGGGCGGGCATCGACCAGCTCGACGGCCAGACCGGCTTCACGGCCAGCGAGATCACCACGGCGATCAACGCGGGCGTCGACATGGTGATGGTGCCGACCGACTACAAGAGGTTCATCTCACTGCTGAAGTCGGAGGTCCAGGCGGGCCGGATCGCGACGTCGCGGATCGACGACGCCAACCGGCGCATCCTGACCAAGAAGTTCGAGCTGGGGCTGTTCGAGAGGCCGCTGACCGACCGGTCCTACACCTCCACCGTGGGCGGCGCCGCACACCGCGCCCTCGCCCGCGAGGCCGTACGCGAGTCGCTGGTGCTGTTGAAGAACGCGGGCAACGTGCTCCCGCTCGGGAAGAGCGGCGGCAAGATCTTCGTGGCGGGCAAGAGCGCCGACGACATCGGCAACCAGAGCGGCGGCTGGACGATCAGCTGGCAGGGCTCGTCCGGCAACACCACCACCGGCACGACGATCCTGCAGGGCATCCGCGACGCCGTCGGCTCCGGCACCCAGGTCACCTACAACCGCGACGGCAGCGGCATCGACTCCTCCTACCGCGCGGCGATCGCCGTCGTGGGCGAGACGCCGTACGCGGAGGGGCAGGGCGACCGGCCCGGGTCGATGGGCCTCGACTCCACCGACCTGGCCACGCTGCAGCGGCTCAAGGCGTCCGGCGTGCCGCTGGTCGTGGTGCTCGTCTCCGGCCGGCCGCTCGACATCGCCGGCCAGATCGACCAGTGGAACGCGCTGGTGGCGGCGTGGCTGCCGGGCACCGAGGGGCGCGGCGTGGCCGACGTGCTGTTCGGCGACTACGCACCGGCCGGGAAGCTGCCGATGACGTGGCCGCGCAGCGCCGACCAGGAGCCGATCAACACCGGGGACGGCAAGCAGGCGCTGTTCGAGTACGGCTTCGGGCTGACCTACACGGGCTCCAGCCCGTCCCCCTCCCCATCGCCCTCAGCGTCCCCCTCGCCATCCCCGTCCCCGTCGCCTTCTCCGTCGCCTTCTCCGTCCCCCAGCCCCTCGCCCAGCGCCAGCCCGTCGCCCTTGCCTGGCGGGTGCGTGGTGACGTACAAGGTGAACGACTGGGGCAGCGGGTTCACCGCCGACGTGACGATCACCAACAGGTCGTCGAGCCCGGTCAACGGCTGGCGGCTCCAGTGGACCTACGCCGGCGACCAGAAGGTCACCGGCTACTGGAACTCGACGATCACCCAGTCGGGCCGGCAGGTCACCGCGTCCAACGCCACCTGGAACGGAACCATCGGCGCGGGCGGCGGCACGGCGAGCTTCGGCTTCCAGGGGTCCTACAGCGGCGCCAACCCCGCCCCCACCGCGTTCACCCTGAACGGGACGGCCTGCACGACCGGATGACCACGCGCCGGTGGGGGCGGGGACGGAACGTCTGGGCTCAGAACGTCTGGGCCAGCGCCACCCCCGCCCCCGCGGTGAACAGGACGATGCCGACCGTGAGGAAGATGCCGCCGAGGAGCGCGCCGCTCCCGGCCGCGCTGTCGATGCGGATCCGCGTCGGCCTGGCCGGGTCGTACAGCACCGTGACCTCCTCACCCGGCCGCGCGGGCGGCGGGTTGCTCCCGTAGGTGGTCTCGGCCTCGACCTGCTGGCCGTAGACGGTCGTGAAACGAATGGTCGGGTAGTACGAGGTTCCGTCGTCGGACCGGCTCGCCCGCAGTCCGACGACCAGGCCGCGGCTGCGCTGCGCCCGGCGGCGGAACTCCCGGGCGTTCATGGTGATGCCGCCGCCGATGAGGCCGAAGACGAGCCCGAGCCCCGAAAGGATCAGTGTGATGAGAGCGGTTTGTGACACGATCGGACCTTAGGACCCCACGCTTGCGATCGGCTTGCACCGTTCCCAAACCGCGACGCGCGTACGGATCAGGGGCGCATCCGCATGAGCGTCTCGGCCACGTCGACGACCGGCTCGCCGAGGTCGAAACGGCTGAACAGGTGGATCTGCTCGCCCGCGTCGATCTCCAGCAGCTCGGTCGTCAGGCCGTAACGGCGGTGGGAGTCCACCCGGATGCGGTCCACGTCGTTCCAGGAGATGCGTTCCCGGCCGGAGAGCCCGGTGACGACCAGCCCGTCCTCCCCCGCCGCGAGCCGCACCGGCGCGACCAGGTCGCGGCCGGTCAGCAGGCCGAAACCAACGGTGGCCACGCCGGCGAGGAAGAGCTGCGCGCCGTCGCCGGCGATCGCCAGCACACCGCACAGCATCGTGCCGACGGCCTTCAGCGCAACGATCCCGCGCGGCACCCGCCATTCGTGCCGCGGCTCCTCAACTCCCGCCATCGAGGCAGCGTAACGAATGCGAGGTCCTCTCGCGGCTCCTTCCCGGCCCCTCACGCCGTGCGGCGGCGGCCCGGCCGCACGGCCGCCGCCGTCTCCGCCTGTGGCGTCTCGCTCTGTGTCGTCCCGTCTTGTGTCGTCTCGTCCTACGGCGTCTCGTCCTCTATGTGCATCGCCTGCTCCTCCGCCGTGTAGCCGCCGAAATCCGGCCCCACGTCCTCGGCGATCATGTCCTTCTCGGTGTCCACGCCCATGCCGCCGTCCGGATCGACGAGCCGGCCGGCCTGGCCGGGCTCCGCGGCGCCGGCGCCGTACCTCTCGTACGGCTGGTCGCCGCTCTCGCCGAGGACGTCGGCCTCGGCTCCCGAGGAGTAGGCCAGTTCGTCCTCGGAGAAGTCGAGCAGCTCGTCGTCGGCCTCGCCGGCCTTCTCCTCACGACGGCCACCCGCCGTGCCCGGCTCCGTGCCGAACCGGACGTCCACGTCGGGGACCTCGCGGGAGAGGCGACGGCGGAGGGACTCGCCCTCGCGCATCTCGTTGGGCGTGGTGCCGTACTCGTCGAGGCCCAGGGGCCGGTCGCCGGGCAGCGGCATCTCCTGCGGGTCTTCGGCCCACTGCTGCTCGGGCGTGCCCTCCTGCAGGTCCGGAATGCCTTCGTCCTCGAACCGCGAACGCGGGTCGGGCTGTGGTTTGTTCTCTCTCATACCGGCCCCATGCCCCGCCGTACGGCCCTTAGGCAGGTCAGGTGACGGGGACGATCTCGGCCCGCCGCAGCACGCCGCTCTCGACGTCGAGTATTCCGACGGTGCCGTGCGGCTGACGGCGGCGGTCGGTGGGCGAGCCGGGGTTGAACACCCGCACCCCGTCGCCGGTCAGATCCATGGGGATGTGCGAGTGGCCGAAGACGACCAGGTCGGCCTCGGGGAAGCGGCGCCCCATGCGCGCGGTCCGTCCGGCGGCCTGTCCGCTGTCGTGGATCATCGCCACCCGGAGCCCGCCGAGGTCGAGTTCGAGCGTCTCGGGGGCGCCCCAGGCCGCGACGTCCTGGCCGTCGTTGTTGCCGAGCACCGCGTGGACCGGAGCGTACGCCGACAGCTCCACCAGGACGTCGGCGGTGCAGACGTCGCCGGCGTGCAGGATCAGGTCCGCCCCCCGCAGGTGCTCGGCGACCGCGGGCGGGCAGGACTTCCAGCGCCGGGGAGCATGGGTGTCCGCGAGCACGACGACCTTCACCGTTCCATCTTCCCCGCGGAGAAGAGGTGCCAAATCACATATTCGGGGAATAGAGATCCACGACCCGCACGACCCTCATGTCCTGCACCCCTACACCGGTCTCCCCCGGCCGGTCCCGCTTGGGAGGAACGATGAGCAGGCAGATCGCCGACGGCTACCAGGCCCCCACCCTGTCCGAGCTCGAGGCGCGCGTACGCGGGCTGGAGACTCAGGTCGCCCACCTGACCGAGCTGGTCAAGACGCTGTCCGGCCAGAGCAGGGAGAGCCGCTGACGGCGGCCCGTCCGGCAGCGAGGCGCCCCAGACGACGGCGTCCCCGCCAGGACAGACCTGACGGGGACGCTGACGCCGGCGTGGGCCTCGCTACGCGCGACGCGCGGAGGCGGCGACGGTCCGGACCTGCCGGTCCACGCCCCGGCCCGCGGCGCGCCCGTTCACGTGTCCGTTGCCGGACGCGTTGACGAGCGCTATCCCGGACGCGTTGACGGGCGATATCCCGGACGCGTCCGCATCCGTGCCCGCCGGGACGGGTTTCGCCCGCCCATAGGACTCGCGCCCGGTGCTCACCGCCATCGCACCCAGCCAAACGAGGGTCGCGATCGCGATGACCACCACGGCTCCGAGCACCAGCACCGCCACCGCCGCCAGGGAGACCACGGCTCCCAGCAGCTCCACCATTTAGATTCCTCCAGAGGTCGACCCCGATTACGGCACTCCGGTGGCCGGCGGAAGATCACCTGCCACGTAGAGGAACGGAAATTGCCGGTTATTGGTGCCTTGCCCCGTTTGGATGGCCCTCATACCTTACTGATCGGCTAGCGGGGGCCGACCCATGGGCAGGCCGTCGAGCCTGCGCAGGATCACGCCCTCCCGCAGCGCCCACGGGCAGATCTCCAGCACCGGCAGCTCGAACAGGTCCATCGCGGCGTCCGCGACGACCGCGCCGGCGAGAAGCTGGGCGGCCCGCCCCGCGGACACGCCGGGAAGCTCCGCCCGGCGGGCCGCCGGCATCGTGGCCAGCCGGGCCGTCCACTCGACCAGGTCCTCGTGCGTCAGCGTCCGCTTGACGTACGGGCCCTCGCTGGACGACGCCGCCCCCGCGATGCGTGCGAGCTGGCGGAAGGTCTTGGACGTGGCGACCGCGTGGTCCGGCCTGCCGTACCTGGCGACCGCCCCGACCGTCCGCGCGATCTCGGTGCGTACGTGCCTCCGCAGGACGCGGACCTCTTCGGGATCGGGCGGGTCGGCGGTGAACCAGTCGCGGGTGAGCCGTCCCGCGCCGAGCGGGAGGGAGACGGCGACGTCGGGCTCCTCGTCGATGCCGGAGGCGATCTCCAGCGACCCGCCCCCGATGTCGGTCACCAGCAGCCGCCCCGAGGACCAGCCGAACCAGCGGCGGACGGCCAGGAACGTCAGCCTGGCCTCGTCGTCCCCCGACAGCACCTGGATGTCCACCCGGGTGTCGGCCTTGATCTGGGCCAGCACGTCCTCGCCGTTGACCGCGTCGCGGACCGCCGAGGTGGCGAAGGCGACCAGGTCCTCCACGCCCTTGTCCTCGGCGATGCGGGCCGCTTCGCGCACGAAGGCCCCCAGTCGCGCCGCGCCCTCCTCACTGAGCCTGTCGCCGTCGACGAGATGCTCGGCCAGCCGCAGCTCCTCCTTGTGGGAGAACGCGGGCAGAGGCCGGGCACCCTGATGCGCGTCCATCACCAGCAGGTGCACCGTGTTGGAACCGACGTCCAGGACTCCGAGTCGCATGCCCCGACGCTACCGCCCGCCGGGGAAAGATCCACCGCCCCTCCCGGCCCTCGGACTCACATGGGGCTCACTCCGTCGCGACGTCCACGACGCCCTCGGCCACGGTCAGGCAGCGATGCGCGGTCAGCGCGGGGATGCCGAGACTCGCTCTCATACCGGCTCTGAGCCGCCGGGTCCGTGACGCTATTCCGGTTCGGCCCTTTCCGCTCGGGTAGTTGCAGGCCGATCGGGCGAGGGGGTGCGGTGGAATGAGCGTCAGGCAGAGGTACGGGGGCCTGTCCGGTGGAAGGGCCGGTGACAGGCTCGGCGGCACGGGAGGCGGCTGGTCGAGGGACTGGTCGGGAAGCTGGGCCAGAGGCTGGGCGGGGGGCCGCTTCGGCCGGCATTACGGACGCAGGGGCAGGCGCCTGCGGGCCACGGCCAGGGAGGCCTTCGGCTGGCAGCAGCTGCGCCCGGGCCAGCAGGAGGCGATGGAGCTCCTGCTCGCGGGGCGCGACGTGCTGCTGGTGATGCCGACCGGCGGCGGCAAGTCGGCCGTCTACCAGGTGCCCGGCTTGCTCCTGGAGGGCCCGACGGTCATCGTCTCGCCGCTCATCGCCCTGCAGCGCGACCAGGTCATGAGCCTGCTCAAGGCGGGGGCCGCGGGCGCGGTGGCGGTCAACTCGGCCGGCTCGGTCGAGGCGGGGCTCGACCAGGTCACCGCGGGCGACGCCGAGTACGTGTTCCTGTCGCCGGAGCAGCTCGCCAAGCCCGAGGTGGTCGAGCGGCTGGCCCAGGCCCGGCCCTCCCTGATCGCGGTGGACGAGGCGCACTGCGTCTCCACCTGGGGCCACGACTTCCGGCCGGAGTATCTGCGGCTCGGCAAGGTCATCGAGCGTCTGGGCCATCCCCCGGTGATCGCGATGACGGCCACGGCCGCGCCGACCGTGCGCGAGGAGATCGTCGAGTCGCTCGGCCTGATCGGGGCCCAGCAGATCGTGCGGGGATTCGACCGGCCCAACCTGCATCTCGAGGTCCACCGGTTCACGAGCGACGACGACAAGCGCAGGGCCCTGGCCGACCACGCCGCCGGGCTGGACGGCGTGGGGCTGGTCTACGTGGCGACGCGGCGCCAGGCCGAGGAGTACGCCGACCTGCTGAAGGAGCGCGGCCGCCGGGCCGAGGCGTACCACGCGGGGATGAAGGCGAAGGAACGCCGCCGCATCCACGAGCGGTTCCAGGACGACGACCTCGACACCGTCGTGGCGACCTCGGCCTTCGGGATGGGCATCGACAAGCACGACGTGCGCTACGTGCTGCACGCCGCGCCCCCCGAGTCGCTCGACGCGTACTACCAGGAGATCGGCCGGGCGGGCCGGGACGGCAACCCGGCCGAGACCGTGCTGTTCTACCGGCCCGAGGACCTGGGGCTGCGCAAGTTCTTCGCCTCGGGCCGCGCGGACGAGGCCCTGATGCGGCGCGTCGCGACGCTGGTCCACGAGCACGGCGGGGAGGTGGCCGCCGCCGACCTGCGCGAGCTCCTCGACATCGGGACCGCCAGGCTGACCTCGCACGTCAACCTGCTGGAACGGGCGGGCGCGGTCGAGGTCAGCCACGGTGGCTCCCTGCACTACGCGCCGGACGGCCCGCCGCCGGACGAGGCCGCCGCCCGCGCGGTGGAGATCGACGATCTCCGGCACCGGATGGAGGACTCCCGGCTGGAGATGATGCGCGGCTACGCGGAGACGACCGGCTGCCGGCGCCGCTTCCTGCTGGAGTACTTCGGCGAGCCGTACGAGCGGTCGTGCGGCGACTGCGACACCTGCCGCTCGGGGACGGCGACCCCGCCGGAGACCGGCGACGGGCGGTTCCCCATGCACGCAAACGTACGGCACGCCGAGTGGGGACACGGGATCGTGATGAGCCGCGAGCAGGACCGGATCACCGTGCTGTTCGACTCCGTGGGATACAAGACGCTGGCGCTCGGCCTGGTCGACGAGCTGCTCCAAGTGGTCTGACGGAGCACGAGAAGCACCCGCCCGGCTGGGCAATCATTACTGTTCGTGTCCTTCGCACCACTTGCAGTGGTTTCACCCTGTGTTGAGACTCGTAGGCGGAGGTCGTGAGTTCGGGGGTGGTACCGGTGCGGGAGGCAATCAGCACCAGGGAGACGTGGCCGTTCGAGTGCCTGCACTGCCTGCGCGTCTGGGAGGAGGAGTACGTCGTCCGCCGCGCGCGCGACGAGCAGGGCATCGACGTCGTGGTGTGGACGCGGGACGACGTGGCCGTCCAGCCGCCCTGGTCCGGGATGACCTGCCCAGGATGCGGCTGCGGGACCGTGACCACGTTCCCGACCGGCTACCTGGCCCACCATCCGGAGATCACGCTGGGCCGGCCCGCGTTGAAGGCCCCGGCCGGCGAGACGCCCGCCCGGGGCGCGCCGTTCGCGTCGCACGCGCTGCTCACCCTCGCGCTCCTGCTGCTGACCGGCGCCGGTCTGTACGAGCGGCTCCACGTCCGCTGAGCACGCGCCCGGGCCGCGGCGTCCTCCGGCGGAGGTCGGTGGAGGTCGACCGGCACCGCTTCCACGTCGCTCGACTTGTACGGGTAGCGTTCGCCGGCGTTGCTCCGCACCGACTGCTCGTATCGCGTCTCCGCCAGATCGCGGCTCGGATAGTCGATGACCCGCCAGTCCCCGCCCGACTCACGGATCCTTTCGAGCACGAAGCGCACGGCGTCGTCGAACGGATCGCGGTATTCGGTCAGGGTGATGGCTCCCTCGAACAGGGAGTGCGTCTCCGTGCGGCGCAACGTCATGCCGCCGTGAAAGGCGCGTCGCGCAATTCCCACCGCATCGCGGGCCGGAATCGCAGCGTGTCCGCGTCGAGCGGCATACCGGGATCCATATGCGCGACAAGGACGATAAGTCCATCGTCCTTTCTCCTCCAATGGCCGGGCGGAAGATTCGATGGCGGTAGCATCCGACATCGCGGCCCGCACGGGTTGTCCACAGGTGGAGCGAGGGGGCCCGGCGGATCCGGCAGAATGAGAGCCTCCGGAGAGGGTGGCCCCCGGAGAGGGCGGACTCGGAAGAAGGCGGATCAGGATCGTGACCACGTCCATTCAGCAGCGGATCGCCGAAGAGCTCGGCGTGCGCGAGAGTCAGGTCACCGCGGCCGTCGACCTGCTCGACGGCGGGGCGACGGTGCCGTTCATCGCCCGTTACCGCAAGGAGGCCACAGGGGCGCTCGACGACGCCCAGCTGCGCACGCTGGAGGAGCGGCTGCGCTACCTGCGCGAGCTGGAGGAGCGGCGGACCGCCATCCTCGACTCGATCCGCTCGCAGGGCAAGCTCGACGAGGCCCTGGAAGCGCGGATCATGGAGGCCGACTCGAAGGCCCGGCTGGAGGACATCTACCTGCCCTTCAAGCCCAAGCGCCGCACCAAGGCGCAGATCGCCAGGGAGCTGGGGCTGGAGCCGCTGGCGGACGCGCTGCTCGCCGACCCGTCGCTGGACCCCCAGGCGACCGCCGAGGGGTACGTGCGCGAGGGCGTGGCCGACGCCGCCGGTGCGCTGGAGGGCGCCAGGGCCATCCTGGTCGAGCGTTTCGCCGAGGACGCCGACCTCATCGGCGACCTGCGGGAACGGATGTGGTCCCGCGGGCGGCTGATCTCCCAGGTGCGGGAGGACAAGCAGGAGTCCGGGGCCAAGTTCTCCGACTACTTCGACTTCTTCGAGCCCTTCACCCGCCTGCCCTCGCACCGCATCCTCGCGATGTTCCGGGGCGAGAAGGAGGAGGTGCTCACGCTCACCCTCGACCCGGAGGCCGAGGAGCCGAACGACTACGAGGCGCGGATCGCCCGGCGCTTCGGCATCGCCGACCTCGGCCGCCCGGCCGACAAGTGGCTGCTCGACACCGTGCGCTGGGCCTGGCGGACCCGCGTTCTCGTGCATCTGGGCATCGATCTGCGCACCCGGTTGTGGCAAGCGGCCGAGGAGGAGGCCGTGCGCGTGTTCGCGGCCAACCTGCGCGACCTGCTACTCGCCGCCCCCGCCGGGGCGAGGCCGACCATGGGCCTCGACCCGGGGCTGCGCACCGGCGTGAAGGTCGCGGTCGTGGACGGCACCGGCAAGGTCGTGGCCACCGAGACGATCTATCCGCACGAGCCCAAGCGGCAGTGGGACCAGTCGCTCGCGGTGCTGGCCCGGCTGGCGGCCGAGCACAAGGTGGAGCTGATCGCCATCGGCAACGGCACCGCGTCGCGGGAGACCGACAAGCTCGCCGGCGAGCTGGTCAAGCACATGCCGCACGTCACCAAGATCGTGGTCTCGGAGGCCGGGGCCTCGGTGTACTCCGCGTCGGCCTACGCCTCGCAGGAGCTGCCGGGCCTGGACGTCTCGCTGCGTGGCGCGGTGTCGATCGCGCGGCGTCTGCAGGACCCGCTGGCCGAGCTGGTGAAGATCGACCCCAAGTCCATCGGCGTCGGCCAGTACCAGCACGACGTGTCCGAGCTGAAGCTGTCGCGCTCGCTCGACGCGGTGGTGGAGGACTGCGTGAACGCGGTGGGCGTGGACGTCAACACCGCGTCCCCCCCGCTGCTGACCCGCGTCTCCGGCATCGGCGCCGGACTGGCGGAGAACATCGTCGCGCACCGTGACGCCAACGGGCCGTTCCGCTCGCGGACCGGGCTGAAGGAGGTGCCGCGGCTCGGCCCGAAGGCGTTCGAGCAGTGCGCGGGCTTCCTGCGGATCCCCGGCGGTGACGACCCGCTCGACGCCTCCAGCGTGCACCCGGAGGCCTACCCGGTGGTGCGCCGCATCCTCGACTTCACCAAGGGCGACCTGCGCACGCTGATCGGTAACACCTCGGCGCTCCGCTCGCTGAAGCCGTCGGAGTTCGTCGACGACACCTTCGGCCTGCCGACCGTCACCGACATCCTCAAGGAACTGGAGAAGCCGGGCCGCGACCCCCGCCCGGCGTTCAAGACCGCCACCTTCAAGGAGGGCGTCGAGAAGCCGTCCGACCTGTCGCCCGGCATGATCCTGGAGGGCGTCGTCACCAACGTGGCCGCGTTCGGGGCGTTCGTCGACGTCGGCGTGCACCAGGACGGCCTGGTCCACGTGTCCGCGATGTCCAACTCCTTCGTGAAGGACCCCCGCGAGGTGGTCAAGCCCGGCGACATCGTCCGGGTCAAGGTGCTCGACGTGGACCTCCAGCGCAAGCGCATCTCGCTCACGCTACGTCTGGACGACGAGACGGCGGGCAACGGCCGCAGGGGCGGGCCGAACGGCGAGGCCCGCGACGACCGGCAGGCCGGCCGCCGCGGCCAGCCGCGCCAGAACCCGTCCCGCCAGAACCCGTCCCGCCAAGACCAGGGCGGCCAGAACCAGGGGGGCCAGAACCAGGGCGGCAGGGGCGGGTCGGGCCGCGGCAACGGCCGGGGCTCGAGCGGCGCGCCGGTGGGCGGGGCCATGGCCGAGGCCCTACGCCGGGCGGGTCTGGCCGATCCCGGCTCCGGTGACCGCCGCTCCCGCTGACGGTCCCACTCGATCCGGCCTCTCTGGCCCGGCGCCGCCTTCGGCGCGCCGGGCCCGCGTCCGCCGGCGACGGAAAATGCCCCGCGAGGCGATACGCGGGGCACAGGGTTGATCAGGCACGATGGACGGTCATTGGGTCACTGCTGCTGCTGTTGCTGCTGCTGACCCCCACGGCCGTGCTGTTGCTGTTGCTGCTGTTGTTGCTGACCGCCGCGGCCCTGTTGCTGCTGTTGCTGTTGTTGCTGCTGCGGTAACCTCTCCCGGTGGTGGCGGTGGTGACGGTGATGGTGGTGCCTGCCGCGGCAGCTGCCTCCCGGGCAGTCCCCCGTGGTGGACGGCCGGATGACCTGCTCGGTCGTGCCGGCGGCGTTGGCGGGCTGCGTCTGCATCGCGACAGGGACGACGAGGGCCGAAGCCGTCATGACGGCAGCAGCCAATGCTTCTTTGAACATGGGTATCCCTCCGTCGGCTCCGTGACGAGAAAGCGGACGACATCCGAATTCACGGAGCTCGAATCGATCCATCGAACCCTGGATCTGGACCCTGGTTCTCACGCTAGAGGCAGCAAACGCCCCAGTCACCCATCAGGGAGCAAATAAGCATTTTTGGCATCAAAAAGCACATGAGCCCGAAAGTGCGGGGATATCTGCCCCCACTCGAACAGGTCGGCGATTACGGCTTTGCCAAGACCCGAAGTGAATTCCCCTGATTTGGGATTCCGATTGTTGCTTCCATG
The DNA here is from genome assembly GCF_030268985.1 of Microbispora sp. NBRC 16548. Lineage (NCBI taxonomy): Bacteria > Bacillati > Actinomycetota > Actinomycetes > Streptosporangiales > Streptosporangiaceae > Microbispora > Microbispora sp. NBRC 16548. The sequence goes on from NZ_BSSF01000014.1 coordinate 169,425, forward strand.
ACCTCGAAGGTCCTCACGACTGCCTCCGCGTCGCCCGTCGCGAGGCCGTCCGCCCGCTCAGCGAGCCGCGCCGGGGCCGTCGGCACGCTCAGCAAGCCGCGTCGAGGCCGTCGGCGGCCGACGTGAGCAGGTCCTCCAGGACGGCGGCGAGGGCGGCCACCCCGGCGAGGCAGTCGGCCTCCTCGGCGTGCTCGTACGGTGAGTGCGAGACGCCCGTGGGATTGCGCACGAACAGCATGGCCGCCGGGACCTCGCCAGCGAGGATGCCCGCGTCGTGTCCCGCCCCCGTGGGCAGCACGGGCGCGCCGCCCAGTACGCGCGCGACGCGGTCACGCAGGGGCACGTCGAAGTTCACGACCGCCGTGTAGGACTCCCGGATCACCTCGGCCCCCTCGGCCGCCCGGGCCGTCTCCTCGACGAGCCTGTCCAGCAGGGCGGCGTCCGGCGCCCGGCAGTCGAGCCAGGCGCTGACCAGCGACGCGATGGCGTTGGTGCCGTTGGGCTCGACCCTGATCCTGCCGAAGGTGGCCAGGGCCCCCAGGCGCTCGGCGTTCGCCCGGGCGGCCAGCACCGCCGCCGCGTACACCGGCATGGGATCACGCCGGTCCTCCAGCCGGGTGGTCCCGGCGTGGTTGGCCTCCCCGCGGAAGTCGAAACGCCAGCGGCCGTGCGGCCAGATCGCGGAGGCGACGCCGACCGGGTGCGGCGTGGCGGCGAGGTGGCGGCCCTGCTCCACGTGCAGTTCCACGAACGCGCCGATCCGCGCGAGGCGCTCGTCGTCACGCCCCGTGGACGCCGGGTCGCGTCCCGCCCGCTCCATCGCCGCCGTCAGGGTGACGCCGTCCGCGTCGCGCAGCGCCCCCGCCGTCTCGGGGCGGACGGCGCCGGTCATCAGCCGCGATCCCAGGCAGGCGAGGCCGAATCTCGCGCCCTCCTCCTCGGTGAAGTTCACCACCGCCAGCGGCCGCTCCGGCCGGAGGCCGCGCGCCCGCAGCGCGTCGAGCGCGGCGAACGCTCCCACCACGCCCAGCGGGCCGTCGTACGCCCCGCCGTCGGGCACCGAGTCCAGGTGGGAGCCGGTCACCACGGTGTCACCCGTCGTGGGATCTCCCAGCCAGGCCCACTGGTTGCCGTTGCCGTCGGTCTCGTACGTCAGGCCACGCTCCCGGGCCTGTTCGGCGAACCAGGCCCGGCACTCCGTGTCGGCCGCCGTCCAGGCGTGCCGGCGGTAGCCGCCCGTCGCGTCGCACCGGCCCACGGGGAGCAGGTCGCGCCACATCCGGCGGAAGCCGTCCGCCACCTCCTCCGGCAGGGCCCGCGCCGCCCCCTCAGACATCGGCGTCGGGGCCGGCCGGCTCCGCCTCGGCCATCGGAACGCGTACGCCGCGCTCCCGAGCGACCTCGGCGGCCCGGTCGTATCCGGCGTCCACGTGCCGGATCACGCCCATGCCGGGGTCGTTGGTCAGCACCCGGCGGATCTTCTCCCCCGCCAGCGGCGTGCCGTCGGCGACGGTGACCTGTCCGGCGTGGATGGAACGCCCGATGCCGACCCCGCCGCCGTGGTGGATCGACACCCAGGACGCGCCGGAGGCGACGTTGACCATGGCGTTGAGCAGCGGCCAGTCGGCGATCGCGTCGGAGCCGTCCAGCATGCCCTCCGTCTCGCGGTAGGGCGAGGCGACCGAGCCGCAGTCGAGGTGGTCGCGCCCGATCACGATGGGTGCGGAGATCTCCCCTGAGGCGACGAGGTCGTTGAACCGCTCGCCGGCCCGGTCGCGCTCGCCGTACCCCAGCCAGCAGATCCGCGCGGGCAGGCCCTGGAACCGCACCCGCTCCCCCGCCATCCGGATCCACCGGGCCAGCGGCTCGTTGTCGGGGAAGAGATCGAGGATCGCACGGTCGGTCGTCGCGATGTCGGCCGGGTCGCCGGACAGCGCCGCCCACCGGAACGGGCCCTTCCCCTCGCAGAACAGCGGCCGGATGTAGGCCGGCACGAATCCCGGGAAATCGAACGCCCGGGCATATCCGGCGAGGCTCGCCTCGCCTCTGATCGAGTTGCCGTAGTCGAACACCTCCGCGCCCGCGTCCTGGAAGCCGACCATCGCCTCGACGTGCCGGGCCATCGACTCGCGGGCCCGGCGGGTGAAGCCCTCGGGGTCCTTGCGCGCCAGCGCGGCCATGTCCTCGAACGCGACGCCCAGCGGCAGGTAGGCCAGCGGGTCGTGCGCGCTGGTCTGGTCGGTCACGATGTCGATCTCCGCGCCCCCCGCCAGCAGAGCGGGCACGGCCTCGGCCGCGTTGGCCACGACCCCGATCGACAGCGGGCGGCGCGCGTCCCTGGCCTCGTACGCCAGGCGCAGCGCCTCGTCCAGGCTCTCGGCCCGGACGTCGAGGTAGCGGTGGCCGATCCGGCGATCGACGCTGCGCGGGTCGCAGTCGACGCAGATCGCCACGCCGCCGTTCATCGTGACCGCGAGCGGCTGCGCGCCGCCCATGCCGCCGAGCCCGGCGGTGAGCGTGATCGTCCCCGCGAGACTGCCGCCGAACCGCTTGGCCGCGACCGCCGCGAACGTCTCGTACGTCCCCTGCAGGATGCCCTGAGTGCCGATGTAGATCCACGAACCGGCCGTCATCTGCCCGTACATCGTGAGCCCGAGCCGCTCCAGCCGCCGGAACTCCGGCCACGTCGCCCAGTCGCCGACGAGGTTGGAGTTGGCGATGAGCACCCGGGGAGCCCACTCGTGGGTGGTCATCACGCCGACCGGCCGGCCCGACTGCACCAGCAGCGTCTCGTCGGCCCGCAGGGTGGTGAGCTCGCGCACGATGGCGTCGTACGACGGCCAGTCGCGGGCCGCCTTGCCGCTGCCGCCGTAGACGACGAGCCGCTCCGGATGCTCGGCGACCTCGGGATCGAGGTTGTTCATGAGCATGCGCAGGGCGGCCTCCTGCTGCCAGCCCCGCGTGTTCAGGGTGCCGCCGCGCGGAGCTCGGATGGGAGCCCGGTCGCCGGAAGCCCGGTTGTCGAGCGCCCTGTCGTGTGGAGCCCTGTTGTTGAGAGCGCCGTCGTCGAGGGCGCTGCCGCCGTCGTCGGCCACGAGTCCTCCTTCCACCCGCGCGCGCGGCGCATGGTCCCATTCAGTGAGTCCCAATCCATCCTGGGTGAATGAATAGATTCAGTCAATGAGAAACACTCCACGGGCGGATGCCGATGCCTCGAACGCCTCCAGGCGGGCCTGCGCCCCGGGCAGTTCGTCGCACATCGCCTCGAGCAGCACCCGGCCGAGCATCATCGGCGCGCACGCCGTGTCGAACACCAGGTGCATGCCCACCGCGGCGGTGAGCAGAACGTGCGACAGAGCGGCGAGGGACGGCACCCGCCGGTCCGCGACCGTGACGACGGCCAGCCCGGCCGTGCGGGCGGCCCGGAGGGCGTCCACCAGTTCGGCCGGGTAGCGCGGCAGGGCGAAGCACAGCAAAGCCGTCGCCCCGGCCGCCGCCGCCTGCTCGACACGGTCAACCAGGAGCGACCCCGCCTCATGCAGAGGCCGTACGTCGGGGTGGACCTTCGCCGCGAAGTAGGCGAACCCGGCGGCCTGGGCCGCGGCGGCCCGCAGGCCCAGCACCGGCAGCGGCCGCGAGGCGGCGAGCAGGCGGGCGGCCGCGGCGACGGGTCCGGGGTCGTCGAGCGACCGGGCGAGGGCGCGCAGGTTCTCGATCTCCGCCAGCACGGCCCGCCGGTATTCGCCACCCGGGCCCGTTGCCCGATCCAGGCCGGGCGCGGGATCCGCGGGCGCGGGACCCAGAGGGGCGGGATCCGCGGTAACTGGATTCTGGGCCGCGGGATCCTGAGGCGCGAGATCCTGAGGCGCCGGGCGCGCGGGCGCGGGACCCCGGGGGACGGGATCCGCGGGCGCGAGATCCTCAGGCACAGGGCGCGCGGGCGCGTCGGGTCGCGACGACGGGCGCTGAGAGTCCCCCGCCGTCGCAGGAAGCGTCTCCCCGGCCCCCTCCCGGCCTCCGCTCCGCACGGCCGCACCGCCGTCGGAGAGCCGGAGGGCAGCCGCGTGCGCGGAGGGGCCGGCATCCGGACCGGCGTCCTCCCCATTCCGGCCGACGCCGTCCCGTCCCCGGCCGGCGTCCGCCCCGTTCCGTCCCCGGCCGGGCCGTACGCCCAGCTCGCGGAACCTGCGCCGGAGGCCGGGGTATCCGCTGTAGCCCAGCGCCATCGCGAAGCGGGTCACCGACGGCTGGCTGACCCCGGCCAGCTCGGCCACTTCGATGCTCGACAGGAAGGGCGCCTCGGCGGCGTGCTGCGCGAGGCAGTGGGCGATCCTTCGCTGCACGGGCGTCAGCCGCTGCCCCTCGAACAGCCGCAGCAGGCGGGACGCGGCGTCGCCGTCAAGGCCGTCAAAGCCGCCGAGGTCACCCGCGACGTCGCGGCCATCGCGGTCATCGCGGCCATCGCGGCCATCGCGGTTATCGCGGTGGCCGGCCGGGCCGTCGTCTGCGTTGTGGCCGGTGTTCATCGTCCCCTCGCCTCGCCTCGCCTGCCCGTGCCGGGCCGTTCGGTCTGCATACTTTCATTCAACACGCAGTCTCCAGGGAGGGTTGTCCACAGGCAAGGCGCCGTCGGCGCGACCGGCGCGGAGATTGCCTAGTCTGATCGGCAGAACCCAGCAAGGAGATTGCCGTTGAAGACCGGTGGTTTGAGAAGTAGTAACCTGGGCCGTCGCGTGGGGCTCGTCGCGGGAGCGGCCGCCCTGGCGGCGGCGGTGTGGGCGGTGCGGAACGTCCCCGCCGCCTTAGGGGCGCGGCCGTCGGGCGAGCGGGCGAGTCGGGTGCGGCGCTCGAAACAGTTCCGTGACGGCGCGTTCCGCAACACGACGCCCAGTCCCATCCTCCCGCCGGGGACCAGGCAGCAGGTCGCCCGCGAGTTCCTCCGCCGGACGCAGCGCAAGCCCCGCCTGCCCGTTCCCCTGATGACTCCCGGTCCGTCCCAGGGCGGCGACCTCGACGCCGTCTGGTATGGCCACTCCTCGGCGCTGATCGAGATCGAGGGGCGGCGGGTGCTGCTCGACCCGGTGTGGAGCGAGCGTTGCTCCCCGGCGTCGTTCACCGGGCCGCGCCGCCTGCACCCTCCCCCAGTGCCCCTGTACCAGTTGCCCGAGCTCGACGCGATCGTCATCTCGCACGACCACTACGACCACCTCGACATGGACACGGTGCGCCTGCTGGCCCGCACGCAGTCCGCGCCGTTCCTGGTGCCGCTCGGGGTCGGCGCCCATCTCGAACGGTGGCGGGTGCCCGCGTCCCGGATCATCGAGCTCGACTGGAACGAGGAGGCCACGGTGTCCGGCCTCCGGTTCGTGGCGACCCCCGGCCGTCACTTCTCCGGCCGCGGGTTCCGCCGGGACCAGACCCTCTGGGCCTCGTGGGTGGTCGCGGGCGAGCGCCGGCGGGTCTTCTACACGGGCGACTCCGGCTACTTCGACGGGTACGCCGCGATCGGCGAGACGTACGGGCCGTTCGACCTGTCGGTGATCCAGATCGGCGCCTACAGCAAGGGCTGGCCGGACATCCACATGACGCCCGAGGAGGCGATCCTCACCCACCTCGACGTCCGCGCCGGGGTGCTGCTGCCGGTGCACTGGGGCACGTTCTCACTCGCCCCGCACGCCTGGAACGACCCGATCGACCAGCTGTGGCGGGAGGCCAAGGCACGCGACGTGCGCCTCGTGGTGCCGCGGCCGGGCGAGCGCGTCACGCTCGACGACCCGCCGCCAGTGGACGGCTGGTGGCAGACGATCATGTGAGGAGCCGGTTCCGCGCCGACCGGTCAGTTCATCCGGGCCGTGTCGGTGTGGGTCGTGTCCGGGTGGGTCGTGTCGGTGTGGGCCGTGTCAGAGGGCATGGCCGCCGGATGGCTCAACGCGTCGGCGCGGGTCGGATACACGGTGAGCCGCGAGATCAGGCCGAGCAGCGAGAACAGGTGGCGCATCTGCGGGCTCATCCCGCAGACGGCGCCGTCGCCGTCCTTCGGCGGCGTGCGGACGCAGGCGTCGATGAGCACTCTCATGCCGGCGCTGTCGATGAACCGCAGTTTCTCCACGTCGAACAGGATGCGCGTCGCGGGACAGGCAAGGAGGGGGGCCACCTTCTCACGCAGCCGGGGGACCGTGATCACATCGAGTTCGCCGCTGAGGGTGACGAGAGTGAAGGGAGGCGACTGCGCCACCGACACCTGGAAGTCGTGCAAGGGTCCCACCTCCGCTGGTGAGACGAGCCTATCCGGACCGCTTCCGGCCCCGTCCATTTTACGCGCGACGGGTGATTAATCCCATATCGCCGACGAAAACTCTGCTCAGGTTTCACTTCCGCCACCCGGGTAGTCGCGGTCCATGGGCATGCGAGCAACGGCGGTCGTCTGCCTCGCGCTGGTCGCCACCGCACTGATCACCACAGGGTGCGCCTCGGCGGAGGGCACCTCGGTCACCTCGACAGCGGAGCGGTTCCTGTCCGCGGCAGGGGAAGGCCGGGGAGGACAGGCGTGCCTTCTCCTGGCCCCCGAGGCCGCGCGATCGCTGGACGACTGCGAGAAACAGATCGTGTCGGTCGGGCTGCGGGCGGGCGCGGTACGCGGTGTCGACGTCTGGGGCGACGAGGCGCGCGTACGGGTGGACGGCGACACGCTCTTCCTGCACCGGTTCCCCGACGGCTGGCGGGTGCGGGCCGCGGGCTGCGAGCCCCGCCCGGATCAGTCGTACACAGGGCAGCCGTACGAATGCGAGGTGAACACGTGAACGGTGCGCGCACGCTCTACGCGGTGCTGCTGGTCACGATCGCGCTGGTCCTCGCGTACGTGATCGTCGTCGGCCTGGCGGGGAGGTAGCGGCGATGAAGCGTCTGGTCAGGGACAACGCGCTCGCCCTGTGCTTCCTGCTGCTGTTCCTGGCCGCCCTGGCCGGGCAGTCGGTCGCGGGCGCGGCGGCCTTCAACGAGGAGCAGGCGGCCAACGGCGGCTCCTCCGTCACGTGGGCCGAATACGTGACCTCGTCGAGCTTCGCGGTCGACGTCGCCGAGAACTGGCAGTCGGAGTACCTGCAGTTCTTCCTCTACATCCTCATCACCGTCTGGCTGATCCAGCGCGGCTCGCCGGAGTCGAAGAAGAGGGGCGAGGAGGGCCTGGAGTCCGATGCCGAGCAGAAGGTCGGCCCGCACGCCGCCCCCGGCTCCCCCGCCTGGGCGGCGGCGGACGGCTGGCGGCGGACGGTCTTCAGCCACTCCCTGGGCATCGCGATGGGCCTGCTCTTCCTGCTGTCCTGGCTGGCCCAGTCGGTCGCCGGCCTCGCGGCGTACAACAACGAGCAACTCGCCCAGTTGGAGGACCCGGTCAGCTGGGGCGGCTACGTGACCTCCCCCGACTTCTGGAACCGCACCCTGCAGAACTGGCAGTCGGAGTTCCTGGCGGTCGCCTCCATGGTCCTGCTGGCGATCTTCCTGCGCGAGCGGGGCTCACCGCAGTCGAAGAAGGTCGGCGACCCGCACTCCGAGACGGCGTCCAGCGGCTGAGGGACCCCACGCCACCGGATGACAATCCCGGTCAAAGCCTCCGAATGTCCACGTTTGTCGTATTCCACGCTTTGGGTACGCCCAGCGCCAATCGTGGGGAGGAGCACCGAGATGACGTTCAATCCGCTGCAGGAGCGGGGGATACCGCTGGATCGGCAGCTGCGCAACTGGCGCGAGCTGAATGTCACGCCGATCGATCCTGACCGCGCCGATCCCTACACCCGGTGCCGGATCATCACGATGAACGGCATCGAGATCGAAGCGATCATGTTCAGCCATCATTTCGCCAGGCGCTGCCCCGACCTGGAGGTGCGGCAGCGCCTGGCGGAGGTGCGCTACATCGAGGCCCAGCAGCAGAAGGCGGTCAACTGGCTGCTGCCGGGGGTGGCCTCGGTGCTGGAGACGACCCTCGCCTACGAGCAGGTGGCGGTGGACCTGACCGCCTGGGTGGCCCGGATGGAGCCCGACCCCTATCTCAAGCAGGCCTACCAGTTCGGCGTGCTGGAGGACTTCGACCATCTGTACCGGTACGCCAACCTGTACGAGATGATCGAGCACCGCAAGGCCGAGAAGATCGTCGACCAGCTGACCGAGGTGATGCCGGGCCGGCCGACGAAGATGCACCATCGCAACCCGGCCGACAACGTCCGCGAGCACTACAACCGGGAGACGGCGCAGGCGATCTCCAAACTGCACGCGTTGACCGTCATGTCCGCCGAGCAGCAGACGATGAACTTCTACATGAACGTCGGCCCGATGTACATGGAGCCGATCGCGCGGCAGCTCTACCAGGAGATCGGGCTCATCGAGGAAGAGCACGTCACGCACTACGAGTCGCTGCTCGATCCGGGCGAGTCGTGGTGGGAGCAGTGGCTCAACCACGAGTACAACGAGTGCTACCTGTACCACTCGTTCATGGAGACCGAGTCCGACCCGAGGATCAGGGCGATCTGGGAGCTGCATCTGAACATGGAGCTGGAGCACCTGCGGATCGCCGCGGATATGTTCCGCCAGCACGACGGGCGCGACCCGGAGCAGCTGGTGGCCCGGGAGTTGCCGAAGCCGATGACGTTCGAGCCGAACAAGGAGTACCTGCGCGAGCTGATCGCCACGCAGATCGACTACACGACCCTGGGCACCGGGTATGTCCAGGAGGCCCACGAGCGGTTCCAGCGCTGGCAGGAGCAGCTCATGGGCGGGGAGGAACCGCCCAGCGAGCGCGTCATCGACGAGAACCGCGCCAGGTCGGGCGACGAGTACCGCCTGGAGACCGAGGGCACCCACCCTCTTTACAGCCTGCGCACCCACTGAGGACGGGCCCCGGCCCGGGCCCGCGCGCGTATGCGTACGGACCCGGGCCGGGGATCATGTCCCTACCTGCGCAGCGCCTGCCGGATCAGGTCGCGCGCCCGATCCATGATCGCCGCGGGCGGGCCCAGCAGCAGGTTCCTCGTCATCGACTCCACCCCCGGGTGCGGACGGGTCGGGGCCATCGCCAGGGCGGCCCGGACGCCGAGCGTCATCGCCCGCCGCTCGGCCGCCGTCGTCTCGGCTCGGAGCCTGGTGAACTCGTAGCGTTCCTCGGCCCGCGCGTGCGTGAGCACGGCCATCCGCAGCTTGTTCAGCTCGGGCATGAAGCCGGGGTGCTCCGGGCCCATCTCGTCCAGCCTGCGGAGCATCTCCTTGGCCTCGCGCTCCTCCTTGAGCCGGTCGGCCACCACGCCCGCTCCCCCGTCCACCCGCAGCCGGGTATAGGGGTGGACGATCTCCTCCTCCGCCGTCTCGTGGACGGCCAGCATGCGCACCAGCCGCCGGAACGGCTCGTGGCGCGTGCCCGGCGCGGCGTGCTCCACCTCGTCGAACATGTCCCTGATCAGCCCGTGCTGGTGGACGAGCAGGTCGACGACGTCGCCTTCCTTCATCAGTTCGGGCACCGGGTGCTGCACGTCGGTCATGTCCCTCTCCCCTCGGATACAGCGCCCGGCCTCCCATGGGAGGCCGGGCGCCGGACGAAACGGGACCACGGTCGAACCTGACCGCACTTGGCGGACACCCGGCTACTTACCCCTGGGGCGCGGTGATCAGCAGCCGATCGGGCTCGACCCCAGCGCCACGTCGTCGTACCAGAGGGTGTCCGAGTCGCCGCCGTAGCTCTCCCATCCGAGGCGGAACGTCGTGGGCCGCGGCGCGGTGGAGCGGCGCAGCCACTGGGCGTCCACGTCGGTGGTCGGCGTGCCGTCCACCCGCAGGCCGGCGATCTCCTGGTCGTCCAGGTACGTACGCATCGCCTGCTGCGTGGTGTCGATCTGGAAGCGCAGGCAGACCCAGCGGTTGACGGGCAGCGGGGCGCTCAGCGCGACGCCGGAGGGGCTCTGCTCGGGCAGCGTGGCGTCGTCGGACTCCCGGTTCCACTGCAGCGCGCCGTTCTGGCCGCCGATGCGCAGGTCCTTGCCGCCGTCCCTGGAGTCCGACATCGTGATCATCGCGACGTGGCCCGTCGGGAGCGCGGTCGTGTGGCGCACCCACATGCGCCCGTACACGACGGGCGAGACGGCGGAGACGTTCTTGGTGGTCGCGGCGAAGATGTGGTTGCAGTAGTTGCCGCCGCCGTTGATCCGCAGCGACCTGCCGCCGCTGTGCGCGGTGGCGGTGTCGATCGTGGCGGTGCCGGTGCCCGAGCAGTTCGGGGTGGTCACCTGCCACTCACCCGACGGCGTGCCCGACTGGTCCTCGAAGCCGGAGCAGACGACCAGGCCGTTCCCCGAGCAGCCGGACGGCGACGGCGTCACCGAAGGACTGGGCGAGGGGGACGGCGAAGGCGAAGGCGAGGACGAGGGCGAAGGGGACGGTGAAGGGGACGGTGACGCCGAGGGCGAAGGGGACGGCGACGGCGAGTGGTCCACGGTCGGCGACGGCGACGGCGAGGGAGAGGGAGAGGGAGAGGAGGTGTCGCCGCACGACACGCCGTTCAGCGACCAGTCGGACGGCGTCGTGAGGCTACCCGACCAGGTGCCCTGGAACCCGAAGTCGGTGGTGCCGCCCGTGGCCAGCGAGCCGTTCCAGCCGACGTTGGTCGCTGTCACGGTCGTGCCCGACTGGCTGACCTGGGCGCTCCAGGCGTTGGTGATCTGCTGGCCGGTGCCCGCCGTCCAGCGCAGCGTCCATCCGCTGATCGCCGAACCGAGGTTGGTGAGCCGCACCGACGCGGTGAAGCCGCCCGGCCACTGGTTGGTCGTGTAGTCCACCTTGCAGACGGGAGCCGCGGTCGCGGGGCCGGGCACCAGCACGACCACGAGGCCGGCGACCAGCGCGGCCAGGGCCGCGACCAGGCGCGCCGCCGGAGAGCCCGGCAGGCCGCGGGCGGCGGGGCGATGCCCTCGGACGGGACGGAACTGCTTCATGCGTACCTCGATTTCTGCGCATCTGCTCGTACGGCACGCCACCCGGCTCGCGCGTCCCGCCCTCCTGCCGGAACGAGCATGGACAGGCGAGGTCAGGCGCTCCCGCTCGGGGCCGCGGCCACTGGGACAGATGGGTCGCGACGCTGCGGCCCCCGGACGCAGATGTTTTCTCCGGGTCGCGGAACGGGTCAACGGACGCCGCCGCTCCCGGGCCGGTCCCGCCCGAGCGGCGACGACGCCCGCGCAGCTCACGGGCACGACATGGGCCGGAGACGGCGGGGCGCGGGCGACGGCGCGAACTGAATCTTTCACCGTGGGCACCCGGGCGCGCCCTCGCCCCCGGGCCGCTGCGCACCCGCGCACGGCACGCGCCCCTGCCTGTCCGGCCCCGGCCGGTGCCCCCGAGCGCCCGACTCTCGTAGTCTTCGCACTGACACGCGCGAACGCAAAGGACAACCCCCAATGGCAGATGCAGGGTCCTGGGTCGTCGTCGGGCTCGACAACGGCGGCACAAGCAACAACGCGACCGTTCTCGACGCCTCAGGGCGGTTCCTCGTGGACCGGATGGTCGAGACCCCCAGCCTCGTACGGGAGGGTCCTGAGGTCGCGGTCGAGCAGCTTCTGCTCGCCCTCGACAACGTGCTGGAACTGACCGGCACGCCGCGCTCCACCGTGCGCGCGGTGGGCCTGGACACCCCGGGCCCGGCCAGCGCCGACGGCGTGATCTCCTCGAAGGGCGCGACCAACTTCGTCGATCCGGGCTGGTTCGGCTTCGACTTCCGCGGGGCCCTGGAGTCCCGGCTGGGGCTGCCGGTCGTCTACAACAACGACGGCAACGCCGCGGCGCTCTACTCCCACCACGTACGCTTCGGGCCGGACGCCTGGCAGCACTCGTCGGTCTCGGCGATCGTCGGCACCGGCCTCGGCGGCGGCGTCATCCAGTCGGGACACGTGGTGAAGGGCGCCGCCGGGATGGCCGGCGAGCTCGGGCACGTCCACATCCCCCTGCAGGGCCTGCTGGAGGACGGCCAACCGCTGCCCGAGTGCAACTGCGGCTTCGTCGGGGACGCCGAGAGCGTCGCCTCGCTGACGGGCATCGAGAAGAACCTGCTGCCCTACTGGCTGACCCGCTTCCCCGGTCACGAGCTCCACGGTGTCGAGCCCGCTGGGAAGGCCGCCAAGCTGCTGCGCGGTTACGCCGAGAACGGCGACCCGCTCGCGCTCAAGGTCTTCGAGCAGCAGGCCATGGCCATCGGCAGGCTGTTCACCATCGCGGCCAACTTCACCGACCCGGACGCGTACTTCCTGGGCGGCGGGGTGGTCGAGGCGGCCCCGCACTTCCGCGAGTGGTTCCTGGAGAAGGTCCGCGAGCACACCCTGCTGCGCGAGGAGCAGCGGCGGGTGGCCACGGTGACGCTGGTCGAGGACCTCGACATGGCCGGCGCCCGGGGCGCGGCGCTCGCCGCCCTCGCCGAGATCGTCGGCCGCTGACACCTGTTCACGATCGGGCCCGGCCACGGCGAGTGATCTGGACGGATCACCCGCCCGGCCGGGGTCCGGTGAGCGGAACGTCCAGAGCGGGTTGCGAATCTCGTTCGGTTCGGCACGATGCGGACTCGTGAACGACACAGACCTGCTGAACGGCCGCCGCTTCGTCATGATCAGCTCCACGGCCAGCGCGGTGGACGCCGACGCGCCCACCGAGTTCGCGTACGAGGAGTCGGGCGGCGTCATCTGGGGGCACTACACGGGCGACACCGTCATCCACGGGCGGTTCGTCGGCACCCGGGACGCCGACCGCATCGAGCTGTCCTACGTCCATCTGCTGAAGACCGGCGAACGCGCGAGCGGCCGCAGCACCAGCCGCGTCGAGACGGCCGAGGACGGCCGGCTGCGCCTGGTGGAGGAGTTCCAGTCCGAGGGCGACGACGCCACCCACGTCAGCGTCTGCGCCGAAGTGGTCTCCTGATTCGTCCCTGCTACGTCGCATCGCGCAGCGCGGCGCGGCCCTCGGCCGCGCCGACGAAGCGCATCTTGCCAAGCGGCAGCCCCTGTCCCTGTTCGGGCTCCGACGAGGCCGAGGGGGCGGGCCGCCGCGGGACGCCGCGGCCCCGGTCCCGCTCCCTGTCGCTCGGCAGCACGTACGGCCGCCTGAGCACCTCGTCGAGGATGAAGACGGTCTCGGTGGCCTTGACGGCCGGGATGTTGGCCAGGCGTTCTGTGACCATCGCGTGCACCTCGGCCACGTCGGCCATCCTCACCTGGATCATGGCGTCGTGCTGCCCGGTGGTGATGGCGCAGTACTCCACCTCCGGCATCTGCGCGAGCTGGGCGCGGAACTGCGGCCACATCTGCTGGCGCACGGTCACGAAGATCAGCGCGACGATGCCGAGGCCGGCCCGCTGGTGGTCGATCTCGGCCGTGAAGCGCCTGATCACGCCGTCGGCGCGCAGCGCCTCGAAGCGCGTGTAGGCGTTGGCCCGGGAGATCCCCACCCGCTCGGCGAGGGCGGACACCGAGACGCGCCCGTTGTCCCTGAGCACCTCGAGGATCTTCAGATGGGTGGCGTCCAGCTCCAGGCCGATGCCGATCCGTCCAGTGGCGCCGCCCCCGGACCCCGAGTTGCTTGACGTTTCGGTCACTGCTTGTTCCTCCACGGGAGATTCGTCTCGGCTTGGCCGCACGAGCTGGACTTTCTGCCGGACAATCCTGGACGATCGGCGACCAAACGTCCATACGGCCAAGAGTTGGCCTGTTTTCGGAGGACACATAATGACGACCCGTTCGTGGCAGGTGAGGGCCGGCCTGCTCCCGGTTGTGCTCACCGGCGCCCTCGCCCTCGCGGCCTGCTCCGGCGGCGGCTCGTCCAGCAGCACCCCAAGCGGCGCCGCGGGCAAGACGCTCGTGATCGACACCTCGTTCGACCTCAAGACGGCGGACCCGGGGCGGACCTACGAGCCGACCGGCCTGATCGTCGACAAGGCGACCTACGACACCCTTCTCACGTTCGACGGCTCCGACGTCACCAAGCCGGTGCCGTCGCTCGCCGAGTCGTACGAACTGTCGTCCGACGGCAAGGAGCTCACGCTCAAGCTGCGGCAGGGCGCCAAGTTCGCCGACGGCTCCCCGGTGACGGCCGACGACGTGGTGTTCTCCCTCACCCGCGTGCGCGACATGAAGGGCACGCCGTCGTTCCTGCTCGACGGCGTGGAGATCGCCAAGACCGACGACACGACCATCACGCTGACGTCGAAGACCCCGAACCCGGCGCTTCCGTACATCCTGCCGAACCCGGCCCTCGGCATCCTCAACTCGAAGGCGGCCAAGGAGCACGGCGCGACGAACGACCCGAACGACAAGGCCGAGCAGTACCTGAACTCCGCCTCGGCGGGCTCCGGGCCGTACACGATCGAGTCCTTCAACGTGAGCAGCCAGGTCGTGCTGAAGGCGAACGCGCAGTACTGGGGCGCGAAGAAGCCGTACTACGACAAGGTGGTCATCCGCAACGTCGAGTCGGCCACGCAGAAGCTCAACGTGCAGCGCGGCGACAGCCAGGTGGCGCTGAACCTGTCCGGCGACCAGGTGGCCGGCATCTCCGGCGGCCTGCAGGTCAAGCGGACCGCCTCGGCGTACGTGTTCTTCCTGCTCGCCAACCAGGACTCGGGCGTCAGCAAGGTCACCTCCAACCCCAAGTTCGTCGAAGCCGTGCGCAAGGGCATCGACTACCAGGGCCTGCTGGAGCTTGCCGGCGAGGGCTCGACGCAGGCGTCGGGCATCATCCCGTCGATGTTCCTCGGCGCGCTCCCGGCCGACCAGGCGGCCAAGCGCGACGTCGAGGGCGCCAAGGCGGCGCTGGCGGAGAGCGGCGTGACCGCTCCCACGGTCAAGCTGGAGTACCCCAGCGAGCTGACCGTGAACGGCCTGTCGTTCCAGCCGCTGGCCGAGCGCATCCAGGCCAACCTCAAGGAGGTCGGCATCACGGTCGAGCTGACCCCCGCTCCGGTCACCACCGCGCTGGACAACTACCGCAACGGCAAGGAGGAGCTGGGCCTGTGGTACTGGGGCCCCGACTTCCCCGACCCCAGCAACTACCTGTCGTTCGCCCCGGGCAAGCTGGTCGGCCTGCGGGCCGGATGGAAGGCGGGCGCGGACAAGGACGTCGAGGCCGCGGCCGACAAGGCCGGCGCCGCGGTGACCGACGACGACCGCAAGCAGGCGTACACCGACTTCCAGCAGAAGCTCAACGCGACCGGTCCGTTCATGCCGCTGATCCAGCCGGGCCAGAACATCGTGACGGCGGCGTCCGTCACCGGCGTGGAGTACCACCCCGTGTGGACGATCAATGTCGCCGACCTCGGCGCCAAGTAGACGCCGTACGGGGAACCGGGCGGTGCGCAGCCCGCTCGCCCGGTTCCTGGTGCGGCGGATCGTCACGGCGCTGCTGCTGGCGGTGGGGATCACGCTGGTCACCTTCGTGCTGACCAACCTGGTGCCGGGCGACCCGGTGTCGGCCAACCTCGGCCAGCGGGCGCTCGGCGACCCGGCGATCGTGGCCCAGTGGCGCGCCGACCACGGCCTCGACCGGCCGCTGCCGCAGCAATACCTGATGCACCTCGAAGGGCTGCTGCACGGCGACCTCGGGACGAGCCAGCAGAGCCACCGCCCGGTGCTGGACGACCTCGCCGAGTCCGTGCCGGCCACACTGGAGCTGGCCGGGGCCGCCATCCTCGTCTCGCTGGTCCTCGGCGTCGGATTCGGGGTGGTCGCGGCGCTGCGCCGGGACCGGCTCTCCGACCACGTGCTGCGGGTGCTGAGCCTGGTCGGCATCTCGGTGCCGACGTTCTGGCTCGCGCTGGTGGCGTTCTACGTGTTCTTCTTCCGGCTGCAGATCACCCCGGGCAGCGGCCGGATCGATCCCGGGATGACCCCGCCGCCGCAGGTCACCGGCCTCTACACGGTCGACGCCCTGCTGTCGGGACGCTGGGACGTGCTCTCCTCGGCCGTCGGTCACCTGGCCGCGCCGGCGCTCGTGCTGGCCCTCTACACGATCGGCCTGCTGACGCGGTTCACCCGCTCGGCGGTGCTGGAGGTGCTCGGGCAGGACTACGTACGCGCCGCTCGCGCCAAGGGCCTGCCCGGCCGCGTGGTGCTGTTCCGGTATGTCCTGCGCCCGGCGCTTGTGCCCATCATCACCGTCGCCGGCCTGGCGTTCGGCAGCCTGCTGTCCGGCACCGTGCTGGTGGAGGCCGTCTTCGCGTGGCCGGGGGTCGGCCAGTACGCCTACAGGAGCGCCACCACCCTCGACCTGCCCGCCGTCATGGGCGTCGGTCTCGTGGTGGGCGTGGTCTACCTCGTCATCAACCTGGTCGTCGACGTGCTGTACGGCGTCATCGACCCGAGGGTGAGGGTCTCATGAAGCGCGCCGGCCTGTTCGCGCGCAGCCGCGTGAGCCGGCTCCCGCAGGCGTGGCGGCGGCCGCTGGCGGTCGTCGGCACCGTCGTCGCGCTGGCCTGGATCGTGGTCGCGCTGGCCGCGCCGGTGCTCGCGCCGCACGACCCGCTGGCGCAGGAGCTGCCCCGGCTCGCGCCGCCCGGCCCGGGCCACTGGCTCGGCACCGACCAGCTCGGCCGCGACATCCTCAGCCGGATCATGTACGGCGCGCGGGTGTCCATCCCGCTCACGCTGCTGCTCGTGGCGCTGTCGGTGGCGGTCGGCGGCCTGCTCGGCGCCTGCGCCGGGTATTTCGGCCGGTGGGTTGACGAGACGATCATGCGCCTGGCCGACCTCGTGTTCGCCTTCCCCACCGTCATCCTCGCGATGGTCGTCGCCGCCGCCCTCGGCGCGAGCCTCGGCAACGCGGTGCTCGCCGTGCTCGTCGTCGCCTGGCCGGCGTACGCCCGGGTGACCCGCGGCCTCGTGCTCGGCGTACGTGAGCGGGAGTTCGTGCTGAGCGGCCGGCTGCTGGGCTTTTCCGCCTGGCGGTCGCTGCGGGTGGACGTGCTGCCGAACGTCACCGGGCCCATCATGGTGCTCGCCACCCTCGACATCGGGACCGCGCTGCTGCTGCTGTCGGGCCTGTCGTTCCTCGGGCTCGGAGCGAAGCCGCCGTCGCCCGAGTGGGGCGCGATGGTCGCCGCCGGGGTGGACGTCTTCGACAGCTGGTGGGTCGCGACGTTCCCCGGGCTCGCGATCCTGACGGTCGTCCTCGCGTTCAACTTCCTCGGCGACACGCTGCGCGACGCGCTCGACCCGCGTACCGCCGGGGCGATCAAGGAGCGTGCGCTGTGACGGCCGCGTTGTCGATTGAAGGGCTGCGGCTGTCGATCGGCGGCCACGACGTCCTGCACGGCGTCGACCTGACCCTTGAGGCGGGCCGTGTGCACGGCCTCGCCGGCGAGAGCGGCTCGGGCAAGACCATGACGGGTCTCGCGGTGCTCGGCCTGCTCCCCCACGGCTCCCGCGCGTCGGGACGGATCGCCTTCGGCGGCCGTGACCTGCTGGAGATGCCGGTCCGTGAGCTCAACGAGGTGCGCGGCGCGAAGATCGCCATGGTGTTCCAGGACCCGGCGACCAGCCTGCACCCGATGCTGACGGTCGAGCGGCAGCTCACCGAGCACATGCGCCACCACCTCGGCATCGGCAGGAAGGAAGCGCGCGAGCGGGCCGCAGGACTGCTCGCCAAGGTGCGCATCCCGGGTCCTGAGGAGGCGCTGAAGCGCTACCCGCACCAGTTCTCCGGCGGCATGCGGCAGCGGATCGCCATCGCCGTCGCGCTGGCCTGCGAGCCCGAGGTGCTCATCGCCGACGAGCCGACGACCGCGCTCGACGTGACCGTGCAGGCCGGGATCCTCCGCCTGCTGCGCGGCCTGTGCGACGACCTCGGCCTCGCCGTCCTCCTCGTCACCCACGACCTCGGCGTGATGTCGGCGGTCGCCGACGAGGTGAGCGTGATGAAGGACGGGCTGGTCGTGGAGACCGGCCCGCGCGGCCAGGTGCTGCGCGAGCCGCGCCACGCCTACACCCGCTCGCTGCTCGACGCCCTGCCCGTGCCTCCTGGGGAGAACTCGCCATGACCATGCCTCTGATAGGGCCCCTGTTGTCCGTGGAGGACCTGGTCGTGGAGCACCGCACGCCGGGCCGCCCGGTCGTGAGGGCCGTGGCCGGGGCCGGCCTGCACGTCGCCGCCGGCGAGGTCGTCGGTTTGGTCGGCGAGTCGGGATGCGGCAAGTCCACCCTGGCCCGGGCGGTGTGCGGGCTGCACGGCGCGGCCTCCGGACGGATCCTCGTCGGAGGGCACCCGGTGACGCCCCTCGGGCTGCGCCGCAGGGATCCCGCGCTGACCGGCGTGCAGATGGTGTTCCAGGATCCGTACTCCTCGCTGAACCCCCGCCGCCGCGTGGGCGCGCAGATCGCCGACGGACTGCGGACGGCGGGCGACACCGCGACCAGCCCCGCCGACCTGCTCGAACGGGTCGGGCTGCCGCGCGCGTTCGCCGGCCGATACCCGCACGAGTTCTCCGGGGGGCAGCGGCAGCGCGTCGCCATCGCGCGGGCGCTCGCCGCCCGGCCGTCGCTGCTGATCGGCGACGAGCCCATCTCCGCCCTGGACGCCTCCGCCCAGGCGCAGGTGGCCCGGCTGATGCGCGACCTCGCCGTGGAGTCGGGCGCGGGCCTGCTGTTCATCAGCCACGACCTGTCCGTCGTGCGGCTGATCGCCGACCGGATCGCGGTCATGTACCTCGGCAAGGTCGTGGAGACCGGGCCGACCGCGGAGGTGTGGGCCGACCCGAAGCACCCGTACACGCGGGCACTGCTCGCCGCGATCCCCTCTCCCGACGGCGCCGGAGTGCTGCCCGCCGAGCTGCCCGGGGACGTGCCCGACCCCGCCGATCCCCCGGCGGGCTGCCGGTTCCACCCCCGCTGCCCTTTCGCCATGGACGTGTGCCGGGAGCGCGAGCCGGACTTCGAGCCGGTGGCCTGCTGGCTGCACGAGCCGGAGCCGTCCTCCCCGTCATGATCGACCCCCTCATGCTGGAGGACGTACGCGCCGGGATGGCCGGGGCGGGCATCGACGCCCTCGTGCTGCGGCCCTCCCCGGACTTCCGGTACCTGCGAGCGGCCCCGCTGTCGGGCGCGGGCGACGAGAGCTATCTCGTGGTGGCGCTCGACGGGCCGCCCACCCCGGCCGGCGACCCGGCGCAGGCGGCGGCCCTCGTGCCCCCGGCGGCACGCCGCGTGGCGGTGGACCCGCAGATGCACGCCGCCGAGCTTTTCGCGCTGCGCCTGGACGCGGAGCTCGTGCTGGCCTCGGCCGTGCTCGCGCCGCTCCGCCTGCGCAAGCGGGCCGACGAGGTGACCGCGATGCGGCACGCCGCTGCGGCGGCCGACGCCGTGCTGCTGGCGGCCCGCGAGCTGGCGTGGTTCGGCGCCACCGAGCTGGCGATGGCCCGCAGGCTGCGGGCGATGCTCGCCGAGACGGGCTGCGAGGGGGCGCCCTCCGTGCTCGTCGCGGCGGGCGAGCACTCCGCCGACGCGCGTCACCAGCCGTGCGAGCGGGTGATCAACCCCGGTGACGCGCTGCTCGTCTCGGTCGGCGGGCGCTGGAACGGCTACTGCGCCGAGGTCGCCCGGGTCTTCGCGGTCGCCGAGCCACCGGAGGACTTCGACGCCATGTACTCGGTCGTCCTCGCCGCGCAGCGGGCCGCCGTCGACCTCGTACGCCCCGGAGTGGCGTGCGCCGAGGCCGCGACGATCGCCGGCGAGGTCATCGACGGCAGCGGCTACGGCGACTACGCCGCCGCCCGGGCCGGCCGGGGCATCGGGCTGAGCCCGGTGGAGGGGCCCTGGCTGGCGGCCGGGGAGAGGTTCGAGGCCGGGATGGCCGTCTGCCTGGAGCCCGCCATCTACCTGCCCGACCTCTTCGGCGCCCGGGTGGCCGACGTGGTCGTGTGCGGCGATGAGGGGCCGGAGCTGCTCAGCACCGGCTCCCGCGCGCTGCACGTCCTCGACCGTTAGCACTTCGTTCTTTCGAATCAACACCGACCAGGGCCTCGACCATGGTGGCGACGCCGGCGTCGCGAGCCAGGTGCCGTTCAGCTCGTCACGATGCCGCGCAGGAGCAGGTCGATGAGCCTTGTGGCAAGGCCGGGCTCTTGCTCGGTGCCGGCCATGTAGCTGATGCCGCCGAGCGCCATCAGGACGTCCTGGGGCTTCGCCTGTTCCCGCGTGGCCCCTTGGCTCCTCCCGGCAGCGAGAAGGCGATCCACTGCTTCGACGAGGCCGGCGCGGGTCTGCAGCCGCTCGCTGTCGTCGGTCAGCACCACGCGGAGAGCGCCGGCCATGCCGTGCTTGGTGGCCATGAAGTCGATGAAGCGCTCCATCCACGTGCGTAGCGCGTCCACCGGGGGCAGCAGGGCCGCGAGCTCGGGCGCCGCCTCGCACAGGAGCCGCACTTCGTGCCGGTACACCGCCTCGATAAGCAGTTCCTTGGACGGGAACCGGCGGTAGAGCGTGCCGACACCCACGCCGGCCTCGCGGGCGACGTCCTTGACCGAGGCGTCGGCTCCATCGCGGGCGAAGACGGCTGCCGCGGCCTTGAGCAGACGGTCTTCGTTGCGCTGTGCGTCGGCTCGCAGCGGCCTATGCCGCCGTGCGACGCCGTCCTCGCCGTTGTCGGCCAATCCCAGCCCTTTCTCTCGCGCTTGAAACCGGAACCGGTTCCGGTTATGGTTCAAGCGGAACCGGAACCGGTTCCGGATACGAGGCTATCGCGGCTTCGGGCTTCTCCGCGAGCGGCCGTACTCGGCCGTCCACCGGCGGACGTCCCACGCCGCTCCTCACCCCCGCCGGCACGGGGTGAGCTCCGGCGGGCCCGAGCAGGAAGCACTTTCCACAGCAGGCGGCACGGCGGCGACACACTCGCCGGGCCCTCTCGAGGTCCGCAGCCGCGGACGGCCACAGCTCGGGGCCCGCGAAGGCCACGACCACGACATCTGGAGGAAGACGACATGACCGGACGACTGCGGAAGACGGTGGCGCTGGTGACCGGCGCCGGCAGCGGAATCGGCGAGGCGACCGCCCGCGGCCTCGCCGCGGAGGGCGCGGCCGTCGCCGTCCTCGGGCGGCGACGCGGCAGGCTGGAGGAGCTCGCGGACAAGGTCCGGGCCGACGGCGGCACCGCCCTCGTCGTGGAGGCCGACATCACCGACCGGCGGCAGGCCGCAGCGGCAGTGGAAAGTGTGGTGACCACGCTCGGCCGCCTGGACACCCTCGTCAACAACGCCGGTTTCATGGGCGTGGGGCAGGCCGCGGAATCCCCGCTCGAGGAGTGGGATCACATGCTCGCGGTCAATGTCCAGGGCCTGCTGTACACCACCCATGCCGCCCTGCCGCATCTCCTCCGCGCCGCGCAGGACTCCCCGCGGAAGGTGGCGGACCTGGTCAACATCAGTTCCACGGCGGGCCGGGTCGCCCGGCCCGGGACGGCCGTCTACAACCTGACGAAGTTCGGCGTCAACGGGTTCACCGAAGCCCTGCGGCAGGAGGTCGTGCGGAAGGGCCTCCGGGTGAGCGTGGTCGAGCCCGGCACGGTGGACACCGAGCTGAGCTCCCACCTCCGCGACGGCGTGCGACAGGCCATAGAGCGCCAGATCGAGAACATGGAGTTGCTGCGTCCGGAGGACATCGCCGACGCCGTCTCCTACATCGTCACCCGGGACCGTCGAGTCGCCGTCAACGAGATCCTCGTGCGCGCCGGCGAGCAGACCTGGTGACAGGCCGCGCACCGCACGCCGTATGCCCTGGCACTGCCGGGGGCGCTCGTCCGGCCGGGTGATCACACGGGGGGCTCGGGGTCGTACTGCATGTGCCGGCGCACCTCGCGGGCCCGCTCGACCCCCGCGAGCCGTGCCACCAGGTGGAGCGCCATGTCGATGCCCGCCGACACCCCGGACGAGGTGACGACGTCGCCGTCGTCGACGAAACGCTCCTCGCGCCGGACGTCGATGGTCGGGTCCAGCTCGGCGAGCAGGTCGAGGGCGCCCCAATGCGTGGTCGCCGGGCGGCCCGCCAGCAGCCCGGCCGCGGCGAGGACGAGCGACCCGGTGCAGACGCTGGTCATCAGGGGCACGCGTCCGCGCAGGTCCCGCACCCAGGCGAGGTGGTCCGGGTCCTTGAGCTGGGGACGGGTCCCGGCGCCGCCCGGGTGCAGGAAGACGTCCAGGTGGCCGACGTCGGCCGCCGACCTCTCGGCATGGAGCGTCAGCCCCTTGGACGCCCGTACGGCTCCCGCCCGCGGCGCGAACGCGACGACCTCCGCCTCGTCCGGGAACAGCTTCGCCCACACGCCGAAGACCTCCCACGGGCCCACGGCGTCCAGTTCCTCCACCCGGTCGAAAAGCAAGATCCCTATCCGTGTCATGCCCGCCATCCTCGCGCAGGGGCGTACGGAGACGAAAGCATCGGCAAAAGTGGGCAAATAGTCGCTATCAGCACCAGCAACCACAGGGGGCTCGATAGAGGATAGAAAGGTCATTTTCCCGAAGCTCTCGCGGGTCGGGCAGAGATCCGCGTCGGGGACACGTCATCGGGGAGGATCCATGACCACGACCGAGGCGACGCCGGGCACGACCACGGCAGGCACGACTGCCGGCACGGCCACGACCGGCACGACGACCGCCCGGGGCCGGACGACCCGTGCCCGGACGACCACACGGCCCACACCCACGCCGGCTCCGCCCCCCGGCCCGGGTATGGAGATGAAGGAGGAGCACCGGCCCCAGCTGGACCTGAACCTGCCGTTCCTGCGGCTCCAGCTACGGGCGCCCGAAATGCACCTGCCGCACGTGGGCATGCCGCACATCAGCGGACGTGACGTCGGGCACGCCATGGACGTCGCCCGCACGTTCCTTCCGCCGCCCGAGCGGATCATGTACTACGGCGGTCTCGGCGCGCTGGCCGCGCTCGGCATCCTGGAGTGGCCGGTGGCGGCGGCGATCGGCGCGGGAACGATGATCGCCCAGCGTGCCAGGGGCCGCGAGCAGCGCTGGTCGCCCCTCAGCGGCGCCCAGAGGGAGACCCGCGGGGCGCCCACACCGGGGACGGCCGCCATCGGAGCCGGAGCCATGCAGGAGGCGGCGACGCCGACGACAGGGCGGGCGGCCGGGAGGAGAACCAGCACGGCCAAGGGCGAGGCGAAGACCCCCGCCACCACCACCGCCCGGCGCACCAGGGCCGGCGCCAAGTAACGCGGGGCGCCTCGCGCGGGTCCGCGAACGGCGGCACCGCGCGATCGGCGCGCGCCCGGCGGCGGCCGGCGCCGCGAGGGCGATGTGCGGCGACCACGGGGCACGGGAGCGGTGCGGGGCCGGCGCGTGAGTCGCGTGGCCCGGAGCACGCCCACGGCCACATGGGGGCGACTCATGATCTGGGACATGGCAGGGGACGCATGATCAGGACGCGTATCCGCAACGGTCACCGACCGTTCACCGAACGGTAACCTTAACTACGCCGTTTTGGGAGGTTGATGCGTCACTCTTCCCTAGAAGCCGATTTGTCCTAATGAGGTGTGAAGTGTCTGAGTTCCTCGCCGCCGTACTCTCCCGGGCGGCCATCATGGTCCTGGAGGCGCTGCTCGTGCGTCTCGTCCAGACTCTTGTGACGTCGACCTTCCGCGTCCGAGTGCCGCACGCGGCCTGACCGGCGGGCGTCTTTCGTCATCGCGGGCCGGTGCCGCCGGCCCGGAACCAACGGCCCTCCCCGAGACGACCGTTGCGCCGGGTGAACAGTCGGCGAACAGCCCGGTGAACGCGGAAGCCGGCTCCTTGCGGAGCCGGCCGCTCTCCACACCGTCAAGGGGGACGGGAGCGCCGGGCGATCGTGCCCGGCTCGGCGGCCCCTCGCCCCCCGGCGACGGCCACCGGCCCGTCCATCCGGGCCCCTTTGCGGCCTGTCGCCTCCCGCGGGATCGTCGTCCCCGCGCGGGTCAGTCCTTGAAGGCGTCCTTCACCTTGCCTGCGGCGTCCTTGACCTTCTCGCCGGCCTGCTTCATGTGGCTCTTGGACTGGTCGGCCCGACCCTCGGCCTCCAGGCTCTCGTCGTCGGTGATCCTGCCGAGCCCCTCCTTGGCCTTGCCGGCGACCTCTTCCGACTTGTTGCGGAACTTGTCCTCCGTGCTCATCCGGACGCTCCTCTCGGTTCCAGAAGGTGACGAACTCCCTCTTTCCGCTGGTGAAGGGGCTAAACGCCGCTCGATGTGTCGCCGCTCACACCCCGCAAACACAATCCCACCAAAACGGGAAAAAGTGACGAACCGGGCGTACGCTAGGAATAAGGACTACAGCACACACCTCTGAAGGGTGGTGTGACGTATGACACACGGCGCCGACATCGGGACGCATCCCGACATCATGCAGATGCGCGCTCGCTACGAGGCCGCCGCGGCGAATCCCGCCGCGCAGCTCGCCGACGGTCTCACGCTCCTGAGCGGCCTGTATCTAGCGCTCTCGCCGTGGATCGTCGGATTCAGCGGCACGCGAACTCCGCTTGCCGTGAACAACCTGATCACGGGCCTCGCCGTGGCGCTCCTGGCGATGGGGTACAGCTCGGCGTTCGGGCGCACCTACGGAATCTCCTGGGTCGCCCCGCTGCTCGGTATCTGGACCATCATCGCCCCCTGGGTGATCCGCGGGGGCATGGCGACCACCTCGACGATCATCAGCAACGTGGTCGTCGGCGCGCTCATCCTGCTCTTCGGCCTGGCGACCATGCGGTTCGGCATGATGGAGCGCGGGCAGCCCGGCGGCTTCCGCACAACGGGACCGGCGCACATGGGCCCGGCCCACTGACCGGACCCCGGCCGACGGCGGGCGGCGCCTTGCACCGGTCACGCGGCGCGCAGGCGCGGCACCGCCGTCCGACGCTGCTCTCGCGATGCCGGCCCGGCTGATGGCGGGTCGACCCGGCCAGGCCGTCCGGCGCAGCGAGCACGACGCCCTTCAGGGGCGTTGGCGGCGCGGCACGGTCAGATGTCGGGGGTGGCGGGGCGGACGAGGCCGCTCTCGTAGGCGAAGACCACCACCTGGGCGCGATCACGCAGCCCGAGCTTGACGAGTACGCGGCTCAGATGCGTCTTGACCGTCGCCTCGGCCAGATGCAACGCCGCGGCGACCTCGGCATTGGACAGCCCGCGCGCCACCTGCACCAGCACCTCGTGCTCGCGCGCGGTCAGCTGCGCCAGCCGTTCGTCCCGCTCGTCGGGTCCCGGCGTCATCTGCGGCGCGAACCTCTCCAGCACGCGGCGGGTCACGCGCGGCGACAGCGCCGCCTCCCCCGCCGCGACGTTGCGGATCGCGCTCAGCAGTTCCTGTGGCGGCGTGTTCTTCGGCAGGAACCCGGCCGCTCCGGCCTTCAGCCCGGCGAAGGCGTACTCGTCCAGATCGAAGGTGGTCAGGATGAGCACGCGCGAGCGCGGGCTGTCGCGTACGATCCTGCGGGTTGCCTCGATGCCGTCCAGGCCGGGCATGCGCACGTCCATCAGCACCACGTCCGGACGCAGGTGCCGCGCCAGCCGGGCCGCCTGCTCGCCGTCATCCGCTTCCCCGGCCACCTCCATGTCCTGCTCGGCCTCGAAGACCATGCGGAAGGCCATCCGCAGCAGCGACTCGTCGTCGGCGATCAGCAGCCGGATCATTGTGGCGCTCCGAGGTCCAGCACGGCCAGCACCCGCCATCCACCGCCCGTCACCGGCCCGGCGTCCAGGGTCCCGCCGTAGGCGGCCACCCGTTCCCGCATGCCCGCGATCCCGCGCCCATCGCCCCGGCCCCCAGCGCGGGGCCCGGACACCGGGGTTTCGGCGTCGAGGGGCCCAGGGGCGCCAAGCACAACCGGGTCGCGAACATCGGTGACCTCCACCTCGGCACGGCGCGACGACACTTCGACCCGCACATCGGCGCGGGCCCCGGGCGCGTGCCGCAGCGTGTTCGTCAGCGCCTCCTGAACCAGCCGGTAGATCGTCAGCTGGGCGGCGACGGGAACCGCCTCGGTGTCACCGGCCACCCGGACGGACGTCGCCAACCCGGTCGCGCGCATCCGCTCGGCCAGCGGACCGAGCTCGGCGATCCCGGGCGCAGGCTGAAGCGTCTCATCGAGGCGGTCCCCGCCCGAAGCGGCGTGGCCGCGGCCGACGATCAGGGAGCGGCGCATGTCCTGCAGGGCTTGGCGTCCCGTCGCGGCGATGTGCTCCATCGCCGCCGCGGCCCGGTCCGGCGCGCTGTAGCGCACGTAACCCGCGCTGTCGGCCAGCGCCACCATGACCGACAGGTTGTGGGTGACGATGTCGTGCATGTCGCGGGTCATCCGCTCGCGTTCTTCGGCCACGGCCAGCCGCGCCCGCTGCTCGCGGTCGCGTTCCAGCGAGGTCACGTACGCCCGCCGTACCCGCATCCACAGGCCGCTCATGAGGGCGGCGGCCGCCATCGCGCTCAGCGCGGCCACCGTGAAGGGGAACTGGCCGGGCGGCGCCCAGCGGGCGGCGGCCAGCAGCACTCCGGCCTGCAGCGCGAGCGCCGCCAGCAGGCTGTGGCGCCACGGGTGGCGCGCGGCGACCGAGTACAGGGCCACCAGAAGGGCGGCGTCGGCGGGAAGCTGCACGTCCAGCGCCCACTGGACGACGGCGGCGAGGCCGATCGCGCCGAGGACCGTCATCGGAGCGCGCCGCCTCCAGGCCAGCGGCACCACCAGCGCCGTCTGAAGCCCGAGCAGCCATGCGGGACCCGACAGCACCTGGCCGGGTCCGAGCGTGGCCAGGAACAGCGCGGCGGCCGGCAGCGCGTCGGCGGGCACGGTCGACCATCGGCTCAGCGCGGTGAGGCGTGCCGCCGGATGGCCGGCTGGTTTCATGCGCTTCACCCTAGTTGTCCTGCCGGTTCGCTCCCGCTCCTCCCCAGGCACGACCGTCATCCGAAAGTCGCATGCGCGCGTGCGACCTCCGCCGCTGGCCCGCGAGCGTGCCGGGCTGCCAGCCTCGTCGGACATCCTTTTCGTTCGAGGAGCTTTCGCATGTCCTTTGTCGCGAAAAATACGGATCTGGCCATGGGTGCCAAGGCCACCGGTTCGTCCACCGTCTCGAAGGCCGCAGGCAAGATCGCGGGGCTGGCCGTGCTGATGCTGGCGGTCTCCCTGCCCACGGCCGGCGCCGACGCCGGGCGCCCGATCGGAGTGAGCCTGCCCGCGCCCGGCGGCGCGTATCCGGTCGGGACCGTGGCCCTGCGACTGGTCGACCGCTCGCGGCCCGATCCGCTGGTGGCGGCCAAGCCGTACCGGGAACTGATGATCAGCCTGTGGTACCCGGCGGTGGCGGGCGGCGGGCCGCTCGCGCCGCACATGGCCCCGCTGGCCGCCACCGACTGGGATCGGCGCTCGGCACCGCCCCTGGGCATCGCCGAGGGCGCCGTCGCCTGGGCCGCCACGCGCGCCCATGCCCGCGTGGGCGCGCGTGTCGAGCCCCGTGCGGGCAAGCTGCCGGTGGTGCTGTTCGGTTCGGGGGACGGCGGCCCGCGCACGCTGGGCACCGCCCTGGTCGAGGACCTGGCCTCGCGTGGCTACCTGGTCGTCACCGTCGACCACACCTATGAAGCCGACCAGGTGGAGTTTCCCGGCCGACGCCTGGTGCGCGCCCTGCCGCTGCCCGCGAAGCTGACACCGAAGGTCATCGCCAAGCTGCTGGCCGAGCACGCACGGGCGCGCCTGGCGGACATGCGCTACGTCCTGGACCAGGTCACCGCCCTGGCCCACGGCCGCCCGATCGGCGGCAAGCTGCCCTTGGGGATGCTCGGCGCGCCCGACGCCTCGCGGGTGGGGGCGCTGGGACAGTCGCTGGGCGGGTCGGTCGCCGCGCAGCTGACCCGCGACGACACCCGCGTGGACGCGGGGGTCAACCTCGACGGCGCGTATGTCGGCCGGGTGGCCACACGGGGTGTGACCAGGCCGTTCCTGCAACTGGCGGCCGAGACCCACACGCGTGACAGCGAGCCGAGCTGGAAGTCGTTCTGGCGGGCCTCGACCGGATGGAAGCGGGAGCTGCGCTTCAAGGGCGCGGCCCACGGGTCGTTCACCGACCTGCAGCCGCTGCTGCCGCAGATCGCGGCCAAGCTCCCCACGGTGCCGCTCGCGGACTACGTGGGCACAATCGATCCCGGCCGTTCTGTGGCGGCCCAGCGCGCCTACGTCGGGGCCTTCTTCGACCTGCACCTGCGGGGCAAGCCGACCCACCTGTTCGAGGGGCCCGGCACTCGCTTCCCCGAGGTCTCCCTCATCCCCTGACCTCGTCCCCAAAGGCGGGCGCACCGTCAGCAAGCACGCCCTGGTCGCCACCGCGGTGAACGCCGACGGCAGCGGGAGATCGGGGCTCCCGTTACCCTCGTCTCGTCGGAGACGAGAGGACGGTGGCAGCGTGACGACAACGGCCCCCGTCGCGAGTCCGGTGGACTTCGCGGCCTACGGCGACTACGCGATCAAGGCGGCCACCCGGCCGGACGGGTCGTTCGAGCGGCCCCTGTACCGCTTCCGCGACCGCGTGACGGCCGACGGGAGCGGCGCACATCCCGCCGAGCCCGGCCGGTATCACCTGTACGTGTCGCTGGCCTGCCCGTGGGCCCACCGCTCGGTCATCGTCCGGGCGCTCCTCGGCCTGGAGGACGTGGTGTCGATGTCCGTCGTCGATCCCGTGCGCGACGGGCGCGGGTGGGCGTTCCGCGAGGGCCCCGGCCACGGCCCCGACGAGCTCAACGGCTTCACGCTGCTGCGGGAGGCGTACGAGGCGACCGAGCCCGGCTACGACGGCCACGTGTCGGTGCCCGTCCTGTGGGACCGGCGCACCCGCCGGATCGTCAGCAACAACTTCCCCGACATCAGCCTCGACCTCGGCCAGGCGTTCGCGCGGTGGGCCAGGCCGGGGGTCGACCTCTACCCGGAGGACCTGCGGGGCGACATCGACGCGCTCAACGAGCGTGTGTACGCCGACGTCAACAACGGCGTGTACAAGTGCGGCTTCGCCGAGAGCCAGGAGGCGTACGACGCGGCCGTGACGACGTTGTTCGCGGCGCTCGACGAGCTCGAGGAGCGCCTGGGCGGCGGCCGCTACCTGTTCGGCGACCGGCTTACCGAGGCGGACGTCCGCCTGTGGGTCACGCTGGTCCGCTTCGACACGGTCTACGTGACCCACTTCAAGGCGAACATCCGCCGCCTGGCCGACTACCCCAACCTCTGGCGCTACGCCCGCGACCTCTACGCGAACCCGGCCTTCGGCGGCACGACGAACTTCGCCCACATCAAGCGGCACTATTACGGCACCCACCCGAAGATCAACCCGCTGCGTATCGTGCCCGCGGGGCCGGTCATCGACTGGGGTCTGTAGCTCACGCGGAGGGCAGGGCCTCGCACAGCCGGTCCAGTTCGTCCTCGGTGTTGTAGTAGTGCACCGAGGACCGCACGAGCGAGGGCAGCGCCCGGGCCTCGAAGTCCCACCGGGCGGAGTACGCCGCGGACACCGAGACGTTGACCTTCGCGGCCGACAGCCGGGCGGCCACGTCCCGGCTGTCGTGCCCGTCCACGGTGAACGTCACGATGCCGCACCGCCGCGCGCCCCGGTCGTGCACGGCCACCCCGGGGATCGCGGCCAGGCGCCCGCGCAGCGCCTCGGCGAGGCCGGTCACCCGCTCCTCGATGGCGTCGAGCCCGAGGCTCAGCGCGTAGCCGGCCGCCACGCCGAGACCGATCTTGCCGGCCACGTAGCCCTCCCAGTTCTCGAACCGCCGGGCGTCGCCGCGCACCTCATAGGAGTCCGCGGAGGTCCAGGTGGCGGCGTGCAGGTCGAGGAACGGCGGCTCCAGGCGGTCGAGCATCCGCCGTGAGCAGTACAGGAACCCGGTGCCACGGGGCCCGCGCAGGAACTTGCGGCCGGTCGCCGACAACAGGTCGCAGCCGATCTCCCGGACGTCGACCGGCAACTGCCCGATCGACTGGCAGGCGTCCAGCAGGAACGTCACCCCCGCCTCCCGTGCCACGGCGCCGATCTCCGCCGCCGGGTTGACCAGGCCGCCCTGGGTCGGCACGTGGGTGACGGCGATCAGCTTGACCCGCTCGTCGATCATGTCCCGCAGCGCCTCGACGGACAGGGCGCCGGTCTCGTCGTCGGGCACCACCTCGACCCGCACATCGTGCCGCCTGGCGGTCTGCAGGAAGGCGATCGCGTTGCTGGCGTACTCGGCGCGCGAGGTGAGGATGCGGTCGCCCGGCTTCCACGGCAGGGAGTAGAAGGCCATGTCCCAGGCGCGGGTGGCGTTCTCGACGAGGGCGATCTCGTCGCGGTCCGCGCCGACGAGCTCGGCCAGCGCGTCGTAGGTCCGCTCCGACCGGTCGAGGGCGGCGCCGGCCGCCTCGTAGCCGCCGACGCGCTCCTCCAGGCGCAGGTGGTCCACCACGGCGTCGGTCACCTGCCGCGGCGGCAGGGACGAACCGGCGTTGTTGAGGTGGACGACGTGCTCGCATCCCGGCGTGTCCGCCCGCACCCGTCCGACGTCGATGGTCACGTGAAGCCTCCCAGAAGATCCCGAAAGCCCCATTCTGCCCAATCAGTGATTCACTCCTTCGTGTGCACGTGCTCCTCGCCGGGCCGGGCAGCACCCGTACGGCCGCGCTCGGCGCCGGTTCGCGGGCCGCGCTCCCGTCCCTCGCGACCTGGGTGGGTACGGCGGCGGGGTGGGCCGACCTGGGTTTCGCGAATCCGTCATCGCATAATGAGGTATGAGCACCTCCTCCCCCGCGGGCGGCTGGACGTTCCTCACCAACCACGCGCACGTGCTGCTCGCGCTGTGCCGCGATCCCGACGCGCGGCTGCGGGACGTCGCCGAGTCGGTCGGGATCACCGAGCGGGCGGCCCAGACGATCGTCTCCGACCTGGAGGCGGCGGGCTACCTGCGCCGTGAGCGCGTGGGGCGGCGCAACCACTACACGATCAACCCGCTGGCCCCGTTCCGCCACCCGGTCGAGCGGCACCGGCACATCGGCGAGCTCCTCGAACTGTTCGGGGCCGCGGTTGACGCACGAAGCTGATTTCGTGAATACTTGAACACAGTTCGAGGGGGAGTACCCGGCTTCCTCAGCGTCGTCATCACGGCCGCCGTCGTAAGGCGTCCCGGCGCGAGGGTCACCGCTGGCGGTGGCACGGGGAGACCGTCGGCCTGCCGAGCCCGCCCATGCGGCGGTGAGGAGGTTGACGATGTCTGTGCCCCTGTGGGTCTGGGCCGCGGTTCTGGCGGTCATCCTCGCCATGCTCGCCGTGGACCTGTTCGCCCATCGCCGGGCCCACGTGGTGGGCGTTCGCGAGGCGCTGGCCTGGTCGGGGGTGTGGATCGCGCTGGGCCTCGGCTTCGGGGCCGTGGTCTGGCTCGCCTGGGGGCCGGAGGCCGGCGGAGAGTACCTGGCCGGTTATCTCATCGAGAAGTCCCTGGCCGTCGACAACGTCTTCGTGATCGCGCTGCTGTTCTCGTTCTTCGCGGTCCCCCGCGAGCTGCAGCACCGCGTGCTGTTCTTCGGCGTGCTCGGCGCGCTGGTCTTCCGTGCGGCCTTCATCGGCGCGGGCGCCGTCCTGCTCGACCGCTTCCACTGGATCCTGTACGTCTTCGGGGCGTTCCTGCTCTACACCGGCGTGAAGATGGCCAGGCATTCGGCGATCGAGGTGCACCCCGACCGCAACCCGGTGCTGCGCGCGATGCGCCGGCTCATCCCCGTCACCGACTCCTACCAGGGCCAGCGGTTCCTCGTACGGCAGGACGCGGACGGGCGGGACGGGCGGCCGGGCCGCCGGTGGGCCGCGACGCCGTTGCTGGCCGTCCTGGTCGCGGTGGAGACCAGCGACATCGTCTTCGCGGTCGACTCGATTCCGGCGATCTTCGCCGTCACCTCCGAGCCGTTCCTCGTCTTCACCTCCAACGCGTTCGCGATCCTGGGGCTGCGCGCGATGTACTTCCTGCTGGCCGGGGCCATGCACCGGTTCGGCTATCTGCGGTACGGCCTGGCGGCGATCCTCGTGTTCGTCGGCGCGAAGATGCTCCTGGCGGACGTGTACAAGATCCCCGTATGGCTGTCGCTCGCGGTCATCTGCGCCTGCCTCGTGGTCTCCGTGGGCGCGAGCGAATACAGGAACCGCCGCGAGGAGCCCTCAGGGAAGAACCTGACCGCTCGCCGATAGCGGGGACCCGCCCTCTCGATCGGTCCCGCACGCTCGTACGGCCGCCGGAATCGATCTTCCGCTGCCGCGCGGAGATCTGTACTCTCCACACATGGCCGCGTCGGTGGAGGGGATGTTCGCGGCGCCGGGGACGGCCGCATGATCGACGAGATCCTTCCCCCGTGGGTGGCGTCGGCCGAGAAGTTCGGCGACGTGCCGGAGGAGACGCTGTTCCCGGAGGAGAGGCCGCTCATCGCACGGGCCGTCGACCGGCGGCGGCGCGAGTTCGTCACCGGACGCCACTGCGCCCGGCTCGCGCTGGCCCGGATCGGCGTCACGCCGGTGCCGATCCCGCGCGGCGAGCGGGGCGCGCCCGTCTGGCCCGCCGGCACGGTCGGCAGCATCACGCATTGCTCGGGCTATCGCGCGGCGGCCGTCGCCTCCGCGGACGTCGCGCGCGCGGTCGGGATCGACGCGGAACCGCACGAACCCCTTCCGGAGGAGGTCCTTTCCACGATCGCCTCACGCGAGGAGATCGCCGCCCTCCGGGCGATGGGCGACGCGGACGGCGAGGTCTGCTGGGACAGGATCCTGTTCAGCGCCAAAGAGTCGGTCTACAAGGTGTGGTTCCCGCTGACCGGCCGCTGGCTCGACTTCACCGGGGCGGTCGTGGACATCGAGCCCTCGGGCACGTTCCGCGCACGGCTCCTGGTCGCTGACCCGGCCATCGCGACGAACACCCTGCCGGGGCGGTGGGTGGTGAGCGACGGGCACATCGCGACCTCCATCGCCCTGCCCCGGCCCTGACGATCCCGCACCGGCGCGCCCGCCGGTCACCGGTCACCGGTCACCGGTCACCGCTCGCCGCTCGCCGCTCGCCGGTCACCCTGCGCGGAAGTAGTGGCCCTTGTCGAGGTCGTCGATCAGCCCCGGCTGGACCGGTTGCCATCCCAGCAGTTCACGGGTCAGCGCGCTCGACGCCGGGGCGTCGATCCCGATCATGCCGCCCAGCCAGGAGAAGTGCTCGCTCGCCTCCTCGCGGGGGATCGAGACCACCGGCAGGCCGAGGTGGCGGCCGATCACCTCGGCGACGGCGCGGATCGGCACGCCCTCGTCGGTGACCGCGTGCAGCACCGATCCCGCCGGGGCCTTCTCCAGCGCGAGGCGGAACAGGTGCGCGGCGTCGAGCCGGTGCACCCCGGGCCAGCGGTTGGACCCGTCGCCGACATGACCGGAGACGCCCCTGTCGCGGGCGATGCCGACCAGTGCCGCCATGAAGCCGTAGTCTCCCTCGCCGTACACGGTCGGGGGCAGGCGCAGCACCGACGAGCGGACGCCGTGGGAGGCGAGGTCGAGCGTCCTCAGGGCGGTGGCCTGCCGGGCTTGCGGGCCGTCGTCATGCGCGCCGGCGGAGCCGGAATCACGCCCGTCCCGTTCGGTCACCACCCGCCCCTGGGTCAGCCCGAGGAGGCCCGAGGCGAGGACGAACGGCCGGTCAGAGCCCGCCAGCACCTCACCGAACGTCTCGACGGCGCGGCGATCCGCGTCGGCGGCGCCCTGGAAGTCACCGGCGAAGGCGATGTCGTGCTTGAACGCGAGGTGGATCACGCCGTCCGACTCCGCGGCCGCGCTCCGCAGGGTGTCGAGATCGTCGATGGTGCCGCGGCACACCTGCACCCCGGCCCTGGTGAGTGCCGCGGCCGACGCGTCGGACCGCGCCAGGCCGACGACCTCGTGCCCCGCGCCGATGAGCTCGGGGACGACGGCGGAGCCGATCCAGCCGGACGCGCCGGTGACGAACACGCGCATGACGTACTCCAAATGGTCGGTTGCCCTCCGCGCCGGGTCACCCCCGAGCGGACGGCGATGTCAGTGACTGTCATCAACGTAGCACTGATGTCAGCCGCTGTCATCGGGGTAGGATCCGAGGCATGGGTCGCTGGGAGCCGAACGCGCGCGGCCGTCTCGAGCAGGCGGCGATCGAGCTCTACATCGAACGCGGATACGAGCAGACCACGGTGGCGGAGATCGCCAAGCGGGCGGGGCTGACGGAGCGCACGTTCTTCCGGCACTTCGCCGACAAGCGCGAGGTGCTGTTCTGGGGCTCGGGCACACTGCGGGATCACCTCGTGAACGCCGTCGCCGCCGCGCCGGACTCCGCCGCGCCGATCGACGTGATAGCCGGTGCCGTCGAGAGCGTCGGCGCCATGTTCCAGGAGCGCCGCGAGAGCGCCCGGCAGCGGCAGACCGTCATCGCCGCCAACGCCGAACTCCGGGAACGGGAGCTGATCAAGCTCGCGTCGTTGTCCGCGGCGCTCGCCGACACGCTGCGGCGGCGCGGCGTCGCGGACCCGGCGGCGAGCCTGGCCGCCGAGGCCGGGATCACCGTCTTCAAGATCGCGTTCGAACAGTGGATCAGTGACCCCGGCGAGCCGGATATGTCGCAGATCGTCCGGGAGTCGTTCGACGAGCTGAAGGCCGTGACGGCGGGCAGGTGACGTGCCCGCCCCGGCGAGGGCGCGGGCCCGGATGGGGTGGTTGATGCGCGTACGCGCCGGCCAGGCCTGACGCGCACGCACTTCCGTCAACCCGGCGTGACAACCTGCCTGAGGAAGACGACGCCGTCGATCATGCCGAGCTGAGCCGGGTCCAGCGGGAAATAGGCGAAATCGCGGGAGACGCGCGGGGCGGGCTCCGTGACGGCCTCGGCCAGGCGGCGGGCGTCGACGAGAGAGTGCTCCCACGGGAGCGTGGACAGGATGCCCTCCACGGTGTCCGGGGGCGGGGTGTCGTCACCGGCCGTGCCGAAGGCCGAGGCCAGGAAGGCGTACCGGTCGCCCAGGTGCGTCGCGGTGATCGCCCCCGCGCTCCACCACTCCAGCCGCTGGTCGCCGAACGGCATCACGCTCTTGTGCCGCTGCAGGTGGAGGTTGCTCGCGAAGACCAGGGCCGGGCCGTGCCCGGCGACGGCGCGCAGGTTGGCGGCCATCATCGCGTCCCGCAGGGCCGACAGCCGGGTCCACCGTGCCGGGGACGCGTCGGCCATCCAGTAGTGGTAGCGGAGCAGACCGATGGCGGTGCGTGCGTACAGTGCCGCCCGCTCCCCGTCCTCCGTGCTCAGCTGCGGCGCCTGCGTCTCGAGCAGCGCCACCAGGTCGTCGGCGATCAGCCGCAGCCGCTGGGCGTCGGCGGACCGGCCGATCGACTGGGACGGAGCCATGGCCGCGGCCTCGTTCGACCACCGGTCGTCCTGCCCCAGCAGAGCGTCGAGGGCTTCCCCGGTCACCACGGTGCCGGGGAGCGGGCCGTCGAGGAGGGCGTAGAGGGCGGTGAGCGCCTGGCGCGGGCTCGCCGCCCAGTACTCCAGCGGGCCGTCGAACCCGAAGAACCGGAGCTTCTCGTCATGCTCCTCGTTGTACGCCCGCATCCAGCGCACGAGCTCGCGGTTGGCCGGTGACGCGCCGAAGCCGTGGCTGAAGCCGCGTTCCATGACGTCGTCGAGCGTGCCCGCGCCCGTCGTGACGTAGTCGTCCACCACGAGGCCCTTGAGACAGTCGCTCTCGATGGCGAACGACCGGTAACCCTCGTGCTCGACCAGATGCCGGAAGATCTCGTTGCGCACCTCGCCCAGCTCCCCCACGAAGTGCCTGGCCTCGCCCAGGCCGAGCAGCAGGGGCCGGGCGGGAAGCGACCCGAGGAACGCCGAGACTCCCGCGCCGTCGAGCGGCCGGGCCGTGTCCTTGATATCCATACATTTGACGGTATCGTTGAACATTCGATGTAAACTTTTCCCCGAAAACCCCCCTTTCACCGCGATGGACCTTCAATCGGTGATGCATCCATGAGGCCGGTTGACCTGGCGCGCGAGCACGGCCTGTCCACCCAGGCGATCAGGAACTACGAGGACGCCGGCATCCTGCCCGCCGCCGGACGCACCGACCACGGCTACCGCACCTACACGCCGCTGCACGCGCAGGCCCTGCGCGCGTTCGTCGCCCTCGTGCCCGGGCACGGTCATCAGACGGCCACGTCGATCATGCAGGCGGTCAACCGGGGCGCCATCGAGGACGCGCTGCGGCTCGTCGACGAGAGCCACGCCCGGCTCCTCGACGACCGTCGCACCCTCCAGGCCGTCGAGGCCGCGCTGCGCGATCTGGCGCCCGTGCCGCAGGAACGCGGCGACACGTTCATCGGCCCCCTGGCCGGACGGCTCGGCCTGCGCCCCGCCACCCTGCGCAAATGGGAGAACGCCGGGCTGGTCCGGCCGCGCCGCGATCCGCAGACGGGCTATCGGATCTACAGCGCGGCCGACGTACGCGACGTCCGGCTGGCCCACCAGCTCAGGCGGGGCGGCTACCTGCTGGAGCAGATCGCCCCGCTGATCGCTCAGGTCCGCTCCGCCGGAGGCGTCGCCCCGCTGGAGTCGACCCTGCGCGACTGGCAGGCCCGCCTGTCCGCCCGGGGCCGCGCCATGCTCAAGGGCGCCGCCGACCTGGACACCTACCTCCGCGCCCGCGATCTCTGAAGATGACGCGGTGGCACACCGCTGGTGCGACTCGCGGGACACACGGTGACCGCTGGAGCCGGTGAGGATGCCGAACTCCCGGTGAAGACCTTTTCTCCCGCCCGAAATCGGCTCTAGTATCCGGAACATGACCACGCTTCCGCTCGCCCCGCCGCGGGCGGTCCCCGGCGGCCTGCCGTCCATCCGTGCGATCCCCGCCGGACAGGAGATGCCATGACCAGGCAGTTCACCGCCACCCAGGCATCCGGCGAGGTGTACGCCCTCGGCGAGGGCCCTGTGTGGGATCCCGCCAGGCAGCGCCTGCTGTGGGTGGACATCGACGCGGGGGCGGTGCACGAAGGACGGCTCGACCCCGCGACCGGCGCCGTCGCCGCCACAACGGCGCACACCTTCGGCGGCACGGCGGGGGGCGCGGCGGGCAACACGGTGGGCAACACCGTGGGCGCGGTCGCCGTCTCCGCCGGCGGAGAGCTCGTCGTCGCCGAGCGCGAGGTCCTCACCCGGGTCGACACCGCAGGCCGCCGCACCGAGCTCGCCCGGGTGCTGCCTCCCGGCGTGCCGAGCAGGCTCAACGACGGCGCCGTGGACCCGGCCGGGCGCTTCCTGATCGGCAGCATGGCGCTGGACGACCGGGAGGGCCAGGAGCTGCTGGTCCGCCTCGACGGCACGACCTGCGTCCGCCTCGACGACGACCTGACCCTGTCGAACGGCCTGGCCTGGAGCCCCGCGGGCGACCGCATGTACAGCATCGACAGCACGCCGCACGTGGTGTGGGAGCGCGACTACGACCCCGCCACAGGACGGACCGGGCCGCGGCGGGAGCTGTTCAGGCTCACCGACGGCATGCCCGACGGGATGTGCGCCGACGCCGAGGGCAACCTGTGGATCGCGGTGTTCGGCGGCGGCCGGGTGGAGTGCCGCGATCCCGGCGGGCGCCTGCTCGCCACGGTCGAGGTCGGCGCGCCCAACGTCACCTGCCCCGCCTTCGCCGGACCGGATCTCGACGTCCTCGTCATCACCACGTCCGCCAGTGGCGTCGATCCGGCCGAACACCCGGGGTCCGGGCACCTGTTCACCGCCCAAGTGGGCGTACGCGGCCTGGCGACGCCCTACTGGGTGCCGCCTCGATCATGAGCCCCGATCCCCGTCAAGGAGACAGCACCTTGCCCCTCACCCGCATCGGCGCCGTCGCGCCCCTCCCCTTCTCCCGGTAGTGCGGGCACTGGTCGTCACCGGCCCCGGCAGGGCCGAGGTCGCGGACCTCGAGCCGCCGATCGCGGCGCCCGGGCAGGTGGTCGTCGACGTCGAGCGGGTCGGCGTCTGCGGCACCGACGTGGAGCTGTTCACCGGCAAGATGAGCTATCTGCACTCCGGCCACGCGTGGTATCCGCTGCGCCCCGGCCACGAGTGGTGCGGCGTCGTCACGGCGCTCGGGGAGGGCGTCGACCCCCGCTGGCTCGGCCGCCGCGTCACCGGCGACACCCAGCTCGGCTGCGGGCGCTGCCGCCTCTGCGGCGACGGACTGCACCACGTCTGTCCCGACCGTGCCGAGATCGGCATTCGCAAGGGCTTCCCCGGGGCGCTCGCCGAGCGGCTCGCCGTACCGGCGGGGGCGCTGCACGCGCTGCCCGAGACGATCGACGCGACGATGGGCGCGCTGGTCGAACCCGGTGGCAACGCCCTGCGTGCGGTGCGCGGCGCCGCCCTGCAATCCGGTGATCGGCTGCTGGTGCTGGGCACGGGCACGATCGGCCTGCTCGTCGCGCTGCTCGCGCGGGCGCGGGGCGCGCAGGTGCATCTGATGGGCCGCGACGAGCCCACGCTCCTCCTGGCCCGCGACCTCGGCTTCGCGGGCGCGT
This sequence comes from Microbispora sp. NBRC 16548, assembly GCF_030268985.1. Taxonomy (NCBI): domain Bacteria; kingdom Bacillati; phylum Actinomycetota; class Actinomycetes; order Streptosporangiales; family Streptosporangiaceae; genus Microbispora; species Microbispora sp. NBRC 16548. The sequence continues at coordinate 208,005 of NZ_BSSF01000014.1, forward strand.
GGACCCGGGCGTCACTGCCGCCCCTGCCGTGGGACGCCGTGGTCGACGCGTCCAACGCGGCGGACCTGCCGGCGCTCGCGCTCGACCTGGTCAGGCCCGCGGGCCGGGTAGTCTATATCGGTCTCGCCGGGTCCCCCAGCCGCATCGACACCCGCGAGCTCGTGTTCAGGGACGTCACCGCCGTCGGCGTGCTCAGCGGATCGGCCGGTCTGGCCGGGACCATCGAGGCGTACGCGGACGGGTCGGTCGACGCCCGCCCGCTCGTGGCCGCGACCGTCGGCCTGGACGACGCCGCCGGCGTGCTGGCGGGGCGCCGCCCGGCCGGCGCGGGTCCGGGCCCGAAGATCCACATCGACCCTCGGCGATAGAGGGGGCGCATCGCGCCTCCGGACGGAAGCGTTGAGATCATGAGCCTTACCGATGCCGGAACCCATGCAGAACCGCGACGGCCGGCGCCGTCCGACCCCGCCGTACTGGCGGCGGTGGAGGCCGCCGTCCCGGGGATCACCCGTGCGCGGGCGAGTGACCGGCTCGGCATGGCGCACGACGCCTCGCACTACCTGCTGACCCCGCAGGCCGTCGTGGTGCCGGAAAGCGCCGCGCAGGTGGCGGCGCTGATGCGGACCGGGCTGCCGCTGACCTTCCGCTCCGGCGGCACCAGCCTGTCCGGGCAGGGCGTCACCGGCCACCTGCTGGTCGACACCCGCAGGCACTTCAGGGGCATCGAGGTCCTCGACAACGGCGAGCGGGTGCGGGTGCAGCCCGGGGCCGTGCTGCGGCAGGTCAACGCCCGCCTCGCGGCCTACGGCCGCAGGCTGGGCCCCGACCCGGCCAGTGAGTCGGCGTGCACGATCGGCGGGGTGGTGGCCAACAACTCCAGCGGGATGACCTGCGGCACCCACGCCAACACCTACCGGACGCTGGAGTCGATGGTCCTGGTGCTGCCCAGCGGCACCGTGATCGACACCGGCGCGCCCGACGCCGACGCCCGGCTGCGCGCCCTCGAACCCGCCCTGGCCGAGGGCCTGGAACGGCTGCGCGACCGCATCCGCGGCAACCCCGAATCGGTACGCCGGATCACGGCGCAGTTCGCCATCAAGAACACCATGGGCTACGGCCTCAACAGCTTCCTCGACCACGACAGCCCGGCGCAGATCCTCGCCCACCTGGTGGTCGGCAGCGAGGGCACCCTCGGTTTCGTCGCCGAGGCGGTGCTGCGCACCGTGCCGGCGCACCGCCTCGCCGCGACCGGCCTGCTGGTCTTCTCCTCGCTACGGGAGGCGATGGCCGCCACGCCCGAGCTGGTCGCGGCCGGCCCCGCCGCCGTCGAGCTGCTCGACGCCGAGTCACTGCGGGTGGCCCGGCTCGACCCGCACGCCGACGACGTCCTGCGGACGCTGGAGGTGCGCGATCACGCGGCGCTGCTGGTGGAGTGGCAGGAGCCCGACCCCGAACCGCTCGCCGAACGCGAGCGGGAGGCCGGGCGGGTGTTCGCCCGGCTGAACCTCGCCGCCCCCGCGCGGCTCAGCGGGGACAGCGCCGGCCGGGCGGCCCTGTGGCGCATCCGCAAGAACCTGTACGCCGCGGTCGCCGGGGCTCGGCCCAGCGGCACGACGGCGTTGCTGGAGGACGTGGCCGTCCCCGTGCCCGTCCTGGCGGATCTCTGCGACGACCTGGCCGAGCTGTTCGCGAAGCACAGGTACGAGCGCAGCGTGATCTTCGGGCACGCCAAGGACGGCAACCTGCACTTCATGCTGAACGAGCGCTTCGGCACCGACCTCGACCGCTACGCCGACTTCACCGAGGAGATGGTCGCCGCCGTGCTCGACCGCGGCGGCACGCTCAAGGCCGAGCACGGCACCGGACGGGTCATGGCCCCCTTCGTGCGCCGCCAGTACGGCGACGAGCTGTACGAGGTGATGCGGGAGATCAAACGGCTGTGCGACCCGGCCGGCACTCTCAATCCCGGCGTCGTGCTCACCGACGACCCGAAGGCGCACCTGCGCGACCTCAAGACCGTCGTCAGCGTCGAGCCCGAGGTCGATCGGTGCGTGGAATGCGGCTACTGCGAGCCGGTCTGCCCCAGCCGCGACCTCACCACCACCCCACGCCAGCGCATCGTGCTTCGCCGCGAGATCGCCGCGGCCGAGGCGGCCGGCGACCACGCGCTCGCCCGGCAGCTCACCGAGGAGTACGACTACGACGCCCTCGACACCTGCGCCGTGGACGGCATGTGCGCCACCGCCTGCCCCGTACTGATCAACACCGGTGACCTCACCAAGCGCCTGCGCGCCGGTCGTCACGGGCGCCCAGCGCGGGCGGGCTGGAAAACCGCCGCGAAGCACTGGGGCGCGGTGACCCGGGCCATGGACCTCGCGATGGACGCGGCCGCCGCGGCCCCGGCCGGGCTCGCCGAGGGAGCGAGCCGGGCCGCCCGCGCCGTCGGCGACCCCGACACCGTCCCCCAGTGGAGCCGTGACCTGCCGCGCGGCGGCACGCCCCGCCGCCCCGCGCCGCGTCACGAGGCCGACGCGGTGTACGTGCCTTCGTGCCTCAACACCATGTTCGCCCCCGCCGACGATGGGCCCGGCGTCATGGCCGCGGTACGGCGACTCGCCGAGCGGGCCGGCCTGCGGCTGCACGTGCCGGAGGGCGTCGGGGGCCTGTGCTGCGGCACGCCGTGGTCCTCCAAGGGCTTCGGCGAGGGCTACGAGGTGATGCGCCGCCGGGTGCGGGAGACGCTGCTGACGGCGACCGACGGCGGCCGGCTTCCGGTCGTCAGCGACGCCGCCTCCTGCACGGAAGGGTTCGAGCGGCTGACCGCCGCGGGATCCGAGCGGCCCACGGCGGCCTCCCCCGCCGTCCGGGTGCTCGACGCCGTGACCTTCGTGGCCGAACACGTCCTGCCGCGGCTGCCGCAGCCGCCGGAGGACCGCAGGCTGACCTCGCTCGCCCTGCACCCGACCTGCTCGTCCGTCCGGCTCGGCCTCGATGCCGCCATCGCCAAGGTGGCCGGGGCGGTGGCGAAGGAGGTCGTCGTTCCGGACGGCTGGCAGTGCTGCGCCTTCGCCGGCGACCGGGGGCTGCTGCACCCGGAACTGACCGCCTCCGCCACCCGTGCCGAGGCCGCCTCGGTGGCCGAGGGCGGCTTCGCCGCCCACGCGTCGGTCAACCGCACCTGCGAGATCGGCATGACCCGCGCCACCGGGAAGACCTACCACCACCTGCTCGAACTTCTCGACCAGGTCACCGCCTGAAGGACGCCGAGCAGGCCGGTGACTGCGCGGGAGGCTCGGTGAGCCGCGAAGATAACGACTTCCCCGCTATCGAGACGAGGCGTGCAGCGGGCGATCATGGTCCTGGCAGGATGGCGGCATGGAGCGTGTGCTTGGAATCGGCGGATACTTCATGCGGGCCGCCGACCCGGTGGCCCTGGGTGCCTGGTATCGCGATTGCCTGGGCCTGGACGCCGATGAGAACGGCATGTGGCGTCAGGAAGCCGGGGTGACGGTGTTCGCGACTTTCGAGTCGGAGACCGAGTATTTCGGCGCCCGCGCCCAGCAGACGATGCTCAATTTCCGTGTCCGCGACCTGGATGCGATGCTCGCGCAATTGCGCGCCAAGGGAGCGGACGTGGCCGGGGAGACTCAGGACATGGAGGGTGTGGGCCGGTTCGGCTGGGTCACCGATCCTGAGGGCAATCGAATCGAGCTGTGGCAGCCCAGCTGACGACGGCTTCACGCAGGCGGTGACGCGCCGGTCGCCGTGGACGGTCAGGGCGGGCGCGCGACGGCTCGCATCTGTCGGCCGCGCCGGTCCGCGAGACCTGCGACGTGGTGATCAGCAACGTCGTCGTCATCGACGCGGTGCTGGGCGTGCGCGATGTCCATCGGTAGTACGACGTCCAGGTCGCCCTGCGCACCGACGGCCTCAACGAGTGCCTGTCGGTGGAGGACGCGCTCGCTGTGCTGGAGGGCCGCACCATCCATGCTCGGCCTCATCAGCATCACCCTCGTCCGACGCCCGGGGCATGGGCCGGGCCGGGGAGATCGTGCGGCGGACTCCTCATGGTGGGCCCGGGTGATCGCCTCGCGGGCGTCGATCCTGTTCACAGGAACGGCCGCACCTCGATCTTCCGATCGCAGACCTTCGACGCCTCGGCTGCCAGCTTGAGCGCCACATCCAGATCGGGGGCCTCCCACACCCAGACGCCGGCGAGGTACTCCTTCGACTCCACGAAAGGCCCGTCGCTGAACACCGCCTGCTCGCCCCGGTTGTCGATGACCGTGGCCGCGTCGGTGTCCGCGAGTCCGCCCGCGAAAACCCAGTAGCCCTCGGCGATCAGTCGTTCGTTGAACGCGCTGATGGCAGGCCGCCTGTCCGTGCTGCCGGGATCACTCTTGTCGTCGATCACGGAAACGAGGTACCGCATCTGAAGACCATCTCCTGTGGTGTCAGACAGTGTGGTTCGGTGGTCAGGGACTTCAGGCCCTTGCATACCGCGGGCGCCCGACCGGCCGGTAGACCTGGATCGTCACGCCCTTCGAGTCGACGCGCGACTCGACCAGGTCGAGCGCAAGATCGGGACCGGTCTCCGGGAACAGTCTCGCGCCCTGGCCGAGGATCACCGGGATCACGATCAGAGTCATCTCGTCGACCAGGTCGTTCTCCAGCAGCCACCGGGTCAGGGCGCCACTGCCGTGCACCTGCAGCTCACCCCCGGGCTTGGCCTTCAGCTCACTGATGGCCGTCGCGAGGTCACCGCGGAGAAGGGTCGTGTTCTCCCAACGCGGCGCGGTGAGCGTGGTCGAGGCAACGTACTTGGGGGCCTCGTTCAAGGCCACGCCAATGGGATGTGTCTGGTCGATTGATCCCCAGGAGCCGGCGAACAGCTCGTAGGTGCGCCGGCCGAACAGGAACGCCTCGGCGCGCTGGTAGGTCTGCGTGATGAACGTCCTGGTCTCGTCGTCACCCTTCCCCCGGGCCCATCCGCCGCGCTCGAATCCGTTCCTGCGGTCCTCGTCCGACGCACCGCCGTTTCCCTGCATCACTCCATCGATGGTGACCTGAGTCATGGTGGTCAGCTTCATGATCGCGCTTCCTTTGCCTTGGCGCCGCCCCCTTGCGGGCGGTCTCACCAGTGCTACGAACACCACGGCCCCGATCCGACACCGCCTCCCGGACTTCTTTGAAGAATTCTCCGGGACACCGGTCGTCAGCGATCCGACAGCACGACAGTGTCGCGGCGGCTGCGCTCCACCTCCTCAAACGCGCCCAGTGCGGACAAGCTCGCCGACCAGGTCGATCGCGAAGATCCTGACCAGTGGTGGCGGGCGTCGAACGGCTCGGGCGCGTAGGCAACATCGTCGGTGACGTAGCCCCCGAAGCGCTGGCGGCGGGCACGGGGGCAAGGCGCCCGCTCTCCTGAATCAATGCTCTGTCGGCATGACTGGGGTCGTACGGCTGTCGCAGTGCGACGGCATCAGAAGGTGGTGCGGGGGTCGCACCACCTGAAGGAGCCTCCCTCGGGATTGACGTCGGGACCGTGGCAGAGCATCACCGATCGGATGCGGCCGAAGAAGACCGAGTCGCTTACGCACTGCCGCCCCAGGCCCGCCTGCGCGTTGATCGTTCGCCCATCGTCGTCTCGTACTCGGCTCCCACGAGATCCTTGTCGACCTCCAGATCGCAGACCGTGATGTCCCTTCGGTCCGCGCTGACGCCGCCCGTGCCGTTTCCGTTCATGAGCCGCGTTGTCCACGGCTCCGTGTCTGCTGAGACTCCCGAGGCCGCCGCGAGCAGCGAACCCGCGACCAGCGCTGCCAGGACCACCATCCGCCGACCGGGCATCTCCCCTATTTCCTTCATGTCACCCCTGAGGCGGGCAACCTGAGAGGAGCTTGATCCGGACGACGACAGCTGACAACCGATCTTTCCCGTGCCACGTCTCCTGTAGGCCCCTACGTCACATCAGGAGTCGGCGTTGCGTATCCATGCGGTGGTCTCGGTCGTCTTTGCGGGTTGCCTGGCGCTTGCGAGCCAGCCGGCTCACGCCGCCCCGCTCAGCACGGAGCGGAGCCCGCGCGTGGTTGCCGAGATCGTGGAGTACGAGTGCACCACCGATGGCGTGGCCGAGAAGCAGGACGTGAAGATCAACGTTGAGCTGACCGTGCCGGACGACGCCACCGCGGGGCAGCAGATGTCGATCAGCTGGCTCGGAAGGTACGTCGACGGCAGCGAACTTCGGGCACCGGCCGCCGGACTGACCGGCGTCAAGCTGTACGCATACGCGGCCCTCACCGGGATCGAGGGCCTGACATCGGCCACCGGCGTGAGCGAGCCCATGAGCGTCGCCGCCGGACAGACCATTCCGATTCCGGAGGCCGTCAGCCTGAAGACGACCTCGTCCAAGCCGGGCACGGCGAAAGTGCGGCCGGCGGCCATCAACATCGGACCCTCACCCACGACACCGGTGATCGAGTGCGAGGTGCAGAACGCGGCTGCCCTGACCACCTCTACCCTGATCGTCGCCCAGGACGGTCAGACGAGCACCACTCCCACTCCGGACGACGCCACCATGAGCCCGAAGCCGACCCGGACCGTCACGGCCACCGTGACGGCCGCCGCATCGGACGAAGACGACGTTGACGAGGAGATCACGGCGGCGCAGGAGGTGGACACGACCCCGGTAGGCGGGGCCGCGACCGGAGGCGGCGGCGAGGCCGGGCCGGACGGGCGGATGTACGTGCTCACCGGTTTTGTGATCACCCTCGCCGCCTTCGCCGGGCTCCTGCTACGCCGTCGTTATCGGGCAGGGTGAGCAGCCCCGCTCCCGTGTGCCGGACAGCCCAGACCGCGGGCTGCTACCCGCCCCCGAGGCGCTTCAGCGCCGCCCCAGCGCGCGCCACAGGCGCCTTCCCCAAGAGAGGGGCTCGCCCTCCTCCGGCGCGGCGTCGTCGTCCGGCAGGTCGTACCAGTGCGTGTCGCCGGGGAACGGGTCCGGATCGGCGCCGCCGGGCTCGTCCTCGGCTGCGGCGTCGGCGTCCGGCGCCGCCAACGGCGGGAACTGCTCGGAAACGGCCACTGGTGCGGTCCTCACGGTGAAGCGGGCGCGTCCCGCCCCCGGGGACGCCTGCGAGAACTGTACGCGTAGCTTCTGGGCGACTGCCCCGGTTCGTCCTATGGAAGATCCGCCGGCCGACTGTGGAGGATCCGGGCCAGCAGGGCGGTCATCTGCTCGCGCTCGGCGGGGCCGAGGCAGGCGAACCACTCCCGTTCCCTGCGGGTCTGCTCGGCGAAGGCCTCACGCACGGCCGCCTCGCCCGCCGCGGTCAGCGCGACGACCACCGCGCGGCCGTCCTCCGGCACCGGCCGGCGTTCGACCAGGCCGCCGCGTTCGAGGGTGTTGACGGCGTTTGTCACCGCGGACCGCGACATGGCGGAGATCTCGGCGAGCCGTACGGGCTGGGTGGGGCCGAGCAGCCAGAGCTTGAACATCAGCCGGAAACCGGGCAGCGTCAGGCCGCGCGGGCGGTGGATGCGGGTCTCCAGGTCGGTGACCAGCAGGTAGGCGAGCTGGAGCAGGTGGTAGGCCAGCGCGAACGCCTCGACGTCGGCCGGAGGCGTCATGGCCGCCAGGCGCTCGCGCGCGTAGGCCGCGTAGCGCAGGTCCGGCGGCACGTCCACGCCGAGGTCCGGCCGGGTGTCGGGCTCGCTGTTCACCGCTCAAGTCTTGCGTAGCCGCAGGGGTGTCCTGAATATTGTTACGGCCATAACAACTTCGTTCTTCCGGAGGCGCCTGTGCGCATCGTCATCGCCGGAGCGGGCATCGGCGGGCTGACCGCCGCGCTCAGCCTGCACGCGGCCGGGTTCGAGGACGTGACCGTGCACGAGGCCGCCCCCGAGATCGGGCCGCTGGGCGTCGGGATCAACCTCCTCCCGCATGCCGTACGGGAGCTGACCGAGCTGGGACTGGCCAACCGGCTGGCGGAGATCGGCGTGGCCACGGCCGAACTGGCCTACTTCAACCGCTACGGCACGCCGATCTGGTCCGAGCCCCGGGGACTGGCCGCGGGCTACGCCTGGCCGCAGTACTCCGTCCACCGCGGAAGGCTGCAGATGCTCCTGCTCAAGGCGGTGGTGGAGCGGCTGGGCCCGGACGCCGTGCGGACCGGCAGCCGGATCACCGGCCCCGGCACGGAGGACCTGCTGGTCGGCGCGGACGGGATCCACTCGGCCGTGCGCGCCCACCTGTACCCCGGCGAGGGCCCGCCGCCGTGGAACGGCCTGGTCCTGTGGCGCGGCGTCACCTACGGCGAGCCGTTCCTGACCGGTCGATCCATGATCATGGCGGGCGACGGCACACAGAAGTTCGTGGCCTATCCGATCGAGACCGGCGAGCGCACGCTGATCAACTGGATCGCGGAGCGGCCCCTGGACGGCGAGGCCCCCGACCGGGGGAACTGGAACCGCCCCGCCGACCTGGCCGAGATCGGCAGGCACTTCGCCGGCTGGCGCTTCGACTGGCTCGACGTACCGGGGATCATCGCCGGAGCCGAGACCGCGTACGAGTACCCGATGGTGGACCGCGACCCGCTCCCCCGCTGGACCTTCGGCGACGTCACGCTACTCGGCGACGCGGCGCACGCCATGTATCCGATCGGCTCCAACGGCGCCTCCCAGGCGATCATCGACGCCCGGGTGCTGGCGTACGCCCTCGCCCGGGGCGACCTGGCGGCGTACGAGGAGATGCGCCGCCCGGCCACGACGGCGCTGCAACTGTCCAACCGCGAGATGGGCCCGGAGATCGTCATGAAGCTCGCCCACGAACGCGCGCCCGGCGGGTTCGACGACATCGAGCAGGTCATCCCCCACGCGGAGCGGGCGGAGATCGCCGCCTCCTACAAGCGCACGGCCGGGTTCGACCCCGCCTCGATCAACGAACGTCCCTCCTGGAGCGTCGATCGGAGTGCTGCGTCGTGAACCTGGAACCGCTCGCGACGTTCCGCGTGGATCTCGACCCCGTGCTCGACCTCGGCGACTCGCAGTGGGGCCACCGCCGTGTGGTCAACATCGTGGGCGGCGCGTTCGACGGTCCCCGCCTGTCGGGCACCGTGCTGCCCGGCGGTGCCGACTGGCAGGTCGTGCACGCCGACGGCATGATCAGTATCGACACGCGCTACACGCTGCGCACCCACGACGGCGCGCACGTCTACATCACCACCAGCGGAGTCCGGCACGGCTCCCCCGAGGTGCTCGGCCGCCTCGCACGAGGCGAGGACGTGGACCCGTCGGAGTACTACTTCCGGCTGTTCTGCCGCTTCGAGACCGGCGACGATCGATATCTGTGGCTCAACCGCACCCTCGCCGTGGCCTCGGCCGCCCGCGTGGCCACCGCCGTCCGCTACGACGCCTACGCCCTGACCTGAGGAGTCCTCATGCCGAAGCTCGACCGCCCCCCGCTTCCGGTCGCCGTCGAGCACGACGTCCCGATGCCGATGCGGGACGGCACCATCCTGCGGGGCACCGTCTACCGGCCGGCCGACGGCGGTCCGTTCCCGGCGCTGCTCACGCGCACGCCGTACGGCGAGGACTCGTTCCGGATGGCGCCGGTGACGCCCGCGCTGCGGGCCGGCTTCGCCGTGGTGCTGCAGCACTGCCGGGGGCGCGGGAGCAGCGACGGCGAGTTCCGGCCGTGGGCGGACGAGGGCGCAGACGGCCACGACACGATCACCTGGATCACCTCCCAGCCCTGGTCGAACGGCGAGGTCGTGATGAGCGGCATGTCCTACCTCGCCGGGTGCGCGCTTCAGGCGGCGGCGACGCGCCCGCCCGGACTTAAGGCCGTGGTCGCCTCGATGACGCCGCACGACTTCCACGACGGCCTGAAGTATCACGGCGGCGCGTTCGCGCTGGGGTCGGCCCTCAACTGGGGTGCCTTCCAGACGATGCTCGGCCTGCTGCACGCCGCAGAGGCGGGCGAGGACGTCGGCGCGGGGTTCGCCGCGGTTCTTCCCGTTCTGGGCGACCAGGACGCCGCGGCACGCACCCTGCCGGTCGGCGACATCCCCGGCATCCCCTGGTGGCGCGACTGGACCTCGCACGTGGAACGCGATGCCTACTGGGAGGAACTGGCCGAGACCCTGCGCCACGACCGCGTCGAGGTGCCAGTCATGCACGTGGCGGGCTGGTTCGACCTGTTCCTCGGCGGGACGCTGGAAAACCACCGCCGGCTGGGTGGCCCTTTGGTCATCGGGCCCTGGTCCCACCTCGCGCCGGGCGCCGCGGGCACCGGACGGCTGTTCTTCGGCACCGCCGCCTCGGGGCAGGCGATCGGCCTGGAGCAACGGGAGCTCGCGTTCCTGAAGGGCGAGGACACCGGCCCCGCCGTGAAGATCTTCGTGATGGGCGACGACGTCTGGCGGGACGAGGAGGCCTGGCCGCTGGAGCGCGCCGCCGAGACCCCCTACTACCTGCACACCGGCGGCCTGCTTTCTCCCAAGCCTTCCTCGGCGTCCGAGCCGGCGACCTTCACCTTCGACCCGCGCGACCCGGTCCCGACCGTCGGCGGCCCGACCCTGCTGCCCGACCCCACCAACGTCGGGCCGCAGGACCAGCGCGACGTGGAGCGGCGGCCCGACGTGCTCTGCTACTCGACCGACGTGCTCACCAGCGATGTCGAGGTGACCGGCCCGGTGTCGGTGACCCTGCACGCGGAGACCTCGGCCGCCTCGACGGACTGGACGGCCAAGCTCGTGGATGTGTATCCGGACGGCCGGGCGATGAGCGTGATCGACGGCATCGTCCGCGTCTACGAGCCCTCCGGGACCTTCACCGTCGATCTGGTCGCCACCAGTCAGGTCTTCAAGGCCGGCCACCGCATCCGGGTGGAGATCTCCAGCTCCAACTTCCCCCGATTCGACCGCAACCCCGGCACCGGGCGGGTCGGGGCGACCGAGGCGGACCTGGTCGTCCAGCACCAGAAGGTCTTCCCCGACTCGTCCATCACGCTGCCGATCGTCCCCCGCTGACGCGCGTAGGCCGAGTCACCGGTCGCCTGATCGCTACCGTTCGCGCTGGGCGACGGCTCGTGTCGGCCTGGTCGCGCTGCCGGAGTCCCTCGGACAGAGGGCTTCGGGGTGGAGGTCGTCCCGGGCGGCGATTCGCATCGACGGCGACCTTCCCGGCACAGCGGGGGCTACGTCACCGCCGGACGGCGTCAGGAGATGCCGTCGAGCAGCGCGTCAGAAGAGTCGACCGTGGCGGCTGCTCGCAGCCAGGCAGCCAGCCGGTCGAGGTCATGACATTTCCGGATCTTCTCGGAAATGTCCTCAGGCACCTCGATGCCTCGGGCCGACAGAACCGTCAGGATTGCCTCGGCCTGCCCCTCCGCCTTGCCTTCGGCCTTGCCTTCCGCCTTGCCTTCCGCCTTGCCTTTGGCGATGTTGTCGCGGGCCCAGTCACTCAGGTACTCGTAGGTCTCGGTCTTCAAGTGCTTCTCCAAGTGATCCCAGATCTCCCCAGGCAGCGCCGCACGCACCATGTCAGCGTACATACCCGCCTGATCGCGGTCGAGATTGTGCAACGCGGTGAGCAGGGCTTCGAGGATCTCCGGCCCCTGCGGCGTGTCGGCATGATGGATCACCGACAGTACGGCGAGTTCGAGATCCTCCGCCACCTGGCCGGGGTCGGTGATCACCGGAACCTCGGCCGGTCCGACGACGAGCGGGGTCAGCACCATACCGGGGTGACCCAGCCCGATGGGGCGGGCGCACCAACGGGCGATCGCCGCATCGGGCGCGACGACCAGGAGCATGACAGGACATCTCAACCGGCTGCGCAGACTGCTGAGGTACAGCGGCCAAGACCAGAGCTTGTCCGAATCACGGTCGCGCTGGACTTCCACGATCACAGCCAGGACGGGTTCAGGCTCGTCGTCGGGGCTCTTACGACGGAAGGCTATGACCGAGTCGGCGCGACGTTCGGTGGGTGTGACCTCGGTGAGATCAGCCGATTCGAGGCCTGCGTAGTCGTAGTCGGGCAGCTGGACTCTGAGGGAGCGCGTGAGCAGGTCGGCGGCGAGGTCGGGTCGTTCGCAGAACAGGCGGACGAGGGCTTCGTGTTCGGCTAGTGCCACTGCGTGACCGTATCTGCGCCGATACGGATAGTAGCCAGGATGTTACTTATCGTAATTGATTCGTTACTCTAGTTCTGCAGCGGGTCGCTCGGTTGTCTGCTGAAGCACGATCAGGAAACGGGGGGCGAAGACCCTGCTGTGGCGCGGCTCGCCGGCCGGGCGGGTGAGGAGGGCTCGGAAGCTGGATATACCAGCAGGCCCATTACGGACCCACCTGGAATCGAACCAGGATTTTAGAAGGAAGCCTCCGAATGGCCTCACCCGCCGGAGCGCAAGGAAAGCGGGAGAACTAGATCCAGACCGGCGCCCGTACGGGCAGACCGGTTCCAAAAGAGGTGAGAAGGAAGCTCTCCCATGGCCTTGCGGTCAGCAAGATATCAGGCCGGGATCAGCTCGTGCAGCGTGGCCGGTGTGTAGATACGCGCCCCTTCCGAGAGGTCCGCGGGTGCCTCAAGCCCGATGTACGTGACCTGGCCGCCCGTGGAGGACTTGGCCCGCAGCAGGTCGGCCAGATAACCGACCCGGAGGTAGTCCCGCTCCACGATCGAGCGCACGAGCAGCGACGCGGTGACCCGGTTGCCCTCCACCTGGTTGAACGCCGGATAGCCCGACAGGTAGAGGTGCAACCACTTCACCCGCCAGGCATCGTCGTCCCCGCGCAAAAAGACGAGTGGGAGCGCGATGCGGCCGGATCCGCGCAGGTCGGACTTCATCCGCACGGTGCGCGGTTCGAACGGCCTGCCCTCCTGGGCGGCGTCCCTCGTCATGTAGCCGAAGAAGGCCTCGGCGGCCTCGTCGAACCGCTCCCCGGCGTAGATGTTGACCTGAGGGATGATGATCGGCTTGGTGGCGCGGGACAGACTCACGTCGATGAACTCCGAGGCGCCGTCGGGGGCCTCGGTGAGGTCGCCCGAGTAGGTCGCGAACTCGTTGGCGTAGGACGTCCACGAGATGTTGGTCGGGTTGTCGTAGGTGGGGTCGAGCATGAGCGCGGACAGGTCGTAGTCGGTGCGCCGCTCGGCCTGGCGCCAGTGCACGAAGAACCGGAGCAGCTCACCCTCCACGGGCGACAGCGAGCCGCGGGGCAGCGTCCCGAGCCCGGGCGCGACCGCCTTGCCCGACAGGGGCAGCGCCACGTCGAGTACGGCGGGGTCGACGATCAACTCGCCGGGGTCGGGCAGGCGGCGGCTGATCTCCTCGTCCAGGATGGTGAGCACCCGGTTGAGCGCGTCCTCGTCGAGTGGGGCACGGGTGTCGGGTGTCGCCCATGCCCTGCCGAACCGATTGGTGAAGACCCGGTTTGCGGGAGTGAGCCGGTTCTGCAGGTGCTCGCGCAGGGACAGCAGCACGCGGCCGGAGGCGCGGGCGGCGGCCCTCTCCGCCGCCTCCAGCACGGCGGAGCCGCCACCCGCACGCAGCAGATGGTCGAGGCGGCGCAGCAGTGCGCCGGGCGTGTGCTCCAGCAGCGGGACGGCCTCTTCGGTACGGCCCGCGGCCAGCGCGGCCTCGACCCGGCTGCCGAAGCTCGCCGCCTTGCGCACGCCCCTGGCCACGTCGAAGACCTGGGCCGCCCGGGGAAACTGCGGGTACTCGTGGGGGTGCAGCCGCTCACCGAGCCGCTTCCACTGCTCCCGGTGGCGTAGCACGTCCCCGTGCTTGGCGGCGGGGACGGTGTCCAGGGCGGCCAGCAGGATGCGGCGTTCGGCGCGGCGGAAAGAGCGCAGGCGGTTGGGGGTGGCCAGAGTGACGTCGCCATCGGAGCAGAGCGCGGCCAGCCGGAGCACGTCTGTCACGGTGTCGACGAGCAGCGGCTGCCCGGCGGCCAGCCGTACTTCGTTGATGACGGCCCGGTTCTCGCGCACCGGGACGTGCTCGGGCTGGTCGTCGGCGCAGAACGCGGCCAGCGCGCGCAGAGCGGCCAGGTCCTCGGCGGCGAGCGGGACCTCGGATCCGGCCAGCGAGAGGTAGAGCTCTCGTGCTTCGTCCCGTAGGCTTCCGCCCAGCTCCAGCACGGTCACCCGGTCTTTGGCCAGGGGGATCAGCTCGGCGTGCGCGGCCAGCAGGTCGGCGTAGGTGTGCGGGTAGCTGCCGTACTCCGGCAGGTCCAGCAGGTTGAGGATGCCCGGCTGGAGCCGGGCGGCGGCGACCGGGTCGAGCATGGCCTCGCGCAGCAGCCCCGCCCAGAACTCAACGGTGTCCGGGACGTTCTTCGGGAAGTCGATGAAGTAGGCGTTGTGTTCGACGTGGTCGCCGACCAGGCGGCGGACCACGGCCAGGACGCGCACGCCAAGGTCGATCACCTGCTCGCCGGGCAGCCGGGTCAGGCGGTCGAGCAGCGCACGCGAGCACGTGAAGCCGACGCTGAGCAGCGCCGCGTCGAGCTGCCGCGCAGCCACCCCACCCCAACCGGGCGTGTCGTCCCCCGCATCGTCGACGGGAACACGCAGGCGCCGGGAAATGATCAGATCTTCCACGCACGCACGATATAGGGCGGATATGCGCATCTCGCCACTGAAATAGGCCGTCTTTGCGGTCTGGGGCAGCCGTCTATCGGTCGCTTCTCCAGCGGATGAAGTGCGGCGGGACGTGGTCCACCAGCCAGACGCCGTTGGCGCTCACCCGGAAGTGACGCCCGGCGGCGTGCATCGCCGCCGCGTCCACCACGAGCACGACCGGCTTCCCTCTGCGCGCGCCGACGCGGGTCGCGGTCTCCCGGTCGGGCGACAGGTGGACGTGATGGCGTGCCATCGACCGCAGCCCCTCTGCGCGAATCGCCTCAACGTTCCGGGCGACCGTGCCGTGATAGAGGATCGGGGGCGGCTCGACCACCGGCAGGTCGAGGTCGACGGGCACCGAGTGCCCCTGGCTGGCCCGGATCCGATCGCCCTCGATCACGTATCGCCGCTTGTCGTTGTCGGCGACCACCTGCTCCAGTTCGGCACGCGAGATCGGAAACCCGTGCGAGGCCGCCGCCGTCAGCAGGGCGTCGATGTCCACCCAGCCGTGCGCGTCGAGTTCGATGCCGATGCGCTCGGGCTGGTGCCGCAGATGCTTAGCCAGGTACTTCGAGACCCGCACCAACCGCCGGTCGTCCATTTTCCTCCAGTCCACGCTGCCTCGCACCCTATGGTGCCGGTCGGATGGCAGGCCCCGGCACGCCAGGGATGACCGGTAGGCTTCGGACCCTATGGACAGCTCGATCTTGGAGAAGGTCCGCGAGCTCCGCGGACAGGGCCGCTCTCCCAAGCAGATCGCCCGCGCCCTGGGCATGGCGCCGGCGGCGGTCGCACCGTACGTCAGGGCGGTGGCCGAGCAGACGGGCGGGCAGGCCGCCGAGCCCGAACTCTCGGGGTGCTGGATCAACGCCGGCTGGGGCGAGGGACTGGGCGTCCCGGACACGAGCGGCTGGGCGGACGACGTCCCGGACGGTCAGGAGACCGCAGGCACGGTGAGCGTGGTGGTGGCGCGCAAGCACGGCTGGGACAAGCTGTCGGTCTGCGCCTACCTCGTCGACGTCTACTGCCTTGGCGTCAAGCACGCCCTCGGCCCCGACGTGATGAGCGAGGTGGAGCTGCACCGCTTCCTCCCCAAGTGGTTCAGGATCTACCCGTACGGCTGGCGGGAGGCGCCGCTCGACCTGGTGCGGCACCTCGTCTTCGGCGCGGTCGACTACGCCCGTGACCTCGGCTTCGAGCCGGCGGCGGACTTCGCCGGGGCGGCCGGACACCTCGGCACGTGGGAGGAGAAGGCGGCCATCACCTTCGGCAAGGACGGCAGGCCCTTCTACCTCGCGGGCCCCAACGACGACGCCAGGCACGTCGTGAAGACGCTGGAGCGGAGGGTCGGCCCGCCGCCCAACTTCGACTTCTTCGCCCCCATGCCCGAGTCGCCGATCTCACTGGGCGGTCACCGGCTCACCCCCTGACGCCGGGGTACAGTGCCGGCAGGCAAGACGAGCGCGGAGACTTCCGATGAGTCCGACGAGAGAGCACGCCCGCCCATGAACGGCCCGGGGGCGCCCGCGCACCGGGTCAGGGGCAGCCGGCCGCCGCACGGCGATCCGGTGGTCGATCGGGCGCTGTCGCCCCTGGCCGCCTTCGACACCCGGCACCGGCAGCTCGTGCACGAGCCGGAGCGGACCGCGGTCTCCCCCGCCGAGTTGCGGCGGACGCTGGCCGAGGTGCGGCGGGAGGGGCTGGCCACGGTCCGTCGCCACGCTCCCGAGCCGCTGGTCACCGTGGCGGCGCCCATCTTCGCCGCCGGGGGCCGGATCGCGGCCGCGTTGTCCGTGGTCGTGCCGGAGGAGCACGCCGAACCGCGGCTGCTCGGGCCTGCCGTACGGACGGCGGCTCGCTCGATCACCCGGGGTCTCGGCGGGTCCTGACGTCCGTCACCGCACCTCCGGTTCCTGATCTCGCCTGCGCCCTGTTCACCCCGCTTGGTCGGCCCGCTCACCTGTCCGCGAACAGACGGTCCGCTCGGGGTCCGGACGTGCCAGACTGCCAGGCATGGCAGCCTCGGGCCGATCAGTGGTCATCGACATCCGGACGCGCCGGGCCGGCAAGGAGCGCGGCCCGGCGATTCCCGACGGCCCGGACCCGTTGCTACGCAGGGTGTACGGGGAGATCCTCCGCGACGAGCGGCTGGACCAGGACCGCACGCTCGACGACGTGGCGCGTGCGGTGGGCATGTCGAAGCAGTATCTGTCGGAGGTCGAGCGCGGCCGCAAAGAGCCGTCGTCGGAGATGCTGCGTTCGGTGTGCGACGCCCTCGGGTTGCCGATCGAGCATCTGCTCACCCGTGCCGTCCGGCGGATCACGGCGTCGCGGCGGATCGCGACGCCCGGGTCGGCCGGTACGCCACGGGTGCAGCTGCTGGCGGCGTGAGCGCTACGACGGCTCGCGGGTGATGATCAGCTCGTCGGCCAGGCCGTACTCGACGGCCTCGCGAGCGCCGAAGACGCGGTCCCTCGCGGTGTCCTCGCGCAGCCGGGCGACGTCCACCCCGGTGTGGAGGCTGAGGATCTCCTCGGTCTGCGCGCGTACGCGCATCACCTCGGCCGCCTGCAGGGTCAGGTCGGAGATCGTGCCCTGCCCCTGCGTGGACGGCTGGTGCAGCAGCACGCGGGAGTGCCCGAGCATGAACCGCCGTCCGGGGGCGCCGGCGGCGAACAGCACCGCGGCGGCGGAGGCCGCCTGGCCCATGCAGTACGTCGCGACCTTCGCGCGGATGAACTGCATGGTGTCGTAGATCGCGAGCATCGCGGTCGACGAGCCGCCCGGGGAGTTGATGTACAGGTTGATCTCCTGGTCCGGGCTCTCCGCCTCCAGGTGCAGCAACTGTGCCATCACGACGTTGGCGACGCCGTCGTCGATCTCCGTTCCGAGGAAGATGATGCGCTCGTTGAGCAGCCGGCTGAAGATGTCGAACGACCGCTCCCCCACCGGGGTCTTCTCGACCACGTACGGGATCGTGTACTGGCTCATGACGAGAACCCCATCCGGTTGGGAACGGCGTACGGCGCGATGCTGTGGAAGGAGTCGACGATCGTGTCGATCATCCCGTAGTCGCGGGCCTGCTCCGGGGTGAACCAGCGGTCCCGGTCGCTGTCGGCGGCGATCTCCTCGATCGTGCGTCCCGTTTCCGCGGCGAGGATCTCCTCGGACTGCCGCTTCATGTACTTGAGGTTCTCGGCCTGGATCGAGATGTCGATCGCCGTGCCGCCGATGCCGGCCGACGGCTGGTGCATCATGATCCGGCTGTGCGCGAGGCTGATCCGCTTACCGTGTGTGCCGGACGCCAGCAGCACCTGGCCCATGCTCGCCGCCATCCCCAGCGCGACGGTGACCACGTCGTTCGGCACCAGCTTCATCGTGTCGTAGATCGCCAGCCCGGCCAGCACCGACCCTCCCGGCGAATTGATGTACAGGATGATGTCGCGTTCGGAATCCGCCGATGCCAGCAACACCATCTCGGCGCACACCCGCTCGGCCATCTCGTCGTCGACCTCTCCGGTCAGCAACAGGGTCCGTTGCTGGAACAGCTTCTCGTTCAGCCGATCCCGGTAACTCGTGCTCGGTGAAACACTCATGGCGCAGTTGTATCCGCCGCAGTCCCGCGACCTGTCGATATGTCTGCTGAGGGCAGACCGGTGGTACGCCGTGGTGAGAAGGCCTGCCGCTCAATGGCAGGCGCCTGGCGACCGGCGGCCGGGGTGGCGCATCATCGGCCAGTCCGCCCACGCCGAGTTGGAGACGCGATGAGCTTCGAATATCTGGCCGACCCCGAGAGCGGCCCGCGGTGGAAGGGAATCCTGCCGGGCGCCCCCGAGGCGTTCTTCCTCAGGCGCGGCGAGGGCGAGCACGCGATGCTGTTCACCGACCTGTTCACCGTGCTGCTCAGCGGCGACGAGACCGACGGCCAGCTCGGGATCTTCACGATGGACGCGCCGAAGGGCCGGCTCATCCCGGCACACACCCATCAGGACACCCACGAGACCTTCTACGTGGTGGAGGGCAAGGTGCGCGTCCACGTCCAGGACCGCGAAGGGACGAAGACGTCGCGGCTGCTGGCCCCCGGCGACTTCGGCTTCGTCCCGGCCGGGCTGGCGCACGCCTACCAGGTCGAGGAGCAGGCCCGCGTGCTCGGCGTGGCGACCGGCGGCTTCGAGCGGTTCTTCCAGCAGATGGGCACGCCCACCGACCACGGTCACCCACGTCTCCCCCGGCGCACCGCCGTTCCTGCTGCTGCACGGCCGGGCCGACCGGATGATCGCCTGCGCGCAGAGCGAGCGGCTGTGCGAGGAGTTGCGCGGGACCGGCGCCGAGGTGGACCTGCACGTCTACGACGGCGCGGACCACATGTGGCAGGGCGCCCCGGAGAGGGCCCGCGACGCGCTCGACCGCACGATCGCGTTCCTCAGGGAACGGCTCCACGCCTGAGCGATCCGGAGCCCTCCTTCTTCCCGACGACAGGAGATCCGCATGACCGATGAAGACCGCGTCCGGGAGGACCGTCTCGACGCCCTGCTGTCCGCCGTGCTCGGCCGGATCGGCGGAAGCGACCCGCGGCTGCGCGAGCTGACGACCTCGCTGGTCCGGCACCTGCACGCGTTCGTCCGCGAGGCCCGGCCGACCGAGGACGAGTGGCTGACCGGGATCGGCTTCCTCGTGCGCACCGGGCACACCTGCACCGACCGGCGCAACGAGTTCATCCTGCTGTCGGACATGCTCGGCCTCACCTCCGCGGTCGACGAGGTCAACCACGCCGGCCCGGCCGAGGCGACGCCGTCCTCCGTTGAGGGACCCTTCCACGCCCCCGCTCCCCCGCGCGAGAACGGCGCGTGGATCGCCGAGGGCCCCGAGCGCCGCCCGGGGCAGGTCATGGTGGTGCGCGGGCGGGTCACCGACACCGGCGGCACGCCGATCGGGGGCGCCACCGTCGACATCTGGCAGGCCGACGACGCCGGGCACTACGACAGCCAGGACCTGGCCCAGCCGCCCGGCAACCTGCGCGGCCTGTTCACCACCGGGGCCGACGGCGCGTACTGGTTCCGCAGCGTCGTCCCCTCCAGCTACCCGGTGCCCACCGACGGCCCGGTCGGCGGGCTGCTGCGCGCGCTCGGCCGTCACCCGATGCGCCCGGCCCACATCCACTATCGCGTGGAGGCTCCGGGACACAGGCCGGTGACCACGCACGTCTTCGTCGCCGGTGACGAATACCTGGATTCCGACGCCGCGTTCGCCGTCAAGGAGGAACTGATCGTGACGCCCGTCATGCGCCGGGAGGGCGAGTCCTACGGGCTGGACGGCCCGTTCGCCGATTTCGTGTTCGACGTGCGGCTCGTTCCGCTGGAGGTGACCCGGTGAGGCTCGTCGGGATTCGCGAGAGACGGCGGGTTGACGTCGCCGTCCAGATCGGCGACCGGGTCACCCCGATCGCCGAGGTCGGCGACTTCTACGCCGACCTCGATCACTGGCTGCCGCAGGCCCGCCGTACGGACACCGGGCTGCTCCCGGTCTCGCACGTCGACCTCGCCCCGCCGGTGCCGCCGTCGGCCCGGGTGGTGTGCGTCGGGCTCAACTACCGGGCGCACGCGGCCGAGGGCGGCTTCACCCCGCCCGAGCATCCGACCGTCTTCGGCCGCTGGGTCGCGTCCCTCACGGCGGGCGGGACGCCCGCCCCGGTGCCGGCCGGCGAGCCCGGACTGGACTGGGAGGGCGAGGTCGCCGCCGTCGTGGGGCGGCGGCTGACCGACGCCGACCAGGCGAGTGCCGCGGCGGCCGTGCTCGGCTACGCCGCCTTCAACGACCTCACCGCCCGCACCGCGCAGAAGCTCACCGGGCAGTGGACGCTGGGCAAGAACGCCGACCGCAGCGGGCCCATGGGCCCGCTGGTCACCGCCGACGAGGTCGGCGACCTGGCCGACGGGCTGCGCGTACGCACCCGGGTCAACGGAGAGACCGTCCAGGACGGCAACACGCGCGACATGATCTTCAACGTCGGCGAGCTGCTGTCGCGGATCAGCCGCACGTTCACCCTCGAACCGGGCGACGTGCTCGCCACCGGCACGCCCGAGGGCGTGGGCTATGTGCGCAAGCCGCCGCGCTTCCTGCGGCCGGGCGACGTGGTCGAGGTGGAGATCGACCGGCTCGGCGTGCTGCGCACGCCCATCGTCGGCCCCGACCAGCGGCCGTGAACGTCCCCGTCCTCGTCGCGGGCGGCGGGCCGAGCGGCCTGGCCGCCGCCGTCGAACTCGGGCGGCGCGGCGTCGAGGTGCTCGTCGTCGAGCCCCGGGCCACGCTGGACACGCTGCGCCCGCGCGCGAAGACCACCAGCGTCCGCACGATGGAGCACCTGCGCCGCTGGGGCCTCGCCGCCCGCCTTCGCGCCGCCTGCCCGCTGCCGGTCGCGCACGCGCAGGACGTCGTCTTCTGCACCGGCCTGTTCGGGCATGAGATCACCCGCTTCCGTGAGGCGTTCGGCCTGACGACGTCCCGCCGCGAGGAGTACGCCGAGGCGGGGCAGCAGGCGCCCCAGCCGCTGGTCGAGCGGGTGCTGCGCGAGGCCGCCGCCGAGCTGCCGGCCGTACGGCTGCTCACCGGATGGCGGGTCGCCGAGATCACCGACGGCGACGACGAGGTCCGGGCCGTGATCGAGGGCCCCGGCGGGGAGACCCGGCGCGTCACCGCCCGCTAGCTGCTCGGCTGTGACGGGGGCGGCGGTGTCAGCCGCACCGCGATCGGGGCCATGTATGAGAGGTCCTCCGGCGCTTCCGCAGCCGGGCGCTACGGGATGGGCCGTTGTGCGCGGACGGCGTGCACTACTGGGTGATCGGCGCCGAGCGCGGCGGGCTGATGGGCCGCCTGGACCTCGACGGCACCTGGTGGGCGATCATCCAGGGCGTGGACCAGGCCGCCGAGCCGGCCGACCCCGCTCGGCTGTTGCGGGGCCTCGCGGGCGCCGACATCGACGTCGAGGTGCTGGCGACCGACCCGTGGTCGGCGCGCATGCTGCTGGCCGACCGCTACCGGGGCCGGCGGGTCTTCCTGGTCGGCGACGCCGCCCATCTCAACCCGCCGTGGGGCGGGCACGGCTTCAACACCTGCGTCGGGGACGCGGTGAACATCGGCTGGAAGCTCGCCGCCGTGCTGGGGGGCTGGGCGCCGGAGTCGCTGCTCGGCAGCTACGCCGCCCGCTGGCGGACGCCGCGGCCCGGCGGTCGGCGCCGCTCGATGTGCTCGACCTGTCCACGCTGCCGGGGCTGGAAGAGCGGTACGGCGCCGCCCTGGTGCTGGTGCGGCCCGACCAGCACGTCGCGTGGCGCGGCGGCCGCGCCGAGGATCCGGACACCGTGCTGGCCCGTGTTCTGGGGGACGGCGTCCCCGCGGCCTGACGACCTCGCCGCCCATTGCGGCTAGCCCACGTTTGTGGGGTTGTCTCACCCACTTCTCACCAGCACATACTCGACATACACCGCATTCCCGTCAGACAGAGAGGTGAAGGCATGGCCTTCGATCCGAGGGAAGCTCTGCGTGAAGCCGGCATCCTGAACAGCCCGCTGGCCGCCGAAGTCGAGGAGGCGTTCGCCACCTTGACCCGGGAGGAAGTCGCCCTGCTCATCTCGCTCAAGGACAAGCTCCCCACCGCGCTGCCCGGTGTGCTGGCGCACGCCGGCGCCGGCGGCGAGTGGTCCCGGCCCGAGGTGGAGGCCCACACCGTGCCGGTCGAGGGCAAGTGCCTGTGCGGAGCCTGGTCGGGCTCCGGGTCCGGGGCGGACTAGTCAGGACGGTTTCGCGGGTGCGGCTCCGGCCGCGCGTCACCCACAGAGTCTGGGGCCGCACCTGCGGCTGAGCGTAAAGGGGAATGATGCCTGGGAAACTCGCCCGGAACCGCTCGTTGATCGACGTACCGGCAGACCTGACCTACTTCGTGCACGACGGGAAGTACCTGGTCCTCAACCCGCAGGTGGGCGGCCGGATCGTCCTCGACGCGCGTGAGTTCGCCGTCCTGGCGGCACTGGCCCGCCCCCGGGCGGGCGGGGAGCCGGCCCCCCTCGGCGAGACCGACGAGACCGGCGAGACCGAGCGGACCCTCGCCAAGCTCATCCTGAACTGCATCGTCTACTACAACGGGAACCGCCCGAAGCTCAGCATCAAGGAGCCGGCGCTCCGCCAGGTGTATTACGCGATCACCGACGGCTGCAACCTCCGCTGCCCGTACTGCTACGCCTCCTCGGAGAAGTGCCTGCCCGGGGAGCTCACCACCGCCGAGTCGCTCGGCCTGGTCTCCCAGGTCGCCGCCATCGGGGCGAAGACCATGATCTTCACCGGCGGCGAGCCCATGCTCCGCAAGGACCTGTTCCGCATCGTGGAGTACGCCAACGACAGCGGACTGACGTCGAACATCGTCACCAACGCCACGATGATCAGGACGCCCGCGCAGGCCGAGCGCTTCGCCGAGCTGTTCGGCATGGTCACGGTGAGCGTCGACGGCGGAACGGCCGAGACCCACGACCGCACCCGCGGCGCCGGCTCCTTCGCCCGGACCTACCGCGCGCTGCGGCTGCTCAACGACGCCGGTGTGGTGCCGCGGATCAACCACATCGTCACCTCCGACAACGTGGACGAGCTGGAGGACTTCGCGAGGTTCGCCGAGGGGCTCGAGGTCCACAGCATCCGGCTGATGTACCACAACGACCTGGGCCGGGGCGAGACCGACGAGTACGACTTCGGCTGGGAAGACCACATGCGGATCCAGCAGATCACCTGGACGTCTCCGGCCGCAGGCAAGCTGTTGCCGGACGGCCCGCGGCCGATCACGCCGTGCTCGGTGAAGGCCAACTGCGGGATGGGCGGCAACGAGATCTACATCAACTCGCTGGGCGACGTGTATCCGTGCAAGCTCGTCACCGGACGGTCGCACCACGCGGGCAACGTACGGCGGCAGCCGCTGTCGGAGATCTTCGCCGGGCCGCTCCTGCGCGGGATGCGCACCAGCACCGTGCTCGGCGGCGACTACCACGCCGACTGCGCGAAGTGCTACATCAAGGCGTCCTGCGGCGGCGGATGCCGGGCCGCGCACATGGCGGAGTCCGGGGACCTGCGGCGAAACAGCCGCCACCAGTGCCGCATCCTGCGGCACGGCATCGCCACGCAGCTGTGGATGGAGGCCGGTGTCAGCCGCTTGGAGCTCGCCGCCGACGAGCGCGAGATGACGACACCCCGCCTGGTCGTCAACGGCGACGTCCATCCCGTCTTCGACGACTGGAAGACCTATGTTCCCCCCTCGCGCGGCACCGTCAGGGTCGGCGAGTTGCTTCCCATCACGCCGGTATAGAGGAGGTCGATGTGTCACTGCGGATCAGTGAGGCCGTAATCTGGCAGGAGACCGGGGAGGGCGTCTCGCTCTACAACACCGAGACGGGCAACTTCCACAGCCTGAACGACACCGGCTCCCGGATATGGAGGCTGGTGGCGAGCGACGGCGAACGGGAGCCGGTCATGTTCAAGCTGTCCCGCGAGTTCGCCGGCAGCAACTCCGCGATGAGCAGGCGCATCGTGGCCGATGTCGAGGAGTTCATCGGCGCGATGATCGAGCAGGGCCTCATCGAGGAGATCCCGGCCGAGGAGCCCGCGGTCAAGGAAGAGTCGCTG
Source organism: Microbispora sp. NBRC 16548 (assembly GCF_030268985.1). Lineage (NCBI taxonomy): Bacteria > Bacillati > Actinomycetota > Actinomycetes > Streptosporangiales > Streptosporangiaceae > Microbispora > Microbispora sp. NBRC 16548. Next base: position 232,296 of record NZ_BSSF01000014.1, read on the forward strand.
TCGTGACGCGTCCGCCGGCACCGCATCCGCCGGCGCCGTGTCCGCCGGTCGCGCGTCCGCCTGGCCTCGCCCGATGAGCAGGGCGGTCGTCCTCGGCGGTGGCCTCGCGGGCGTGCTCGCCGCCGCCGTGCTCGCCGGGCACGCGGACGAGGTGGTCCTGGTCGAAGGCGACCGCTACCCGTCCGCTCCGCGCCCGCGGCGGGGGCTGCCCCAGTCGCACCACAGTCACGTGCTCGTGGCCGGCGGCGCGCGGGCGCTGGACGCGTTGCTGCCCGGAACGGTCGACGCCCTGCTCGCGAACGGCGCCCACCTGCGGGGCCTGCCCGGCGACGCCCTCATCTACTCCGCCGACGGCTGGTTCCGCCGTCTCCACACCGACGCCCACCTGATCTCCTGCACCCGTGGGCTGCTGGACCAGGTGGTGCGGCGGCGGGCGCTCGGCGGCGGCGACGTCGAGGTCTGGGAGGACACGCGGGCGCTCGGGCTCACCGGAGACGAGGCCCGGATCACCGGCGTCTCGGTCAGCCGGCAGGGCGCCCCGCCCGAGACCGTACGCGCGGACCTCGTCCTCGACGCGACGGGACGCCGGTCGCAGTCGCCCCGGTGGTTCGCCCAGATCGGTGCCGGGGACGTCGAGGAGGTGTCGGTCGCCACCGGGCTGGCCTACGCGACGCGCCTCTACCAGGCGCCCGGCGACCTGGCCACCGCGATCCCGGCGATCATGCTGCACCCGGGGACGGCGAAGGGGCAACCGGCGCGGGGGGCGACGTTGTTCCCCGTCGAGGACGGCCGGTGGATCGTCACGCTGACCGGCACCCGGGGCGGCGAGCCGCCGACGGACGAGCAGGGCTTCACGGCCTTCGCGCGCTCACTGCGCCACCCCATCGTGGCGGACCTCATGGCGGAGGCCACCCCCCTCGGCGTCGTCCGGCCGTACCGCGACACCGTCAACAGGAGGCGGTTCTTCGAGCGGGCGCGCCTGCCCGCCGGTTTCGCCGTCGTCGGCGACGCCGCCGTCGCGGTGAATCCCGTCCACTCGCACGGGATGTCGGTCGCCGCGCTCGGCGCGCTCAGGCTGCGCGAGGAGCTGGCACGGCACGGGCTCGGGCCGTCCCTGTTCGCCGGGCTCCAGGCCGCCCTCGCGGCGGAGGCGGAGCGGTCCTGGCGGATGGCGATCGAGCAGGACGGAGAGCGGGTGACAGAGCGGGCCGGGGAGCGGGTCACAGAGCGGGCCGGCTTCGACGGTGCGCCGCGACGGGAGCCCAACGCGTTCGAACGCGAGATCCGCACCCGCCTGGCCCAGGCGAAGCTGAGCAGCCCGCGGCTCGCCGCCGACTTCTTCGGCGTCCAGACGTTGATCTCCGGCGACACCGCGACGGACAGGTCGGAGATCGCCCGGGTGCTGACCGGGCGGCCGGAGCCCCTTCTCACCGGCGAGGAGGCGATCGGGCAGTACCCGGCCCTGGCCGCGTGGCGGCGCTCGCGGTTCGCCGCCGCGACCAGCTGAGTCCGCACCCGCTGAAAGCCCGCACCCGCTGAACTCCGCACCCGCTTAAAGCCGTGCCCGCCTCACGGGTTCACAGCGCGGTCCGGGGGCGGCGCTCAGGCCGGCTTCGCGACGAGGGCCCGGATCTCCGAGCCCCCCAGCGGGGGCGTGACCTCGGCCAGATCGAAGCCGGCCGCGGCGAACAGGTCCCGGAACTCGGTCATGCCGCGTTCCCGGCCGCCGGTGTAGACGAGCATGGCGATGTCGCTCATGACGGCCCCCGCCGCCTCCGGCGTGCCGAGGCCGGACGGCATGACCGGCTCCAGCACGAGCAGGCGGCCGTCCGCCGCTATCGACCTGCGGCAACTGCGCAGAAGAGCGATGCAGCGCCGGTCGTCCCAGTCGTGCAGGACGCCCTTCACCAGCATGACGTCGCCCGCGGGCACCGCCTCGAAGAAGTCGCCGGCCTCGATGGAGCACCGGTCGGACAGCCCCGCCCGCCGGAGCTCCTCGGCGGCGCCCGCGACCCCCTCGGCGGTGTCGAACAGGATTCCCTTGATGCCCGGGGTCGCGGCCAGCACCGCGGCCAGCAGCGAGCCGTTCCCGCCGCCCACGTCGACCACGGTGTGGGCGCCGGTGAAGTCGTACGCCCTGGGGAGCGCGGGCGCGATCTGTTCTGTGCCCTCGCGCATCGCCCTGTTGAACACCGCCGACAGCTCCGGGTGGCGGGCGAGGTGGTCGAACAGCGGCCTGCCGTGCACGTGGTCCCACGCCGCCTCACCGGTCCGGACGCTGTGGGTCAGCGCCCCCCACGCCCGCCAGGTGTCGGGGGCGCCGAGCAGCAGGAGGCTGGAGCGCATCGACCACGGGTGGTCGGCGCGCAGCGGCTGTCCCTGCTCCGTCAGCCCGAACCACCCGGGCTCCCCCTCCTCCGCCACGCCCAGCACCACCAGCGCGCGCAGCAGCCGGCCCAGCGCGTGCGGGTCCGATTCGGTCGCCTCGGCGAGCCGCGTCACCGGTACGTCCCCCTGCGCCAGCAGATCCGGCACGCCGAGCCGGACGGCCGCGTAGAGGATCTGCGAGGACGCGTAGCCGAAGGCCATCCGGGACAGGTTCGCGTACCCCGCGAGGCCTCGCGATCGGTCACTCATGGGCCGGCTCCTTTCGGCGTCTGACAGGTGTCTGGCGAGCACGCAGCCGCAGGGGGAGGCGGCGCACCCCGTGCAGGAACAGGTCGGGCGTCCACTCGAGGCCGGCGGGATCGACCGCCAGGACGATCCCGGGGAAGCGGCGCACCAGCGCGCCGATCGCGGCCGCGGCCTGCAGCCGCGCCAGCGCCGCGCCGAGGCAGAAGTGGACGCCGTGACCGAAGCCCAGGTGGCGGTTCGGGCTGCGGCCGATGTCGAAGACGTCCGGCCGGGGAAAGACCGCCGGGTCGCGGTTGGCCGCCAGCAGCACCGGCACCACGATGTCCCCGCGGGGGATCACGGTCCCGCCGATCTCGACGTCGGCGAGGGCGTACAGCGGCCGGGAGTGCCCGACCGGGCCGTTGTAGCGCAGCGCCTCCTCGACCATCGAGCCGATCAGCTCCGGGCGGGCGCGCAGCCGCTCCAGCTCGCGTGGGTGCCGCAGCAGCTCCAGCACGCCGTTCCCGATCAGGTTGACCGTCGTCTCGTCCCCGGCGAGCAGCAGCTGGAACACGCTGGAGATCAGTTCGACGCGGCTGATCCCACCCGCCCGCTCCGCCTCGGCGAGCCGGGACAGCAGGTCCTCCCCCGGGTGCGCCCGCCGCTCGTCGATCCTCTCGTTGGCGTACGCCATGAACTCCATGCCGGCGCGGCGCACCCGGAACGGATCCCCGCTGCCCACGATCTCGTCGCTCCACGCGCGCAGCCGGGCGCGGTCCTCGAAGGGCAGGCCGAGCAGCTCGGCGACGACCAGGATCGGCAGCGGCAGCGCCAGGTCCCGGATAAGGTCGGCCCCGCCTCCGGCGGCCGCCATGCCGTCCGCCAGTTCGCCCGCGACCCGGTGGACGTGCCGCTCCAGCACGGCCACCGTACGGGTGCCGAAGGCCGGCGCCATCAGCCGGCGTATGCGGGTGTGGTCGGGCGGGTCGAGATGGAACACGTTGCGCCGCAGCATGGCCAGCGGGTCGCGGCTCTCCGCCCGGCGGTGCGGCGCGGCGAGATCGGGGGGCAGCCGGTCGAGCTGACGCCCGACGTCCGGGTCGAGCAGCGCGCGCTGCACGTCGGCGTACCGCGTCAGGTACCACAGCACCCGGCCGCTCGCCGGGCTCACGTACCGGTAGACCGGCGCGTGCTCGCGCATGCGGTGGAACAGCGGGTGGGGGTTCGGACGATGCCGCGCGGCCGCCGGGTCGAACGGCTGCTCGAGCGTGGTCGCGGTCATGACCCTCTCCTCGCGGGGCGCGCCGACGGTTCTGGACACGGCCGTCCGCCGGGGCGCACCCGGCCGACGTCAGCGGCTCCCGTGCTCATGGTCGCGCTCCCCTCCTCATTCGCTACGCGGGCGGCCTCGTCCCTCGGCCCACCGCTCCGCTCACTCGTCGGCTCGCCGCTCGGCTCATGGTCGCGCTCCCCTCCTCATTCGCTACGCGGGCGGCCTCGTCCCTCGGCCCACCGCTCCGCTCACTCGTCGGCTCGCCGCTCGGCGGCACGCGCGTTCTGGACGTCTAAGGCGAAGAACCTCCTGACGGTGTGTCCCAGCTCCTGCATGCCGGTGAAGCCCCGCCGGGCCAACTCCACCTCCGCCAAGGTCCCCTTGCGGTGCCAGTGGCGCAGGAAGATCTTCGCGCAGATCTCCGGCGGCGGGACGGCGAGCCTGCCGCGGGTCCGCTCCGCCACCTCGTCGGCGCGGGCGACGATCTCGGACCACTCGTGCCAGTGGCCCGACTCCCTGACCCGTTCCAGGACGACCGGTCTCCAGTCTTCCGACTGCCAGATCGGCCAGACCCGCACCATGACCAGCCGGAGCTGCTCGGCGACCGGCAGGGCGGCGAGCTCCGTTTCCGTGAGCCACGACGCGAGGACGGGCGGCGGGGCGGCGGGCTCGGCGACCCCGAGCCCGGCACGGGCGTACGCCTCCAGGCCGAGGCCTTGAGCTGCGGCGAAGTCCGTCAGCAGGCCGGTCAGCGCCTCCTCGTGCAGGCGGGGGTAGTCGTCGCCGAACAGCCGCCCCGCGTTCACTACGTCGAGGTCGGTCATCCACCTGCCGGGCGCGTACTCACGCCTCGACCGCCATTTGAGCGCCTCGTAGTGGGTGATCCCCGTCAGCGCCTCCGGCGATCATCTTGCCGAGCAGGAAGCGCGACCTGCGCATGGGGTACGACCACAACTGCGTGGCCACCCCGCTCATCTCCTCCTGGAACACGGCCATCGCGGACGTGCCCGCCGCGCTGACGACCGACATCGCCAGCGTCATGGGGAGCAGGAAGACCGCGAACCCCACGCTGACGCCCTTGTAGTCGACGACCCTGACGAGGTTGCTCAGCGAGGTGTTCACCAGCAGCAGGTACACCAGCATCGGCGTCAGGCCGAGGATGAGGTAGACCCGGTTGCGGGCGAGTAGCGCGTACTCCCGGTAGAGCACCGCGGACAGGTCCGCCGCCCTCGCGGTCCGGGCGGGGGGCGCGGTGTGGAAGTGCAGCCCGGCGGCCATCGTCACCCCTCGTTCCCGGTCATCCGGAGGAAGACCTCCTCAAGAGAGTCCACGGCGGTCGACACTCCGGTGATCGCGATCGCGTGGTCCTGGCAGTATCGGGACAGCTCCGGCAGCACGTCGCGCGCGTTCGCGTCGTCGATGCGCACCTCGTCGTCCTCGGCCTTGGCCCGCAGCCCCGCGGACTCCGCCCAGGCGGCCACGAGACCGCCAGAGGCGGGGTCCTCGACGGTCACCAGCAGGTGGGTGCTGCCGAACTCCTCCACGAGTTCGCGCGGCTTGGCGAAGCGCAGCACCTTCCCGCGGTCGATGACGAGGACGCGTTGGCTGTTGCGCTCCAGTTCGTCGATGTGGTGGCTGGTCCACAGCACGGTCACACCGTGCTCCTCGCGCAGCCAGGTCACGAAGCGCTCGACCTGGCGCCGCCCCGCGACGTCCAGGCCAGCGGAGGGCTCGTCGAGGATGAGCAGCTGCGGGATGGTGAGCAGCGCCCGCACCAGTTGCAACCGCTGCCGCTGGCCGCCCGACATCTGGAAGACCAGGCGCTGCATCGCACCGGTGAGGCCGAGGAAGTCCGCCACCTCCAACGCCCACGGCCGCACGTCGCGCCACCGCAGCCCGCGGAACCGGGCGGCGATCCGCAGGTTGTCGAGCGCCGGCAGCATCATGTCGAACGGACCGGTCTGGTGCATCGCCCCGATGCCGCTCTTCGCGAGGACGGGCTGGCGCACCGGATCGGCGTCGAAGACCCGGATCTCACCGGAGGTGGGGGTGGTGACTCCGCAGATCATCTTGATCAGTGTCGTCTTGCCGGCGCCGTTGGGGCCCAGGAGTCCGACGGTCTCCCCCTCGGCGATCTCGAAGGAGACGTCGTCCACGGCCGGTCTCTCGCTGCCTCGATAGCGTTTGGTGAGCCCCACGGCCGTCACGACATCTCTCAACACAGCCTGCCCTTCACTTCGCCCTCCCGCTGTCGGTCTGCTCCCGAGCGAAGTGAGCGGCTCTCCGCTCGTCCCCAGGCCTGACCGGAACGTGTCGCAGGTCGAGTATGAGCCGGGGACGAGCAGGTAACACAACCCCACAAACGTGGGCTACCGGCGTGGCCGGGAGGACCATAACCGGGGCCATGGTCAAGCCATACCGATCGTTAAGCGCCCCTTTCTAGGGTCGCGCAAAAGGGACCCCTACCAGGCTCCCTTCAGTCGAACGGCGATCCGACCCGGGACTGCACATGGACCTTGTTTCCGACGGCCTGATAAATGATCGCGACAGGTGGCTGATCGTCATGCTGGCCAGGGGCTACACGACGACGAGGATCGCCCGCGAGATGCACCTCAGCCGGTACACCGTGGCGGAGCGCATCAGCAAGCTGCTCGTCCAGTTCGCGTGCAGCAACCGCAGTCAGCTCGTGGCCTACTTCTACGCGCACCGGCTCCTGAACGTCGGCATCTGGCCGCCCAGCGTCTCCGGCGTCGTCGGGTAGGCCGGGTCGCCCGTCCACGCGCGGAGGGGGCAAGGCCGGCGCGGCGCACGTCCACGGGCGGGCAGGAGGAGGCTGGCGCGGTGCGTCCCTGCCCGGGCGCGGTGAACCCCCGCCCGGTCACCGTGCCGGGCTCGGTGCTCCGGGCCGCGTCATCGGCCGGATGCCGTCGCCTCACGTGACGCACCGGCTGACGGCGACGCGGGCGCCGCTGGCGACGACGGCGTGGCCGAGTTCGCCGCCGACCCCGTGGCCGACCCCGTGGCTGCTTTCGCGGCCGAGGCGGACGGATGCGGCGAGGCGTTCGCGACGGGCGTCGCCGTGTCCGGCGCTCCGGCGGAGATGAAGACCAGCACCCCGGTCCCGACGGCCACCACCGCCACGACCGCGGCGGTGGCGTACGTGACCCTGCGCCTCAGCCGCCTACGCTCCTCGCGCCGCATGGCTTCCTCGCGCCGCATGGCGGCGCGCATGCGCTTCACCTTTCGCTGTGACATGGGCACTCCCGAGACCGCTCCCCGAGACATCGTCGGGCGTCACCATAGCCGCGAGCGCGTAACGCGGATCTAAAACAGCCCGGCGCCGCGCCCCACCCCGACGTCCGCACGCCGTCGCGGCGCGGCTGACCGTGCATCGACGCTGCAGGACCGGCTCGCGCACGCCGAGCCTCTCCTCGGGTGGACCGTGCGCGACCCCAGGGGCGGCTGCGCCTTCAGCTCGCCTTCGCGCTGCGCCGCCTGGACCGCGACACCGGCTCTCCATGAGAGAGCCGATCTTCCGGGCATCGGTTTCCCGCTGACGCCGGTTGCCCTCTGTCGCCCTTCGGGCGCTTGCGCGAAGACGCGGGCCGCGTGGCCGTTGTCAGCCGCCGAGGGCGGCGGACTCCTCTTCCTCGATGCCGCGGTTCCACTCCCGCTTGGAGGACTGCCAGCCGTCCTCGTCACGGCCCCGCCGCCAGTAGCCGGAAATCGACAACCACTCCAGCGGCAGGCCGCGCTCCACCCGCAGGTATCGCCGCAGTTCCTTGACGAAGTTCGCCTCGCCGTGGACGAAGGCGTGCACGACGCCCTCGGGGAACTCCAGCTCCCGCACCGCCCGCACCAGCGCCTCGCCCACCTGCGCGCCGCGGCGGTGCAGCCACACGATCTCCGCATCGCCCTCCGTCTGCAGCTTCTGCTCCTCCTCCGGGCCCTCCACCTCCACGAACACCCGGGCGGGCGTCCCTGCGGGGAGCCGCTCAAGTGCGGCGCCGATCGCCGGGAGCGCACTCTCGTCCCCGGCCAGCAGGTGCCAGTCCGCCTCCGCGCTCGGCGCGTACGCCCCGCCGGGGCCCAGGAAGTGGATCACGTCGCCCGGCCGGGCCCGCAGCGCCCAGGGCCCGGCCAGTCCCTCGTCCCCGTGGTAGACGAAGTCGATGGTCAGCTCCCGCGCCTCCGGGTCCCAGGCCCGGACGGTGTAGGTCCGGGTCTTCGGCCACTGATCGCGGGGCAACTCGGCCCGGATCACCGCCATGTCGAACGGCTCCGGATAGGCTGCACCCGGCAGCGGGAACAGCAGCTTCACGTAGTGGTCGGTGAACTCGCCCGCCTCGAAACCGGCGAGCCCCTCACCGCCGAGCACCACCCGGATCATGTGCGGGGTCAGCCGCTCGGTGCGCTCCACCACGCCGGTGGTCGCCCGGGGTGCGCGCCGTGCCGGTTCGGTCGTCGCCATAGGTGGTTCCCTTCATCAGACTGCTTAGGTAAGCCTAACCTCGTTCTGAGGAAGCGCGTCGGCGGCAGCCCATAGAAGGCGACGACACTCAGGATGAGGCTGCGTAGCGGGTGGCGATCGCGGCGGCGCGGTTGCGCAGGGAGTTGCGCAACCACTGCGGGGCCAGGGCTTCCGCGTTCGTGGTGAGCTGCCACAGCGCCCATTCGGCGTGTCTCTGATCTTGGAAGGTCACCTCAAGCCGCAGCCAGCCGTCTGGGTCGGATTCCTCGGCGCGGACGGCCAGCGCGGTGCTCACCAGGTCCTCCCGCCGCGCCGGGTCCACCCGTACCAGCACGGCGACTTGGTCGCCGCCGGTCCGAAACCGCGTGCTGCGTTCCTGCCAGGCCCGGCCGAGATCGACCCGGTCCGGTCGCTGGGCGGGTTCGGCGAGTTGCTTGGCGGCCAAGATCCGGGACAGCCGGTAGGTGCGGTCGGCGCCAGACTTCGTGGCCAGCAAGTAGCCCCGGTCGCGTACGGTGACCAGGCCGATCGGGTCCACCGTGCGCCACTCCGGGGTCTGGTCCACAGGCGCGTAGCGGATTTGCAGCTTGTGTCCGGCGAACACGGCGCGCAGGACCTCGGCCACTATGGCGTCGGGGACCTCCTCAGCGACCAGCCGACGCGAGAGAAGGTCGGTCTCCGGGTCGATGAGCAATCGCTCGGCCGCGCCGGCCGCGGTGTCCCGATAGCTTTCGGGTAGCGCGTCAACCACCTTGAGCATCGCCGAAGCGAGCGCCGAGCCGAGGCCGAACGCCTGCGCGCCGCGCCGCGATCCGGCGACCAGCAGGGCAAGGGCCTCGTCGTGGTTCAGTCCGGTGAGCTCGGTCCGGAAACCGGGCAGCAACGCGAACCCGCCGTGCCGCCCGCGTTCGGCGTAGACCGGGACGCCGGCTGCGGACAGCGCCTCGATGTCGCGCAGCACGGTGCGGGTGGATACCTCCAGCTCGCGGGCCAGCGCGGCCGCGGACAGCCGACCGTGCTGCCGCAGCAGCAGCACCAGCGAGACCAAACGGTCGGCGCGCATACGAGGACTTTACCGAAATACACGACACAGGATGTCGTGATTCGTTGGGAGGCTCATGAACGCGGCCAAAGCCGATCGACGTACGTGATGTCGACGAATCGAATGGAGCTGATGTGGCATGGAGCGAACGGCGGTCAACCCGTGGACGTGGTCGGTGGAGCTGGGGTACAACCAGGGTGAGATCGTCTCCGGGCACACCCGGACCCTGTACTGCGCCGGGCAGACCGCGATGGGCGGCGACGGCAAGCCCCGGCATGCCGGTGACATGGCGGCGCAGTTGGCGCTGAGCCTCGACAACCTGGAGGCCGTGCTCGGCGAGGCCGGCATGTCCCTTGCGAACCTCGTCCGGCTCAACGTCTACACCACCGACGTCGATCGGCTCTTCGAGCACTACGGCGTGCTGGCGTCGCGGTTGGGCGCCGCCGGGGTGGCACCGCCCACCACGATGCTCGGGGTGACACGGCTGGCGATCCCCGATCTGATGGTCGAGCTTGAGGGGACCGCCGTCGCGTGATGGGACCTCGCCGCTTCCGGCAGGGCTGCCGCAGGCGGCACGAGTAGTAGGCAGGTGGGTGATTTCGCGGCGGCAGGCGGCCGGGGTGGTGCGCAGGGCGGTGTGGAAGCGGCGGCGCAGGCTGACCGCCGAGGAGAGGCCGACGCGGGTGGCGATGGTCTCAACGGGCAGGTCGGTCTCCTCCGCGCCCACCGCGCCGATCAGGGCGTCGGATGGGGCGACGACGTCACCCCGCCGCGCGCGCGGAGCACCTCGCCGCCGCGCTGCGACTCGGGGAAACGGTCAAGCAGGGCGCGCAGTTCGGCCGCGTCGACGTTCGCGCCGAACGGCTCCGTCCCCGGCTCCATGCGGACGCCCTCGGCGAGCGGGCCGACGATAACCGGGTCGAAGCCGAGCGCGTCCACGATCGAGGCGACGACCTCGACATCGTCCGGATCGTCGCCGGCGATGGCGATCGCGCGGCGGCCGGGAGCGCCGGCGGGACGGGTGCTCTCTTCCAGGTCGTGGTAGCCCATGTGGTTGAAGGCTTTGACGACCCGGGCGTGAGGCAGGAACGCCTGGACGATCTCGCTGGAGGACGTACGCGGGTCGGTGAGGTCGTCCCGCACCCCGTCCACCTCCCACCAGTAGTTCATCGCGTCGAGCACCAGCTTGCCCCGCAGCGCCTCGGCGGGGACGTTGCGATGCTTACCAAGTGGCAGGGCCAGCACCACGACATCCGCCTCGGACGCGGCCTGCACCGCCGTCACCGCGACCGCCCCGGGCGTGACGACCTCGACGATGAGGGAGATCCGTGCGGCCTCCCCGGAGCCCGCTATCAGGACGCGGTAGCCGGCCGCGGCGGCGAGGCGGGCCAGGACGGTGCCGACCTTGCCGGCACCGAGGATGCCGATCGTACGAACGTCGCCGGGTTTCATGGTCGCTCTGATGTTCACCGCCTTTCGTGGAGTCCCTTTGGTTGACTGGCATGCCTGAACCCCGAGAGAGGTCAGCATGCCGAGGAGCTATCCCCCCGAGTTCCGTCGCAAAGTCCTGGACCTGCTGAAGGCCGG
>NZ_BSSF01000015.1:0-231352 GCF_030268985.1 Microbispora sp. NBRC 16548
GGTCTTAATTCTTCCCGACCGGCTCTTCCGTGTCAAATCCGCCCCACCGGGACTTAATTTGACCCGAAACCCGCCGACCGACAGGAATTCGACCACCCCGTTTCCGGGGCAACCCCTCTAACTTACCTGATTCCCGAAAGCCCGTCGAATCGTGACGAGACATCCCGAAATCGGGTCCGATGTAAGGGAGTCGCTGAGAGCCTAACAGCCGATCCCCTGAGGGGGGTTCAGACTCGCCGGTCCTCAGCGCGTGCAGAAAGACTAGCACCCGTCGAGAGGTGCTGCGCACAACTTGGGCAACTTTAGAGTCCTGCCCTGTCTCCGTGCACTTCAAACCTCTGCCGCCACAAAGCTAAGAGAGCCTGTGCGCCCTCGCGACGGCGAGGGCGCACAGGACGACGGCCTAAGCCGGCAGGGCGGTGAGCTGGGCCTCGAGGCGAGAGATGTCCTCGGCGGCCTGCTCGGCCCGTCGACGCACCTTCGCCACGACATCCTCCGGCGCCTTGGCCATGAACTGCTCGTTGCCGAGCTTCGCTGTGACCTGCGCCTGCTCCTTGCGTGCCACGGCCAGGTCCTTCTCCAGCCGCTTCCGCTCGGCGACGACGTCGATGGCTCCGGCCGTGTCGATCTCCACGAGCACCGTGCCGACGGTGAGCCGGGCTGTCGGGTTGAAGGTGTCCGCAGGTTCGTCCAGACGCAGCAGGACGCGGATCGCACCCTCATGGGCGGCGAGAGCCGTACCGGACAGGGACAGTCGCGCGGCCACCCGCTGGCCGGGCTTGAGGCCCTGGTCCGAGCGGAACCTGCGCACCTCCGTCACCAGGTTCTGCAGTGAGGAGATCTCCTGCTCGGCCGTGGGGTCGAGCAGCCCGGGCGAGGCAGAGGGCCAGGGAGCGACCACGATCGACTCCCCGCCGGTCAAAGCCCGCCACAGCTCCTCCGTCACGAACGGCACGAGCGGGTGGAGCAGCCGGAGCAGCGCGTCGAGGACATGCCCCAGCACTCGCTTGGTGTTCTCGGCCACCGCGCCGCCCTCGGCGAACTGGACCTTGGCCAGCTCGACGTACCAGTCGAAGACCTCGTCCCAGGCGAAGTGGTAGAGGGCGTCGGAGGCCTTGGCGAACTCGAACTCCTCGAAGGCCGCGTCGACACTCGTGACGACCTCCTGCAGGCGCGACAGGATCCACCGGTCGGCCGCCGTGAGGTCTTCGGGCAGACCGTCGGAGACGGCGCCGTTCATCAAGGCGAAGCGGGTGGCGTTCCAGATCTTGTTGCAGAAATTGCGGGATCCGGCCGCCCAGTCCTCGCTGATCGCCACGTCGGAGCCGGGGTTGGCACCGCGCAGGAGCGTGAAGCGCGTGGCGTCCGCGCCGTACCGCTCGATCCAGTCGAGCGGGTCGACGACGTTGCCGAACGACTTCGACATCTTCTTGCCGAACTGGTCGCGCACCATGCCGTGCAGCGCCACGGTCCGGAACGGCGGCTGGCCGTCCATCGCGTACAACCCGAACATCATCATCCGGGCGACCCAGAAGAACAGGATGTCGTAACCGGTGACGAGCACGGTCGTCGGATAGAAGCGGGCCAGATCGGGCGTGGCGTCGGGCCAGCCCAGCGTGGAGAACGGCCACAGCCCGGAGGAGAACCACGTGTCGAGGACGTCCTGGTCCTGCTCGTAACCGGCCGGCGGCTCCTCATCGGGCCCCACACAGACCATGTCGCCGTCCGGGCCATACCAGACGGGGATCCGGTGTCCCCACCACAGCTGGCGCGAGATGCACCAGTCGTGCATGTCGTCGACCCAGTCGAAGTAGCGCTTGGCCAGCTCCGGCGGGTGGATGCGGGTGCGGCCGTCACGCACGGCGTCACCGGCGGCCTTGGCCAGCGGTGTGACGTTGACGAACCACTGCAGCGACAGCCGCGGCTCGACCACGGTCTTGCAGCGGGAGCAGTGGCCGACGGAGTGCACGTACGGCCGCTTCTCGGCGACGATGCGGCCCTGCTCGCGCAGCGCGGCGACCACGGCGGGCCGCGCCTCGAACCGGTCGAGGCCCTGGAAGGGCCCGTGGGCGGTGATGACGCCGCGCTCGTCCATGATGACGAGCGACTCCAGCGAGTGGCGGCGCCCGATCTCGAAGTCGTTCGGGTCGTGCGCGGGGGTGACCTTGACCGCGCCGGTGCCGAAGGAGGGGTCCACGTGCTCGTCCGCGACGATCGGGATGCGCCGCCCGGTGAGCGGCACCTCGACGTACTTGCCGACCAGGTGCGCGTAGCGCTCGTCGGCGGGGTGGACGGCGACCGCGGTGTCGCCCAGCATGGTCTCGGCGCGGGTGGTGGCGACGACGATCTCCTCGTCGCCCGAGCCGTACCGGATCGAGACGAGCTCGCCGTCGTCGTCGCTGTGCTCGACCTCGATGTCGGACAGGGCGGTCAGGCAGCGGGGGCACCAGTTGATGATCCGCTCGGCGCGGTAGATGAGGCCGTCGTCAAACAGCTTCTTGAAGATCGTCTGGACGGCCCGGGAGAGCCCCTCGTCCATCGTGAAGCGCTCACGCGACCAGTCCACGCCGTCGCCGAGCTTCTTCATCTGGCCGAGGATCCGGCCGCCGGACTCCTCCTTCCACTGCCAGACGCGCTCGACGAACGCCTCACGGCCGAAGTCGTGGCGAGACAGGCCCTCCTTGGCGATCTCGCGCTCCACGACGTTCTGCGTGGCGATGCCGGCGTGGTCCATGCCGGGGAGCCACAGCGTCTCCATACCTCGCATCCGGGCTCGCCGGGTGAGCGCGTCCTGGATCGAGTGGTCGAGGGCGTGGCCCACGTGGAGCGACCCGGTCACGTTGGGCGGGGGAAGCACGATGCTGTACGGCTCGCGCCCGCTGCCCGGGTCCGCGGTGAAGTAGCCCGCCGATACCCAGCGCTCGTAGCTCCGGATCTCGACATCGGCGGGGGCGTACTGGGTGGGCAGCTCAGACGTAGTCACGGTGCCCAATTCTAGGGACGTCCGGACGCCGCCCGAGCCGTCGCCGCACGCCCTGTGGACAACGCGCCGGCGAAGGCCCGCGTCAGGCCGACTTCTCCCTCGGGGTCCGCTGCTGCTTGGCCTGCAGCTGGTCGCGTGGCACCAGAGTCGGATTCACGTGCTCCAGCACGGCCTCGCGGGTGATGACGACGCGGGCCACGTCCTGGCGGGAGGGCACCTCGTACATCACGGACTGGAGGACTTCCTCCATGATGGCGCGCAGCCCGCGGGCGCCGGTGCCGCGCAGGATCGCCTGGTCGGCGATGGCCTCCAGCGCGTCGTCGGAGAACTCCAGCTCGACGTTGTCGAGTTCGAGCAGGCGCCGGTACTGCTTCACGAGCGCGTTGCGCGGCTCGGTGAGGATCTGGATCAGCGCGTCCCTGTCAAGGTTGTGCACCGACGTGATCACCGGGAGCCGGCCGACGAACTCGGGGATCATGCCGAACTTCAGGAGATCTTCCGGCATGACGTCCGAGAAGATGTCGGAGGAGTCCATCTCCTCCTTCGAGTGGATGATCGCGTTGAAGCCGATGCCCTTCCTGCCGACCCTCGACTCGATGATCTTCTCGAGACCGGCGAAGGCGCCACCGCAGATGAACAGCACGTTCGTGGTGTCGATCTGGATGAACTCCTGATGGGGGTGCTTGCGCCCGCCCTGCGGGGGCACGCTCGCCGTGGTCCCCTCAAGGATCTTCAGCAGGGCCTGCTGCACGCCCTCGCCCGACACGTCCCGCGTGATCGACGGGTTCTCGCTCTTACGGGCGATCTTGTCGACCTCGTCGATGTAGATGATGCCGGTCTCGGCCTTCTTGACGTCGTAGTCGGCGGCCTGGATCAGCTTGAGGAGGATGTTCTCCACGTCCTCGCCGACGTAGCCGGCCTCGGTCAGCGCGGTCGCGTCCGCGATGGCGAACGGCACGTTGAGCATCTTGGCGAGGGTCTGCGCGAGCAGGGTCTTGCCCGACCCGGTGGGGCCGAGCAGCAGGATGTTGGACTTGGCCAGCTCCAGGCCGTCGTCACGGCCCCGCTCCCCGGACTGGACGCGCTTGTAGTGGTTGTAAACCGCTACCGACAGGGCCTTCTTCGCCTTGTCCTGCCCGATGACGTACGCGTCGAGGAACTCGTAGATCTCGCGCGGCTTGGGGAGGTTGTCCCACTTGAGCTCGGAGGACTCGGACAGCTCCTCCTCGATGATCTCGTTGCAGAGATCGATGCACTCATCGCAGATGTAGACGCCTGGTCCGGCGATGAGCTTCTTGACCTGCTTCTGGCTCTTGCCGCAGAACGAGCACTTCAGCAGGTCTCCCCCGTCGCCGATGCGTGCCACCCCAGATACTCCTTTGCGTGGGACCGCCCCTGCCGCCGCGGTCGCTTCCGTCCGCACCTGCTCACGATCCGGGCTCATGATCCTGGGTCATGAGCCAGCGATCGCGATCCGGTGCGAAAACGTCATCCCGCTCAGGTTTCGACGTTACCGTCTCTCGGGCCCTCAGTGAGCCCCCTAGCGGTGAGTCGCACCGGAACGTGCCCAAATGGGCACCGTTCCGGTGCGGCAACTCCCTCAGGAAGCGGCGACCGCCGCCGCGCGCTTCTTCCGCGACGGGATGATGTCGTCCACCAGCCCGTACGCCTTCGCCTCCTCGGCGCTGAGGATCTTGTCACGCTCGATGTCCTTGCGGACCTCGTCGGGCGCCTTGCCCGAGTGCTTCGCCACGATCTCCTCGAGCAGCGACCTCATCCGCAGGATCTCACGAGCCTGGATCTCGATGTCACTGCCCTGGCCGCCGCCCTCGGTGTAGGGCTGGTGGATCAGCACGCGGGCGTTGGGCAGCGCGAACCGCTTGCCCGGCGTGCCGCCGGCCAGCAGGACCGCTGCGGCCGAGGCCGCCTGCCCAAGGCAGACCGTCTGGATCTCGGGCCGGACGAACTGCATGGTGTCGTAGATCGCGGTCATCGCGGTGAACGAGCCGCCCGGCGAGTTGATGTACATGCTGATGTCGCGGTCCGGGTCCAGCGACTCCAGCGTCAGCAGCTGCGCCATCACGTCGTTCGCCGAAGCGTCGTCGATCTGGACGCCGAGGAAGATGATGCGGTCCTCGAACAGCTTGTTGTAGGGGTTCATCTCCTTGACGCCGTACGACGTGCGCTCGACGAAGGAGGGAAGAACGTAGCGGCCGTTGATGTCACCCGGCCGGATCAGCTCACTCATCTGGGAAGCTCCAGTCACGAGACGGCGCCCTCGGAGGGCACCTGGCGGGCGCTGCGCACCACGTGGTCGATGAAGCCGTAGTCCTTGGCCTCCTCGGCCGTGAACCAGCGGTCCCGGTCGGAGTCGCGCTCGATCTGATCGAGCGGCTGGCCGGTGTGGAAAGCGATCCGCTCCGCGAGCGTCTTCTTCACGTACAGCATCTGCTCGGCCTGGATCGCGATGTCGGCCGCGGTGCCGCCGATGCCGCCCGACGGCTGGTGCATCATGATCCGGGCGTGCGGAAGCGCGTACCGCTTGCCGCGGGCGCCGGCACAGAGCAGGAACTGCCCCATGGAGGCGGCCAGGCCCATGGCGACCGTGCAGACGTCGTTCGGCACGTACTCCATCATGTCGTAAATCGCCATGCCGGCGGTCACCGAGCCACCGGGGGAGTTGATGTACATCCAGATGTCGCGGTCCGGGTCATCGGCGGCGAGGAGCAGGAGCTCAGCGGCCAGCCGGTTGGCCACCTCGTCGTTGACCTGGGTGCCGAGCACCACGATCCGCTCGCGCAGCAGGCGCTGGTAGAGCTGGTCCTCGAGGCGGGAGGGGCCACCCTCCGGGCTCCGGGCCTCGAAGCCGGAACCACCGGTCGGGAAGAAGGTCGGCGGGCTGGTCACAGCGTCACCTTCCGATGCGTCGTAATCGATTGGCTTTGCTTGTGACCTTAACGCGCGACGCAGACAGGTCATGCCCGTGCGCCGTACTGTTCGCTGACGGCGCATGCCCGGCCCGTCACGGGGCCCCTGCACCGCATCGCCCGTGTTTCCCGCCGTGGCCGCACGGCCGGGGGCACGGGGATCTCAGCCGTACGATTGCTCCCCGACACGCGGTAAGAAACAAATTTGCAGGGATTTGCCTGAACATAACCGGAAACCCCCGGCGCACCCGAGTGCGACGGGGGTTTCACCGTTACCGCCACACCGACCGGCCTCCCGGCCGGTCGGTGGCAGAAGTCAGGCGAGAGCCTGGGAAATCAGCTTTCCTCGGCCTCGTCGGCGGGCTCCCCGGCACCCGCCTCCTCCACGCCCACGGCCTCCTGCTCGGGGTTGAGCTCGGCGTAGATGGCCTTGACGTCCACCTCGTTGCCGGCCGTGTCGGTCACCTTGGCCGCGTCGCCGATGAGGGTCTTGGCCTTCTCGCGCACGATCTCCATCATCGCCAGCGGAAGCTGGTTGTTGTCGGCGAGGTGCTGGGCCAGCGTGTTCGGCGCGACGCCCATCTGCATGGCGCGGCGCACCACGAAGTCGGTCAGCTCCTGCTCGCTGACGCCGATCTCCTCCGCCTTGACGATCTTGTCGAGCACGAAGCCCGACTTCAGCGCCTTGGCCGAGGTCGACTCGTACTCGGCGAACAGCTCCTCCTCGGAGGTCTGCTGGAGGCGGAGGTACGCCTCGCGGCTCAGGCCGCTCTCGGCGACCTGGTGCTCGAGGTTGTGCTTGCGCGCGTCGATCTCCGCCTGGAGCGCGCTCTCGGGCAGCGGGATGTCGATCTTGTCGAGCAGCGCGTCGAGCGCCTTCTCGCGGCTCTGCACGACCTGGTCCACCAGCTTGTTGCGGCGAACCTGCTGACGGATGCTGTCCTTGAGCTCGTCGAGCGTGTCGAACTCGCTGGCGAGCTGCGCGAACTCGTCGTCGAGCTCGGGCAGCACCTTCTCCTTGACCGACTTGACGTTGATGATCACGTCGGCCTCCTCGCCGGCGTTCTCGCCGCCGACGAGCGTGGTGCGGAAGGTCTTCTCGTCACCGGCGGCCATGCCCTCCAGCGCCTCGTCCAGGCCCTGCAGGACCGAGCCCGCACCGACCTCGTACGACACGTCGGCGGCCTGCTGCTCGTCGAGGTTGCGGCCGTCGATCTCGGCACGCAGGTCCATGACGACGTAGTCGCCGTTCTGAGCCGGCCGCTCGACGCCGGTCAGCGTCGCGAAGCGCTGGCGCAGGGCCTCGAGCTGGGTGGTGATGTCCTCGTCGGTCACCTCGGCGGGGTCGACCACGACTTCGGCGCCCTGGTAGTCCGGAATGTCGAAGGCGGGGCGGATGTCCACCTCGGCGGTGAACTCGACCTGCTCACCGTCCTCGATCTTGGTGACCTCGATCTCCGGCTGGCTGACCGGGAAGACCTCGGTCTCGTCAACGGCCTGGCCGTACAGCTTGGGCAGGGCGTCGTTCAGGGTCTCCTCGAGAACCACCGCGCGGCCGAAGCGCTGCTCGATGATCCGGGCCGGCACCTTGCCAGGACGGAAGCCGGGCACGCGCACCTGCTGCGCGACCTTCTTGTACGCGGCCTGCAGGCTCGGCTCGAGCTCCTTGAACGGCACCTCGACGGTGAGCTTGACCCGGGTAGGGCTGAGCTCCTCGACAGCGGTCTTCACGGGGTGGTCTCCTTGATCCAGCATCTGGTGATCGCGGGCACGTCATGCACGGCAACCGCGGCACAGTAACGCGCGCCGCGCCCACGTGAAAGGCACAGGATCACCGTCTCGCCTGCACGCGACCTGTCCGGGCATGCTCGACTGTGGCGGGTGTCCAACGCCAAGGGCAGTCTAGAACAGATGAGGCCCGGTAGCGACTGATCAGAGGTCGGCCATGATCTGCCGCAGCAGGTCCACCGTCTCCGTGGGGGTGGTGCTGACCGCGCAGAGGCGTTCCATGACCTCGCTGTAGCGATCGACTTCTTCCCGTTTGTCCAGGTAGAGCGCACTAGCGAGCTGCTCGACGTACACGATGTCGGGCAGGTCGGGATCAGAGAACCGCAGGATGCTGAAAGCACCGCCCTCGGCGGCGTGTCCGCCGTAGCTGAACGGGATGACCTGGATCGTCACGTTGGGCTGGTTCATCAGGTCGATGAGGTGCTGGATCTGACCCCGCATCACCTCGACG
This sequence comes from Microbispora sp. NBRC 16548, assembly GCF_030268985.1. NCBI lineage: Bacteria > Bacillati > Actinomycetota > Actinomycetes > Streptosporangiales > Streptosporangiaceae > Microbispora > Microbispora sp. NBRC 16548. The sequence goes on from NZ_BSSF01000015.1 coordinate 8,150, forward strand.
CCGCCGATCGGGCGGCGCAGCGCGGCCTCGTCGATCACCGCCCAGAACTTCGGGCTGTTCTCGCCGTCGAGGATGCGCTGGCGTTCCAGCCGCAGGTCCACCCGCCTGGCGATCTCCTCCGGCGCCGCGCCGACCGCGCCGGCCATGATGACCGCCCGCGCGTACTCCTTTGTCTGCAGCAGGCCGGGAACGAACTGCACCTCGTAGGTGCGGATGCGCTCGGCGGCCTCCTCCAGGCCGACGTAGGCCTGGAACCACGAGGGCAGCAGGTCGTTGAACCGGTGCCACCAGCCGGGCTCGTTGGCCTGATCGACCAGGTTCATCACGACAACGCGCGTCTCCTCGTCCTCCACTCCGTAGAGGGCGAGAAGGTCGGCCACGTCGCGTTCCTTGAATCCGACCCGGCCCAGCTCCATCCGGCTGATCTTCGATTCGGACGCCCGGATGCACTGGCCGGCCTGATCACGGCTGATGCCCTTGCTCTCACGAAGCTTGCGGAGCTGGGAACCGAGAAGGATGCGCAGAGCCGTCGGACCCGATCCAGCCTGGATCTGTATCACGGCGCCTCCCTCTCACCTCGGCCTTGTGTGCCGCCAAGGGACGACCCGCACGACACCCCCAGCCCACACAGTGTCACCACTTCGGGCTCCGATGACAAGGTCTGATCTACGTGTCCCTGACGGTTAGCACTACCGCATTGTGCGTATGCACGTGACAATTGCACGTGCATTTGGGTCTTGCAGCGGCGGGAGGCGCTGATCCATCATGTCTAGGTGCATATTGGGCCAAATGTGCACCAGTCCTCGATACAGGCCAGCGGGAGGTACGGGCAACCATGTCGGACGAGCCCAAACCCGGCGGCCAGCTGACCCGCGACGTGGGATTCGGCTGGTTCCGGAGGGCGGCAGGGGCGTCCGATACGACGATGTGCCCCCTGGCCCCGCAGGCCGACTCCGTCAAGACCGCGCGTGACGTCACGCGGACGACCTTGCAACAGTGGGGTCTGTCGGAACTGAGTGACGACGCGGCACTGGTCGTGAGCGAACTGGTGACGAACGCGGTTCGTTACGCGCTGTATCCGGCGAACCGCTCCGACGACCGGCCGATAACACTGACGCTCCTGCGCATCGCCCCGCACGTGCTGCTCGCCGTCTCGGATCCGAGCGACCAGGCGCCGTCGCCCGTGCAGCCCGACTTCGTCTCCGAGCACGGACGCGGCCTCTACATCGTCGAGACCTACAGCCAGGCGTGGGGCTGGGACGCGCTGGACGAGGGCGGCAAGGCCGTCTGGGCCCTCTTCCGCACCGGCGACTGACCCTTTCTCAGCGTCCGCCCGTTCCCCCCGTCACCTCGCTCCAGGTTTGCGAGATCCGGGTCAGAGACAGGGCATCCGAAAGGAGGCTCGCCCGGCGCTTCGGAGGTCGGCCCCTCTTACTCCGCCGTTCTCCTCGGTCGCGAGGACCTGCCCGTCGGGGGGTCCGCGCCTTCCATGCCCGGGAGGATGGCGTGCTGATTCCCCGCTATGACTGGCACGCTCGTGGCACGGTATGGATCATGCAGGAGACTCGTGCATATCTGATCAGGCCAGAGGACGGGCCGGAATGGATCCCCATACACGCGCGAGATCTTGCGCGCGTCCTCACCCCTGACGGGTGGGAGGCTTGCCTCGTGGACGGCTGGGGCGATCACCGGATTCGGGTGCGGGATGTTGACGTCTCCTTTTCGGCCGAGGATGTCGGCTGGCAGGTGTCCATAGAGGGGGATCTCCCCGCAAACGTCGCCGATGACCTTGTGGACGTCGTAACGCGGCAGATAACGGCACACGCTGGCCTGTCAGCTGTTTGGGTGCTGCTCAGCGAGTAGGCGCGGCCCCGCAGGCTTCTCCCCTGTCTGATCTTCCCGTCTGCACCCATCGCGAAGCGACAGCGGGCCGGCGCGTTCCGGTCGTCGGGTGGTCGCCATCCCTCCGGAACTCCTCCCCCAGCTTCGCGAGCATGTCGAGCGCTACTTGGACAAGGCGGCGGACGGCTGGGTCTTCATCGGCCCCAAGGGCGCTCGCCTCCGGCGCTCCAGCTTCCGCCGGACCTGGAACAAACATATGTGGCACGGAAGATCGGAAACAGTGTCGTGAGATCACAAAGGCCAGGCTCCCCGTGCGGGTGACCTGGCCTTTCGTGGTGAGAGCGGACGACGGGAATCGAACCCGCGTAGCCAGTTTGGAAGACTGGGGCTCTACCATTGAGCTACGTCCGCGCGCGCCCGGTGTCCATCTGGTCTAGACTTCATCCGGTCGTCAGGGCGTAAGCGTACCGGAGTCTCGGAGCGCTCGCGTACCCGACGAGACGGGGCGTGGCGCAGCTTGGTAGCGCGCTTGCTTTGGGAGCAAGAAGTCGCAGGTTCAAATCCTGTCGCCCCGACCAGCTCTCACGTACTACATAGGCCGCTTCCGCTCGCCGGGAGCGGCCTTGTCCGTTCCCTGGGCGACTGGGGCGACCAACTGTGTGACCAGGGCTCCGTCAGTCACCAGTCGAGGAGCAGCCCGTAGCCGTCCTGGGTGGCTCGATCCATCCAGTCGAGGCAGTCGGTGAGAGCCGCATCGTCCAAGGCGGTTTCCACGAAATCGTCGAAGTCGGGAGGCTGTTGGATTCGGACCTTCTGTCTGTTGGGAACCAGGGAGTTCCACGACCGAGCGAGTTCCACCATGAGATCGCTGTGGACGGGAAGCCTCGCCTCGGTTGGGGCGTCTGCGCCCCAATGAGGGGCCGGTGGTACGGCCGGGAGTGGAAGAGCCAGGATCTGTTCTCGGACGGGGATGAGTGCCGGACGCGTGGCCCAGGTGTTCGTGCGGTCCCGGGCGGTGGCAGCCTGATCGCGGAGCACCTGCCATCGCAGCGCGACCTGCCGCGTCATCGCGTAGCAGTACCACGCGTGCAGGTAGTCGCGATGGGCCCCGCGACGGATCTGGTCGAGGTGCGACCGCCAACGGTGCAGACGGTCCGGAAGCTCCGCGGGCAGATAGCTGCGATAGGCCGCCAGCCGCCACTCTGCGGGGAAGACGGGGCTGAGGACGAAAGCGCTCACCCGCCGGTAACTGTCAGGGCCGGAGTCCACGTCCACGTGGTGTACGAGCTCGCATGATCCCGGGCCGGCGTCGACCTGGAGATGATCGAACTCCCCTTCGAACCAGTTGCCCGTGGCCGCGAACGCCGCGGCCTGCTGCTGGACGAGCACGACCAGGACCTCTGGGGAGGCACCCGGCACGGGCCGCATCCGGATCCAGTCAACGCCCACGACGTCCTCGGCCTTCGGTCGGGTTCTGCCGGGCGTGGAGATCATGGGCCGGCTCATACGGGTCTGCGGTCGCCGTGGTGGGGCTGGGCACGGGCATGTCCTTGCGCGTGACATAGAACACGATCGGAATGGTGCTCTTGAGGAGGGTTCCCGGAGCCGGTTCCTGACCGGCCACGATCCAATCCGTCGGGGCCTTCATCTCCTCGCCGTCCACGGTGTGTATCTCCGGGACGAATCCGAGAGCGGTGACCACTCTTCTCGCGGTCTCCGCGTCCTGATACCAGAGCTCGGGCATCGTGGACGCGTCGAGGGCCGATTCCGTCGGCCGTCCCGACGCGGTGGGCGCGCGGTACGGCGTGGTGGAACCAGGGGCGGGGAGAATCAGCGCGAAGGTGGCGATGACGGCGGCGCCGAAGGCGGCGACGATCGCGGTCATCAGAGATATCGCCACAGAGCGCCGCATAAACGATGCGTACCATGATCTTGACGAGAGTTCGAGCCGAACGGCCCAGGTGACCGCTGATCCTGCGGGCGGGCCACTCGCGCACCGGCGTGACGTCCGGGGGCCGGCACCTTTCTATAACCTGTTCTCGCTACCCCCGGAACCCTGAGGAGCATCATGGGTGACCTGGTCCTCGTCGACCGGCCCTCCGAGGCCGTCGCGGTCGTGACGCTGAACCGTCCGCGCAAGTACAACGCGATCTCCAAGGCGCTGCTCGAAGAGTTCCATGACACGCTCAAGCGACTCGCGGAGGAGCCCGGCCTGCGCGCGATGGTCCTCACCGGGGCCGACCCCGCCTTCTGCGCGGGCCTGGACCTCGGCGAACTCGAAGCGGCGGTGCAGATCGGCCACCCCGACTCCATCCTCCCGCTGCGGAACTTCCCGGTGCCCGTCATCGGGGCGGTCAACGGCGTGGCAGTGACCGGTGGTCTGGAGTTCGCCCTCGCCTGCGACTTCAGGATCGCCAGCGAACGGGCGAGGTTCGCCGATACCCACACCCGCGTCGGCATCGTGCCCTCCTGGGGCATGACGGCCCGGCTCAGCCAGGCCGTCGGGCAGTCATGGGCCCGGCAGATGACGTTCACCGGGGACTTCGTCGACGCTTCCCTGGCACTGCGCATCGGCCTGGTGAACGAGGTCGTCGCGCACGACCGGCTGCTGCCCCGGGCCGTTGAGCTCGCGCAGAGCATCGCGACGACGACGCCGGAGACGCTGGGCAGGATCCGGGAGATCTACGACCTCCTGCGCGACGGCACCGGCGCCGACGGCCTCCGGGCCGAACTGGAGACCGGCCGGGACGGGCTCGCCATCACCAGCCCTGAGGATTTCGCCGCCCGCAGGCGCGCCGTGTTCGACCGGGGCCGGACACAGACCCGCTGAAAGTCACTCCTCCTCCACGTACGGATGGGTGAGGAACTCGATGGCGTGGCCGTCGGGGTCGTCCACGTACACCCCGCGGCCGTGGTGGCGGTGGTTGATCTGCTGCGGCTCCTGGTGGTGGGGGCCGCCCCAGTAGGGCAGGCCCCGCTCGGCGATGCGGGCGCAGATGTCGTCGAACTCGTCCTCAGAGACGAGGAACGCCAGGTGCTGCATGACGATCCGGTCCCGGTCGACGATCGAGTCGGCGTAGTCGATCGTCACGCCGTTGCCGACCCGGACCGTGGCGAACGGCCCGAAAGCGCCGGGCTCGGGCTCACCGAGCAGCCCGGTCAGGAACCGGGCGGACTCGAAGCGGTCGCTGCTGTGCACGATCGTGTGATCCAGTTGAGCGGTCACGTCGCCCTCCAGGTTTCCTACGGTCTTCATCCACGCAATACCGTGGACAGGTGATCGACAAGCACATCTCCCGCGTGCTCGGGCTACTCGGGCAGGACGACACGCTCCGGGTCCTCGCCGGACTGGTCCTGCGTCCCGGTGAGCCGCTCGACAAGGTCACCGGGCTCGACCGGGAAGGGGTGTCCAAGGCCCTGGACCGGCTGGAGCGGGGCGGCCTCGCCGTACGGGACGGGGACGGCTGGCGGGCGCGGCCCGAGACCTTCCGCGATCTGCTGCGCACGATCCCCTCCACGCCGGCGGATCCGATGGACGCGTTCCTGGTCGGCGGGCGGCTCGTCTCCATCCCCGTGAAGAGGGCCAAACGGCTGATCGTGCTCGACTACATCGCGCAGGTGTTCGAGGTGGGTGTGCGCTATCCGGAGAAGGAGGTCGACGTGGCGCTGCGGGCGTTCCACGACGACTACGCCGCGCTGCGCCGTTATCTGGTGGACGAGGGGTTCCTCACCCGGGAGGCCAACGTCTACTGGCGCTCGGGCGGAACCACCTGACGCAGCCGTCTGACCGGGTCCGGCCACATCGGCAAACGCCCTTTCCCGATGGGCCCCCGGCGCGGACACTGGGAGTTATGGGCGAGCCGACCAGGGTCCTTCTCGACGAGTCCCGGATTCCCCGGAACTGGTACAACGTCGTCCCCGATCTGCCCACGCCTCCCCCGCCGGTGCTCCACCCGGCGACGCTGCAGCCGGTCGGCCCCGACGACCTCGCACCGCTCTTCCCGGCGGCGCTGATCGAGCAGGAGGTGTCGGGTGAGCGGTTCGTCCCGATCCCTGACGGCGTCCTCGACGTCTACCGCCTCTGGCGGCCCACGCCCCTCATCCGCGCCCGGCGGCTTGAACGCGTCCTCGGCACGCCCGCGCGGATCTACTACAAGTACGAGGGCGGCAGCCCGTCGGGCTCGCACAAGCCCAACACGGCGGTCCCCCAGGCGTACTACAACGCGCGGGAGGGCGTGCGGAGGCTGACCACCGAGACCGGCGCGGGCCAGTGGGGCTCCGCCCTGGCGTTCGCCTGCGGGCAGTACGGCCTGGCCTGCGAGGTCTGGATGGTCAGGGCGTCGTACGAGCAGAAGCCGTACCGCCGCACGCTGATGAAGATCTACGGCGCGACCCTGCACGCCAGCCCGTCGGCCGTGACCACGGCGGGCAGCAGGATCCTGGCGGAGGACCCCCACTGCACGGGGTCGCTGGGCATCGCGATCAGCGAGGCGGTCGAGGTCGCCGGGCAGCACGACGACACGCGATACGCCCTCGGCTCGGTGCTCAACCACGTTCTGCTGCACCAGACCGTGATCGGCGAGGAGGCGCTGGAGCAGTTGGCCGTCCTCGGCGAGACCCCCGACGTGGTGATCGGCTGCACCGGCGGCGGCTCCAACTTCGCCGGGCTGGCCTTCCCGTTCCTGCGCGAGAAGCTGGCGGGGCGCATGAACCCCGTGCTGCGGAGCGTCGAGCCCGCCGCCTGCCCGTCCCTGACCCGGGGCACCTACGCGTACGACTTCGGCGACACGGCGGGGTTCACGCCGCTGATGAAGATGCACACGCTGGGGCACACGTTCGTGCCCGACCCGATCCACGCCGGCGGGCTGCGCTACCACGGCATGTCGCCGCTGCTCTCGCACATCTACGCGCTGGGCCTGGTGGAGGCCGTGGCCGTCACGCAGACCGAGTGCTTCGACGCGGGGATCCGCTTCGCCAGGGCCGAGGGGATCGTGCCGGCTCCCGAACCCTCCCACGCGGTGGCCGCGACGATCGCGGAGGCGTTGCGGTGCGCCGAGTCGGGCGAGGAGAAGGTCATCGTGATGTCCCTGTGCGGGCACGGCCACTTCGACCTGCCCGCCTACGAGAGCCGTCTCGCCGGCCGCCTTGAGGATTTCACGCTTCCGCAGGAGCGGATCGACGCGGCCCTCGCGCACCTGCCCGCCGTCTGATGTGACGCATGCCCGCCGATATCCGTTTCGTCCCTTGACCGGCGGGTACGGCTGCGCCATCGCGCCGTCATACCGACCGGAGCACTCATGTCAAACGGCTGAAATGCGCGGTATCAGCTCCATACGATTCTGGAACACCATCCGCTCTCTCCGGAGAAATCGTTGAACCGGAACTGCGTCATCAAGGACCCCGCCCCGGGTAACCGGGCGCAGTGGCGCCGCAGCAGCGCCGCGTCCGCGCACGAGCGGCTGGCTTTCCTGAACGAGGCGAGCCGGCGGATCGGCAGCACACTCGACTTATCCGAGACGAGCCGGGAGCTCGTCGACGTGGCGGTCCCCCGCTTCGCCGACGCGGCGGCCGTGATGGTGCAGGACCGCCTCATGGCGGACGGCGAGTTGTCGTCCAGGCCGGTGGACGGGACCACCCTCGTACGCCGGGTCGCCCTGGGCGTGGCCGGTGCCGATCCGGACGCCTGGACGACGGCCTTCCCCGTCGGCGAGGCGACGGTCTACCCGGCGATCCTTCCGCAGGCCCAGTGCATGGCCGGCGGCAAACCGCTGATGTACCCGGCACTCGACAAGGAGAGCGCCCGGCTGATCGGCGCCAGCCTGGACCGGGAGGAGGCGGTCGCCTCGCTCCTGACCGACTCCTCGTTCCTCGCGGTGCCCCTGCGAGCGCGGGGAAGGGTCCTCGGGTGCCTGATCTTCACCAGGCACCCGGGCAGCCTGCCGTTCGAGGAGCAGGACGTGGTGGTGGCCGAGGACCTGGCCGCCCGCACCGCCGTGTGCATCGACAACGCGCGGCTGTACACCAGGGAGCGCAGGACCGCGCTGACCCTGCAGAGCAGCCTGCTGCCCGTCGAACTGCCGCAGGCGCTCGGCATGGACATCGCCTCGCGCTACCTGCCCGCCAGCGACCTGATGGGCGTCGGGGGCGACTGGTACGACGTGATCGCCCTGCCCGGGTGCCGTACCGCCCTGGTGGTGGGCGACGTCATGGGCCACGGGACCAGGGCCGCCGCGACCATGGGCCAGCTCCGCACGGCCGCGCGGACGCTCGCGAGCCTCGACCTGCCGCCCGACGAGGTGCTGTTCCGGCTCAACCTGATGAGTCAGGACCTCGACCCGAGCCAGATCGCCACGTGCATCTACGCCGTCTACGACCCGGTGACGCGCAACTGCGCGCTCGCCCGTGCCGGACACGTGCCGCCGATCCTGCTGCACCCCGACCGGTCGACCGAGATCATCGAGCTGCCCTCGGGCCTGCCCCTCGGCATCGGCAGCGACCCGCTGGAGTCGCGCGAGCTGGTCCTGCCGGCCGGAAGCGTGCTCGCCCTCTACACCGACGGCCTCGTGGAGAGCCGGGAGCGGGACCTGGACGCCGGGATCATGGGGCTGCGCCGCCTGCTCGCCGGTCCGATCGAGGACCTGGAGGACATGTGCGACGTGATCATCAGCAGCCAGCGGGCCGGCCACGAGCGTGACGACATCGCCCTGATGGTGGCCCGGGTGCGCGATCTCGACCCGGACGAGGTGGCGACCTGCCCGTTGCCGTCCGACCCGAGGTTCGTCTCGCACGCCCGCCGCTTCGTCCGCAGCACCCTGCAGAGGTGGGGGCTGAGCGGCCTGGTGGACAGCACCCAGCTCATTGTGAGCGAACTGGTCACCAACGCGCTCAAACACGGCTGGCCGCCGATCGAGCTGCGCATGTTGCGCGGCCGCACGCTGGTGGTCGAGGTCGTCGACGGCTCCCCCGCCGCTCCCGCCCCGCGCACGGCCACCCCCGACGAGGACACCGGCCGCGGTCTCCAGCTGATCAAGCGGTTCGCCTACCGCTGGGGCACCCGGCCCACCCCGTACGGAAAGATCGTCTGGGTCGAGCAGCATCTCCCTTGACCCGGACGTTCCCTCCCCTGTGAGCGTGTATGACTGATCGTCGAGAAGAGTTACGGTCGAATGGGGAGTTCGTGGCGAGGAGGGGACATGATCGACATCCGTGACGCGTACCGCAGGGCGCTGGACGGTTTCGGGGACCGCCTCCATCTCGTCCGCCGCGGACAGTGGGAGCTGCCGACTCCTTGTGTCGACTGGGACGTCCGGGGGCTCGTCAACCACGTCGTGGCCGAGAACCTGTGGGCCCCCGAGCTGCTGTCCGGCCGTACGGTCGCCGAGGTGGGGGACGCCTTCGAGGGCGACGTGCTCGGCGAGGACCCGCTCAAGGCGTTCGAGGCCTCCGCGCAGGGCGCCGTCCAGGCGGTGTACGCCGAGGGCGCCCTGACCAGCGTGACCCACCTGTCCTTCGGCGACGTGCCGGGCGAGGAGTACATCACCGAGCTGTTCGCGGACGCGCTGATCCACACCTGGGACCTGGCACGTGCCATCGGCGGGCCGGAACGGCTCGACCCCGAACTCGTCGCCTCCTGCTCGGAATGGTTCGAGAAGGCGCGGGAGGACTACCGCGAGGCGGGGGTGATCGGGGATGAGCGAGGCGTTCCGGCCGGCGCCGACCAGCAGACTCATCTGCTCGCCGCCTGGGGCAGGAACCCGTAGGTCCTATCGCAGCGCCTACCGCACAGGTCCTGTCGCAGGGCTACCGCACGGCCCTATCGCAGGGCTACCGCCCTGTGGGCCGCCTGCCGTGGTTGGCCTTCTTCTTCTTGCGTGCCTTGGACTTGCGTGCGCGCCTGCCCATCACGACCGCCTTCCGTCGAGTACGGCTTTCGCTCACTGTCCTCCCCCGGACCGCCGGCGGCAAGTACCCGGACCCCAACTCAACATGTCTCCACGTGCGTGGGGCATAATTTGTTTGAATCTGTTGACAGGAGTGGTGGATGCTGGCCCAGCAACGGCAGCAGGCGATCCTGGAGAGGGTACGCAGAACCGGCGGGGTGCGCGTCGCGCAGCTCGTGCGCGACCTCGGGGTCTCGGACATGACGATCCGCCGCGACCTGGAGGTCCTCGCGGAACGCGGCCTGATCGTCAAGGTGCACGGCGGGGCGACCGCCACCGGCACCGGCTCGACGGAGGAGCCGGGCTTCGCGGCCAAGTCGGTGCGACAGCAGGCCGAGAAGGAGGCCATCGCCCGCCGAGCCGCCATGCTCGTACGGCCGGGCAGCTCCGTCGCCCTTTCGGCCGGGACCACGACCTGGACACTGGCCCACCACCTGGTGGACGTGCCCGAGCTGACCGTGATCACCAACTCCGTCCAGGTGGCCGACGTCTTCCATCGGGCGGGACGGCCCGACCAGACCGTGGTGCTGGTGGGAGGCGTGCGCACGCCCTCCGACGCGCTGGTCGGCCCGGTGGCCGTGGCGGCCGTCCGCTCCCTGAACGTCGACACGCTCATGCTCGGCGTGCACGGCATGAGCGTCCGGGCCGGTTACACCACGCCGAACCTGCTGGAGGCGGAGACCGACCGCGCCCTCGTCGCGGCCGCCCAGCAGCTCGTGGTCCTGGCCGACCACACCAAGTGGGGGACGATCGGCATCAGCACGATCGCCGCCCTCGGCGAGGCCGGCGTGGTCGTGAGCGACGTCGGCCTGCCGGAGGAGGCGCGCGCCGCGCTTTCGGAGCACGCAGGCGAGCTCCTCCTCGCCGATCCGTCCGGGGAGACCGAGCTGGAGACCGCACTGTGACGCCGGACCTCTGCAGGAAGCCCGCTGTGCCCCCGGACATCTGGAAGCCCGCTGTGACCCGGGAAACCGCACCGTGAAGCTGGAGACCGCTCTGTGAAGCGCACCATCACCCATCTCGCCGACGGCCGTGAGCTGATCTATTTCGACCGGCGCGACGACGCCGATCACAGCGCCATCGACACCAGGGACCTGCCGCCACGTCCGCTCGCCTCCGAGTTGCGCTACGACCCCCTGATGGACGAGTGGGTGGCCGTGGCCCGGCACCGCCAGACGCGCACCCACCTGCCGTCCGCCGATGAGTGCCCGCTCTGCCCGGGCCATCCCGGCTCGGAGATCCCCTCGCCGTACGAGGTGGCGGTGTTCGAGAACCGCTTCCCGTCGTTCAGCTTCAACACCGGTGCGTACGAGCAGGTGGGCGGGCTGAGCGAGGTGCGGCCGGGGATCGGGCGCTGTGAGGTCGTCTGCTTCACCTCCGACCACGACGCGTCGTTCAGTTCACTGGGCGACGAGCATGCCGAGCTGGTCGTCGAGGCGTGGGCCGACCGTACGGCCGAGCTGTCCTCGCTGCCCGGCGTGGAGCAGGTCTTCTGCTTCGAGAACCGCGGCGCCGAGATCGGCATCACGCTGCCGCACCCCCACGGCCAGATCTACGCCTATCCGTACGTCACGCCGCGTACGCGGCAGATGCTGGACGCCGCCGCCCGCCATCAGGGCGGCAACCTGTTCGCGGACGTCCTGGCCGCAGAGCGGAAGGGCCCCCGGGTGGTGGCCGCCAACGAGCACTGGACGGCCTTCGTCCCGGCCGCCGCGCGCTACCCGTTCGAGGTGCACGTCTACCCGCACCGTCAGGTGCCCGACATCCCCGCGCTGTCGCCCGAGGAACGGGCCGCCTTCGCGCCGCTCTACATCGAGGTGCTGCGCCGCCTGGACGGGCTGTTCGGTGTCGTCATGCCGTACGTCGCTGCCTGGCACCAGGCCCCGGTCGCCTACCGGCGCGACCTCGCCTACCTCCACCTGCAGCTCTTCACGATCCGGCGCGCGCCGAACAAGCTGAAGTACCTCGCCGGATCGGAGTCGGCCATGGGCGCGTTCGTCAACGACGTGCTGCCTGAGGAGGCGGCCCGGATGCTTCGCGAAGCGATAACGGCTTGATCTCCGGTTGGTTGCGACTTTGGTGGCAGCCACGGTTTCTTTACCACTAGTATCCCTGACACCGGCCGTCACAACCGGTACGCCTAATCCCGGGCGCCCCGCCCGGGAGCCGGGGACCCAATCACGCACCTGGGGTCAAGGCAGTGGCCTGCCCGGGCTTCTCCAGCCCGAACCCGTCAGCTAACCCGGTCGGCAGATGGAGAGGAGTGGGCTCTGCCCCGCGCGTTCCCCCTGGCTGTCGGCGTGCTCGCCTCGGCCGTCCTCGTGTTCGGCACGGCCGCGCCTGGTGCCGCCGATCCCAAACCGACGGAGAAGCAGCTCAAGAAGGAGCTGTCGGACCTGCGGAAGAAGGTCGACCGGTTGATCGGCGACTACAACGCCAAACGCGTCGCCCTCGCCAAGGCCCGCGTGGAGGAGAAGGCGGCCCGAGGCCGGCTGGCCAAGGCGGAGGCCGACTACGAGGCCGCCAGCGACGCCGTACGGCAGCTGGCCGGGCTGCGCTACCAGACCGAGAGCGCGATGGCGCTGCCCGACATGAACACCGCCGCGCTGAACTACCAGCTCAAGGAGGAGCAGGCCGCCAGGCTCGCACACTTCGACCAGGTCCGCGCCGAACGGCAGCGGGCCGCGGACGCCGCCAAGACTCTGACCGGGCAGCTGAAGACGCAGGCCGCCGAGGTCGCCGGACAGCGCGAGGACGCCGAGGATCTCATCGACGAGATCAAGGACAAGCTCGACGCGCTGATCCCGATCGCGCCGGGAAAGCGCGGGGGCGGGTCGTGGGCGCCGGAGCTGCCCAGCGGCTCCGACAACATCACGCCCCGGATGCGGCTCACCCGCAGCGAGGTCGAAAAGAACTTCGACCTGCGGTTTCCGGTCGGCTGCTACCGCGCGGAGAACAGCGGCGAGCACCCCCTCGGGCGCGCCTGCGACTTCATGATGAGCTCGGGCGGCGCCATGCCCTCGCCCGAGATGAAGGCGCTCGGCGACAGCCTGGCCGCCTGGGCCATCAAGAACGGGCCGAAGCTGGGCGTGATGTACGTGATCTGGCAGCAGCGCATCTACAACCTCGGCCATCCGGGCTGGCGGACCATGTCCGACCGCGGCGGAATCACCGCCAACCACTACGACCACGTGCACATCTCGATGTACTAGGCCCGCAAGCCGCCTGCCTGCATGTTCGGTCTCGACATTTTCGAACGCGGCGTACTCACCGAACGTGACGAGGTCAGGGCAGCATGACCGGTCATACTGAACGCCCGCTGCTCTTCCTCGACGTCGACGGACCGCTTCTCCCCTTCGGCGAGGACCCGCAACGCGCACCGCGGGGCACTACACCGGACTCGCGCTTGGCGCGGCTCACCTCCGAGATGGGGAGTCGGCTGGCAGCGCTGCCCTGCGAACTCGTCTGGGCGACGACCTGGGAAGAGGAGGCGAATGCCGAGATAGCACCCCGGATCGGGCTGCCGCGACTGCCTGTCGTGAGCTGGCCGGAGCCAGCCGACCAGCACAAACGTGAGGACCAATGGTTCGGGCTCTGCTGGAAGACCCGGACCCTGGTGAACTGGGCGGGCGGACGCCCGTTCGCCTGGGTCGACGATGAGATCACCGACGCCGATAGGGAGTGGGTCTCCGTACACCACAGCGGTCGGGCTCTCCTTCACCACGTGGAGTCATACAGGGGACTCGCCGACGAAGACTTCGCCGTCCTCGATCAATGGCTTCGAGCCTTTTGAATCACCCGCGGTCCACAGAATTCGACAATCGGAGTAGGTGGCCCTGGTCGAGATCTGGTCTAAAAACCGAACCTTGGGCTTTACAGCAGCGAAATACAGCAACGTCGGCTTACGCTGCCAGGCGCCACTGCGCCGTAACTGCCTCTACAGCAGGGCGGGGAGTTCCCTACCGTCGTGACTGGCTCCCATTTGCGAGCAGGCGCTCATTACGAGCGAGATGCCCGTTTGTGTAGCGTGCAATCCATGACTGCCGGACAACATCCCCGCCTGGCGGATGTGTTTCCCGACCTCACCGCTGAGATCATCTCTCTACTGCGGGAGGACGAGAACGACCCTCTTGCCGACACGGTTGAGGACCTGCTGTTCTACGGCGCGTGCACCTGTAGGTCCACGTGCACCAACCTCTTGACGGCCCCGCGAGGTTCCTCAGGTTGCTGGGTGGTGCAGTTGGAACGCAACGGTGAAGACGTCATCTGGCTGAGCTTGGACCCCACCGCGACGACGATCACGGACATCGAGGTTTGTGACGGACGTGACCTCGGTCCGGCAAGCCGCCGGCGGAGCGTCTCTCCGTGACGAACTGGGTGACGACGCTCGCGGACGATGGTGGGCACGTGGACGACGCTGGACGGCCCGGAAAGGTCAGGCACCCACGATGCCGCCGATACTGCCGGTGATGACCGTCGGCTCGTAGCCCGACGGCGGCGGGCTGGTCGGCCACGCCAGGAACATCCGCGCCCGCGAGGAGTGGTCCGTAGACGGCGGGTGGCGGGGCGGCCCGGCCGAAGCCGACGTCAAGACGGCAGAGTTCCTCTGACACCGGCGATGATCAATTCGAGGCCGTCGGGGAAGGCGCGGTCCCGGCGCTCTCTGGGCCAGCCGTCGACTCCGGTCTTGCGGGCCTGTTCTTCGATCGTGTAGCCGTTGACGTAGGCCAGGACCGTGTCCACGGCGATGGTGGCCGTGTCGGCGGGGACACCCGCGGCGATCAGGGCGGCGATGAGACGCCTGAAGGTGGCGACGGCCTCGTCGCCCGGGTGGTGGAAGCCGGATACGACCTGCGGGACCTGGTACGCAGCGCCGACATGAGTGGTGTGGGCCGCTCCAAGGTCCACGACCGCCCGATGCCGCCGTGGCAGGTGGGCCGCGTCACGCTGCTGGGCGACGCGGCCCACCTGACGCCGGCCAGCGGCGGGAACGGCGCCGGCACCGCGACGCTGGACGCCGTACGGCTGAGCGTGCGGCTGGCCGGGGTCGATCAGGGCCGGCGGGACCCGATCTCGGCTCTGGACGAATACCAGCACGACCTGCTGGAACGCGGGAACACGGCGGTGGAGGCCGGCAAGCGGGCGATGCGCCTGTTCGTCCCGGTTGTAGGCGCGCGATGAAGGATTCGCCGCGCACCGTGCGCGAACAGGTTCGTTCGGCCGACGGGACCGTGATCGGCTACCGCCGCAGTGGCCACGGCCCCGGGCTGATCCTCGTACACGGCGCGATGCTGGCGTCGCAGCACTTCACGAAGCTCGCCGCCGCCTTATCGACCTCGTTCACCGTCTATGTGCCCGACCGGCGCGGACGTGGGCTGAGCGGCCCTCACGGCGCCGACTTCAGCGTCACACGGGAGGTCGAAGACCTCCAGGCGCTCGTCACGGCGACCGGCGCGTCGCAGATCTTCGGCCTGAGCGCGGGCGCGCTCGTCACCCTGCATACGGCCCTGGTCACGCCCGCCCTTGACCGGATCGCCCTGTATGAGCCTCCGTTGTCTATCGGCGGCTCGGTGCCGACGGACTGGGTGGCGCGCTTCGACCGCGAGATCGCTGCGGGAGGATCCGCGTCCGCTCTGGTCACGGGGATGAAAGGCTTGGACGCCGAGCCGTCGTTGTTCACCAGGACCCCCCGCTTCGCCCTCGTGCCGCTCCTGGCGATCGGCGCGCGCCTGCAGGGCGACGGATCCCCCGATGAGGTGCCGGTCGAGGCGCTCATCCCGACACTGCGATTCGACGTACAGGTGATCAGGGAGACGGCCGACACGGTCATGGACTATGCGGCGCTCGATGCGCGGGTGCTGCTCCTCGGCGGTACGAAGAGCGCGGCGTACTTGCGTCTCGCGCTCCGGAAACTCTCCGAGGTGCTCCCGCACGCGCGAAGCGTCGACCTGCCGGGGGTCGGGCATTCGGGGCCGGAGGACGACGGAGCCCCGCTCGTCGTGGCCCGGGCTCTGCGTGAGTTCTTCGGCGCGCGATGACGGGCGCGCGATGACGGGCGCGCGATGACGGGCGGAGGCCGTCAACGGCACCCGCGCACCCGGCGGCACCGCACGTAGCCGGCAGTGGCGGCTGATCACCGGCCCACGTGACGACCCGGCACGGTACGCGGACCCGCCCGGCGGCCACGGGCGAATTCGCCGGTGGCCGCCGGCGGCGGGTGGCGGAGGTCAGAGCCCGTAGCTGGGGAAGAGGTTCGTCGTCGGCCAGGAGCCGACGGCGTTCGCCGCCTGGTGGAGCAGGGGGTCGATGTCGCCGTAGCCGAGGCCCGAGGGGTCGTCGCGCTGGTCGAAGAGCACCACCCAGCTCAGCCGGTCCCACCGCCGGACCATGAGCGTGGAGGTGCCCGGGAGCGAGCCGTCGTGCCAGGTGTTGAGGCCGCCGGTGACCTGGCGGACGAACCAGCCGAGGCCGTAGTACCAGCCGTCGGGGTCCACGATGGCGGGCTGGGCGAACATCTGCGTGATGCTCGACGAAGTGAGCAGTCCGGGGGCGTCGAAGATCGTGGTGAACTTCGCCATGTCGACGGCCGAGGAGAGCCAGCCCCCGTGCGCCGCCATGTTCTCCAGGTTGAAGGCGCCGTACTGGAAGGGCACAAGGGCTCCGGAGGCGTCGAGCACGGTCGTCCCGCTGTACTGCGAGGAGTAGGTCACCTCCGTCGGCTGCCGCAGGCTCTGCGCGGTGCGGCCGAGGACCATGCGCTGGATCCCGACCGGGGAGAGCACGTTCTGGCGGACGTACGTGTCATAGGGAAGGCCGGTGACCTTCTCGATGACCTTGCCGAGCAGCATGTAGCCGTAGTTCGAGTAGGCGAAGTGGGTGCCGGGAGGGGCGTAGAGCTCGAACCTCGACGTGTAGTCCATGATGTTCGCCTGCGTCACCGGCAGCGGCACGTGGAGCTGGTCCCTGATCGCGAAGTCCTGGAACATCGGATCGAATGACTTGTCGCGGTCCCAGCCGCCGACGTGCTGGAGCAGGTGGAGCACGGTGACGTCGCCGAGGTCGGAGTCGGCGGCGGTGCTGAGCCCCAGCATGGGCGCCACCTTGGCGGACAAGCTCAGCCTGCCGTCCTGAACGAGCTTCATGATCGCGGTGGCGGTCACCGGCTTGCTCATGCTCGCCACACGGAACAGCGAGGTCGGCCCGGCCTGCAGGCCGGTGTTCTCCGTCCAGTTGTAGCCGCGCGCCAGCACCAGCCTGCCCTGGCACACCACCGCCAGCGACGCGTACGGGATGGCACGGGCCTGCATGAAGCTCTTGAGCGTGTCGTCGAACGGCTGCAGCGCCGGGGCGCTCTGCCCAGTGACGCTCCATGTGCGGGTCGCCGCGGCCGCGGGACGGGCCTGTACGGCGGCCACCCCCGCCGCGACGCCGGCGAGCAGCCGGAGCGAGTCCCTACGAGTCAGCATGACAATTTCCCCCGATCTTGGTCAAATCTGCCAAGGGATGATCATAAAGTCACAAATTGATCTCTGTCAGGAACTCTCACACACTCGTCCATGCGAGGATCATGAGCGGCCGACGCAACCGACCTCGGGCTTTCACGGAAAGTTCGAGCGCAGCTGGAGCGGTGGCGCCGACCGCGGGCCGCGCACAACCTCGGGAAGGTCGTGGCCGACCTGGCTCTCACGCTGTTGGGTGGAGACCGCACGGCCGCCATCGCGATGCTGCGCGCCATGACCCTGGAATGCCGCGAGATCGCGTCCTGTCTCGGACAATGCTGAGCAGAACCGGATGGGCTGAAGGGGTCACGCCGTGGCTGAACTCATAGCGGACTTGTTCGTGTCGATGGACGGCTTCGCCGCCGGCGTGGACGTGGGGCCCTTCTTCGGCTACGCGGGTCCCGGCCTCGACGCCTGGATACGCGAGGCGACCGAGCAGCCGCAGCTGATGCTCATGGGGCGCGTCACCTATGAGGCGCTGGCGGCCATCTCGTCCGCGGCCGCCGACGAGGCGAGCACCCGGATGAACGACCTGCCGAAGGCCGTCTTCTCCAACACCCTGCGAGAGCCGCTCGCCTGGAAGAACACCCGGCTCGTACGCGGCGACCTCGCCGAGCGGATCACGGCGCTCAAGCAGGAGTCGGACGTGCCGCTGCGCTCGATCGGCAGCCTCACGCTGGTGAGAAGCCTGATGGAGCTCGGGTTGGTCGACCGGCTCCGGGTGATGGTCTTCCCCCTGACGTTGGGCGGCGACGGCCGGGAGCCCGCCTACGCCGGCTACCCCCGCACCGGGCTGGAACTGGCCGGCACCAGGGTCCTCGACTCCCGCGTCGTCCTGCTCGAATACCGGCCGGCGAGCTTCACTTGACATGACTCCGCGCCGCGGCTTGGGGCAGGATGCCAGGATGACCGACACACGTATCGATCCCCCTGTCGTCGCGGGAGAGCGCGCGATGCTGCGCGCCTGGCTGGACTGGCACCGTGAGACCCTCGCGGTGAAGTGTCAGGGCCTCACGGAGGAGCAGCTGCGGCTGCGCTCCGTGCCGCCCTCCAGCATGTCGCTGCTCGGCCTCGTACGGCACATGGCCGACGTGGAGCGCTCCTGGTTCCGGCGGCGGCTGAACGGCGAGGACCTCGGCGGCATCTACTACAGCGACGACGACCCGGACGGCGAGTTCGACAACGTGGACACCGCGTCCGCCGAGGACGCCTTCGCGACCTGGCACGCGGAGATCGAGCACGCGCGGGCGGCCGAGGAGGCCTGCGCCGACCTGGACGCGATGACGAAGACGGACCGCCAGGGCGTCCACTACTCACTGCGCTGGATCATGTGCCACATGATCGAGGAGTACGCCCGCCACAACGGCCACGCCGATCTGCTGCGCGAGCGCATCGACGGGGCGACGGGCGAGTAGCCCCCTGCCCGGCGGGGCTCAGCCGGACAGGCGGACCGGGTTGACGAGGTCGGCGTAGATGAGAAGGCCGCCCATGACGACCAGCAGGGCCGCCATGACGTACGTCAGCGGGAGCGCCTTGGCCACGTCCACGTAACCGGGGACGGGCCGACGGCGCACCCGCGCGAAGGCCCGCTTGACGCCCTCCCACAGCCCGCCGGCGATGTGGCCGCCGTCCAGCGGCAGCAGCGGGATCAGGTTGAACATGCCCACGGCGAGATTCAGCCCGGCCAGCAGGTTGATGAAGATTTCGATCTTGTTTTCGACCGAGAGGTCCGAGGCGGCGATCTCACCGCCGATGCGGCCGGCCCCGACGATGCCGATCGGCCCGTTCGGGTCGCGTTTCTCGCCCGAGAACGCGGCGTTCCACACGCCGACCATCTTCTTGGGGATGTTGACCATCGCGACGGCGGTGCGCTCGGTCAGGTCCCACATCTGCCCGACGACGTAGCCGGGGCCCTTCTTCTCGACGACGGTGGTCGGGCTCACGCCCAGGAAGCCGACGTTCTTCTCGACCTTGTCGGGATCGGTCAGCGAGGGCATGTCCTGCGCGATCAGGTCGACACTCACGTCGACCCGCTGCCCGCCCCGCTCGATGCCGAGCGTCGTCACCCCCGAGCCGTGCTCGCGGATCAGCCGCTGCGCGGCCTCCCAGTCGGCTACCGGCGCGCCGCCGACGGCGACGATGTGGTCGCCGGGCCGCAGACCGGCCTTGGCGGCGGGCGTCAGGGGATCGCTCGGCCGGCAGTCGCGGTGCTCCGCCTCGGCTGCGGGGATGGCGCACTTGGACACCGAGGACACGACAGGCGTCAGCTCACGGACGCCGAAGCCCATCATCACGACCGCGAACAGCACGAACGCGAGCACGAAGTTCATCGCCGGGCCGCCGGCCATGATGATGACCTTCTGCCACCAGGGCTTGCGGTAGAAGACCCGGTCCTCGTCACCCGGCCGGATATCCTCGGATGCGACCGCCCGCGCGTTCTCGATCAGGCCCTGCCAGGGACCCGTGGAGACGCTGCGCAGCTTGCCGGGCGCGTCGGAGGGACGCGGCGGGAGCATGCCGATCATGCGGATGTAGCCGCCGAGCGGAACCCACTTCACGCCGTATTCGGTCTCGCCCCGCCTGCGTGACCACATCGTGGGCCCGAAGCCGACCATGTATTGGGTCACGCGGACGCCGAAGAGCTTTGCGGGCACGAGGTGCCCGATCTCGTGAAGCGCGATCGAGACCAGCAGACCGACGAAGAGGATCCCGAATCCGGCCACGAAGAGCCAGCTCATCAGCGCGTACCCCCGAATCGGAGAAGGTGCCCTGGCGGACGAAGCACCCTTCGAGCGTAGCCCACCCGCACGAGGGTGAAGACTTTTCCGGGACGGGTGCGGCTTGCCCATGTGTGACCGATTGGGGACACTTCGTTGACAGTACGCAATTGGTCGATCACCCTTTGAGAGACGTCCAGAGGGGAGCATCTTGATCCGGATCCTGGTGGCCGAACACCTTCCGTTGGTACGGCGAGGCCTGGTCGCGTCCCTCGACGGGGAGGACGACCTCCGGGTGGTCGCGGACGTCGGGTCGGGCGAGGACATCGTGCCCGCGGCCCTGGACGTGCGGCCGGACGCCGCCGTCATCGACGCGGACCTGCCCGGAGTGGACGGGCTCACCGCGGCCGCGCGGCTGGGAGAGAAGGCGCCACGCTGCCGCGTGATGCTGCTGTCGGCGCAACCCAGCCCGGGTCACTTCAAGCGGGCATTCGCGGCGGGCGTCCTCGGCTACCTGAGCATCGAGGTGGCCCCCGAGCATCTCGCCGACGGCATCCGCCGGATGGCCGCCGGGCGCCGGGTCGTCGACTCCGAACTGGCGGTCGCCGCGCTGGAGGCCGCCGACTGCCCGCTGACGCCGAGGGAGCACGAGGTGCTGCGGCTCGCGGCGGGGGGCGGGCACTCGAAGGACATCGCCGCCGAGCTGGGCCTGTCCGTCGGCACCGTGCGCAACCACCTGTCGCGCATCCTCGTCAAGACGGGAGCGCGCAACCGCGTCGACGCCGTGAGAATCGCCACCGACTCCGGCTGGCTGTAGGAACTCAGGGCCGCCAGATCAGGACGAGCGCGCAGTCGTCGTTGTGGCCGGAGGACATCGACTGGACGAGCTGCCGGGCCTTGTCGCGGAATCCCGACGGCAGCAGCCGCTCGGCCTCGCCCAGCAACCGGTCGAGCCCGGCGTCGATGTCCCGGCCGGGCTGCTCGATCAGCCCGTCGGTGAACAGCATGAGCGCGTCGCCCTTGCGCAGCACCCCGCTGTCGGTCTCGCAGGCCAGGTCGGGCACCACGCCGAGCACGACGCCCTTCGCCGTGGAGACCCGCCACGTGCCCGATCCGGAGTCGAACCGCACCACGGGCGGGTGCCCGGCCGAGGTGATCGTGTACTCCCCCGTGGACAGGTCGAGCTCCAGGTGGACGGCGGTGACGAAGCCCTCGTCGCCGAGTTGGCGGTGCAGGTAGGAGTTGCACGCGACGAGGAAGTCGTCCACCGAGCCGAGCAGGCCGCCGAAGGTGCCCGACAGCATGAGCGCGCGGGTTCCCGCGTCCACGCCCTTGCCGGACACGTCGACGACCGCCACCCGGACCCGGTCGCCCTCCCGCATCGAGACGACGAAGTCGCCGCCGAACGACGACCCCCCGGCCTGCTTCAGCACCACCTTGCCGCCCCAGTCCTTGGGCAGCGGCGGCAGCTCGCTCTGCCGCTTGAGCCGGTCGCGCAGTTCCAGCAGCATCGCGTCGCCGCGCAGGCCCTGGACGCCGAGCTTGCCCCGCGTCCGCGCCATCGTCCAGGCCAGCGCGGCGGTGAAGGCCATCGTGATCAGCAGGCCGGGCCCGACGCTGAGCACTCCCCTGATCGGTCCCATGTACGCCAGAGACGCCACGACCACGCACAGCAGGATCGCGAGGCTGCGCAGCCGGAGCTGGAGGCCGCCGATCAGCGTGAAGAGGATCAGCAGCGAGGGCGAGAACCAGTACGGCGACACCTCCGCGTCGAGCACGCCGATCACGACGGTGAGCACGACGAGGGCGATGAGCAGGTACCGGTCCTTCGACCAAACCTTCCTGGCAAAACGGACCAACGGCACCAGGAGTGGCACGCGCGCCAGGAGCGCGCGCAGCCGAGGAGGGATCAGCGGCGCCGGACGGGAAGTCATGATGGCCTCGACTGTATCCGGACATCCCAGGTGGCGGCACCTGCTTGACCAACGTCTAGATCATCCGGCACGGATATTGGGTCGCCTCACCCGGTGGCCCGCTTCTACGGTGATTCGATGAGCATCACCGTACGCCCCATCGGGGAATCCGAGTGGCCGGCCTTCGTCGCCGTCGACTACGAGGCATTCAGTGCCACCTATCCCGTGGAGATGGCCGACCGCTGGCGCGAGGTCCTGGAGTTCGACCGCCTGCTGTCCGCCTTCGACGGCGATCTGATGGTCGGCTGCGCCGGCGCGCTGTCCTTCGAGATGACGGTCCCCGGCGGGCCGATCCCCGTGGCCGGCGTCACGTCGGTGGGCGTGCTCCCCTCGCATCGCCGCCGCGGCGTGCTGACCGCGCTGATGACCCGGCAGTTGCACGGCCTGCAGGAGGACGGGCGTGAGGCCGTGGCCGCGCTCTACGCCAGCCAGGCGGGCATCTACGGGCGTTTCGGGTACGGCAGGGCCGCCGACACCTTGTCCTTCCGCATCCCCACCCACGGCTCGGCCTTCACGCGCTCGGCCCCCGCCGATCCCGCGCTGCGCCTGCGCGTGGCCGGCCCCGCCGAGGCGCTGCCCGGCCTTCGGCGGGTCTACGACGCCGTACGGCCCGGCCGTCCCGGCATGTACGCGAGGTCCGACGGGTTCTGGCGGACTGAGGTCATCCCGGACACCGAGCACGACCGGGGCGGGATGGGCCCGCTGCGCTGCCTGCTCGCGGAGGACGCGACGGGGGCGCGCGGCTACGCGCTGTTCCGGGCGAAGGCCGACTGGAACGAGCACGCCGTGCCGGACGGGGAGGTCCGGCTCCTGGAGCTGATGGCCTCCGATCCCGCGGCGTACGCGCTGGTCTGGCGCGGCGTCCTCGACCGGGACCTGTGCTCGGTCGTCCACGCCGGGCGGCGGCCGGTGGACGACCCGATCATGCACCTGCTGGCCGAACCCCGGCAGCTCAACGCGGTCTGGTTCGACGATCTGTGGATCCGCCTGGTGGACGTGGACCGGGCCCTGGCCGCCCGCGCGTACGCGGCCCCGGCCGACCTGGTGCTGGAAGTCGAGGACGAGGTCTGCCCGTGGAACGCCGGCCGCCGGCGACTCGTCACCGACAAGGCGTCCTGCGAACCGACCGGCGCGCCCGCCGACCTCACGCTGCCGGTCGACGTGCTGGGGGCGGCGTACCTCGGCGGGCGGCCCCTGCGGGCGGCGGCGGACGCCGGGCTGGTGCGGGAGCACCGGCCGGGGGCCCTGCGCGAGCTGTCGGCCGCGATGGCGTGGGACCCGGCCCCCTGGGGCTGCCGGGTGTTCTGAGACGCACCGCCGACAGCCGGGGCGCGGGCGTCGAAACCGCGTAGGCTTCGAGGCATGGCGCTGCAGAGTTTGCAGATCACCGCGATCACGGCCATGCGGGCCCGCGACGTGTCCCGGCCCACGTCCGAGCAGCAGGAGGCCGCCGACCAGCGGCCGCTGCGCGACGAGACGCCCCGGCGGGAGCCCCGCCGGGGCCGGGACAGGGACACCCACTAGCCAGAGGTACAGCCAGAGGTGCTCAGGCGGGCAGCGGCGGCAGTTCGCCGGTGGTCTCGTAGTCGGCGAGCTGGCGGATCCGCCGGGCATGCCGCTCGGCCCCGGAGAACGGCGTGGCCAGGAAGAGGCCGACGAACCTGGCGGCCTCCTCCGGCGTGTGCTGGCGGGCGCCCAGGCTGATCACGTTGGCGTCGTTGTGCTCGCGGGCCAGCTTCGCCGTGTCCTCGTTCCAGGCGAGGGCCGCGCGCACCCCCCGCACCTTGTTGGCGGCGATCTGCTCGCCGTTCCCCGAGCCGCCGATCACCACCCCGAGGCTGCCCGCGTCGCCGGCCACGCCCTGCGCGGCCCGCAGCACGAACGGCGGGTAGTCGTCCTCCGCGTCGTAGACGTGGGGACCGCAGTCCTCCACCTCGTGGCCCTGCTCCTTCAGCCAGGAGACCAGGTGATTCTTCAGCTCGTAGCCGGCATGGTCGGCACCGATGTAGACACGCACGGCACAAGTTTCCCAGAAAGCCTCTGGCGAAGACGACCCCGGGCTCCACTAAAGTAATAGCCAAGACGGGCCTCCGTCCCTTACACCTCCGGCCTGACAGGAGTGTCATGCGCGAGCTTCGTTATGTCGGCGACCCGGTCCTGCGCACCCCCGCGGAACCGGTGACGGACTTCGACCGCGAACTGCGCCGGCTGATCGACGAGATGTTCGCGGTCATGTACCAGGCCGACGGCGTCGGGCTCGCAGGGCCGCAGATCGGCGTGGGCCGGCGGCTGTTCGTCTACGACATCAGCAACCGCAAGGGCCACGTGATCAATCCGGAGCTGACGATCGACGACCCCGAGCAGGTCGTCGAGGAGGAGGGCTGCCTGTCGGTGCCCGGCAAGGAGACCGGCAAGCCCCTGTACGCCCCGACCGCCCGCGCCGCCGGAGTGACCGTGCACGGGGTCGACAAGCTCGGCCGGCCCGTCGTCGTCAAGGCCCGGGGCATGCTCGCCCGGTGCTTCCAGCACGAGTTCGACCACCTCGAGGGCATGCTGTACGTCGACCGGCTGGGCAAGGACGAGCGCCGCAAGATCCTCCTGCAGGCGCCCTGACGTCCTACAGCTGGATGGCCTTGACCTCCAGGAACTCGTCCAGGCCGAACTCGCCGAGCTCGCGGCCGATCCCGGAGTGCTTGTAGCCGCCGAACGGCGCCATCGTGTTGAACCGGCCGCCGTTGATCGCCACCTGCCCGGTGCGCAGGCGGCGCGCGATCGCGAGCGCCTTGTTCTCGGTGCCCGCCCACACCGCCCCCGACAGCCCGTACGGCGTGCCGTTGGCGATCTCGACGGCCTCGTTCTCCGACGCGAACGGGATGATCGACAGCACCGGGCCGAAGATCTCCTCCTGCTCGATCGACATGCCGGGCGAGACGCCCGCGAAGATCGCGGGCTCGACGTAGTAGCCCCGTTCCATGGGGTTGTCGGTCCCGCCGAGCACGAGGCGGGCGCCCTCCTCCTGGCCGCGGTTGATGTACCTGACGACCCGGTCGCGCTGGGCGGCGGACACCAGGGGCCCGAGGCGGGTGCCCTCGGCGAACGGGTCACCGGGGACGTAGGCGCCGGCCGCCTCCACGGCGAGCCGCACGGCGTCGTCGTACTGGTC
The DNA here is from genome assembly GCF_030268985.1 of Microbispora sp. NBRC 16548. Taxonomy (NCBI): domain Bacteria; kingdom Bacillati; phylum Actinomycetota; class Actinomycetes; order Streptosporangiales; family Streptosporangiaceae; genus Microbispora; species Microbispora sp. NBRC 16548. The sequence goes on from NZ_BSSF01000015.1 coordinate 33,284, forward strand.
CCAGTGGACGAGCATCCGGGTCAGCGCCGAGCAGGTCTGGCCCGAGTTGAGGTAGGCGCCCGCGACCCCGTTCTTCACCGCCTTCTCCAGGTCGGCGTCGGGGAGGATGATGTTCGCCGACTTGCCGCCCAGCTCCAGGGCCACCCGCTTGACCGTCTCGGCCGCGAGGGCCGCGACCCTGCGGCCGGCCCTGGTGGACCCGGTGAACGAGACCATGTCCACGTCCGGGTGGGCGGCGATGGCCTCGCCGACGACCGGCCCGTGGCCGCTGACCATGTTGAACACGCCGGGCGGCAGCCCGATCTCGTGGAAGATGTCGGCCAGCGCGTACGCCGCGAGCGGCGCGACCTCGCTCGGCTTGAGCACGACGGTGCAGCCGGCCGCGAGGGCCGGGGCCACCTTGCACACCACCTGGTGGAGCGGGTAGTTCCACGGCGTGATCGCGCCGACCACGCCGACGGGCTCCCGCACGATGAGCGAGTTGCCCACGCGGCCGCCGTCGAACTCGTACCGCTTGGCGAGGTCGGCGTAGGAGGCCAGCACCTCGGCGGGCATCAGCGTCTGCACCTTCAGCGCGAGCGTGAGCGGGGCGCCCATGTCGGTGGCGATCGTCGCCGCGATCTCCTTGGCACGCTCCTGCAGCAGCCCGGCCGCCGCCCCCAGGAACGCGGCGCGTTCCGCCGGTTCCAGGGCCGACCATGCGGGGAAGGCGGCGCGGGCGGCGGCGACGGCGGACTCGACGTCGGCGGGCGCCCCTGCGGGCACCCGGTCCACGACCTCCTCGGTCGCGGGGTTGACGACGTCGACGGCCTCGCGGGAGGAGGACGGGACCCAGGCTCCGTTCACGTAGAGGTGACGCATGTCACTCATCCTTGCGCCTCCGCTGTCAGATGGCGAGCCTTCCAGCGGAAACCTTTCCGGTCGGTTCGCGCGAGGGTGAAGGAGCCTGTGAAGTCTCAGGAGAAGATCGGGTCGCGGGTCCTCGACCTCTTCAGCTCGAAGAAGCCGTCGGTGCCGGCGACGAGCAGGACGCCGTCCCACAGGCGCGCGGCGGCCTCGCCCCTGGGGATGGGCGACACGACGGGGCCGAAGAACGCCGCGCCCTCGACGGCGATGACGGGCGTGCCGACCTCCTGGCCGACCAGGTCGATGCCCTCGGCGTGCGAGCGCCGGATCGCCTCGTCGTACTCGTCCGAGTCGTGGGCGGCCACCAGCGCGGGGTCGAGCCCGGCGGCGGTGAGGGCCTCGGCGATCGTGTCCCGGTCGCGCTCGCGCCCCTCGTCGTGGAAGCGCCTGCCGATCTCGGTGTAGAGGTCGCCGAGGACCTCCTCGCCGTACTTGTCCGCGGCGGCGGCCAGCACCCGTACGGCGCCGAGCGTCTGCTTGACCCGCTCGCGGTAGTCGGCGGGGATGTCCTTGTCCTCGTTCAGCACCGCCAGGCTCATGATGTGCCAGCGCACGTCGACGGGACGGAGCGCGGCCACCTCGTGGATCCAGCGCGAAGTGATCCACGCCCAGGGGCAGGCGGGGTCGAACCAGAAATCGACAAGCTTTCGGTCGGACACTGTGGCACCCTCTCGAACGGACTATGGTTCCCTCGGTCGTCAACCCGGGCAGGAAATCTCCTATTCCAGGTAGGAGCGATCTCGAATCCGCCGTGTCGCCGCGACGTGGCAGGATTCATGCAATCCCTGACGCGACGGGGCGGCGGGGATCGGGGGCATTGATCATGCGATGAGGAGCGGGTGTGGCAGGGAATCTGACACGGGACGAGGCTCGGGAGCGTGCCCGGTTGCTCTCCGTCCAGTCCTACCAGGTCGAACTCGACCTGACGGAGGGCGAGGAGCGGTTCGAAAGCGTCACGACGGTCCACTTCACGTCGGACCGCGAGGGGGCGGACACGTTCATCGACCTCCACGGCGCGCACGTGCGGAAGGTCGTGCTCAACGGCAGGGAGCTGGACGTCAGCACCTACGACGCCGAGAAGGGCCGCATCCCGCTGCCGGGGCTGGCCGGGCACAACGAGCTGCGCGTGGACGCCGACTGCTCCTACATGCGCACCGGTGAGGGCCTGCACCGCTTCGTCGACCCCGTGGACCAGCAGGTCTACCTGCACAGCCAGTTCGAGACGGCCGACGCGCACCGGATGTACGCCTGCTTCGACCAGCCGGACCTCAAGGCGACCTTCGAGCTGACCGTCCTCGCCCCCGGCGACTGGGAAGTGGTGTCCAACGCCGCCCCCGACGCGGCCGAGGCGCTCGAGGAGCACCGCGGGCGGCACGGCACGCTGCAGGCCGCCAAGCGCTGGCACTTCCCGCCGACCCCCGTCATGTCGACGTACATCACGGCCCTCATCGCCGGGCCGTACGCGGTCGTGCGGGACGAGCACGACGGGATCCCGCTCGGGATCTACGTGCGGCGCTCGCTCGCGCAGTACCTCGACCCCGACAACATCTTCGAGGTCACCAAGCAGGGCTTCGACTTCTTCCACCGCGTCTTCGGCCTGCGTTACCCCTTCGGCAAGTACGACCAGCTGTTCGTGCCGGAGTTCAACGCGGGCGCCATGGAGAACGCGGGCGCGGTGACGTTCCTGGAGGACTACGTCTTCCGCTCGCGCGTGACCGACGCGCTCATCGAGCGCCGCGCGGAGACGATCCTGCACGAGATGGCGCACATGTGGTTCGGCGACCTCGTCACCATGCGCTGGTGGGACGACCTGTGGCTGAACGAGTCGTTCGCCACCTACATGTCCGTGCTGTGCCAGGCCGAGGCCACCCGGTGGGGCCAGGGCGCGTGGACGACGTTCGCCAACGTCGAGAAGGCCTGGGCCTACCGGCAGGATCAGCTGCCCTCCACCCATCCCATCGCCGCCGACATCCCGGACATGCAGGCCGTCGAGGTCAACTTCGACGGCATCACGTACGCCAAGGGCGCCTCGGTGCTCAAGCAGCTCGTCGCGTACGTGGGGCTCGACAACTTCCTCGCCGGGGTGCGCGACTACTTCAACGAGCACGCCTGGAAGAACACCACCCTGCAGGACCTGCTGTCGGCGCTGGAGCGCACCTCCGGGCGCGACCTGTCGTCCTGGTCGAAGGAGTGGCTGGAGACCTCGGGCGTCAACACGCTGCGGCCGTCGTTCACCACCGACGACGAGGGCCGGTTCCTGAGCTTCGACGTGCTGCAGGAGGCCACTCAGGAGCACCCGACGCTGCGCTCGCACCGGGTGGCCATCGGCCTGTACTCCCTGCGCGACGGCGTGCTGACCAGGACCAAGCGGGTCGAGCTCGACGTCGTCGGTGCGCGCACGGCCGTGCCCGGGCTGGTCGGCGAGGTCCAGCCCGACCTTGTGCTGGTGAACGACGACGACCTCACCTACGCCAAGATCCGGCTCGACGAGCGGTCGCTGCGCACCCTCGTCGGCGGCGGGATCACCGCGTTCACCGAGTCGCTGCCCCGCGCGCTGTGCTGGTCGGCCGCCTGGGACATGACGCGGGACGCCGAGATGGCCACCCGCGACTACGTCAAGCTGGTCGTCTCCGGCATCGACTCGGTGCGCGACATGACCGTCCTGCAGACCGTGCTGCGCCAGGCCCGCCAGGCCGTCCAGCAGTACGCCGACCCGGCGTGGCGGGCCACCGGCCTGGCCGAGCTGGCCGGCGCGCTGCGCCGCTTCGTCGCGGCGGCCGAGCCGGGCTCCGACCACCAGCTGGCGTACGTCAACGCCCTCGCCGCGACCGCCACCTCGTCCGAGGACCTGGCGTTCCTCAAGGGCGTGCTCGACGGCACCGAGGCGCCCGAGGGCCTGGCCGTCGACGCCGACCTGCGCTGGACGCTCATCCAGGCGCTCGTGTCCGGCGGCGTCCTCGGCGCCGGGGACATCGACGCCGAGCTGGCCAGGGACGCCACGGCGACCGGCGAGCGCTCGGCCGCCACCAGCCGGGCCTCGATCCCGACCCCGGAGGCCAAGGCCGAGACCTGGACGACGATCGTGGGAGGGAAGCTGAGCGGCGCGCTGCTGCGCGCCACGATCCTCGGCTTCGTGGACCCGCACCACCCCGAGCTGCTGGAGCCCTACTCCGACCGGTACTTCGAGGAGGTCGGCCGGATCTGGAGCGAGTGGACCTCCGACATGGCGCAGAACTTCGCCATCGGCTGCTACCCCGCGCTGCTGATCCGTCCGGAGACCGTGGCCCGCACGCAGGACCACATCAGCGCCAAGCAGCCGCCGCACGCGCTGCGCCGCCTGCTGCTTGAGGGCGCGGACGGCGTCAGCCGGGCGCTGCGCGCCCGGGCCCGGGACGCCTCCGCCTGATCCGCGTCCGGCCGCACGATCACGATCCCGAGGGCCCCGGCACACCGCCGGGGCCCTCGGGCGTGCCAGGGGACAGGTGGCGCGGCGGGCGGGAGCATGAAAGCGGGGCGGGAGCTTGAAAGCGGGGCGCAAGCCCGGTGCAAGGCATCGGAGGTGCCATGGGCGCGCCGGGCCGTTCACAGGGTGAACGGGCCGGGACCACCGTCCGTGCAGAAGGCCCGTGATCGCCATGATCCCCATGATCGTCATCCTCGCCGTCGTGGCCGTCCTCGTCGCGACGCTCGTCTCCGCCTACAACCGCCTCGTACGCGCCCGCAACAACGTCGACAACGCCTGGGCACAGATCGACGTGCAGCTCAAGCGCCGCTACGACCTGATCCCCAACCTCGTGGAGACGGTCAAGGGCTACGCCGCCCACGAGCGGGCCACACTGGAGGCCGTCGTCGCGGCGCGCTCCCAGGCCATCGGCGCCCGGGGCCCCGAGGAGCGGGCGGCGGCCGAGAACATGCTGTCCGGCGCGCTGAAGAGCCTGTTCGCGGTGGCAGAGGCCTACCCCGACCTCAAGGCGAGCGCCGTCTTCGCCGAGCTCCAGGAGGAGCTGGCCACCACGGAGAACCGGATCGCCTACTCCCGGCAGTACTACAACGACGCCGTCCTGACCTACAACAACGCCATCCAGACGGTTCCCGCCAACATCGTGGCCGGCATGACCGGCTTCACGCCCCGCGAGTACTTCCGGGCGCCCGGCGAGGAGCGCGGCCCCGTGCAGGTCAGGTTCTGATCATGGCCTTCTGGATGGCCGCGGCGGCGGCGACCGGCCTGTGGCTGCTGCTCCTGCTCGCGCTCGCCGTGGCGACGAGGAACCCGGACGTCGAGCCGAGGCCGGCCACCGGGGAGCTCGCCGGGCAGTCCCCCGCGGTGGTCGACCTGATCACCGGCGACTGGCGGTTGTGTGACGAGGCGGCCTCCGCCACCCTGCTCGACCTGGCCGCCAGGGGCGTCGTGGCCGTCGAGGAGATCGGCCCCGAGCTGTCCCTCGTACGGCTGCGCGGAGAGCCGGGCGGCCTGAGGCCGTACGAGCGGCTCGTCTACGACCACGTGCGCGCGCTGGCCGTCGACGGCGTGGTGGCGACCGGGGCGCTGGCCGAGGGCTCGCGCGACCTGCGCCGGTGGTGGAAGAGCTTCCGCAAGAAGGTGATCGTCGAGGCGCGGGAGCAGGGTCTGTCCCGGCCGCGCTGGAGCCGGGCCCACGCGCTGCTCCTCGGCGCGGCGGCGGTCGTCCCCGCCGTGGCGATCGGCATCGCGGTCTCCGTCGACGACGCCCGCGCGAACCACGACGGCGGGCCCGGCGCGGCGATCGTGTCCTTCGCCCTGCTCGTGGCGTTGATGGGCAGACTGAACGGGGAGCGCGGCACGGCCGAGGGGGCCAGGGCCGCCGCGCACTGGCTCGGCGTCCGCGAGCACCTGCGGGCGACCGGACGGTTCGCCGAGCAGCCCGCCGCCTCGGTCGCGATCTGGGGCCGCCACCTCGCGTACGCCTCCGCGCTCGGGCTCGCGCCGCGGGCCGTCGGAAGCCTTCCGGTCAGCACCCCTGCGGACGACAACCGGGCCTGGTCCGACTACGGCGGGATGTGGCACGTCGTGAACGTCCGCTACCCCTCACGCCTGTTGTGGGGCCGGCCGCCGGGGGCGACGATCCTGCGGGGCCTCGCGGCCGGCTGGTTCGCCGGGTTCTTCACCTGGATCCTCCTGGTGGTCGCCACCGCCTTCGGCGTGTGGCCGGACGGGCTGGTCCTGCCCGCCGCCCTCGCCGTGGGCCTGGCGGTCGCCGGTCTGCCGGTCGTCTACGCGATCGTCGACCTCGGCGGCGCGGCGACCGTCGAGGGCCGGATCGTCCGGCTGCGCCGCTTCCGGGACGGCAGCAAGGCGAACGACGCCGCCAAGTGGACGTACTGGTGCGCGATCGACGAAGGGGGCTCCCGCGAGGTCAGGGCCATGGGCCTGAGCGAGGAGATGTGGCGCCCCCTGCGGGAGGGCGACAAGGTGCGGGCCGCGGCGGGGCGCCGCCTCGGCTGGATCAGGAGCATCGAGGTGATCGAGGACTCCCGGCTGCGGGCCTCTTACGACGACACGGGCGAGCATCTGGTGGACGCGCCGGAGAACCTCGGCGAGGTGCGCGTTCTGCCCGACCGCCCGCCGCCCACGTGGGATGGCCGGGCGGATGACCGCCGGCGCCCTGAGTAAGGTCGTCGGGTGCACTCAGCCCACGACCTGTTGATCGCCCTGGCCGGGAGGTACTCGTTCGGCGACGTCGGCGCGCTCGCGCCGGCCGTGCTCGGGGAGGGCGGGCGGGCGGCCCTGGTGGCGTCGGTCTGCGAGTTCGGCCAGCGGCTGCTCACTCTCGACGCGGAGGACTTCCACACCGAGATCGACGCCCAGACGGTGCCGGCCGACCTGCGCAGGCGCGCCCGCGCGTGCCACATGCCGCAGACACCGAGGGAGCAGCCGCGCGGCGCGCTCGACTCGCTGCGGCCGGCGTACGCGCTGCTCCTCGAGGTCGTCGAGGCCCGCTGGCGGCGGCGCGAGCTCAGCTCGATGATCGCGGCCGTGCACATCTGCAGCGAGTATCTCCCGCTGCTCGCCTTCGAGCCCGCGCTCGGCCACGCGGGCGACCCGGTTCGCTGGCCGGAGGGCCTGCGCGCCCCCGGCAGCCGGTTCGGGGTCATGCCCGACCGGGAGTGCGACCATACGAGGGCGGAGCGGTCGGCGGCCGAGCGGACGCTCCGGGTGGCCGTGGAGCCGCCCGCGGGCTGGCGGGCCTACTTCGACCGGCAGCACAGCCAGGTGGCGGGGGCCCTCGCCACCTGCGCGGGCCGATGCCGCACCCCCTGCCCCGCCCTCGACTGGGTGCCGGACCTCGACGGCCTGTCCGCCCGTTGCCGGATCGCGCTGGCGTTCGCCGAGACCCCGCTCGTACGGCTGCGCCACGCCGCCCCCGTCGGCCACGGCTTCGGCGTGCCGTCGCCGGAGGAGGTGCTGGAGGCGTGGGAGCGCAGCCGCGCCGCGCTGGCCAAGCACGAGGCGGCAGCCGCGGTCACCGCCGACGACGGCTTCCCGCTGCCGGGGCTTCCCGCCCTGTTCTCCGCCGTCGCGGCGGCGCCGGTGCGGCCGGCCACGCTGCTCGCCGACGTCTCGGCGTACGTCGTCGAACTGCTGCGGGGATAGCCGTCACCAGACCGGCGGCCTGCGGTCCCCCCAGAAGCCGCCGACCGATGCCTCCACCTGGGACGACAGCGAGATGAGCGTCCCCTCGTCGCCGTACCTGCCCGCCAGCATGACGCCGATGGGGAGGCCGTCGGGCGTCCAGTAGAGCGGGAGGTTCACCGCGGGCTGGCCGCTCACGTTGTAGATGGCCGCGAAGGGGGCGAAGCGCATCATCCGCTCGAACGTCTCCTCGGGCGACTCGACGTCCTCGAACCAGCCCACGGGCACGGGCGGCTGGGTGACGGTCGGCGAGAGCACCGCGTCGTAGGCGTCGGTCACGAGCAGCGCGAACCGGGTGGCGAGCTGGAGCGTCGACTGCGCCTGGAGGAACTCGGGGGCCGTGATCGCGTGGCCGCGCTCGCGCAGCCACGCGGTGAGTGGGCGCAGCTTCGGCTCCAGTTCCTCCGCCACGGGGTGCATGCAGGAGAAGCTGAACCACATCTTGACGAACTCGGGCACCACGTCCGGGCCGAACGGCGGCGCGATCTCCTCGACCTCGTGGCCGAGCGACTCCAGCACCGCCGAGGCGCTCTCGTACGCCGCCAGCACGTCGGGGTGGACCTCCGCGCCGGGCACGGCGGGTGTGGCGAACCTGGCGATCCGCAGGCGGCCCGGGTCGCGCCCGGCGTAGGCCGAGAACGACCCGAGCGCCGGCGCCGGGGCGTGGTAGAGGTCCCCGGGATTGTTGTGGGCCATGACGTCCAGCAGCGCCGCGGCGTCGGCGACGTTCCTGGCCAGCGGCCCGTTGGTCGACAGCCCCGCGAGGTCGGGCATGATCGGGGCCGCGGAGATGCGGCCACGGCTGGGCTTGATGCCGTACAGGCCGCAGACGGAGGCGGGGATGCGGATCGAGCCCGCGCCGTCGCTGCCCTGCGCGGCGGGCGCGAGACCGGCCGCGACGGCGGCCCCCGCTCCCCCGCTCGATCCCCCGGCCGACCGCGTGGTGTCCCACGGCGTGCGGGTGGGCTCGTGCAGGTATGTCTCCGTGTAGCAGGGCATGCCGAACTCGGGGGTGCTGGTCTTGCCCAGCATGATCGTGCCGGCGTCCCGAAGGCGCTCGACCATGCTGTCGTCCGCGGGCGCGACGAACCCCTCGTACGCGGCCGAGCCGAAGTAGACCGGCACGTCCTTGACGAAGTTGAGGTCCTTGATGGGGATCGGCACGCCCAGCAGCGGAGGCAGGTCGTCAGCGTCGCCGGCGGCGAGCCGGGCCTCCTGCTCGCGGGCCTGGGCCAGGGCCCGGTCGGCGGTCACCGTGACGAACGCCCCCAGGCCGGGGTTGAGCCGCTCGATGCGCTCCAGGTAGTGCTCGGTGATCTGGACAGGAGAAAGTTCACCCGTACGTACGGCTGCCGCCTGCTCAAGGGCGGTAAGATCGTGAATGTGCGCCACGCTACCGAACGGTAGGTCCTCGGGCGACGGATATCTAGAGAAGATACCCGCACTTCCGCGCAACGAATCGGCTCAAGCAGGCCACAAAAGTATGAACCATCCAACACTAGGCAAGCCGCTGACGGCTCAACTACCGTGAGTGATGTGGATACCGGTCTAGCGCCAGAAGACGGTCACGATACGTCACCTATATGGGTGAGTGACCAATCGTCAGAGCAGGCGGAACGCCCTTCGGCGCCACCTGAGGCGCCGGCGTCTCCCACGTACGCTCCGGTCGAGCGCACGTCGCTGAGCAGCCTGTGGCAGGACACGCGATACCGCCACCTGCGCCGCCGGGCCGTGATCGCGGTCGCGGCGGGCGTGGTGTTCGGCGTGCTCTTCGGCAGCTGGCGGCTCGGGCTCACCGCGGCCATCCTCGCGTGCGTCGCCGACGCCGTCTACCGGGCGAGGACGGTCTCCTCCATCCCCGCGTGGCGGCGCGCCTCCGCGGCGGAGCGTCAGACGGAGGCCCAGCTCAAGAAGCTGGAGCGCAACGGGTACAAGACGCTGCACGCCCGAGCCATCCCCGGCAGCGAGGCGCAGATCGACCACCTGGTGGTCGGGCCCACCGGCGTGTACGCGGTGGACTCGGAGAAGTGGGACAAGCGGCTGCCCGTACGGGTCCAGTCGCACCGCAAGCTCTTCCACGGCCCGTTCAACCAGAAGCCGCGGCTCGACGAGGCCCGGTGGGAGGCGGCGCAGGCCAGCGACCTGATCAGCAAGGCGCTCGGCCGGGAGATCACCGTGGTGCCGTCCCTGGCCATCTACGGGCCGCCGATCCCGTGGCGCATCCTCAACATCCGTGAGGTGGACGTCTTCTCCGGCGGGCTGGTGCGCAAGTGGATCACCAAGCGGGAGAGGTCGCTCACCACCGCGGAGATCGACGCGATCTACCGGGCCGCCGAACGCGTGCTGCCCTCGCGGTATCCCGAGTAGACACGTCCCGACTCGTGGACAGCGGGTCTCGGCAGCCGGGCACTGGCCGTACCATTTGAAGACTCAGTAGTCTCCAGATGGGGGTCCCTCGATGCCCGCTCTCAGGTCCCGCACTGTCACTCACGGCAGGAACATGGCCGGCGCCCGCGCGCTGCTCAGGGCCACGGGCGTAGCGGGCAGCGACCTCGGCAAGCCGATCGTCGCGGTGGCCAACAGCTTCACGCAGTTCGTGCCCGGCCACGTGCACCTGCGCGAGGTCGCCGAAGTGGTGGCCGGCGCGGTCCGCGAGGCGGGGGCCATCCCGCGCGAGTTCAACACGATCGCCGTGGACGACGGCATCGCGATGGGCCACGGCGGCATGCTCTACTCGCTGCCGTCCCGCGAGCTGATCGCCGACGCGGTCGAGTACATGGTCAACGCCCACTGCGCCGACGCGCTGGTCTGCGTCTCCAACTGCGACAAGATCACGCCCGGGATGCTGCTCGCCGCCTTCCGGCTCAACATTCCCACGATCTTCGTGTCCGGCGGCCCGATGGAGGCCGGCAAGATCCCCGGCCGCAAGCTCGACCTGATCGACCCGATGATCGCCTCCGCCGACGCGAGCGTGTCGGACGCCGACCTCCTGGAGATGGAGGAGAACGCCTGCCCGACCTGCGGGTCCTGCAGCGGCATGTTCACCGCCAACTCCATGAACTGCCTCGCCGAGGCGATCGGTCTGGCCCTGCCCGGCAACGGCACCACGCTGGCCACCCACAAGGCCCGCAAGACCCTGTTCGAGAACGCGGGACGGCAGATCGTCGACCTCGCCCGGCGCTACTACGAGGACGACGACGAGTCGGTCCTGCCGAGGAGCATCGCCACCCGCGAGGCGTTCGAGAACGCGATGGCGCTCGACGTCGCCATGGGCGGATCGACCAACACGATCCTCCACATCCTGGCCGCCGCCCGTGAGGCGGGCGTCGACTTCGGGCTCAAGGAGATCAACGAGCTGTCGCTGCGGGTGCCGTGCCTGTGCAAGGTCGCCCCCGCGACGATGAAGTACCACGTCGAGGACGTGCACCGGGCGGGCGGCATCCCCGGGATCCTCGGCGAGCTGGACCGGGCCGGCCTGCTCCACCGCGACCTGCCGACCGTCCACTCCGCCTCCATCGCGGAGTACATCGCCAAGTGGGACCCCAAGTCCCCCGAGGTCACCGACCAGGCCGTGGAACTGTGGCACGCGGCGCCCGGCAACGTGCGCACGGTGAAGGCGTACTCGCAGGACGCCCGCTGGGAGTCGCTCGACCTCGACCGCGCCGAGGGCTGCATCCGCGACCTCGACCACGCGTACACCAAGGACGGCGGCCTCGCCGTGCTGTACGGGAACATCGCGCAGGACGGTTGCGTGGTCAAGACCGCCGGCGTGGACGAGTCGATCTGGCGCTTCTCGGGCCCGGCGGTCGTGTTCGAGTCGCAGGAGGAGGCCTCCGAGGGCATCCTCGGCGGCAAGGTCAAGGCCGGCGACGTGGTCGTCATCCGCTACGAGGGCCCCAAGGGCGGCCCGGGCATGCAGGAGATGCTCTACCCGACGAGCTTCCTCAAGGGCAAGGGCCTGGGCAAGGCGTGCGCGCTGATCACCGACGGCCGCTTCTCCGGCGGCACGTCGGGTCTGTCCATCGGCCACGCCTCCCCGGAGGCCGCCGAGGGCGGCACGATGGCCCTGATCGAGGACGGCGACATCATCGAGATCGACATCCCGGGCCGCTCGATCGAGCTCAAGGTAGCCGAGGACGTGCTGGCCGCCCGCCGCGAGCGACTGCTGGCCGACCTCGGCGGCTACCGGCCGCGCGACCGGCAGCGCCCGGTGTCGGCCGCCCTGCAGGCGTACGCCGCGCTGACCACCTCGGCCTCGACCGGCGCGTCCCGCGACCTGTCCCAGCTCTCCCGCTAGGTCGTGTGGGGCCGCCTCGCCGGAGGCGGCCCCACGTGTTCATCCCGGTCAGCTGTAGGAAACCGACTGCACGCTGCAGTTTGTCATCCACGGACCGGGATAGACCGGGGCCGTCGTGCAGCCCCAGGTGGCGGTCACGGTGGTGGTTCCCGCGGGGATGCTGACGCCGCCCGCGGAGCCGGCGAAGTCGTACGTATGGCCCTCGCTGCACATGGCGGAGACGCTGACGGACGTCGTCCCACTGGGCAGCGTCTGTGTGAACTGCCACGCGTGCGTGGCCGGGACCGCGACCATGCTGGTGTAGGGCACCGTCCCCCCTCCGCCGTACGGTGAGGCGCCGACGGCCGGGGCGATGGGGTACCAGTCCCTGGTGTCCCCGAAACTGTTGTAGTTGAGGCAGTCCACCGTGGCCTGCAGCGTGACGGCGTCGGCCGCGGCGGGGTTGGGCGCGAGCGCCACGCTCAGCACGCCGGTCGTGACGAGCGCCGCACCGAGCGCGAGCACCCTCCGGGCTGGATTCACAGCGAACATTGGTGTCCCTTCTTCCGCATTCGAAATCAGCCACAGCGAATGCACCACCTCCCCCAGGAGCGGTCAATCACCTGCGTTTTCGGCAGGCCGGAACATCGTGCCGACTGAAAGTGCGCTCCGCAGAGGGCCCGAAACGCGGTTGCGGCTGATCACGCGGCCGAAATCCGATACGCAGCGGCGATCGCGACACTTTTACGAGCGATTCGGCGAAATGTTTCGAATACCCGGCTCGCCGTGATTTCCGGGCGGAGCGCGTCCGGTGAAAGTTTCAGCGCGTCATCCGTCCACGGCGCTCGCGAAGCCGTCCGGTGCCGCCCCGATCTCGCGGCACATGGCGTCGCTGCCGGTGTCGCCCGCGTCGTCCACCACGACCAGGCGCGCGTCCGGCCAGGCCGTGGCGAGCTGCCAGGCGGTCTCCAGCGGTCCCCCAGATCGAGGCGGCCGTGGACGAGCACGCCGATGTCCATATGCCCGTGGTCGTACGGCTCGACGGGGGATACACGCCGGATAAACCACACTGGCCGGTGTGGATGGGAAAAGCGGTTTCCCACGTCGGCGGCCAAGCGTCCCGGACAGGAAACGATGACCTGGAGGACAGACCAACCTATCGCCCTTCCCGAGAACGCGTTCGGAAAAATGTCAGTCCTCGTCGCTATTGTCGAGGTATGGCCAACGTCATTCGGCACTCGCTGACCGCCGAGGAACTCGCCGCCCTCGCCCTGTCGCTCGCTCACCTCGGTGCCGGCCCGCAGTCGGTCACCGCCCGGCGCGGTCTGCGCCACGCCTTCGAGCACCTCGATCTGGACGGCGACGTCATCGCCACGACTCTGACCACCCTGACCACTCCGCTGCCCACCGACGTCGCCCGGCGGGCGCGGGCGGTGGCCAACGCGATCACCGCGCGCCTGGTGATCCGCATCCAGTATCACGACGCCGCGGGCCGGATGACGGTCCGCGACGTCGAGCCGGTGACCTGCCTGGTCCACGGCGAGTTCTGGTACCTGGTGGGCTGGTGCCGCATGCGCCGGTCGATCAGGGCCTTCCGCTTCGACCGCATCCTGGCGGTCGAGCCGACCGACCTGCCGGCCCGCGCCCACCTGCCGCAGCGTTACCTGCCGTTCCAACGGCGCTCGCGGGCCAGTCGCCCGTCCGCGGCCTGACGTCGCTGTCCGCGGGCGTGGCGCCTGGCGCCCACGCCCGCGGGTCGCAGGCGGCCGAACGCGAACGCACGGCCGGAAACCGCTCGGATCAGCCGCCGCAGCAGCCACCTCCGCAGCAACCGCCGCCCGCGCCGCCCGACGGACGGGCGGCGGGAGCCCCGGACGCCCTGCCCGTGACGGCCACGGTGGACAGCAGCTTCACGGTGTCGTCGTGGCCGGAGGGGCACACCGCCCGGTCACCGGCCTCCGCCATGGGACGGTTGAGCTCGAACGTCGATCCGCACGCGCGGCAACGGTAGTCATAGCGAGGCATGCGTCCAGATTACGGCCAGGCGCGGCGACCGCGAGCACCCCCGGGGAAGCACAGGGAACCACCTCAGGTGAAGTGGATGGTGGCGTAGTCGGCGATGGGCCGGTAGCCGAGCCGCTGATAGACGGAGTTCGAGGTGGGGTTGCTGAGGTCGGTGAACAGCAGCACCTCGGTGGCGCCGTCGTCGAGCGCCTTCCTGCTGGCCGCGTGGCTGACGGCGCTGCCGTACCCGCGTCCGCGCAGATCGGGCGGGGTGTAGACGGGCCCGATTCGCGACATGCCGGCGATCGGCGCGGAGACTCCGGCGATGGACACGGGCCGGTCGTCGTCCTCCCACCAGATCAGTTCCTCGCGATTGACACGCGCGGCGACGACGGGAGTGGGGTCGGCCGTGCGCTCGACGTGTGCCTCGTGCTGGAACTCCTGGAAGAAGCGCACGGCCGTGGGCAGGTCGTCGGGGCCTGCGACGCGAGGCTTCCCCGGCGCGGAGGGAGCCCGCAGCGAACCGAGGCGGTAGAGCCGCTCGGCCCGGCGGCGTGTCTCGGGCCGCCACCAGGCGCGTGCGAACGCCTCGGCGACGGCCGCAGGACCGCCGACCGCGGGCACGTCGTGGTCCATCTCGATCAGGTCGCGCGCCAGCAGGGGAAGCGCCGCGAGCGGGACGTCGCCCAGCGCGAGCGGATAGGGCGGCGTCTGGCAGGCCGCCCCCGCCACCGTGTCGCCGTCCTCCAGCCAGGCCAGCAGGGGATCGACCGTGAACTGGCCGCTGCGGATCCCGCGCAACACGGTCAGCATGACCGTGTTGCGGACGGGATCGCGCAACAGCCAGGGCTCGGCCGCCGCGGCGTACTCCTCCACGTCGGCGGTGATCGTCCACTTCATGACGTCATCCGTCAGGCCGCCGTCTCCGACAGGTAGGGCGCCCACTGCGGATCGCCGTCGAGTTGCGCGCCGATGAGCCGCCAGTGCGCGCCGTGCGGCACCACGGGGGGCACGCTCAGCGCCCACCCGAGCTCCTCCAGCAGCCTGTCGGCCTTGCGGTGGTTGCACGGCATGCACGAGGCGACGCAGTTCTCCCAGGTGTGGGGGCCTCCCCTGGATCGCGGGATGACGTGGTCGATGGTCTCGGCCCGCTGGCCGCAGTAGGCGCACCGGAAGTTGTCCCGGCGCATCAGCGCCGCCCGGGTGAGCGGGATGCGCGTCCGGTAGGGAATGCGGACGTAACGCCGCAGCCTGATCACCGACGGGACGTCGAGCGTGCGGGTGGCCGAGCGCAGGACCGCGCCCCGGCCGTCGCGGTGGACGACGTCCGCCTTCTCTCTCAGCACCAGGATGACGGCCCGGTGCAGGGAAAGCGTGGTCAGCGGTTCGTATGTGGCGTTCAGTAGCAGGACTTGGCGCATCAGCCGGCCTCCACAGCGGTCTCGGCTGTGCGCCTGGGTTGTGGCCCCGTCGGTTGGGACCCGGGTGCTTCCGTCACAGGGACCTCCGCCGGACGGCCCAGCGGATCGTCACCACGGCACCGCCCCTCACCAAAGTGTGGCCTTTTCGGCGGCCCCTTCGCCACCCCATAAAAAGGGTCCGTGAGGTGAACGACTGGAACGCCTGCTGCTTCTATGCCCAGCAGTTCACCCCTTTATTCCCGTCTTGGCCGGGTACGGACGATGTACCGTCGCAGTCGCCCGGCTGATTTAAAGTGCCAGCATGAGCCGAGTGCCGTACCCGCCAGCCCGCCGTGACGACATCGTCGACGATCTCCACGGAACGCCCGTCCCCGACCCGTACCGGTGGCTGGAGGATCCGGACGATCCGGCGACGAAGGAGTGGCTGGACGCGCAGGAAACCCTGTTCCGGTCCGCCGAACTCGAAGGGCGCGACCACTTCCGCAAGCGCATCGCCGAACTGCTGCGGTCCGGGTCGGTGGGGACACCGTCCTGGCGCGGCGAACGCCGCTTCTTCACCCGCCGGGCCCCCGACCAGGAGCACCCGGTCCTGTACGTCGCGGACGGTGACGGCGAGCGCGTGCTGCTCGATCCCACCGCCCTCGACCCCTCGGGCCTGACCACGCTCGACTCCTACCAGCCGGACAAGGAGGGCAACCGGCTGGCGTACCAGATCTCGATGGGCGGCGACGAGGAGTCGCGCCTGTACGTCGTCGACGTGACGACCGGAGAGGTCATCGAGGGGCCGATCGACCGCTGCCGCTACTCCCCCGTGGCCTGGCTGCCCGGCGGCGAGGCGTTCTACTACGTGCGGAGGCTGGCGCCCTCGCTGGTCCCGGCCGGCGAGGAGCAGTACCACCGCCGCGTCTACCTGCACCGCGTCGGCACCTCCCCCGACGAGGACGTGCTGATCTTCGGCGATGGCCTGGAGAAGACCAACTACTACGGAGTGTCGGTCTCGCTCGACGGCAGGTGGCTGTCGATCTCCGCCTCACGGGGGACCGCCCCGCGCAACGACCTGTGGGTGGCCGACCTGGTCGCCTCGTCGCCGCGGGCGCCGGAACTGGTCACCGTGCAGCAGGACGTCGACGCCCAGACCGGGCTCCACTTCGGCCGCGACGGGCGGCTCTACGTCTTCACCGACCTCGACGCCTCGCGCGGGCGGGTCTGCGTCACCTCTCCGGAGACGCCCGGCCCCGAGCACTGGCGCGACCTCATTCCCGAGGACGCCGAGGCGGTGCTGTCCGACTTCGCGATCCTCGACGGCATGGCAGAGCCGGTCCTGCTCGTCGGCTGGACCCGGCACGCGATCGGCGAGATCTCCGTCCACGCCCTGGAGACCGGCGAGCGGATCGGCGAGGTCCCGCTGCCGGGGCTCGGCTCGATCGGGGGGATCTTCGAGCGTCCGGAGGGCGGGCACGAGGCCTGGTTCAGCTACACGGACGGCATCACCCCGACCGCCGTGTACCACTACGACGCGCTGACCCGCGAGACCTCGCTCTGGGAGGCGCCTCCCGGCGCCGTGGAGGTGCCCGAGGCGACGACCGAGCAGGTGGTCTACCGGTCCAAGGACGGCACCGAGGTGCACATGCTGGTCACCTCACGCCCGGGCTCCGGGCCCCGGCCCACCATCCTGTACGGCTACGGCGGCTTCGGGGTCCCGATGAACCCCGGGTTCTCCGCCACGACGCTGGCGTGGGTCGAGGCGGGCGGCGTCTACGCGGTCGCCCAGCTTCGCGGCGGCGGCGAGGAGGGCGAGCAGTGGCACCGGGCCGGCATGCTCGGCAACAAGCAGAACGTCTTCGACGACCTGCACGCCGCGGCAGAGCACCTCATCGCCACCGGTGTCACCAGCCCGGACCGGCTCGCCATCTCCGGCGGCTCCAACGGCGGCCTGCTCGTCGGCGCGGGGCTCACCCAGCGCCCCGACCTGTACGCGGCCGTCGTCTGCATGGCCCCGCTGCTCGACATGGTCCGGTATGAGAAGTTCGGCCTCGGGGCGACCTGGAACGTCGAGTACGGCTCGGCCGACGCGCCGGAGGAGTTCGCCTGGCTGTGGGGCTACTCGCCCTACCACCACGTGCGTGAGGGGGTGTCGTACCCGGCCACGCTGTTCGCCGTGTTCGCCTCCGACACCCGCGTCCATCCTCTGCACGCGTGGAAGATGGCGGCGGCCCTGCAGCACGCGCAGGCGGGCGACCGGCCGATCCTGCTGCGCAACGAGACCGAGGTGGGGCACGGCGCCCGGGCGGTGAGCCGGTCGGTCGAGCTCTCGGCCGACCAGCTCGCGTTCCTGGCCCGGCACACCGGCCTGCGGGTCGGCTGAGGCGTACAGGTCAGCGCGGGAAGATGATGGTCTTGTGGCCGTCCAGCAGCACGCGATGCTCGGCGTGCCAGCGGACGGCCCGGGCCAGCGCCTGGCATTCGAGGTCGCGGCCGATCGCGGCGAGGTCCTCGGGCGAGTGGGTGTGGTTCACCCGCGCGACCTCCTGCTCGATGATCGGCCCCTCGTCGAGGTCGGGCGTCACGTAGTGCGCCGTGGCGCCGATCAGCTTCACGCCCCGGGAGTACGCCTGGTGGTACGGCTTGGCGCCCTTGAACGACGGCAGGAACGAGTGGTGGATGTTGATCATGCGCCCGGCGAGCTTGGCGCACATCTCCTGTGAGAGCACCTGCATGTAGCGGGCGAGCACGACCAGATCGGCCTGGTAGTGGTCGACCAGCGTGAGGATCTCCGCCTCCTGCCGCGGCTTGGTGTCCGCGGTGACCGGCAGGTGGTGATAGTCGACGCCGTACGACTGGGTGAGGGGACGCAGGTCGGGGTGGTTGGACGCGACGCCCACGATCTCGATGGGCAGCAGGCCCGAGCGCACCCGGTAGAGCAGGTCGTTGAGGCAGTGGTCGAACCGGCTGACGAGCACCAGCGCCCGCGTCCGCACCGCGAGGTCGAAGAGCTGGAACTCCATGGCGAACTCCGACGCGAGCGAGGCGAACGCTGCTCGCAACTCGTCGACGGCGCTCCCGCCGGAGAACTGCACGCGCATGAAGAACCGCTCCTCGACCGGGTCGCCGAACTGCTGGCTCTCGATGATGTTGCAGCCCTTCCCGGCCAGCAGACCGGAGACGGCCGCGACCACTCCGGGCCGGTCCGGACAGGACAGGGTCAGCACATATTCAGCGCTCATGCTCAGATCCTCGACGGGTGACGGTGTCGGCTTCAAGGGTAGGGCCAGCCGATCGCAGGGTGCGGGCAGGTGTGAGGCGGGGCGGCGGACGACCGGCCGGCCGCCCGCCGTGAGCGTCCCCCGCGTCAGCCCTCCTTCTCGTGCCGCTGCAGCGCCGCGCGTACGTCGGGGTCACCGGGGGCCAGGGACAGCGCCCGGCGCAGGTCGAGCAGCGCCTCCCGCCCCCGGCCGAGCGCGTCGAGCGCGGTCGCCCGGTTGAAGTACAGGGCCGCGTCCTCGCCCAGCTCGATCGCCCGGGTCAGGTCGTCGACGGCGCCCCGCGCGTCGCCGGTCTCGAACCGCAGGGTCGCGCGGTTCGCCCAGGCCGAGGCCAGGCGGGCGTCGGCGGCCAGCGCCGCGTCGAAGGCCAGGGCGGCCTCCGCGTAGCGGCCCGCCTCGGTCTCCAGCTGCCCGAGCACGCCGTGCAGGTGCGCGTTGCCGGGGTCGAGGGCGAGCCCCGCCTCGACGTCGTGCCTGGCGGCCTCGTGCTCGCCGAGCATCTCCAGCACACCGGCCCGGTTGACGTACGCGTCGAGGTAGCCGGGATCGAGGTCGAGCACGTGGTCGAGGTCGGCCCGAGCTCCGTCCAGGTCCCCGGCGGCCAGGCGCAGCTCCGCCCGGTTGTAGTACGCCTCGGGCAGCGGCGGGCTCACCCGCATCGCCGTCTCGTAGTCGGCCAGCGCCTCGTCCGTACGTCCCATCTCGAACAGCAGGTTGCCCCGGTCGAGATAGTGGTCGGGGAAGCCCGGGTCGATCCCGACGGCGCGGTCGAAGTCGGCCAGCGCCTCCTCCCCGCGGCCCAGGCGCGCGAGGAGCTGCGCGCGGTTGGCGAACAGCACCATCCGGTGCACGGGGTGGGCGTCCGGCGGAAGATCACGCTCGGCCAGGTCGATGGCCGACCGCACCAGGCCGAGCGCCTCGTCGATACGCCCCTCCCGCAGCTCGATCAGCGCGCGGCCGTTCTGGTCGAACCCGAGTTTGAAGGCTCGCGTCCGCCGGTCGGGCAGCAGCGTGGAGATCGCTATCGCCTCGTTGATCCAGGCTCTGGCCCTGGTCAGGTCGCGCCGCGCCGGATCGCGGTCGCGCGCGTCGAGCATCGCCGTGCCGTACGCGGCGGCGGCGTGCACGGCCGGATCGACGCTGACCCTCCGGGCCTGGTCGTACAGCTCCTGCGCGTGCTCCCGCCGGCCCAGCCCCGCCAGGGCCGTCGCGGTGCGGTGGGTGAAGCGCCACCACAGGTCGGAACCCGGCTCCACCAGTCGCAGGCCGCGCGAGCCCAGCTCCACGACCGCGTGCAGGAAACCCTCGGTGACGCAGTGGTCCACCGCCGCCCACAGGGCCTGCGCCGCCGCGTCCATATCGCCGCCGTGCTCCAGATGGTACGGCACCGCGCCCAGCGCGTGCTCCGACGCCGCGGCGTCGGCCCTCAGCTCGGCGACACGCCGGTCGTGCCGGCGCGCCCGTTCCTCCGGCGGCAGCGACAGGTACGCCCGGTAGGCCCGGGGGTCGTCGGAGGTGCAGTCCGAGACGACGTAGTCGTCGGGCGGGCCGCCCTGGACCCGGGCCTCCACCAGCCGCGTGTCCTCCCATTGGGGCTCCGCGGAGGCCAGGACCAGCGTCAGATCCGGCACCCGGCGCGCCAGGACGCGCAGCAGTTCGCGGTCGGCCGGATCCGCCTCGTGCAGGTTGTCCACCAGCAGCGTCCGCGGCTCTCCGAGGCAGTCGCGGACGAACTCGGCGATCCCGTTGGCGATCCGCAGCGTGCGGCGCGGCGCGGGCACGAGGATCCGCTCGTCCTCCGTCAGACGGGCCTCGATGGTCTGCCGCCGTGCGGGCACCAGAGGGCGCAGGCTGGGAGCGACGGCGCGGATCTCGATGTCGTGTTCCGCCACCAGGCCCGGGGAACGCTCCAAGGCGACCGGGACGAGGGCGCGCAGGATCGCGCCACCGATCGTGTACGGACCGCGTAGCCGGCGGTGCCCGTTGACGACGGGCGCCATGGGAGGCGGCACCTCCAGGGCAAGCGCGCGGAGGGCCGCCACGCGGTCCCGGGAGAGGTCTCCCCGGACCCAGATGTGGCTCGGGTGGTCCCTCACCCCTTGTGGATGACGCTCGAGGTACCGCTGAGCTTGGTCGTTCCCGGCTTGCGGATAATGATCTTCTTCATCATGCCTCTTTCCCCACTCTTGCGGACAAGGCACAAGTATTCGCAGGGATCAGCTATCCGCCAAGGGATGGAAGCATTATCTATCGGGAGAAAAGCGGAGAGACTACGGCATTCAGCTGCTTCTCGATATAAATCACCACGTTGTCACCGCGTACCTCGCGCCGCAGCTCCCGCCAGCCGGATTTGCGATAGAGCTCAAGCGCGGCGACCTGACGCAGGGTGGTGTCACCGCGCAACGTCCTGTAGCCGAGCCGGCGCGCCCGATCCTCGAGCTCCTCCGTGATCTGGGCGCCGTAGCCGCGCCGCTGGTGATCGGGGTGGACCCGGAGCCGGCACATCTCCGCCGTGTCGGCGTCGATGCGCCGCAGGCCGCCCATCGCGACGAGCCCCGCCCCGGACACCTCGCCCACCAGGAAGTCGCCCCCGGCGGCCAGGTAGACCTCGGTGATCCGGGGGAAGTCGTCGTCGTAGTAGACGCCGTCACCCGGCACCACGCCCACCTGGGCCAGGCCGATCTGATGGAGGGACCACACCGCGTCGAGGTCGGCCCAGCGGTACCGCCGGATCCTCAGCGGCGCGGCCCCGCTCTCCCCGCCTCTCACGGGATCTCCCGGCTCGAGATCTCCCGCCAGCGCGTCTCCTGCCACACGTCCTCCTCGGTACCCACGTCACCCGGCGTCCCGGAGCAGCTCCGGCGGGATCGTGACCCGGCTCTGCTTGATCACCTCGCAGAAGGCCTGAAGCCGGGGCGAGTCGCCGTACTTGGCCTTGACCTCCTTCGCCAGGTCGTACGCCGGTTTGAGCAGCAGGTCGGTCCGGTAGTCCTTGTCGACCAACTCGATGGCCTCCTGGCCCAGCTTGAGCGCTGCCTCGACGTCGCCGTCGATGAGCCGGCACATCGCCCGGTCGAACCGGATCAGGGTCTGGTCGAGCAGGTCCTCGTCCGTGTACTTGTCGAGCGCCTGCTGCAGAATCACGTCGGCCTCCACCGTCTGCCCCAGCTTCACCAGGACGTCGCCCTGGTAGAAGTAGAGCTGCCGCTCGGTGTAGCCGAACGCCGGGTCCTCCCGGTCGCTGTCGTTCATCTGCTGGAAAGCCGCCCTGGCGCGATGCAGGGCCCGCTTGGCCTGCTCGACCACCTCGTGCCGCGAGCCGTTGACACCGGCGATCTTCGCCAGCGCCCTCGCCTCGACGACGGGCGCCATGGTCCGCGCGGCGCAGGGGGTGTGGCCGGCCAGGTCGCGGCTCTTCTTCGCCAGCGTGAGCGCCTCGCGCGGGTCGCCGTAGTAGAGCGGGACCAGCGCCTCGCGGGCGGTGACCCAGGCGCGCAGGGCCCGGTCGCCGGTCTCGTCCGCCGCCATCCGGCCCGTGCGGAAGAACGAGCGGGCCATCCGCTGGTCCCCGAGGTCGATCATGATCATCCCCGAGAGCCCGGCGAGCTGGGCCGCCATCCGGCACAGCCGCTCCTGCACGTCGATGGGCTGCCGGCGGTCCAGGGCCTTGCGTACAGCGGTGAACTCCAGCATGACGTCGCAGAGCAGCCGTACGGGCGGGGTGTTCATGTACTGCCGCCCGAAGCCGAACGTGGCCTGCTCCCACTGGTCGAGCATCGCCGGCGAGACGGTGGCCGTGACCATCGTCTCGTCCATCCGCCGGCGGAGGTTCTCCACCGCGCCGAGCACCTCTTCGTTGAGCTCCTGGAGCCCAACCGCCCCGACGGTGCCGCCGGCGAGGAGCCTCAACAGCGTCCTCCGTAGCACGTTCTCGTCCTCCTCGCCCCCGTCCACCGGATGGGTGCAGCCGCCCGACGGGGGCGGCGCACCCCACGGAGCGGGTGAAGTGATAGGTCTGTCCTGTTCTGGGTCACCGCCACCTGATTCGGCCAGGTGTCCGTGGCCGCAGATGCACGGGCTTTCAAACCCGAGGGCCAGGGGCTCCACTCGGTAGACCGAGCACAGGTAGTGGAGATACTCCGGGCCGGGCCGCTTCATGCCCGACTCGTACGCGGACAGTAGCGTCTCGCCGATGCCGGGGATGGCTTTTCCGTCCCTCTCGAAGAGCGCGCGCACCTGCTCGATCACGTCGGCGAGCGCCACACCGTGCGAGAGGCGATGTGCCTTGATCCGAGTCGTGCCGAACTGCGGTCCGCAGTCGTTGTGGATCTCCTGGGCGATCTCGGCCAGGCTGCGCCCGGCGGCCAGGCCCCGCGCCCTGATCCGGCGCGCGATTTCCGTCTCCCTGTGTTGCCTGCCGGACATTCCGGCCCCTCTCTCGTGGCCGGCCGCACTCGCAGCCCGTGGTCTCGAGCGGTCCTCACGTCGTGACGGAGAGTGACTTACTCGTCGCGCTCCGACCACACCATAATGATGGACCATAGTTGGCGCGGCCAAGCCCCCAACATGAACGTGCCGACTAAGGATCGTCTCCCGATAGGGGTTTTCTTTCAACCGACATGGGTTTTCCTCCACCACGGCCGCTTCTCGCCCTCGTTGACCCGAGCACTTCCGTGAGCCATCTTGGGCGCACCAGAGTGAACAGACGGGAACGCAAAGTACACATTCCGCCCGCGAACGGAAATGAAGGAGGACCTACGGTGGGGGAGGACGATTTCCGGCGCCTGGAACATTTGGTGGCCGAACTCGACGCGCGGGGTCTACTCGCGCGAGTCGTGCGCACCCCGTCGGGCCGCGCCTACGTACGCGTGATCAACCCCGACGCGACGAGCCTCACGGAGAACGTGGTCTGCCAGGCGGCCGACTACTGGTGGTCCTGGGGCGAGCGGATGCACCGGGCGGACGACCCCGCCGGAGCGGCCACGAAGGTGGCCCGCGTGCTTGCCGCGGTGAGCGAGTAGGGGAAGGCGGCGGCCCGGGTGAGAGTGCAGTCGCCGTGGGCCGCCGCATCCACCGCGGCCTCAGGGGGCGGGCAGGACGCCCGGTGCGGAGCGTGGCCGTCGCGCCGCCCCGGCGCGACGGCCACGCTGCGGCGTCCCGCCCGCCCCGACCCCGTCCGAATCTCGCGGCCGACCGGCTCGCCGGTCGTCATTGACCGCCGTCCGGCCCTGTCGAGCAGGTGGGGCCGGACGGTGATCGAGGGGGATCCCCGCTTGGAGAACGGCGCCGGGCGCGCTTCCGGGTGCGCGCCCGCGCCCTGCCACACCGTCACTGGAGCGAGTCCGGTCCGCCCTCCGCGGCCCCGGACGGGACACGCTTCCGTCTTCCCCGGCGATGTGACGGAGGCCGGATCAGTCGGCAGTATTGGCTACGTTCAAGAACTGCCGTTGATCCGATCCGGGGGGGATCCACCTCGTGTTACCGCTGTCACCCGCGACGCCCAGCCCAGAGCCGACCGTGCCGGATCTCGATGTGATCGGCCAGCAGGTGGCGAAGGCGTGCGACAACAACGACGGCATCTTCTGCACTGTCTTGAACAGCGCCTTCCCGGAGAAGGACTTCCCCGCCTGGGTGCAACTCGTGGCGGGCATCGTGGACGTGCTGCTGCTGATCGCCCTCATCCTGGCCGGAGCGCTGATCGTCCGGAACGTCGTGCACCGGCTGATCACCCGGCTCACCGTACGAGCCAGCGTCGGCGTGCTGCCGGAGCGGCTACGCGGCAAGTCCGTGCTGACCAGCACGGAAGCCGCTGCGGCGATCATGACGGAGCGCCGCAGGGCACGCGCCGAGACGATGGGCTCGGTGCTGCGGAGCCTCGCGTCCGTCGTGATCCTCGGCACCGCGGCGTTGATGATCTTCGCGAAGCTCGGGGTCGAGCTGGCGCCGCTGCTCACGAGCGTCGGCATCATCGGTGTGGCGGTCGGCTTCGGCGCCCAGGAGCTGGTCAAGGACTTCATCGCCGGCATGTTCATGCTCCTGGAGGACCAGTACGGCGTGGGCGACGTGATCGACACCGGAGTGGCCGTCGGCACGGTGGAGGCCGTCACGCTCCGCATCACCCGCCTGCGCGACGCCGACGGCAAGGTCTGGTACGTGCGCAACGGCACGATCACCCGGATCGGCAACGAGTCGCAGGGCTGGTCGAGGGCCCTGGTGGACGTGCCGGTGCCGTACGACAGCGACGTGGCGACGGTCCGCGAGCTGCTCAACGGCCTCGCACACGACCTGTGGGAGGACCCGGAGTACCGGGACACGGTCATCGTCGAGGAGCCGCAGGTCTTCGGCCTGGAGTCGGTCTCGGGCTCGTCCGTCATCTTCCGGATCAGCGCGAAGACCGTGCCGGCGCGGCACCTGGAGGTCGCCCGTGAGCTGCGCCTTCGGGTGAAGCGGGCCTTCGACGAGAAGAGCCTCGCCTTCGCCGCCTGACCTTACCGATCGGTAGCTGACTTAGGCTGAAACCGTGACCAGCGAGCAGACCCTGTCCTTCTACGAGGCGATCGGCGGTGAGGAGGCCTTCGAGCGCCTCGTCCGCCGGTTCTACGAGGGCGTCGCGGAAGACCCCCTACTGCGCCCGATGTACCCCGAAGAGGACCTCACCGGCGCGGAGGAGCGGCTGCGCCTGTTCCTCATCCAGTACTGGGGCGGCCCGAGGACCTACAGCGAGCAACGCGGCCACCCCCGGCTGCGGATGCGGCACGTGCCGTTCGTCATCGACGAGGCGGCACGAGATGCCTGGCTCAGGCACATGGGCGACGCCGTGCGTTCCCTCGGCCTGCCGGCCGAGCGCGAGAAGGAGCTGTGGGACTACCTCGTCTACGCCGCCCACAGCATGGTCAACGCATAAGTAACGGAAGCAGCGGGCAGCCAAAGACTCATGGAAACAACCCCCTGGTGGCGTGATGCCGTTGTCTATGAGATCTACGTCCGCAGTTTCGCCGACGCCTCCGGCGACGGTACGGGCGACCTGGCGGGAATCCGCGACCGCCTGCCGTACCTCGCCGAGCTCGGCGTCGACGCGATCTGGCTGACCCCCTTCTATCCCTCCCCCATGGCCGACGGCGGCTACGACGTGGCGGACTACCGCGACGTCGATTCGTTGTTCGGGTCGCTGGCCGACTTCGACGACCTGGTCGCCGACGCGCACGCGCACGGCCTGCGGCTGATGGTGGACATCGTGCCGAACCACAGCTCGTCGGCCCACCCCTGGTTCCAGAAGGCCCTGGCGTCCCCCAGGGGCTCCCAGGAGCGCGAGCGGTACATGTTCAGGGACGGCGGTCCCGAGGGCGGCGGAAGCGGCCATGGAGAGCCGAACAACTGGCTGTCGACCTTCGGGGGCCCGGCGTGGACCCAGGTGCCCGACGGGCAGTGGTACCTCCACCTGTTCGCGCCCGAGCAGCCCGACTTCAACTGGCGCAACCCCGAGGTGCGGGAGGAGTTCCTCGACGTCCTGCGGTTCTGGCTCGACCGGGGGGTGGACGGCTTCCGGATCGACGTCGCGATGGGCCTGATCAAGGCGGAAGGGCTGCCCGACACCGATCCGGGCTTCACCTCGAGGTCGCCGATCTGGAGTCAGCCGGAGGTGCACGACATCTATCGCGACTGGCGGCGGGTGCTCGACTCCTATCCCGGCACCCGTGTCGCCATCGGCGAGGTCTGGACCGACTCGGCCGAGGACCTCGCGTTGTACGTGCGGCCCGACGAACTGCACCAGAGCTTCAACTTCGCCTGGCTGGAGGCCCCCTGGTCGGCCACGGCCTTCAGGAAGGTCGTCGACGACACCCTCAAGGCCGTCACCTCGCCGACCTGGGTGCTGTCCAACCACGACGTCGTGCGGCACGTGACCCGCTACGGCCAGGGGTCGCTCGACCCGGAGGCCGGTCTGGCCCGGGCCCGCGCGGCGTTGCTCGCCATGCTCGCCCTGCCGGGGTCGGCCTACCTGTACCAAGGTGAGGAGCTCGGGCTGCCCGAGGTCACCGACCTGCCTCCGGAGGCGCGGCAGGACCCGATCTTCGCGCGGTCGAACGGCGAGCTGCCGGGCCGCGACGGTTGCCGGGTGCCGCTGCCCTGGTCGGGCACCGAGCCGCCGTACGGCTTCGGGTCCGGCGGGTCGTGGCTGCCGCAGCCGGCGAACTGGGCGGACCTCACGGCCGAACGGCAGGCGGCCGACCCGTCCTCGACGCTGTGGTTCTACCGCCGGGTGCTGCAGACGCGGCGGGAGCTGCGCGGCACGCTGCCCGACGCGATCACCTGGCTGGAGTCGCCGGAGGAGACGCTGTTCTTCCAGCGGGGCCGGCTGCTCTGCGTGATCAACTGCGGCGAGGGCGCGGTGGCGCTCCCGCCCCACGACCAGGTGCTGATCACCAGCGGCCCGCTCGACGGCACCGCTCTTCCCGCCGACACTGCGGCCTGGCTGCTCACCGGCTGACCTCGCCCCGCCTCCGGACCGGCCGCCGGCTCCGGCCGTCGCGGCCGGTCACGGAGCGAGGGCGGAGAACCGCTTGAGGTACGCGAGCTCGTCCTCGTCGAGCCTGCGGGGGCGGGCCGCCGCGGCGTCGTAGGCGACCATGACCGTGCGCGCCTCGACGTAGAGCGTCTCGTCGTCGCGAATCTCGTACGCGAGGGTGAAGCGGACCCTGGAGATCTCGGTGACCCACACCTCGACGCGGACGGGATCGGAGCGGAAGGTCAGGGGCCGCCGATAGTCGATCTCATGTCGCGCGACCACCAGGTCCTGCCGGCGGCCGGTGATCTCACGCGGCCGCTCCCACAGCATGGACACCCGCGCGTCCTCGAGGTAGTCGAGGAAGCGGACGTTGTTGACGTGGCCGAAGCTGTCGATGTCGGCGAAGCGCACCTTGCGCTCAAAGATGAAGCGGGTCAGCCGCTCTGGAGGATGGCGTAGCTCGGTCACCGGTCAAACCTAACGGGCCCCCGTCCCCCGCCCGGCGGCGGGGGACGCAGGCGGCAGGCCCGCGAACAGCGGAAGGGGACCCGGCTCAGTCGCGGGTGAGCTTGCGGTAGGTGACGCGGTGCGGGCGGGCGGCGTCCGCGCCCAGCCGCTCGATCTTGTTCTTCTCGTAGTCGGCGTAGTTGCCCTCGAACCAGAACCAGTTCGAGCCCTCTTCCCACGCCAGGATGTGGGTGGCGATGCGGTCGAGGAACCACCGGTCGTGCGAGGTGATCACGGCACAGCCCGGGAAGTCGAGCAGCGCGTTCTCCAGGCTCGACAGCGTCTCGGTGTCGAGGTCGTTGGTGGGCTCGTCCAGCAGCAGCACGTTGCCGCCCTGCTTGAGGGTGAGCGCGAGGTTGAGCCGGTTGCGCTCGCCGCCGGACAGGACGCCCGCGAGCTTCTGCTGGTCGGGGCCCTTGAAGCCGAACGCGGCGACGTACGCCCGCGAGGGCATCTCGACGTTGCCGACCTTGATGTGGTCGAGCCCGTCGGAGACGACCTGCCAGACGTTCTTGTTCGGCTCGATGCCGGCCCTGCTCTGGTCCACGTAGGAGATCTTGACGGTCTCGCCGACCGTGATGGACCCGGTGTCCGGATTCTCGGACCCGGTGATCATCCGGAACAGCGTGGTCTTGCCGACGCCGTTCGGGCCGATGATGCCGACGATGCCGTTGCGCGGCAGGTCGAAGGACAGCTCGTCCATGAGCAGCCGGTCGGCGAAGCCCTTGCTCAGCTTCTCGGCCCGGATGACCGTCGTGCCCAGGCGCGGACCCGGCGGGATCTGGATCTCCTCGAAGTCGAGCTTGCGGTACTTGTCGGCTTCGGCGGCCATCTCCTCGTAGCGCTGGAGACGGGCGCGGCTCTTGGTCTGGCGGGCGCGCGCGTTGGAGCGCACCCACTCCAGCTCCTCCTCCAGGCGCTTCTTGCGCTTGACGTCCTTCTGGCCCTCGACCTTCAGACGCGCGGCCTTGGCCTCGAGATAGGTGGAGTAGTTGCCCTCGTAGGCGTAGCACCGGCCGCGGTCGAGCTCCAGGATCCAGCCGGCCACGTTGTCGAGGAAGTAACGGTCGTGGGTGACGGCCAGGACGGTGCCGGGATACTTCTCCAGGTGCTGCTCCAGCCACTGGACGCTCTCGGCGTCGAGGTGGTTGGTGGGCTCGTCGAGCAGCAGCAGGTCGGGCTGCTCCAGCAGCAGCTTGCACAGCGCGACCCGGCGCCGCTCGCCACCGCTGAGCTTGGTCACCTCGGCGTCGGGCGGCGGGCAGCGCAGCGCGTCCATGGCCTGTTCGAGCTGGCTGTCGAGGTCCCACGCGTTGCGGTGGTCGAGCGCGTCCTGCAGACGGCCCATCTCCTCCAGCAGCTCGTCGCTGTAGTCGGTGGCCATCTGCTCGGCGATCTCGTTGAACCGGTCGAGCATCGCCTTGGTCTCGGCGACGCCCTCCTCGACGTTCCCGAGCACGGTCTTCGACTCGTTGAGCGACGGCTCCTGCAGCAGGATGCCGACCGTGAAGCCGGGCATCAGCCGGGCCTCGCCGTTGGACGGCTGCTCCAGCCCCGCCATCATCTTGAGCAGCGTCGACTTGCCCGTGCCGTTCGGGCCCAGGACACCGATCTTGGCCCCCGGCAGGAACGACAGCGTGACGTCGTCAAGGACCACCTTGTCACCGTGCGCTTTGCGCACGCGCTGCAACGTGTAGATGTACTCCGGCATACCTTCAAGCCTAGGGGATCGCACCGGCAGCGCCGTCCGCGCTGCGGGGAGGTGGGGCCACTGGGGCGGCGGGGAGACAGACCCTGTCCCTGCCGAGCTCCTTGGCACGGTAGAGCGCGAGGTCGGCTGCCGCCAGCAGCTCGATCAGGTCCTCACCGTGAACGTTCATGATGGCCACCCCGGCGGAGACCGTGACCGTGACCGTCGCCTGCTCGGCGGGGACCACCATCCGGCCGACCCGGGTGCGCAGCCGCTCGGCCACCCGCCTCGCCTCGTGCGCGTCGGCGCCGGGCAGCAGCACGACGAACTCCTCGCCGCCGAACCGCCCCACCACGTCGTACTCGCGCAGCTGCGTACGGAGGGTGGCCGCCACCTGGGCGAGGACCTGGTCGCCCACCAGGTGGCCGTAGGTGTCGTTGACCTTCTTGAAGTGGTCGATGTCCACCAGGACCAGCGCGAGGGCGTCCCCCGTCCGCTGGGCCCTGACGATCTCCGTGTCCGCCTCCCGCTGCCAGGCGGCCGCGTTCAGCAGGCCCGTCTTCGGGTCCGTGCGGGCCGCGGCCTGGAGCTGGGCGTGCAGCAGGCTCCGCTGGAGCAGCACGACGGGCGGCAGCACGAGCAGCAGCAGCGCCAGGTTGAGGCCGCAGACGACCGCGACGAGGACGCCGAGGCAGAGCTCGACCGCGTCGAGCAGAACGCGTTCGCGGTCCCACAGAACCTCGCCCCAGCGGCCCTCCGGGTCGGACGCGTGCGCCGCGACCGCGATCAGCGCGGTGTTGAGCACCGTGAACAGCACCGCGCAGGCCGCCGCGACCGCGATCGGCTCGCCCTCCCCCGCGGACAGGTGCACGGGGACGGGGACCCAGCGATGGAAGACGGCCGAGGCGGAGGCCGCCGCGAGCCCGATCGCCGCCGCGCTGAACACGCGGCGATACAGCACGGTCGCCCGGACCCTGAGCTGCAGCAGGATCTGCATCGGTATGGGCGCGAGCAGGGCATAGACCGGCGGAAGCAGGAACGCCACCGGCAACCACCAGGCGGACAGCAGGTCACGGGACACACCGGCGGGCATGCCGAGGCGACGGGTCGCCTCGATGCACACCGCACCGCACACGGTGAGCGCCCCGAACATGGCGAGGTGGTGGGTGTGGAACGCGGTCGACTTCGCCAGCACCGCGATCAGGACCGCGTCGAACGCCACGATCGCGCACACGTAGGACACGAGGGCGGGCGGCTGGGCGAGCAGCGGCCAGCGACTTCGCGAGTAGATCGCGCTTCGCGGCCTGGCCGAGGTCTGACCGGTAGCCGTCATCCCGCCCCCCAGTAGCCGAAGCCCATCTCACGATGCGTAACACAATAGTTGCGGAGTGTGCGATGCGCGACGGGAACCGCTACCTTGGCACGATGGCCATCTGTATCTGATGGGCTAAGGAGGCATCTGCGGCGGATTGCCCGACCCGGGATTCACGCAGCTCCCGCCGAGCCCGTGGTGTCGCTCGGAGGGGTAGTCGCCCGGGGGGTAGTCGCCCGGGGGGGTAGTCGCCCGGGGGGAGAGCAGGCCGGCTCCACCCGGCCGGGTGTCATGCGGTGTGTGGAAGCGGCGGCAGCGGCAGCGGCAGACCTGGCAGGCCGTCGATACTGGTCGCGACGTGCTCCTTCTTGTGGAAGTACGCGTCGAGCGACTCGTCGGTCTCGCGTTCGAACCGCGAGCCGTGCAGCGGGCGGTCCTCTTCATAGGTCATGAACGGGACGGCGTACCCGCACGTATCACGGATCTTCTCGGCGGTCACGACGATGATCGCGCGCAGGCCGTGCCGGGTCGGGTCGATGTCCGGGAAGTAGCGCATCAGGCCGGCCCAGCGTGGATCGTCGCGGAAGACAGGCTCTCCGCGACCGTGCACGCGCACGATGTTGGGAGGGCCGTCGAAGGCGCACCACATCAGGGTGATGCGGCCGTTCTCGCGCAGGTGGGCGATCGTCTCGGCGTTGCTGCCGGCGAAATCCAGGTAGGCCACGGTGAGTTCGTCGATCACGGCGAACGAGCCGGTCAGGCCCTTGGGTGAAAGGTTGACGGTGCCCTCGCCGTCCAGCGGCGCGGTCGCGGTGAAGAAGATGTGCTGCGCCTCGATGAAAGCACGCAATCTACCGTCTATCCGCTCATAGCTCTTCCCCATGACCTGATTATGACCGGGGTGATCCGGCAGGGCAGGAGCGGGGATGGGGCAGCGGGAGCGGGGACGGCGCAGCGGGAGCGGGGGACGGCACAGCGGGAGCGGCGCAGCGGGAGCGGCGCGCGGCGACCCGTCGGGTGGCGGGCCGTTCAGCGGCGGGCCCGCAGGCAGGCTCTGCGCGCCTCGACGAGCTGCTCACGGATGTTGTGCACGTTCGCTCCCGGCACGTTGGCCGGGTTCTGCCCTTTGGCGCGCCGGGGCCCATTCTGCCCTTTGGCCCGCTGGGTCCCGGCGGGCCAAAGGGGCGAACAGCTCAGCGGCGAACATCTTCAGCCGCTGCCGGACATGCGTGAGTCGTTCGGGGATCACGCCCGCATCGCACCGCTACCTGTCCGAACCGAGTACCTGTCCGAACCGAGTACCTGTCCGAACCGAGCTGCTAAGCCGCCAGTGCGGGCGGGAGCCAGGCGGCGTCGCCGCTTTCCCGCAGGCCGCGCTCCGGGTCCGTCGCCTTGTCCTTCGCCCCGTCCGGCGCCCCGTCCGGCGCCCCGTCCGTCGTGCTTTCCGTTGTGCCTTCCTCCGTGCCGGTCTCGTCCGTGCCGCCGGTCTGCGGTGTCTCGTCGCCCTGCCACGCTCGGCCGGCGTGGCGGGCGCCCGCGGTCGCCCGCGCTCCGGCGACCGGCGGAGCAGCGTCGTTCGTGCCTCGTTCGCCGACGAGGGCGTCGAACGCCTCGTCGTCGCCCCCAGTGACGCCCCCAATGACGCCTCCGTCGACGACGGACTCCGCACCGGGGCCGGTGGGACCGGTCAGCTCCCATTCCCGCGTCGCGTCTTCCATCGCCTGGCGCTCGTCGTCACTCGGCGCGCCCGCCGAGTAGGCCCGGACCGGCTTCTCGAACGTGGCGATGCCCCACTTGAGGTCATGGCCCACCGAGCCGGCCTCGATCTCCGCCCAGAACCGCTGCTCGCCGTCACGCTCGAACTGCTTGATCCGCAGCTTGCCGTACACCACGACCGGGTGGCCCTTGCGGATCGACTGCTGCACGTTGTCCGCCAGGCCGCGATAGCAGCGCACGGTGTAGTAGGTGGTGTCCCTGGTCTGCCAGGTGTTGGTCTGCTGGTCGAGGACGCGCCTGTTGACGGCCATCCGCATCGAGGTGACACGCGAGCCGTCGCGGAACCGGTACTGCCGGGGGTCGTCGGTGACGTTCCCGCTCAGCGTGACGTAGATGTCGTTCATCGAAGTGCCTCCCCGGCCCGGTCACTCGCCGGGCTCGGGGGACAGACTGGCCGCGCGCCCCGCCGCCCCACGGGCCAGAAACCCGTTCTGTGGACGAAGCCACGCCTGTGGACAACGCTCCGGTCGCCTGCTCGTGCGCAGTCGGGCGGCGGGCCGTTCAGCGCCGGGCGGCCGCCATCGCGCCGAAATACTCGTTGTAGCGGGTCAGCTCGCGCTCGACCGGCTGGACGACCATGTCCTGCGCCAGGACGCCCACCCGGCGTCTCATGTCGTGCTCCAGCCGGTCGCGTTCCTTGCCCGCGGCGAGCACCACGAAGTTCCTGCTCGCCATGGCCGAGAACAGGCCGAGCCCGAGGACGCTGATCGTCATCAGCCCCACCCATGGCAGTACGGCCACGTCGCCGAGGACCTCGGCCGGCGGACGGCCAGCCTTGAACACGCCGTACGCCAGGATCGCGCCCGCCCAGGCGAGGCTCGCGACGAACATGACCACCAGGAGGTACTGCCAGATCTTCAGGA
Source organism: Microbispora sp. NBRC 16548 (assembly GCF_030268985.1). Classification (NCBI taxonomy): domain Bacteria; kingdom Bacillati; phylum Actinomycetota; class Actinomycetes; order Streptosporangiales; family Streptosporangiaceae; genus Microbispora; species Microbispora sp. NBRC 16548. Next base: position 66,475 of record NZ_BSSF01000015.1, read on the forward strand.
GCCACCACCAGACGGGCACCCGGTCGAGCGGCGGAGCCACCTCAGACAGCTCGTCAGACAGCGCCTCGGGAAGCTCGTCCACCCGTGAGCGGGCCGCCTCGCGCACGCCGTCGCGCCACACCTCCGGCATGCCGGCCGTCAGCCCGTCGGCGAGCGCCTGCACCGCGTTGTCCACCTCGGCGGGCTGAGCGGTGACCGAACTCGCGACAAGGCCGCGGATGTCGTCCTTCACGGCCCCCAGACGCAGGCTCTTGAGCGGGTCGGGCCGCAGCCGGGCCGCCCAGCGCGCGTACGGCCACCCGACCCAGTCGGCGGACCGGACGGCGTACACGTTCTCGAGGGCCTCGCCGAGAGCGGAGACGCCGATGGCGTCGCACAGCGCGTCGACCAGCCCCGCGCGCCGCGCGCCGTCCAGCGTGGGCTCCACCCGCAGCAACTCCGGCACGTCCTTCACCAGGCGCAGCACCAGCCGGTCGAGGTCGGCCTCCAGGCGCTGGTAGGCCGCACGCCGGGCGGCCACGGACTCGGCCAGGACGGCCTTCAGGCTGTCGACGCCCCTGCCGGTGGTGGCGGACGTCGCGACCACCCGGGGATGGGCGACGCCCTCACGCCGGAGAAGGTCCTCCAGGTCGGCCACGCACTCCGCCTGCTCCTCCGGGGTGAGCCGGTCGGACTGGTTCAGCACGAAGACCGTCACCGCGTCGTGCCCGGTCAGCTCGGTCACGTAACGCCGGTGCACCGAGGCGTCGGCGTACTTCTGCGGGTCGAGCACCCACACGATGAGGTCGGCCATCTGGATCAGCCGGTGAGCCTCGTGGTCGGTGAGCGCGCGGATCGAGTCGTGGTCGGGCAGGTCGAGCAGGATCAGCCCGTGCAGCTGGCTCTCGCCCTTGTCGAGGGCGCTGGCGCGGGCGAACCGGTGCCGCCACTGGATCTGCAGCCAGTCGAGCAGCGGGCCCGCGCCGTCGATGCCCCACACGCAGGCGTGGGTGCGTGCCGTGGTCGGCCTGCGTACGCCGATGGGCGAAAGCTCCAGCCCGGAGACGGCGTTGAACAGGGACGACTTGCCGCTGCCCGTGCCACCGGCCAGCGCGACGACCGTGTGGTCGGACGACAGCTTGAGCCGGTCGCCCGCGCGCAGCAGGAGCTGGGCGGCCTCCGTGACCAGCGCCGGGTCGAGCCGGCCCTGTCCCAGCTCGACGATCTTGGCCAGGGCGGCGAGCCTGGGGCCGAGCCCGTGCTGCGTTTCGGCGGTGCTGACAGCCGTCATGGATTCCTCACCGTGGTGCCGTAGACGTACCCGGGCGTGATCTGCCGGATCGGCTGCGTCATCGTGCGACCTCGAGGTTGTACGTTGCCTGGTAGAGCCGCGTCGCCGCGGCCTCGTCCGGGATGCCGGCGCTGTCGAGCGCGTCGACATACCGGAGGGTCTCCTCGTCGAAGAGCAGGCCGACGCGGGCGCGCAGGTCGCTGCGGGCCTTGGCGCTGATGTTGCGCAGCGACTCGGCGCCCAGCAGGCCGCGCAGCAGCCGCTGGGGCAGCGCGCCGGCGCCCGCGCCCGCCGGCGCGTCCGTGGCGCCGTAGCCGAGCAGGCCGATCATGAAGATCAGCGAGAGCGACTCCACGTCGAAGGAGATCAGCTTGGCCACCGACCGCTTGGTCACGCCCTCGGTGCGGATCAGCTCGGTGACGTGGTCCTGCCAGGCGGTGATGGTCCTGGTGGTCCTGCGGGCGATCTCCTCCGCCGGGCGGCCGAGCCCCGGAGTCGCGGCCAGGCGGTCGCCCGCGCCCGCCCGCTGCCGCCAGCGCGCCACGGCCTCCTCGGCGGCCTGCTGGACGGCCGAGTTGACCAGCGCTTCGAGGCCCGCCCGCAGGGCGGCCCTCAGCCCGCGCACCCGCTCGGGGCCCTGCTGGTGGCCCTTGACGCCGCGGCGCAACCGGAGGGTGCGCATGAGGTCGCCCGAGCCGGCGAAGTCCTGCCACCGGGCGAGCACCTCCCCGCGCAGCAGCGAGCCGTCCCTGGTCGCCTCGTCGATCCGCGCCAGGGCGCCCATGTAGGCCGCGTCGACGTCGGAGCGCAGATCGGCGCGCAGGGCGACCTGGGTCTCGAGATGCCGGGCGAGCGCGGGCAGCCGGGTGCGGAAGCTGTTCAGCACGCCGTTCAGCGTCGCCTTGACCGCCGCGTCCCGCCGCTCGTCGTCGACGGACAACGCGGACAGCCACATGCGGAGATCCGCGATCTCGATCTCGGGCAGCCGCCCGCCCTGTACGGACGTCTCCTTGATGACGAAGCGTTCGACCTCGCCCAGGCCGTACTCGTGCAGCATCCGGCCGAAGTGCTTCACGACGACCTCGCGGGACCTCGGCGGCACGCGGGACAGCACGATGACCAGGCGCGCCCCGCGTTCCTTGGCCCGGCGCAGCAGGCTCCAGGACGGCGCGTCGGCGTACCGGGACGCCGTGGTGACGAACACCCACAGGTCGGCGGCGTCCAGCATGCGGTGCGCGATCTCGTGGTGCTCCTCCACGACCGAGTCGATGTCGGGCGTGTCGAGCAGCGCGAGTCCCCGGGGCAGGGACGGGCTCGACGTCAGCACCACGCTGCCGGGCGGGGCGTCCCGCGTGGGTTCTTCGAGCCTTTGCACACCTCCGAGGAGGTCGCCCCGCGCATACCACTCGTGGTCGTCGGGGTGGCAGACGATCACGGGCGTCGCCGTGGTCGGGCGGCGCACTCCCGTGGCCGAGACCTTCCCTCCGGCGAGCGAGTTGACGATGGTGGACTTGCCCGCCCCCGTCGAACCGGCCACGGCGATCAGCGCGGGTGCGGTGCTCATGTGGACGCGCGGGATGACGTAGTCGTCGAGCTGCGCCAGGACCGCCGCCTGTGCCTTGCGCGCCTCCTCGGAGCCCGGCACGTCGAGACCGAAGTGCAGGCCCTTCACCGCCGTGCGGAGCTGGTTGAGCGCCTCGGTCAGCGCCGCCGAGACCGGCTCCGGCATCGGGAACGAACGGGCCCGATCGCCGTCAAGCTCGTCGGCGGCGTCCTCCGTGCCCTCCGTGCCTTCGGTGTGCTCGGTGTGCTCGGCGTGCTCGGCGTGCTCCGCGTCTTCAGCGCCCTTCGAGTCGTCCTCAGCGTCCGCCGAGTCCTCAAGGTCCTCCGCGTCCTCGGCGTCTGCTGAGTCTTCGGCGTCTGCGGCGTCTGCCGCGCCCTGTTCGCCGTCGCCGTCCGCCGGCCCGGCCTCGGTCTTATCGGTCTTATCGGTCTCCTCGGCCGCCGCGTCGTGCGAGGCCCCGTCGGGCTCGGCGGACCGCACGGGGTCGTCCGCGGCGGACCCGGCGGACGGGCGCCCGCCCGAGCCCGAGGGAGACGAAGCGGGCTCCGGCGCGGGCTCGTCGTCGCGGATCGGGCGGAACGCGATGGTCTGCTCCCCCGGCGACTCCGGGTGCTCCTCGATGTCCGGCTCCTCGGTCACGGCGTCGCCGGAACCCGCACCGGTCCCGTGGTCGGGCGTGTTCCTGGCTGCCGATCTCACGGGATCCGCTCCGCTCGCACCATTTCGATCTCCTGGCCGACCTTGACGACCTCACCGACGATCACGATCGCCGGAGGCCGCACTCCGGCCGCGGTCACCCGTTCCGCCACGGTCGACAACGTCGCGGCAACGGCTCGCTGGGTCGGAAGAGTACCGTCCTGTACCACCATCACGGGAGTTTCCGGTGAACGTCCGTCTCGAACCAGCGTTTCGGCGATCTCCTTGATCCGTTCGACCGCCATGAGAAGTATCAGGGTTCCCGTCGATCTCGCCAATCCGGGCCAGTCGACGGTGGACGCGGGGTCGCCGGGCGCGACGTGCACGGAGATGACGTGGAACTCCTGGCTCACCCCGCGATGGGTGACCGGGACTCCGGCCGCCCCGGGCACCGCGACCGCGCTGGTGATCCCGGGCACCACGGTCACCGGGATGCCCGCCCGGGCACAGGCGATCATCTCCTCGCCGCCCCGGCCGAAGACGAACGGATCGCCGCCCTTCAGCCGTACGACGAATCTGCCCTTGCGGGCGTGCTCGATGAGCAGTTCGTTGATCTTCTCCTGGGGCAGCGACCGGCCGTACGGCACCTTCGCCGCGTCGATCAGCTCGACGTCGGGCGACAGCTCGTCCAGGAGCGCGCGCGGCGCGAGGCGGTCGGCCACGACCACGTCGGCCTGGGCCAGGAGCTGGCGCCCCCGCACGGTGATCAGGCCGGGGTCGCCGGGACCGCCGCCCACCAGCGCGACGCCGACCGGCTTGGTGCGGTGCCGCCGGGCGTCCACGGTGCCGTCGCGCAGCGCGCCCACGATCGCGTCACGGATGCCGGCCGCCCGGCGGGGGTCGCCACCGGCGGTGACCGCCACGCCGACCTCGTCCACCCGCCCGCTGGCGGGGGTCCAGGCCGCGGAGGCGTCCTTGTCGTCGGCCCGCACGCACCAGATGCGCTTGGCCTCGGCCTCGGCGGCGACCGCGGTGTTGACGTCGCGGTGGTCGGTGCAGGCGTGCACCAGCCAGGCGCCGTCGCAGTCGCCGACCTGGTAGGGCCGCCGCTCCCAGGTCACCCGGCCCGTGGCGATGAGGTCGTCCAGCGCCGGGGTGACACTGGGCGAGACCAGGGTGACGGAGGCTCCGGCGTCGAGCAGTGCGGGGACCCGTCGCTGAGCGACGCGTCCGCCTCCGACCACGAGCACACGCCGCCCGTCGAGGCGGAGGCCGAGCAGGTAGGGCGCCATGACCCCTGTCTCCCTATTGCGTCAAGCGTGCATTGTTAGGAGGCAAACCTACCCGCTGGGCTCGGGCGACATTCACAGGATGAGACTTGTGAGTCCACGGGGCGGTCGCCCGCGGGCCCGCGCGGCTCATTCGCCCTTGTCCGCCACGCCCGCGGAGTCGAAGGTGGCGACCTCGTGCATGACCCGCGCCGCCGCGCTGACCAGAGGGTGGGCGAGCAGCCCGCCGGTTCCCTCTCCGAGGCGCAGCCGCAGGTCGACGAGCGGGTCGAGGCCCAGGTGGGCCAGCGCGGCCGCGTGGCCGGGCTCGGCCGAGCGGTGCCCGGCCAGGCAGTAGCCGATCGCGTCGGGCGCGAGCGCGCCGGCCACCAGGGCCGCGGCTCCGGCGATCACCCCGTCGAGGATGACGGGCACCCGGGCCGCGGCGGCGCCGAGCACGAAACCGGCGATCGCCGCGTGCTCCAGGCCGCCGACCGCCGCGAGCACGCGCAGCGCCTCGTCGGGCCCGCCGGGTACGGCTTCCGCCTCGGTGATCCCGTTGGCCCGCAGGCCCCGCCGTACAATTTCGATCTTGTGCTCGTAGGTGGCGTCGTCGACGCCGGTCCCCCGGCCGGTGACCCCGGCGGCGGGCCTGCCGGTGAAGGCGCAGATCAGGGCGGCCGACGCGGTGGTGTTCGCGATGCCCATGTCGCCGGTGACCAGGCAGCGCCCGCCCGCGTCCACCAGCTCGCGGGCGACCTCGATCCCGGCCGTCAGGGCGGCGGTGGCCTGCTCCTGCGTCATCGCGGGCCCCTGCGACAGGTCGGCCGTGCCGTACGCGACCTTGCGGGCGAGCAGCCGGGGCGCGGGCGGCAGGTCGGCCGCGACGCCCACGTCCACCACGGTCACCGACGCGCCCACCTCGGCGGCGAAGGCGTTGGCGACCGCTCCTCCCGCCGTGAAGTTGGCCACCATCTGCGCGGTGACCTCCTGCGGCCAGGGGCTCACCCCTTGCGCGTGCACGCCGTGGTCGGCGGCGAAGATCGCCAGGGCGGCCGGGACCGGGAGCGGCGGCGGGCACGTCCCGGCGATGCCGGCGAGCCGCACCGCGACGTCCTCGAGCACCCCGAGCGAGCCGCTCGGCTTGGTGAGCCTGTCCTGGTGGGCCCTGGCCTCCGCCATGGGGCCGGGCTCGACCGGGCGGATGGCGCCGATCGTCTCGCCGAGGGACGTCATGCTTTCTCCTTCTGCGCGGCGGCTACACCACGCTGGCTACACCACGCTGGCGACTCCGGGCTGGGCGAGCGGCCCGTCCGGCGCATCGCCGCGGGGCTCCTCCCCCGCCTCGCCGCGGCCGGCCACGCCGATCATGCTATCGGCCTCGATCTCGCCTTCCGTTTCCGGTTCCAGGGTCTCGGCGTCGAGCGCCTCCACGTCGAAGGCGTCCACGTCGAGCGATTCCAGCTCCAGGGACGCGGGGTTCAGAGGCTCAGGGCTCAGCGGCTCGGCGTCGGCGTCCCGGGTCGTGTTCAGCCGCGCGGCGAGGGCGGTCACGAGGCCGGCGCCGTTCTCGGCGCCCGGGCCCATGTCCGGCGTACTCCTGGCGGGGAACGGCCGGGTCACCGGCAGCACCGTGGACGGGCGGCGCGCGGCCGGCGCCGAGGACTGGCCGCCCCCGGCGAGCGCCTCCTCATACCTGTCGATCACCACGTCGGCGAGGCCCTCGCAGTCGCCGATCACCTCGGCGCAGCGGATGTCGAGGCCCTCGTGGTTGGCGCCGTACGCCAGCGCCTGCGCCCAGATGCGTTCGAGGACTCCGCCGGCGAACAGGACGTACGGCAGGACGATCACGCGCTTGGCGCCGAGCCTGCGGCAGCGCTCCAGGCCGCCCGGCACGCCGGGGCGGGTGTGTGACACGTACGCGGTCTCCACGGTCAGCAGGTCGGCGGCGTGGGTCTCCCAGAACAGCCGCGAGACCCGGTGGACCTCGGCGTTGACGGCGGGGTCGGTGGAGCCGTGCCCGACCAGGACGACCGCGGTCTCGCCGGGCGCGATCTCGGCGGGCGGTTCGTCGGTCACGAACCGCGGCATCTCGGCGCGGGCGTCGGCGAGCCGCTCCGCGAGCAGCTTGAGCACCCGCGAGTCGGGCCCGAGGGGGCGGCCGAGGTCGTATTCGAGCGTGGGGTGCCGCTCCTGCTCCAGGGCCATGGTGCCGGGGATGTCCCCGAGCGCGCGCCGGTCGCCGGTCAGACTGAGCGGCACCGCGATCAGGTGGTGATGCCCCCGGGCCACGAGAGAGGCGATGGAGTCGCCGAGCGGGGGGCGGGCGTTCGTGATGAAGCCGCCGCTCACCTCGGCGGGAAGCCCGTCGAGGCGGCAGCGAAGGCGGTGAACGAACCTGCCGAACTCGGCGACGCCGGTCTCATCGTGGGTGCCGTGGCCGATGAGCAGCAGCGGCGGTTTCATCTAGCTGATCTCCCCTGCAGTTGACCTGCGTGTCGTTCACAATCCCCCGCCCGTCGGGCCGGCGCCGCCCGTGCGCATGCGGGGACCGGGTCTCCCGCTTCTGGACGCGCGCTCACCGGCCGGCGGGAGGCTCACGGCTGGCGAGGATAGCCTTCCGGCCCCCAATCATGGTGGCCACTTGACCGGTGGCACAGCGACTAGGGGGATTCTTTACCTAATGCCAGGAAATTTCCCCGTTGAGCATGCCGAACAGGACGGCGTCGGCCCAGCCCCCCGGGATCGGCAGCGCCTGCCGCATGATGCCCTCCTCGATGAACCCGGCCTTCCTCGCGACCGCCTGGCTGGCGCGGTTGCCCGTCGCCACCAGCAGGTGGACCCGGTGGAAGCCGAGGTCGAACAGGTAGGCCGTGGCCAGTTGCGTGGCCTCCACCGCGTACCCCCTGCGGCGGGCCCACGGCGCGATCCAGTACCCCAGTTCGGCGTCCCCGCGTTCGTGGTCCTCACGCTGCACGCCGATGGCTCCGGCGAGCCGTTCCCCGTCCTTCGGCTGTATCGCGAAGTTGCCACCATAGCCGGGGCCGTTCGCGTGCGCGAGCCGGGTGCACCACTCCAGCGCGCGCTCCAGCGTGTAGCCCTCGGCCCACGGCATCCAGCGGGCGATCTCGGAGTCGCCCTTCACCGCGTCGACGACGTCGAAGGCGTCCTGCCGGGCGAACGGCCGCAGGACCAGCCGCTCGCTCTCGATCCTGCGGCGCGGAACCCACCGATCGTCGCCGCGCAGCCGGCCGAAGACCACCAGGTCGTGCGGGCCGTCGTCTTCGAATCCCGCGCCGCGGAGCAGTCCCTCACGGGTGAAGCCCGCCTTCTCCGCGACCCTGATCGACGCGAGGTTGTCGGCGTTGGCCCGCAGTTCGATCCGCCTCAGCGGGCCCTCCCCGAGCAGGCGGCCGACGAGCCCGCGGACCGCCTCGGTCGCGTATCCCCGGCGGCGGTAGGCGGGGTGCACGCCGTATCCCACCTCGGCGGTGCCCACGCCCCACTGGGCCTTGAAGACGCTGATCGACCCGACCACGCCGTCCCGCGCGTGCATCGCGAGGTGGATCCCCTGGCCCGAGCGCCACAGCTCGTGCACGCCGTGCGACAGCCACTGCGCGATCCCGGACGCGTGCCCGGGCGCGCCCGGCGGCAGCGCGGTGGAATGCGCGCCGTCCTCGATGACGGCCCGCACCTGGCCCGCGTCCCCGGGGCCGAACGGCCGCAGGATCAGCCGTTCGGTGTTGATCGTCAGCCGCTCGTCGAACAATGCGTCACTCCATCACATAAGCGGATTTTTCGGCCGCCGCAGATTATGTGGGACACGGCCTCATCGCTCCCGATGTTTGGGGCAGGCGGTCCGGGTACGAGGCACGACAGTGACCCTAATCGGGAGGTGAGGTCATGAGTATCCAACGCGGCAGCGACAAGCACGGCCGCCGGCTCGACGAGCAGCAGAAGCACGAGACGCAAGGCCTCGTGCAGGGCACCGGAACCACCCGGGCGGAGGAGTGGCGCGAGCCCGAGCCGACGCAGCAGCCCGAGGAGGACATGTCGCCGCCGCGCCGGCAGCCGCCCGGCCGCGAACCCGGGACGCCGCTCGGCATCACCCCCGCCGACGTGGAGCGCCGCAGCCACCTCGCCACCTGGCTCAGCGACGCCGGTTTCCCCGCCGACCCGGCCAAACTGCTCGCCCACGCGGAACGCAAGAACGCCCCCGACGCCGTGATCGACGCCGTACGGCGACTGCCCGAGATGAGGTTCCACAACATCGGGGAGGTGGCGGAGGCACTCGGACTCGGAGTGGAACGGCAGCGCTGGTAGGGAGGGCCCGTGAGACTGGACTTCATTCGCCGGCTGTACGAGCGGGGCGGCCCGTATGCCTCCGTATATGTGGATACCGACCGGTCGTCCGAGGGCGCGGCCAACGTCATCCAGCGGCGGTGGGCCCATCTCAGGGAGCGGCTCACCGAGGAAGGAGCGCCCGCCTCGGCCCTCGATCCCATCGGCGAGCTGATGCTCGACCCCGGGTGGGTCGCGCCCGGACGCGCCGCCTTCGCCAGGGAGGGCGAGGTCGTGTTCACCGAGCCGCTCACCCACCGGCCGCGCCGCCAGACCGCGCGGTGGTCGCCGCTCCCCCACGTGGTGCCGCTGCTCGCGCAGCGCGGCGAGCACGTCCCACATATCGAGGTGCTGGCCGACCGGGCCGGGGGCGACGTCGCCGTCGTGGCCGACGGGCGGCGGCGCGAGCTGACGGTGGAGGTGGCGGACCCGGACCGGTCGCTCCAGAAGACCGGCCAGGGCGGCTGGTCGCAGGCCAACTTCGACCGGGAGGTCGAGGAGGGCTGGCGCCGCAACGCCGTGGCCGTCGCCGAGGTGGTGGAGAAGGAGGCGCACGGCATCGGCGCGGAGGTCGTGGTGCTGGCCGGCGATCCCAAGGCCCGCGCGCTCGTGACCGACTACCTCGCCAAGGACGTCGTACGGCGGCTGACGGTTGCCGAGCACGGCAGCCGCGCCCCGGGCGCCGACCTGGACCACTTCCGGCAGGAGGTCGAAGGGGCCTGCCGCGCCTGGACCGATCGGCGCTGCGAGGAGCTGCTGAACACGTACGCGGCGGGCAACGCCGTGGCGGGCCTGGCGGAGACGGCACGCGCGCTGCGCGACCGGCGGGTGGGCGCGGTGCTGATGCACGACGACCCGTCCTCCACGGCCATGATGTGGATCGGCCCCGAGCCCACGCAGTTGTCCACCGACCCGGCGGAGCTGGCCGCCTGGGGGGTGGAGGAGCCCATGCGGGAACGCGCGGACGCCGCCCTCGCGCGGGCGGTGGCCGCGACCGACGCCGAGCTGTGGTTCGTCCCGCGCCTCGATTCGCCCGACGGCATCGGCGCGCTGCTGCGCTTCTGACGCGCAGGAATCGGGATGGGGTTCAGACCACGATCAGCACTTCGAGCGTGCGGGGGCCGTGGACGCCCTCGACCCGGTTCAGCTCGATGTCGCTGGTCGCCGAGGGGCCGCTGATCCAGGTCAGGGGCCGCGCGGGGGCGAGCCGGGCGACGGCGTCCGGCACCCCCGCGACGACCTGGGCGGCCCGCACCACGCACAGGTGGTGATCGGGCACCAGAGTGAGCGCCCGCCGGCCCTGGCCCGGCCCGGTGTCGAGGACGATCGTGCCGGTCTCCGCGATCGCGACCGCGCAGGTGGTGAGCACGCCGTCCACGGCGTCGAGGTCGGCGGCGCTCAGCGGCGGGTCGTCGGCGACCGCCTCCACGTCCGCGGCGGCGAGCCATCGCGCGGGGAACCCGGCGGGCACGACGACCCGCCGCGCCCCGCGCCCGGCGAGAGACAGCGCGACGCGCTCCGCCACGCCCGCCTCGTCCACGAGGTGGACCACGGCGCGGTAATCGCGGACCCGCTCCTCGAACAGGCGGATCTCGCCCGGCGTCTGCGAAGGCCCGCGGTAGCCGCGGGTGATCTCGACGTCGGGCACGCCCGCCAGGGCGCGGCGGACCCGGGCGAGGATCAGGTCGCGGGAGCTCATCGGCGTCCTCCGTCCGTGCGGTCCCACCATGCGCGGAACGACTCTTCCGGCACCTCGGGGAGGTCCCTTGTGTCGGTCCAGCCGCCGAGAGGCCCGGGCAGCCGGCGGGGCACGAGCCGGCGCAGCCGGCCCCCGGCCCGCTGCAGGCGCGCCAGCCGTCCCGACCGCTCGAACACCCATCCGGCCGCCGCCATCCCGGCGCGCTCCGGCCAGGGGTGGCGGGCCCGGGCCCGCAGGTCCAGCAGTACGGACGGGATGTCGATGGCCACCGGGCAGACCTCGTAGCAGGCCCCGCACAGCGAGGAGGCGTACGGCAACGAGCGGTCGAGCTCGGAGCCCATGCCGCGGAGCTGTGGCGTAAGGATCGCCCCGATCGGCCCGGGATAGACCGACCCGTACGCGTGGCCGCCCGCCCGTTCGTACACGGGGCAGACGTTGAGGCAGGCCGAGCAGCGGATGCAGCGCAGGGCCTGCCGCCCCACCTCGTCGGCGAGGACGCGGGTGCGGCCGTTGTCGAGCAGCACGAGGTGGAACTCCTGACCCTCGGCGGCGCCGGTCCACGTCGAGGTGTAGGGGTTCATCCGCTCCCCGGTGGAGCTGCGGGGCAGCAACTGCAGGAAGACCTCCAGGTCGCGCCAGGTCGGCAGCACCTTCTCCACGCCGACCACGCTGATCAGGGTGCGCGGCAGGGTGAGGCACATGCGGCCGTTGCCCTCGGACTCCAGCACGACCATCGTGCCGGTCTCGGCGATCGCGAAGTTGGCGCCGGAGATCGCCACCTTGGTCTTCAGGAAGCGCTCGCGCAGATGGAGCCTGGCCGCCTCGGCCAGCGCCTCGGGGTCGTCGGTCAGGTCCTCGGGGGCGGGCCTGCCCCAGCCGGACATGTGCTCGGCGAAGATCTCCCGGATCTCCGCGCGGTTGCGGTGGATCGCCGGGACGAGGATGTGCGAGGGCCGGTCGTCGCCCAGTTGCACGATGAGCTCGGCGAGGTCGGTCTCGTACGCGGTGATGCCGTGCTCCAGCAGCGCCTCGTTGAGCCCGATCTCCTGGGTGGCCATCGACTTGACCTTGACGACCTCGGTCTCGCCCGTGGCCTTCACCAGCCCGGCGACGATCCGGTTGGCCTCGGCCGCGTCGGCGGCCCAGTGCACCTGGCCTCCGGCCGCCGTGACGGCCTCCTCCAGCTGCACCAGGTATCTGTCCAGGTTGCGGAGCGTGTGCTCCTTGATCGTCCGGCCGGCCTCGCGCAGCTCGGCCCAGTCGGGCGCCTCCGCGACGACGCTCGCCCGCCTGGCCCTGATCGTCCGAGTCGCCTTGCGCAGGTTGAACCGCAGCTGCGAGTCCCGCAGGGCTCTCGCGGCGTTGCGGGAGAAGGACCGGGTCGCCGGCATGCCGAGGAAGGTGACGCTCATCGGACCCCCGCCGTCTCGGTCGAGCAGAGGATCTCGGCCAGGTGCGTCACCCGCACACCCGACCTCTGCCGGCCGAGCATGCCGCCGATGTGCATCAGGCACGAGTTGTCGGCCGCGCACAGCACCTCGGCACCGGTGTCGAGGACGGCCCGCACCTTGTCGGCGCACATCGCCGCCGACACCTCGGCGTTCTTCAGCGCGAAGGTGCCGCCGAAGCCGCAGCACTCCTCCGCGCCCGGCAGTGGCACCAGTTCGAGCCCCTTGACGTGGCGTAACAGCGTCAGCGGGCGGTCGCCCAGGCGGATGCCGCGCAGGGAGTGGCACGTCGGGTGGTAGGTGACCCGGTGCGGGAAGTAGGCCCCCACGTCGGTCACCCCCAGCACGTCGACCAGGAACTCGGTCAGCTCGTACGTCTTCGGCACGACCTGCGCCACCGCGTCGGCGAAAGGTCCGGACGACCCGGCCAGCTTCGGGTACTGCTCACGGATCATGGCCGCGCACGAGCCCGAGGGGACGACGACCGCGTCGTAGCCGCGCAGCGCCGCCACGCTCCGCCGGGCCAGCCGTACGGCCTCGTCCCGGTAGCCGGTGTTGGCGTGCATCTGGCCGCAGCAGGTCTGGGCGCGGGGGAAGTCGGCCTCGACGCCGAGGCGGCGCAGCAGGCGCACGACCGCCCGGCCGGTGTCCGGGAAGAGCGTGTCGTTGACGCAGGTGACGAACAGGGCTACCCGCACATGCCCTCCCGGCGTGTATGGTCAGACCAAATATGGTCAGACCATACATCCTGGTTCGCCCCCGGCGACACCGGCATCGGGAGGAGCCGCGGTGACCACCGAAGAACGCCGGCGTCCGGACGCCCGCCCGCGCGCCTTCGAGGAGGTGCTCGCCCGCATCGAGGAACGGATCGCGGCCGACGGCCTGACCGTGGGCGACCGGCTGCCGGGGGAACGGCAGCTCGCCGAGCAGCTCGGCGTGGGCCGGTCGTCGGTCAGGGAGGCGCTGCGCGTGCTGGAGACCCTCGGGGTGGTCGCGTCGCAGGCCGGGCGGGGCCCGGACGCCGGGGCGGTGCTCACCTCCCGCCCGGGAAACGCGCTCACCGACCTGCTCCGGCTGCATCTCGGCCTCGCGACGCTCTCGATGCGCGAGGTGATCGACACCCGGCTGATGATCGAGCAGTGGGCCGCGGCCCGCGCGGCGGCGGCTTCCACGCCGGCGGCTTCCGCGCGCACGGCGACGGCGCGGATGGCGGAGGCGATCGCGGCCATGGACGCCGCCGGCGATCCCGCCGAGTTCGTCGAGCACGACATCGCGTTCCACCTGGCCCTCGCGGAGGCGGCGGGCAACCGGCTGATCGTGGCGGTCATGCGGGCGCTGCGCGACGCCCTGCGCCGCTACGCCGTGGACGCGGTCGTACGGCTCGGCGACACCGGCGGCCTGCAGGACGACCACCGGCGCATCCACCGGGCGATCGAGGACGGCGACGCCGGGGCGGCGGCGGCCGCGGTCGCCGAGCACCTTGCCCGCGCCTATCCGGACTCTGGCCGGGATTCATAGAACGTGTTCTAATCACGCCTGTGGCCGATGATCTGAGACTCGGGCTGAACCTCGGGTACTGGCAGCGGAACGCCGACGACGCGACCGAGGTCGTGCAAGCCGCCGAACGGCTGGGCTACGAGTCGGTGTGGACCGCCGAGGCGTACGGCAGCGACGCGTTCACCCCGCTGGCCTGGTATGGCGCCAGGACCAGCCGCATCAAGCTCGGCACCAGCGTCGCCCAGCTGTCCGCCCGGCCCCCGGTGACGACCGCGATGACCGCGATGACGCTCGACCACCTGACCGGCGGGCGGCTGCTGCTCGGCGTCGGCGCCTCGGGCCCGCAGGTCGTCGAGGGCTGGTATGGCCAGCCGTTCGCCGCGCCGCTCGCCCGCACCCGCGAGTACGTCGAGATCATGCGCAGGGTGTGGCGGCGGGAGGAGCCGGTGACCAACCCCGGCCCGCACTATCCGCTGCCGCTGCCCGGCGGCCTCGGCAAGCCGCTCAAGCTGATCACCCGTCCACTCCGGCCCGACATCCCGGTCTACCTGGGCGCGGAGGGCCCGAAGAACGTCGCGCTCGCCGCCGGGATCGGGCAGGGCTGGCTGCCGCTGTTCGCCTTCCCCGAGAAGATCGAGGCGATGTACGGCGACGCGCTGTCCGGCGCGAAACCGGGGTTCGACGTCGCCGCCATGGTCATGGTGGTCGTCACCGACGACCTGCGGGCCGCGCTCGACGGCGTGAAGATGATGCTGACGCTCTACATCGGCGGCATGGGGGCCAGGACCCGCAACTTCCACGCGGACATCATCGGCCGCATGGGCTACGCCGAGCAGGCCCGCCGCATCCAGGAGCTGTATCTGGCCGGCCGCCGCGACGAGGCGTTCGCCGCCATTCCCGACGAGCTGGCCGACGGCATCGCGCTCCTCGGGCCGCTCGGCCGCATCCGGGAGCGGCTGGAGCTGTGGCGCCGCAGCCCGGTCACCACGCTGCTCGTCATGGGTCCCCGCGACGAGCCCACGCTCAGAGCCGTACGGGATCTGGTCCTCGGCTGAGCGCCGCCCGGTCGGCGGCAGCGGCGGCGAACGCGCGCACGAGCGGATGGGGCCGGCTCTCGGCCAGCTCGGGCTGGAACAGCGTGACCAGATAGAAGGGGTGGCCGGGCAGTTCGGCCACCCGCGTCTCCCCCTCCTCGTCGTGGCCGGTGAAGCGCAGGCCGTGGGCCTCCAGGGTCTCCAGATAGGCGGGATCGGGGCCGTAGGAGCAGAAGTACCGCTCCACGGTCCGGTCGGCGCCGACGATCCGCTCGGCGAGCGAGCCGGGGACGAGCCGCACCGCCGCCTCGTGACCGGCGAGGGAGCAGGCGAGCTGCCTGATCAGCGGGTTCGGGGCGTCCGGGTCGTTCTCCGCGTGGCTCACGCTCAGCCCGCACACGTGGCGGGCGTACTCCAGCAGGGCGTGCTGGAAGCCGGCGCAGGTGCCGAGCAGCGGGATCGCGTTCTCCCTGGCGGTCCGCGCGGCCGTGATCGCGCCCTGCTCGCTGCGGTAGGGGCTGCCGGGCAGGATCCAGACGCCGTCGAACCCGCCGAGATCGGCGACCTCGTCGGTCCTGATCCAGTAGGCGTCGAGGTCCAGCCCCTCGCGCTCGCGCAGCGCGTCGAGGATGAGCGGGATGCGGGTGTGGGAGCGGACGGCGGGTGACCGGTCGCCCACCAGCGCGATGCGGGGTCTCATGACCTCCATGCTGGAGACGTGCGAACTTAATGACAAATGATGATTTCTGAGGTCTGCATAAGCGATGCTGATGTCGTGGACCCTCATCTGCTGCGCACGTTCGTGACCGTGGTCGCCGAGGGGTCGTTCTCGGCCGCCGCGGATCGGCTCGGCTACACCCAGCCCGCGGTGTCCCAGCAGATCGCGGCGCTGGAGGCCGACCTCGGGGTGCCGCTGCTCACCCGCCGTCCCGTACGGCCGACCAGGGCGGGCGAGCGCCTGCTGGAGCACGCGGGTCCGCTGCTGCTGCGGCTGCGGGCCGCGCGGGCGGACGTGGCGCGGCTGGCCGCGCAGCCGCGGACCCTCACCGTCGCCGCCGGCCCGCTCGCCCTCACGGCGGGTACGGCGGCGGCGCTGGCGGGGGTGACGACGCTGCGCATCGCCGGCGCGGCGGCGGCCGTGGCGCTGGTGGCCTCGGGCGAGGCCGACCTCGCGCTGGCCGACGGCCCGGCCGCGCCCTCCGACCCGCTGAACCTCCCCGAGGCGGGGCCGCTCACCACCGTCGGCGTACGGGAGGAGGAACTGGTCGTCGTGCTGCCGGAGGGGCATCCGCTGGCGGGCCGGACCGGTCTGCGGCTGGACGACCTGGCCGACGCCCTGTGGGTGGACGCCCCGGAGGTGATGCCGCTCGACCGCCTGCGCGCGGTTGCGCGGCTCGACGGGCTGCGGCCCGGCATCCGTTACGAGGGCCACGACCCGGCCGTCGCGGCGCGCCTGGCCGCGGCCGGGCACGGCCTGACCCTGCTGCCCGCGTCCGCCGCGCCGTGCGGGGTGCGGGTGCCGCTGGTCGCGCCGAGGATCGTGCACCGGGTCGAACTGGTGCACGCGGCCCTCCCGCCGGGCCCCGCCGCCGAGGTCGTCCGCGCGCTCACGTCCTGAGCCCCTCCAGACCGCCGGCGGCAGGACGGAGAAGACGCCGCGGACACCGGACAGCCGCTGTCCGGTGTCCGCGCCCGAGAACGCGGAGAAGTGCTCGCGTGGCAACGGATATCAACCGGACAGGTCGCCCACCGCGTCGGCGTAGTAATCCGACCCGCCGAGGTGGAAGGCGACCTGGCGGAGCGTCCAGCCCTCCCCCGGCGAGTGGTCGAGCTGCTCCGGGGTCAGCACCTCCAGGCGGGCCGTCCAGATCCGGGCGAGCCGGGTGAGCCTGCTGCGGGCCTCGTCGAGGTCCTGCTCGGTGAACGGGGCGAGGTCGGCCGCAGTAGTGATCATCGACGCGTGCCAGTGGTCCGGCAGGGGCATGCGACCGGCCAGCCGGTCCTCGACCTCCGCCAGGTGGTCCACGAGATGGTCGGCCACCCGGCGGATCGCCTTGTGCGGGGTGTAGATCCGGTCGCCCGACGGCACCGGACGGCCGTCCCAGGCGGTCCAGGTCGCCGCCAGGCGGAGAACGTGGTCGATCATCTCGGTCACGACCCGCGCGGGCTCGCGGTCGTCGGTCAGCGGGGTGTCGGTCATGTGCGGCCTCCGGGGTGCGAGGGGATGTGCCGCGCAGGCTAGACCCCCGGCGTTTCGACGCCCGCCGAAACGTCCCGTCGAGCGTTTTCCGGAAATGAGCGAACCATTCGGAGAACCCGGGCGTTGGCATCGGATGAAGGGTCCCGAATATCACCGAGGAGATCGATGGACCTGTCCGATATCGCCGCGTTGGCGGTCTCCCTGCTCGCGCTCGTCGTGTCCGTCATCACGGCCCTGCGGCAGACGACGATGATGCGGCACTCGAATCAGCTCCCCGTTCTGGTCGAGCTTTTTCAAGAATTCCGGTCGACGGAATGGCAGCGCGCCGAGGCCTACGTCCTGGGACGCCTCCGGGCCGAGCACGACCCGGAGATCGGCTGCTCAGCCCTGCCGGACGAGGCGAGGATCGCCGTCAACAAGGTGATCGGGTACTTCAGCGGATTCGGCTACTTCGTCTACAAGAAAATGGCGGCCGAAAGTCTCGTCGTCCCGCTGATCGGATATCGCGCGAGCAGGGCGTGGGACGCCGTAGAGCCGTTCGTCCGGCGCGAGCGCGAGATTCGCGGATCCGACGACCGATACGCGGGCATGTTCGAGGATTTCGTGGGGCGAGTCCGCGCGCACATGCCGCTGCACACCAGTTATGGACTCCGTCTCAAAACTCTCCCAGTGACACCGAATCAGGTACGAGCTGAAGAAAAGCCGCAAATGCCCTGAACCATCCTTCCCCGCCGGGTGGTCCCGGACCGGATTAGCGCGATCGCGGACGGGATAAGAGTGAGGCAGGTCACACACCCGGCGCGGGGGGAGAACACATGCGGTCCACGTCGTCAGCGGTGAGCCGGGCGGCCGCCGGCGTGTACGCGGCCCTCGCCGCCCAGGTCGTCTCGGTGGCCGCGCTCGCCGTGTTCGAGGAGACCCGGGGCAGGCGGCTGGCCACGCAGATCGCGGCCTTCGGCGGCGATCCCGCCTCTCCCGCCGCCCGGACCGTCAGCGGCGCGGCGACGGCGTTCGCCGTGCTGGTCCTGGTGATGATCGGCGCCACCGTGGCGTGCGCCGCCGCCTACCTGTCCTGGCTGCGGCGGGTGCGCCCGGCCACGCCGCCCGTCGCGCTCGTGGCGGCGTGCCTCGTGCCCGGAGTCAACCTCGTGGTCCCGCCGTTCCTCGCCGACCTGGCCTGGCGCGAGGGCCCGGCGGGCCGCACCCGTCGAAGCGGTGGCCCCGCGCGAAGCGGCATCGTGCGAAGCGGCGGCACCATGCGGAGCGAGCCGTACGGCGGCTGGGACCGGACGCGGTGGCTGATCGTCCTCGCCTGCTGGTGGGTGAGCTGGCTGGCCGCGCTCGGGCTGGTGTTCGCCGACCGGGCCCGGGACGGGCTGACCGGCCTCGGCACGCCACAGGCCGCCGCGGTCGCCGTCGCGGCGCTCCTGTGCGCCTCGGCCGTCCACGAGGTCACCGCCCGGCACACCGGCGCCGGACGGAAGCGGGCGGCGCGGCCCGCCGTCCGGCCGCAGGTCCGCCTCGGCCACGGCGAACGGCCGTCCGGCATGCCTTCGTCCGGCACCCCTGATACGGCATCGGTGGGTAGCCAGGCAGCCGCCCTCACGGACGGCGGCGGGGAGGATCACCGGCCGGGCGGCGGTCCCGAACTGCCGGAGCTGGCGTGCCAGAGCCGCCGCTGGGGCGCGGACGGATGGCCGGGGAACCGCCCCTCGCGTACGGCCGGCGGGGCGCCGTTGTCGGAGTAGGGCGACACCCGGAAGCCGTTGCCGTACTCGATGGGCCGTCCGCCCACCCCCGCGCCGGGCGCGGGGACCTCGCTGATCACGGCGCGTACGGCGTCGAGTCCCTGGTCGCGCCACACGCGGTCGAGGTCGGCGAGGTTCCAGCAGTGGACGGCGCGCAGCGAGACCGCCCTGGCCCCGGTGCGCCGCACCACTCCCCTGGCGGCGAGCAGCCACGACCCGAACACGGTCGCGGCCGTGTGCGCCTGCACCGACTCGAAGAACGTCAGGTCGATCGGGCCGGTGGAGTCGTCCAGGGTGGTGAAGATGACCCGCTGTCCCGACCGCACGGCGGGCGTCTGGGTGGCGACCTTCACTCCCGCGACCAGGATCTCCGCACCGTTGCGCTGCCGGACCAGATCCCTGGCCCGCGTCACGCCGAGCGCGTCGAGCAGGTCGCGGTAGAAGTCCATGACGTGGTGGCTCACGTCCATGCCGAGGATCTCCAGCTCGGCCTCGACGGCCTCGGCCTCGGTCATCTCCGGCAGTTCGCCTGGCGTGACCCGATCGGTGAACCCCATCGGAAGCTGCCCGGCCGCACCCACGGGAGAGCCGCGGTCGAGCGCGCCGACCTGGGCGATCAGGTCGCGCCTGGTCAGCCGTCCCGGCCGCCAGCGCGGCTCCCCCGGCCGCAGGCCGTGCAGCGCGTCGAACCCGCCGACCTCCACGATCCGTTCGGTGATCGGTCGTGAGGGCCGGGCCCGCTCCCAGAAGTCGGCCAGCGAGGTGTAGGGCCGGGCCGCGACCATGCGGTCCACCTCGGCCTCGCTCACCCCCCGGACGGCCGAGAACGGCACCCGCAGGCCGTACCCGCGGCCGAACTCCCCGGGACCGCCCTCCACCGGACCCGTACGCTCGACCAGCCAGGTCTTCCCCGAGCGGTTGACGTCGAGGGGCAGGACGTCCACCCCGCACTGGCGGGCCTCGTCGAGGATGACCCGGCTCGGGTACATGCCGGGGTCGTGGGTGAGCACGCCCGCGAGGAACGCGGCCGTGTGGTGCCGCTTCAGCCAGGCCGACTGGTAGGTGGGCAGCGCGAACGCCGCCGCGTGCGCCTTGCAGAACCCGAACCCGCCGAACGCGTCGAGCACCTTCCACGCCCGCTCGACGACGTCGGGGGCGTAGCCGTTCCCCCTGGCGAGCGGCACGAACCAGGCGCGTACGGCCTCGCGGCCCTCCGGCGTCCCGAGGGCGCGGCGGGCCCGGTCGGCCTCCGACAGCCCCGAACCGGTCATGATGTCGATGACCTTCATGACCTGCTCGTGGAAGACGACCACCCCGTTGGTCTCCCTGAGCGCGTCGCGCAGCGACTCGTGCGGGTAGCGCGCCTCACGGAAGCCGTGCCTGGTCTCCAGATAGGGCGTGACCATGTCGGAGTTGACCGGTCCCGGGCGGAACAGCGAGATGTCCACGATCAGGTCGTGCATCGTGCGCGGCTCCAGCTTCGCGACCAGTTCGCGCTGCCCCGGCGACTCGATCTGGAAGCAGCCGATCGTGCGGCTGAGGCGGATCATGTCGTAGGTCTCCCGGTCGTCGCGCGGGACGGCGTCCAGGTCGATCCGCCGCCCCTCGACCCGCTCGACCTCCTGGAGGGCGTACGCCAGGGCGGACTGCATGCGCACGCCGAGCACGTCGAGCTTGAGCAGGCCCGCCTCCTCGACGTCGTCCTTGTCGAACTGCGACATCGGGAACTCCAGCAGGCTGCGCTCGACCGGCGTGCGGTCGCGCAGCGTGGAGTTGCCGATCAGCACGCCGCAGGGGTGCAGCGCGATGTGCCGGGGCAGCCCGTCGAGCCGCTCCGCCAGGCGGAACACGGTCTCCAGCGACCGGTCGTTGAGCCCGCTGTCGCGCAGCTCCGGCAGGTCGGACAGCGCGGCCCTGATCTGCCTGGCCCGCACCTGCGGGAACGCCTTGGCGATGACGTCGATCTCGTGCGGCGGCAGGCCCATGGCGGCGCCGACGTCCCTGATCGCGCTGCGGGCGCGGTAGGTCTCCATCATCGACACGCAGGCCACCCGCTCCTCGCCGTACCTGTCGAGGATCGCGCGGTAGCAGTCGAGGCGGCGGGCCGACTCCACGTCGATGTCGATGTCGGGCAGGCCCTTGCGGCCCTCCGACAGGAAGCGCTCCATCAGCAGGCCGTGTTCGAGCGGATCCACCTCACCGATGCCGATCAGGTAGTTGACCAGGCTGCCCGCCCCCGAGCCGCGGATCGCGCACCGCACGCCCATCGTCCGGATCATGTCCGTGATGCCGGCGACGGACGTGAAATAGCCCGACAGCCGCTTCTTCTCGATGACGCGGAGTTCGGCGGCGAGCCGGTCGCGGGCTTCGGCCGAGCGCTCCAGGCCCCGCCGGGCCAGCCCCTCCTCGCAGCGGCGCCGCAGCAGGGGCACCGGGTCCTCGCCGACCTCGGGCAGGTGGAGCCGGGGCCGCTCGGGTTCGAGCAGGGGCACGACCTCGACGGGGTCGAGCACGCACCTGCCGGCCACGCGGCGCGTCTCGGCCAGCAGCCGCGCGGCCCGGCCGGTGTCGCCGCCGCAGATCCGCGCGGCCACCCGCGCCATCTCGGCGCCGTCCTTCAGGTACGCGTGAGCCGTGGGGTCGTCGAGGTGCCGCCCGTCGAGGGGCACCAGCTTGCGCGCCGCGTCGAGCACGTTGCCGATCTGGTGATCGGCGGCGTCCAGGTAGCGGACCGCGTTGGTCAGCACGACCGGCACGCCCATCGAGTCGGCCAGCCCGATCATGCGGGCGGCGGTGTTCGCGTCGCGGTAGCCGTACAGGTCGGACACCTCGACGACCAGGTCGGGGACCACCGCGCGCCAGGCGGCCAGCAGGGCCCTGGCCTGGTCGTCGCGCCGCTCGGCCACCGCGCGGCCGACGCCCGAGCGGGGCCCGAGCAGCACGGTCAGCCGCGGCCCGCCGTCCGGGCCGGTCGCGTGCTCGGCCACCATCCCCGGCGTGACGTACGGCGCGCCGCGCTCCCCCACCTGGTGGGCGGCCGTGACCAGGCGGCACAGCGAGGCCCAGCCGTCCGAGCGCGCGAGTACGACGACCCGCGCCGGCTCGGCCGCCGTCCCCCGGCCACGCCCGTGCCCGTGCCCGTGCCCGGTGCGGCGGCCGGACGGCAGGCCGCCTCCGAACAGGTCGTCCGACGTGGAAGAACCTTGGTCGAGGGCGAGATCGACCCCGACGACCGGGCGGACGCCCTGCTCATGGCAGGCGATGACGTGCTTGATCGCGCCGTAGAGGCCGTCGCGGTCGGTCAGCGCCAGCGTGTCCATGCCGTGCTCGGCGGCCCGCCGGACGAGGGCGGCCGGGAACGCGGTGCCGTACCGCAGCGAGAAGGCGGACGCCACGTGCAGGTGGGCGAAGGCGTGCGTCATAGGCGCGCCCCCGTCCGTCCCCCGGTCCGTCCTCCAGCGGCCCGTCCCCCGGTCGTCGTGGGGAGCTGGAGCGTTCCCATCAGTCCCAGGCCCTCAGCAGGAGCCAGCCGCCGCTGGCGGTGTCGAAGCGCAGTTCATAGGTCCCGACCTCCTTGCCGGCCGCGGCCCCCACTCGCCAGAAACGCCGCTCGCCGGGATCGGCGTCCGAGGTCTTCCACCATTCCCTGGCGACCACCCAGTGGTCCTGGATCTCGCGGACGGTGTAGAGCCGGTCACGCCAGACGAACTGAGCAGGGTGCCCGCCCCGGACCCACACCTCGATCGGATCGCCGTAAAGTCTGCTCAAGACTCCTTCTCCCTGTGGCTTCGTGGCCACCCGGGGGAAGACGGGCGGATGATTCGGGCAGAATCGCCGCTACTTCGAACATACGTTCCCAGCGGAGTGAACGCAAGTCGGCACGGCCCGTTTCCGGGAACAAAACCCCAGGAAGCGCGTCCGCCGGCGGATCACTCGCCGAGCCAGATCCCGCCGCCCCGGTAGGGCGGCTCCTCTCGTTCGGTGGCGTCCGCCACCGCCGCCCAGACGCGCGCCGTCCCCGGCCCCCTGACGACGGCCGCCACCCGGGTGTGCCCGAGCGGACCCGCCGGAAACGTCCCGTGCGTCCACTGGCCGCCCGACAGGTGACCGAACGCCGTGCTCCACTCGTTCTTCGCGTAGAACAGCCAGAACCCGCCCCGGCCGTCGGCCTCCAGCCGCAGGTGGGGGTCGAGCTCGGGCTCGCCAGGCAGGCTGTAGCTCCACCGTCCGTTCTCCCGCCGCAGGAACAGCGTGCGGCCGCAGTAGGTCACGTCCTCCTCCTCGGTGCCGCAGACCCATGCGACCCAGCCGACGGCCGCCACTCCGCCCGACTCGTCCACCGCGAGGTCCACGAGCTCGGAGAGCTGCCCCCGGTGTAGCGCGGGGACCGCGGGGAGCGGGACCGTGCTCCAAGACCAGCCGTTCCATCGGGCGACGGCGGCCCGGCCACGGCTGGAACCGGCCGCCCAGACCTCACCGCCGGGCAGGCCGTCCACGCCCTTGACGACCAGCGGCGGCCGTGCCGTGCGCCAGCCCGTGCCGTCCCAGTGCCGCAGATCCGACCAGGAGCTCCAGGGCTCCTCGGCTCCCCCTGCCCCGTCAAGGAAGTTCGCGTTGAGGATCGCCCAGACGTCGCCGGGGGCCGCCGCGTGCACCCGCTTCGGCTCCGCGCCCGGGCTCGGCGCCGCGGTCCACCTCCGCCCGTTCCAGCGCGCGGCGGTCTTCTCGCCAAACAGCCACACGTCGCGGTCGGAGGAGGCGGCCACGGCGCGCGGCTCGGACAGCGGCGGGGCCGGAGCCTCGCGCCACCGCCCGCCGTCCCCGCGCAGCAGCAGCGGCGCGTTCGTCTCGGGCCCGCACGGCTCGGGCACGCGCGTGCCGGCCGCCCACACGGTCCCCTCGCGGGTCACGGCCAGGCCGGTGATGCGGTCACGGTAGTCGTAGTAGGCGACGCGCCACCCGCCGCCCCGGACCGGGCTCGGTTCCGGCGTGGGCAAGCCGGTCAGACAGGAGGGCGAAGGCCGCTCCCGCGCGGTGGCCGTGGCGGCCGCGGCGTCGGTCTCGTTCCAGGTCTCGAGATCGCGAGGCGTGGTCGACGCGCACGCCGCCGGCAGCACCATCGCGGCCAGCGCCGCCGTCACACCCAGAATCCGCATCCGCATATCCGTAGGACGCGGCGGGCCGGCATCCGGTTCTGCCGAGCCCGCCTGCCGGCCGTGCCCCCTGGGCTCAGACGGCGCGTTCCGCGTAGGCGGCCAGCAGCTGGGCCTCCGCGGTGTCGAAGTACGCGAGCAGCTCCCGCTCGGCCCGCTCGTGGTCGCCGTCGATCAGCAGCGTGGCGATGCGCGCGTTGTCTTCCAGATAGGGCTCGTGGAAGGTCCTGAGCTCGCCCATCACGTGGAAGGCCAGCCGCAGCTCGGCGAGCAGGCGCGCCATGGTCTTGTCCACACGGGGACTGGCGAGCAGCGCGGCGATCGCGCGGTGGAACCACATGTTCGCGGTGCCGACGGCCGCCCAGTCGCCGTTCTCCGCCGCCGTCTGACCCTCCTCGACGTGGCGCCGCACCTCGCCCACGGCCTCGGGCGGGGCCGTGACGACCGCCCGTACGCCCGCCGTCTCGAGGATGCGCCGCATCGCGTAGATGTCCGCCACGTCGGCCGCGGCGAGCTTGCGGACGAAGACACCGCGGTGCAGCTCGTGCACCAGCAGGTTCTCGTGCGACAGCAGCCTGAACGCCTCTCGGAGCGTGTTGCGGGAGACGCCGAGCAGGTTGCCGATCGTCTCCTCCGACAGGCGGGTGCCCGGGGGCAGGGAGCCGTCGATGACGTTCTCCCGCAGGACGTCGGCGACCAGTTCGGCGGCGCTGGCCCGATCGAGCACCGGCCGAGCCGCGCTCAACCGTGCCGCCCAGTCCGCCATAGCCGTCATCGCCGCAACCCCTTCTCGACCGCCCGATCACTCCCAGCTTAGGCCGCGGGACGTCGCCGGAATCCAGCGATCACCATCGGGCTTCGCGCGATCACACCCGGTTGTAGCGGAGAAGTAACCTACAAGAGTCTTGATGAATCGTTGAACAATCCTCTAACTTCCAGGGGAGGTGAGCAAAGGAGTCTCGCATGAACCGACCCCCCGACACCCAGACGGCTTCATCCGCGGGCATCACGAGCGGAGGGCGGCGCTCGGCGCTGCTCGGCGCGATGTTCCTCATGGCCACAAGTGCCATCGGCCCCGGCTTCATCACTCAGACGACGACGTTCACGGCGCGGCTCGGCGCGGCGTTCGCGTTCGTGATCGTCGCTTCGATCCTCGTCGACATCGCCGTCCAGCTGAACGTCTGGCGGGTGATCGGCGTCTCGGGGATGCGCGCCCAGACGCTGGGCAACCGGGTGCTGCCCGGTTCGGGATATCTCCTGGCCGTCCTCGTGGCCTTCGGCGGCCTGGTGTTCAACATCGGCAACGTCGGCGGCGCGGCGCTCGGCCTGAACGCCCTCGCGGGGATCGACGTCAAGATCGGTGGCACGGTGTCCGCCCTGATCGCCGTCGCCATCTTCCTCAGCAGGCGGGCCGGGGTGGCCGTCGACCGGATCGTCGTCGTCCTCGGCGTCGTGATGGTGGCGCTGACGCTGTACGTGGCGATCGTCTCCCACCCGCCGGTGGGCGAGGCCCTGCGGCAGACGGTCCTGCCGGACACGGTCGACTTCCTCGCCGTCACGACGCTGATCGGCGGCACGGTCGGGGGTTACATCACCTACGCGGGGGCGCACCGGCTCATCGACGCGGGCGTGACCGGGCCGCGGAACGCCGGGCAGATAACCCGCGGCTCGGTCACCGGCATCCTCGTCACCGGAGTCATGCGGGTGATCCTCTTCCTCGCCTCGCTCGGCGTGGTGGCCGGAGGATTCCGGCTCGCCGCGGACTCGGCGAACCCGGCCGCCGACATCTTCCTGAGCGCGGCGGGCGAGCTGGGCCTGAGGTTGTTCGGAGTCGTCCTGTGGGCCGCGGCCATCACCTCGGTCATCGGCGCCTCGTACACGTCGGTGTCGTTCCTCGCCAGCTTCTCGCCCCGGACGGACCGCTACCGCTCGTGGATCACGGTGGCCTTCATCGTGGTCTCGACCGCGGTCTTCCTCCTCCTCGGCAAGGCTCCGGCCAACCTCCTGATCCTCGCCGGAGCACTCAACGGCCTCATCCTGCCCGTCGGTCTGGCGGTGATCCTCTGGGTCGCCGCACGCCGTCGTGATCTCATGGGCGGGTACCGCTACCCTGTCTGGCTGCTCGGCATCGGTGTGCTCGCCTGGGCGCTGACCATCTACCTCGGCTGGAACTCCCTCAGTGGGATCAGCGCGCTCTGGAGCTGACGTGCCCTACCCGACCATGTGCATCGACCTCAACTCCGACCTGGGCGAGGGCTTCGGCCAGTGGACGCTCGGCGACGACGACGCGCTGCTGTCGATCGTCACGAGCGCCAACGTCGCCTGCGGGTTCCACGCGGGAGATCCGGTGATCATGCGGCGCACCTGCGAGACCGCGGCCGCGCGCGGCGTGGTGATCGGCGCCCAGGTCGGCTACCGCGACCTGGCGGGCTTCGGGCGGCGCTTCGTCGACGTGCCGCCCGTCGAACTCGCCGACGACGTCATCTACCAGATCGGCGCTCTGGACGCCTTCGCGCGGGTGGCGGGCACCAGGGTCAGGTACGTCAAGCCGCACGGCGCGCTCTACAACGCGATCGTGCACCACGAGGCGCAGGCCGCCGCGGTGGTCGCGGCCGTGCGGGCCTACGACCCCGGCCTGCCCGTGCTCGGCCTCCCCGGCTCTGCGTGGCTGCGCCAGGCCTGCCGGGCCGGCCTCACCACGGTCGCCGAATGCTTCGCCGACCGCGCCTACACCCGCGAGGGCAGGCTGGTGCCGCGCGGCGTGCCCGGCGCCGTCCTGCACGACCCCGCCCGGGTCGCCGAGCGCAGCGTGCGCATGGCCAGGGGCGAGCCGGTCGAGGCCGTCGACGGGACGCCGCTCACCATCACGGCGGACTCGATCTGCGTGCACGGCGACAGCCCCGGCGCCGTGACCATGGCGCTCGAGGTCCGCGACGCGCTCAAGGAGAACGGCATCGGCCTGGCGCCGTTCGTCGAGGACAAGCCGTGAACGCACGGCTGCACCGCTGTGGCGAGCACGCGGTCCTGGTCGAGCTCGACCGTCTCGAGGAGGTGGTCGCCCTCTACGACGCCCTCGCGGCCGACCCCCCACGGGGCATCGTCGACATCGTCCCCGCGGCGCGCACGCTGCTCGTCCGGTTCGAGCCGCCGGCACGCCACAATGAGGTGGAGTCCGCCGTCCTGGCCGTACGGCCGGCCGCAGGCCGCCTCGCGACGAGCGAGGAGGTGGTGATCCCGGTGGAGTACGACGGCGACGACCTCGCCGACGTGGCCCGGCTGACCGGGCTCACCGAACGCGAGGTCGTGGCGGCCCACACCGGGACAGCGTGGACGGTCGCCTTCTGCGGGTTCGCCCCCGGCTTCGGCTATCTGATCGGCGGCGACCCCCGGCTGGCCGTGCCCCGGCGGCCGGAGTCGCGCGTGCGCGTGCCCACCGGCTCCGTGGGGCTCGCCGGGGAGTTCAGCGGCGTCTACCCGCGCGAGTCGCCGGGCGGCTGGCAGCTGATCGGGCGTACCGAGACCGTGGTGTGGGACATCGCGGCCGACCCGCCCGCCCTGCTGCGCCCGGGGGTGCGGGTGCGATTCGCGGAGGCACTGTGAACGAGGCGACTCTGAGCGAGGCACTGTGAGCGAGGCACTGTGAGCGGGCTTCGGCGGGCGCTGGTGGTGCTGGCTCCCGGTCCCCTCACCACGGTGCAGGACCTCGGGCGGCGCCGGCACAGTCATCTCGGCGTCGGG
Organism: Microbispora sp. NBRC 16548; assembly: GCF_030268985.1. Lineage (NCBI taxonomy): Bacteria > Bacillati > Actinomycetota > Actinomycetes > Streptosporangiales > Streptosporangiaceae > Microbispora > Microbispora sp. NBRC 16548. The sequence continues at coordinate 94,071 of NZ_BSSF01000015.1, forward strand.
CGCTCCGGCGCCGCCGACCGGGGCGCGCTGCGGCTGGCCAACCGCCTGCTGGCCAATCCCGAGGACGCCGCCTGCCTGGAGGTCACCCTGGGCGGGCTGAAGGTGCGCGCCACCGGCGACCTGCTCGTGACGCTCACCGGCGCGCCGTGCCCCGCCACCGTCACCTACCCCGACGGGCGCACGGGCGGCATCGGGCACGCGTCGGTCGAGCGCCTGCCCGACGGGGCGACGCTGCGGCTCGGCGTGCCGCCCCGCGGGCTGCGGACCTACCTCGCGGTCCGCGGCGGGATCGACGTCCCCGAGGTGCTGGGGTCACGGGCCACCGATCTGCTCTCGGGACTCGGCCCGGAACGTCCGGCGCCCGGATCGGTGCTCCCGGTGGGGCCGGCGCCTGCGGAGTTTCCCGCGGCCGATCTCGCGCCGGTGCCCGAGCCGGAGTCGGGCGTCCTCATGCTGGACGTGCTGCCGGGACCACGCCACGACTGGTTCGCGCCCGGGGCGCTGACGGCCCTGGGCGCGGAGCCGTACGAGGTCACCGCGCAGAGCGACCGGGTCGGCATGCGGCTGCGCGGGCCGCGCCTCGAACGCGCGCGCGACGGGGAGCTGCCGAGCGAGGGCATGGTCCCCGGCGCGCTGCAGGTGCCGCCGTCCGGACAGCCGACGCTCTTCCTCGCGGATCACCCCGTGACCGGTGGATATCCCGTCATCGCGGTGGTGCGCGATCACCACATCGACCGGGCGGCGCAGGCCCGCCCCGGGCAGCGCATCCGTTTCCGGGTGGCCGGCGACCACCGGCCCATTCGTCCGAGGAGGTTCTGATGGAACTCGACCCCGCACGTCTGACCCCCCGCGAGGCGCGGGCGCTGTTCCGGGGTGGGCTCGTCACGCCCACGTCCGGCTGGGCGGCGGGATGGGCGCAGGCCAACCTGATCGCGCTGCCGATGGACCGGGCGTACGACTTCCTGGTGTTCGCGCAGCGCAACCCGCGCCCCTGCCCCGTGCTCGCCGTCACCGAGCCGGGTGAGCCGTTCGCGTCGATCTTCGACGGCGACCTGCGCACCGACCTGCCCGCCTACCGCGTCTACCGGGACGGCGAGCAGGTCGCCGAGGTCACCGATGTGACGTCCTACTGGCGCGACGACCTCGTGGGCTTCCTCATCGGCTGCAGTTTCACGTTCGAGGCCGCGTTGCTGGAGGCCGGCGTCCCGATCCGCCACATCGAGGCGGGCACGAACGTGCCGATGTACCTGACCGACCGGCCGTGCGTCCCGGCGGGCGAGCTTTCCGGCCCCCTCGTGGTGTCGATGCGCCCGATCCCCGCCGAGCTGGTGCCGGTCGCCGTACGGGTCACCTCGCGCTATCCGGCCGTGCACGGCGCACCGGTGCACGTCGGCGACCCCGCCGCGCTCGGCATCGCCGACCTCGGCACGCCCGACTTCGGCGACCCGGTCGAGGTGCGCGACGGCGAGCTGCCGGTCTTCTGGGCCTGCGGGGTGACGCCGCAGGCCGCGGTGATGCGGTCGCGCCCGCCGTTCGCCATTGGCCACGCGCCCGGCCACATGGCGATCACCGACGCCCGCGACAGCGCCTACCTGGTCCCCTGAGCCAGCGCTTGCCTGATCTGGCGGAGTCATTCGCCGGCGCGGCGGACGAGGGGGTTGGCGGCGGTGGAGTTGCGGATGCTGAAGGTCACGCTCCCGGCGCGGTAGCGGTCGTCGGAGCACTCGACGGGCCGGCCCTCCTGGGTGGTGGTGACGCGGCGCTGGCGCAGCAGAGGGCTGCCCCGCCGCACGCCGAGCAGCCGGGCGTCCTCGCTGCCGGCCGCCACCGCGTCGATCAGGTGCTCGCCGTACGCGAAGACCAGGCCGACGGACTCGTAGAGCTCCTGGGTCACCGACTCGCAGTCGGGGTCGAGCCGCTCGACGGCGGGGGCGATCCAGCCGGCGTAGACCGTGCGCTCGACCAGCACCGGTTCGCCGTCGAGCCGCCGCAGCCGCAGCACGTCGAGCACCTCCTCCCCCGGGTCCAGCGACAGCCGTACGGCCTCGGAGGGCGAGCACGGGCGGCGCCGGGAGGACAGCACGGTGCCGCTGGCGCGGTAGCCCATCGACCGGGCCCACTGGGCGAAGCTGTGCAACTCGGCGAAGCTCTGGCTGCGCTCGCTGCCGAGCACGATGCGCCGCGCGCCCTGCCGGGACCCGACCAGCCCCTCGGCGGCGAGCAGGGCGACGGCCTGGCGAACGGTCCCGCGCGCCGCCGAATAGCGTAAGGCCAGCTCAGCCTCGGAGGGGAGCTGAGCGCCTATCGGATAGTCCCCCCGGACGATGGCATCCCGCAAGTCACTCGCGATCTGTTCGTAGCGCGCCATCGTGCTGAGCCCTTCCGTTCACGCGACCGACATCGATATGCGACTTACTAGCTCTGGCTTGTTTGTACAAGTTCGCCTAAGTTCGATCCACGCACCACAGTGGGAGGGACCGTTGTCCACACGTACCGCCGGCCTCGTGGCCGCGCTCACGATAACCACCTCAGTGATCGCGGCGTGCGGCGCCGCCCCCACGACCGCCGGCGGCGGCTCGGGATCCGGTGACTCCAAGGCGGCCACCGCGACCTCGGCCCAGGACTTCGGCGGGCTGGACAAGCTGGTGGAGGCCGCCAAGAAGGAGGGCCAGCTCAACACCATCGCGCTGCCGCCGGACTGGGCCAACTACGGCGAGGTCATCAAGGCGTTCGAGGCCAAGTACGGCATCAAGATCACCAATGACAACCCCGACGGCTCCAGCCAGGACGAGATCAACGCGGTCAAGACCCTCAAGGGCCAGGGCCGCGCTCCCGACGTGCTCGACCTCGGCAGCGCCTTCGCGCTCAGCGGCGCCCAGGAGGGCCTGTTCGCGCCCTACAAGGTGCAGAGCTGGGACAAGATCCCCGACGGGCAGAAGGAGACCGGCGGCGCCTGGTACTACGACTACGGCGGCTACATCTCCATCGGCTGCGACGCCAAGCGGGTCAAGACCTGTCCCCAGACGTTCGCCGACCTGCTCAAGCCCGAATACAAGGGCATGGTCGCGCTGAACGGCGACCCGACCAAGGCCGGCGCCGCCTTCGCCGGCGTGTACGCCGCCTCGCTCGCCAACCAGGGCTCGTTCGACGACATCCAGCCCGGCATCGACTTCTTCAAGAAGCTCAAGGGGAACGGCAACTTCAACCCGGTCGAGGCCACCCCCGCCACGGTGGAGAAGGGCGAGACCCCGATCACCCTCGACTGGGACTACCTGCAGGCCAGCTACGCCAAGGAGTTCTCCTCCAAGGGCGTGGACTGGAAGATCGCCATCCCCGCTGACGGCCAGTACGCCAACTTCTACGCCCAGGCGATCAACAAGTGGGCGCCGCACCCCGCCGCCGCCCGCCTCTGGCAGGAGTTCCTCTACAGCGCCGAGGGCCAGAACCTGTGGCTGAAGGGCTACGCCCGCCCGGTGCTGCTGCCCTCCATGCAGCAGGACGGCAGCGCGGACGCGGCCATGGTGGCCCAGCTCCCCAAGGTCGAGGGCACCCCGACGTTCCCCACGCCCGACCAGGTCAACAAGGCCAAGGAGGTCCTGGCGAGCGGGTGGGGCGCGGCGGTCTCGGGCTGAGATCGTGCGCGACAGCCGTACGCGATCGAAGAGCCGGTGGGCGGCCGTGCCGCTGCTGGTCTTCGTCGTCATCGTCTTCGGCGTGCCGATGCTGGTCCTCCTCGGTGGCACGTTCACCAAGGAGGGCACGTTCAGCACCGCCAACCTCACCGAGTCGCTCCAGGGCGCGTACCTGACCGCCCTGCTCGGGAGCGTCAAGATCTCGGCGCTCGTGGCGGTGCTGGGCGGGGTGCTCGGCACCTTCCTCGCCCAGGCCGTGGTGACCTCCAGGTCCCGCACGCTGCGCGAGGCGGTGCTGACCGCCTCCGGGGTGCTGGCCAACTTCGGCGGCGTGCCGCTGGCCTTCGCCTGGATCGCCACGCTCGGCAACGCGGGCGTCGTCACCACCACGCTCGGTCTCGGCGGCCACGGATGGAGCCTGTACAACTTCTGGGGCCTCACCCTGGTCTACCTGTACTTCTCCATCCCCCTCCAAGTGCTCACGGTCGTGCCCGCGCTCGACGGGCTGCGCCCGCAGTGGCGTGAGGCCGCGCAGAACAACGGCGCGAGCACCTGGCAGTTCTGGCGGTACGTCGGGATTCCGGTGCTGACCCCGGCGCTGCTCGGCGGGGTCGTGCTGCTGTTCGGCGGCGCGTTCTCGGCCTACGCCACGGCGCAGGCCATGGTCGGGTCCACCGTCCCGCTGGTCACGCTGAAGATCGCCGACGCGCTCACCGGCAACGTCCTGATCGGCCACGAGAACGTCGCGCTGGCCCTCAGCCTCGACATGATCGTGGTCGCGGGCCTGGTCATGGCCGTCTACCTCCCGCTGCAGCGAAGGAGCGCCCGATGGCTTCGCTGACCCCTCAGGTGACGCCCGGGACGGTGCCCGGCGCCGCCCCGGCCCCCGCACCCTCCCGGCCGCGGCGTCCCCGGGTGTGGCGCGGGGCGGTCCTCGTGCTCGCCGCCGTCTACTTCCTCGTCCCGCTGATCGCGTCGTTCGTCTTCACGGTGAAGGTGCCGGGCCAGGGCTTCTCGCTCGACGCGTACGGCCAGATCTTCTCGGCCGAGGGCTTCGGCGGCAGCCTCCTGCTGTCGCTCGGGCTCGGCGTCGCCACGATCGTGCTGGTCCTGCTGCTGACGCTGCCCGCCGCGGTGGCCGTACGGCTCGGCGCGCCGCGGCTGCGGCCGGTGCTCGAGGTGGTCTGCACGCTGCCGCTGGTCGTTCCCCCGATCACGTTCGTGGCCGGGATCAGCACCGTGCTGCGGTGGGGGCCCGACTACCTGGCGAGCACGCCCTTCTACCAGACGATGATCGCGGTGCAGAACCCGGACTTCCCGGTGGTGCTCGTGCTCGCCTACGTCGTGCTGGCGCTGCCGTTCGCCTACCGCTCGCTCGACGCGGGCCTGGGCGCGATCGACGTGCGCACGCTGTCTGAGGCGGCCAGGAACCTCGGGGCTTCGTGGCCCCACGTGCTGCTGCGGGTGATCATCCCCAACATGCGGTCGGCGATGGCGAGCGCGTCGTTCCTCACGCTGGCGCTGGTGCTCGGGGAGTTCACGATCGCCCGGCTGCTCAGCTTCGAGACCTTCCCCAACTGGATCTACCGGATCTCCGGCTCACAGGCGCAGGTGTCGGTGGCCGTCTCGGTGTTCAGCCTGCTGATCACCTGGCTGCTGCTGCTCGCCCTGTCGTCCGCCGGCGCGAGGCAAAGGAGTGGATCATGAACGGCGCCCGGGTCGAGTTCCGCGGCCTGCGGCGGCGGTTCGGCAGCACGGTCGCGCTGGACGGGCTCGACCTCACGGTGGAGCCCGGCGAGCTGATCGCGCTGCTCGGCCCGTCGGGGTGCGGCAAGACCACCGCGCTGCGCTGCCTCGCCGGCTTCGAGCAGCCCGACGAGGGCGAGGTGCTGGTGGACGGCGCCGACATCACGCGCGTGCCGGCCAACCGGCGCGACGCCGGCATGGTCTTCCAGTCCTACAGCCTCTTCCCCAACCTCAACGCGCGGGACAACGTGGGCTTCGGCATGCGGGTGCGCAAGGTGCCCGCCGCCAAGCGGCATGCCCGCGCGCAGGAGCTGCTTGAGCTGGTCGGCCTGCCCTCGGTCGGCGACCGATACCCCCACCAGTTGTCCGGCGGCCAGCAGCAGCGCGTGGCGCTGGCCCGCGCGCTCGCCCTGGAGCCCAGGGTGCTGCTGCTGGACGAGCCGCTGTCGGCGCTCGACGCCAAGGTGCGGGTCACGCTGCGCGAGGAGATCCGCCGCCTGCAACTCTCCCTCGGCATCACGACGATCTTCGTGACGCACGACCAGGAGGAGGCGCTGTCGATGGCCGACCGGGTCGCCGTGCTGCGCGACGGCCGCCTGGAGCAGGTCGCCGACCCCGCCACCCTGTACGACCGGCCGGCGACCCCGTTCGTCGCCGAGTTCGTCGGCGCGATGAACCACCTGCCCGGCCTGGTGTCGGACGACCGGGTCACCGTCCTCGGGCAGACACTGCCCGTGGAGGGCCGGGCGCCGGGCACGGCGCAGGCGGATGTGCTGGTGCGGCCCGAGGCCGTGGTGGTCACGCCGGTCGACGCGTCCGGCGCCGAGGGCGCCGGGATCGTCATGGTGTCGTCGTTCCGCGGCTCCACCACCCGCCTGCGGGTCCGCCTGGGCGACGGCACCGAGGTGCTGGCCGACGTCCCCGGCCACGACTCGGCGCGCTTCGCGCCCGGCACCGCCGTACGGATCGGGCTGGTCGAGCGGCCGGTGCTCGTGTCGGCGCGTTCGGAGACCGGAGCCGCGGCGGCGGTCCCCGAACCCGATGTCGTCTAGGGAGAGCCCGGCGGCGGTCCTGTTCGACATGGACGGCACGCTGGTGGACACCGAGGACCTGTGGTGGGACGCCTGCGTGGAGGTCGCGGACGGCCTGGGCTCCCCTCTCGGGGAGGCCGACCGGGAGGCGCTGTTCGGCCTGTCGGTCGAGGACGCCGCCCTGCACATCACAGCCGCCCTGGACTCCACCGGGGGTCCCGGGGCACGGGCCGTCGAGACCATGCTGACGGACGCGTTCACCGGCCGGCTGGAGAACGGGGTGACCACGCTTCCCGGCGCGGTCGCGCTGCTGGAGGCCCTGCGCGCGGCCGGGATCCCGGCCGGGCTGGTCAGCGCGTCCCCCCGGCCGGTCGTGGACCTGGTGCTCGAGACCGTCGGCGAGCACCGCTTCCGGCTGTCGGTGGCCGCCGGGGACAGCGCCAGGAACAAGCCCGCGCCCGATCCGTACCTGGCCGCCGCCGCGCGGCTCGGCGTCGACCCGGCCGCGTGCGTGGCGATCGAGGACAGCCCGACCGGCGTCGCCTCGGCCCGGTCCGCCGGGTGCGCCGTCATCGCGGTCGGCCCCTCAGTCGCTGTCGACGGTGTGACGGCGGTGCCGACGCTGGAGAGCGTCGACCTGCCGCTGCTGCGCCGGCTCGTCTCCGCCCCCGGGGCGGTCACTCCTCGAACCTAAGTTCCTTCTGGGTATCGTCGCAGCATGAACGCTACGAAGACGGTTTGCGACGACCCCAAGGACGTCTACTCGGCCGCCTGCCCGTGCCGCAACATGCTCGACCTGCTGGCCAACAAATGGAGCGCGCTGGCCCTCGGCGCCCTGGAGGACGGGCCTCAGCGCTTCGGTGCGCTGCGCGCACGTCTCCAGGGCGTCAGCCCCAAGGTGCTCACCCAGACCCTGCGCCGCCTGGAGGACCACGGTCTCGTCGACCGCGACGTGTATCCCGAGGTGCCGCTGCGCGTGGAATACAGCCTCACCCCGCTCGGCCGCGACGCCAACGTCCCGCTCGCCCACCTGCGGACGTGGGTGGAGCGCAACATCGACCGCTTCCCCGACCCGGACTAGCCCGCTGACCTCGATGGTTCCCGATGGGTAGTCGTGTCCCTTGCGGGTAACCAGGCGTCGGTGGATACCGTGCGGGTCATGCCGCCGAGCCGTACGACCGGCTTCGGCACGGGATCCATGAAGCGCAGGGGACAGACATGACTGAGAACCAGAACGGGACCATGCCCGCCGTCGCCTTCCGGCGCAGCCTCCCCGTCGACGACCCGGAAAGCCTCCTTGACGTGGAGCTGCCGGTGCCGCACCCCGGCCCGCGCGATCTGCTGGTCCGGGTGGAGGCGGTCGCCGTGAACCCGGTGGACTACAAGGTCCGGCGGAACAGCGATCCGGGCGGCGAGCCCAAGGTGCTCGGCTGGGACGCCGCCGGCACCGTGGTCGCCGTGGGAGACGAGGTGGAGCTGTTCGAGGTCGGCGACGAGGTCTACTACGCCGGCGCGATCGACCGGCCCGGCGCGAACTGCCGCTTCCATGTGGTGGACGAGCGCATCGTCGGCCGCAAGCCCGCCACGTTGTCCTTCACCGAGGCCGCCGCGCTGCCGCTGACCTCCCTCACGGCCTGGGAGGGCCTGTTCGAGCGGCTGGGCCTGCGCGGCGACGCCCTCGACCAGACCGGAACGCTGCTGGTGACCGCGGCCGCGGGCGGCGTCGGCTCCATCGTCGTGCAGCTCGCACGCGCCCTGACCGGGCTCACCGTGATCGGCACGGCCTCCCGCCCCGAGACGGTGGAGTTCGCCCGCCGGATGGGCGCCCACCACGTCGTGGACCACCGGGGACCGCTGGCGAAGCAACTGGCCGAGGTCGCGCCCGACGGCGTGGACTACGTCTTCAGCACGACCGGCACCGACCGCAACCTCGCGGCCTACGCCGAGGCGCTCACCCCCTTCGGTCAGATCGTCGCCATCGACGACCACGACTCCCTCGACATCGGCGTGCTCAAGTCGAAGAGCATCTCGTTCCACTGGGAGCTCATGTTCACCCACTCGCTGTTCCGGACCCCGCACCAGGTGAACCAGCACCGCATCCTCGACCGGGTCGCACGGCTCGTGGACGCGGGAGTCGTCACCACCACCGCCACCCGCGACCTCGGCCCGGTCAACGCCGCCAACCTCCGCGAGGCCCACCGGATCCTCGAATCGGGCACCGCGATCGGCAAGATCACTCTTACGGGCTTCTGAGGCCCGCCCCACCGGGCCGGGGAACAACGGGTACGGCCCGGCCGGTTGGGGACCACAGGAACCGAGCCGAAGACAACAGGAGTCGCGCATGCATGCCATCGTCATCCCCGCTTACGGTGATTCCTCGGTGCTGGAGTACGCCGAGCGGCCCGACCCCGAGCCCGGTCCCGGTGAGGTGCTGGTCGAGGTCGCGGCGACAGGCGTCAACTTCATCGACGTCTACCACCGCGAGGGCCGCTACCCGCTGCCGCTCCCGCTGATCCCGGGCTCGGAGACGGCCGGGACCGTCACGGCGGTCGGGCCCGGCGTGACCGACGTCGTGCCAGGCGACCGGGTCGCCTCCGCCTCCGCGATCGGCGCGTACGCGACCAAGGCCGTGGTCCCGGCGGAGAAGGTGGTCCGGCTGCCCGAGGGGCTGTCACCGGACCTCGCGGCGGCCGTGCTGCTGCAGGGGCTGACCGCGCACTACCTGACCCACTCCACGTACGCGGTCCGGTCGGGCGACGACGTGCTCGTGCACGCGGCGGCCGGCGGCATGGGCCTGCTGCTCGTCCAGATGGCCAAGCTCCGCGGCGCCCGCGTGATCGGCACGGTCTCCAGCGCCGAGAAGGAGAAGCTCGCCCGGCAGGCGGGCGCCGACGAGATCGTCGGCTACGAGGGCTTCCCCGAGGCCGTCAAGGAGATCACCGACGGCGCCGGTGTGCACGTCGTCTACGACGGGGTCGGCGCCGCCACGTTCGAGGGGTCGCTCGCGTCGCTGCGGCCGCGCGGCTTGATGGCGCTGTACGGCGCGGCCAGCGGCCCCGTCCCGCCGTTCGACCCGCAGCGGCTCAACGCGGGCGGCTCGCTGTTCCTGACCCGGCCCACGCTCGCGCACTACACGGCCACCCGCGAGGAGCTGCTGTCGCGGGCGAACGACCTGCTCGGCTGGGTCGCCTCCGGCGCGCTGAAGGTGCACGTCTCCCAGCGCTACCCGCTCGCCGAGGCCCGGCGCGCCCACGACGACCTGGAAGGCAGGCGGACGACCGGCAAGCTGCTGCTGATCCCCTGAACCGCTGATCTCCTGAGCCGCTGATCTCCTGAGCCGTGGGGAACCGTCCTCAGGCCGCCATGGCGACCAGCCGCCGCGCGGCGGCCGCGGCGCCGTCGGTGCGCACCTCGCCCGCGACGGCCGCGGCACGGGCCGCTACGTCGGGGTGGAGGACCCGGTCGAGAGCCGTGGCCGGCGACTCGGCGGCCGGCGCGGCGGGCGGGTGCGCGATCCCGATCCCGAGATCGGCGACCCGCCCTGCCCAGTAGTGCTGGTCGTAGTGCTGCGGCAGGACGACCTGGGGTGCCCCGGCCAGCGCGGCGGCGGTCGTGGTGCCCGCGCCGCCGTGGTGGACGACGGCGGCGACCCGGGGGAACAGCGCCTGCTGGTTGACCTCGTCGATCGACAGGCAATCGGGTCCGCCGTCCGCCGGGGACAGGCCGGCCCAGCCGCGGAGCACGATCACGCGGCGTCCGAGCGCGCGGGCCGCCTCCACCGTGGTCTGGGCGATGTCCCGGGGAGCGCGGACGCTGCCGAAGCCGACGCAGACGGGCGGCTCGCCGTCGTCGAGGAACTTCTCCAGTTCCGGTGGCAGCGGGCGCCGGTCCGGCAGGATCCAGGCGCCCGTCTGCACGACGCCGACGTCCGCGGGCTCGGGCCAGGGCCCCAGCGTCGGGTCGGCGGCCAGCCAGGGCCGGTCGGTGAACATGTGACCTCGCGTGTCCGCCACCGGAGCCAGGCCGGCCGCGGCCCGGTGGGCGTTGAGCGCGGCGCCGACGGTGCCGTTCCAGCGCCGCGCGTCCTCGGCCCAGCGCGCGCGGTTGCCGGCCGTCGCGTCCGCCGGGGGCTGCCCCCAGACGGGTACGGGCGCGTGATGCGGCGACGGCAGCGTGACGGGGCAGTAGCTCACGTAGACGTAGCCGATCCCCAGTTGCTCCGCCACCGAGTGGGCGGCCATCGACATGGCTCCGCCTCCCACGATGACGTCGCAGCCCTCGGCCGCCGCGGTGATGGTGGCGAACTGGACGGCGACCGTGCCCTCGATCATCCGCCGGCGTTGCTCGGGCGTGGGCGGTGCCTGGACCCGTGGGGCGGCCGACGCGGTCGGGCGCAGCTCCGGCCCGATGGGCACGACGGGGAATCCGAGGCCCTCGACCCAGTCGCGGAAGTCGGGAGGCACGCACAGGCGGGCCTCCTGCCCAAGTCCCCGCAACGCCATGGCCAGTGCCACCATCGGCTGGACTTCCCCCCGCGTTCCGATCGTGGACAACAGCACGCGCATGTGCACTCCCTGTGACGGCCCCTGTGACGGCATGGTGAACGTGAGCGTGCTCGCGGCTCGGTACGGCGTCCACCGTGGGCCGGCCCGGCTCACGGCCCCCGATTGTGCGCCGTCACCGGGGCCTTGCCGCAAGTCCCCCCGTGGCCTATACGTTGAAAGTGGCGGGGATGCCTCGATCAGGCCAGCGGGTGGGCCGGCCACTCCAGGAGGCGGGCCCCGAGCACGGCCGTCTCCAGCGTGAACCGCTGTGTGGGGTCGCTCGGCGAGAAGCCGGTCAGCCTCCTGATCCGCTCCAGCCGGTAGGTGATCGCCCGGGTGCTGACGCCGAGCCGGCGCGCCGCCGCCGTGTGGTTGCCCTGGGAGGCGAAGATCGCCTCCAGCGTCTCCAGCAGCGGCTCGGGGCCGCCGCGGGCGGAGGTCAGCGGCCCGAGCACCGTGGAGACGAGGTCCACGATCGCCTCCCTGTCCCGCAGCAGCACCGGGAAGACCAGCAGGTCGGCCGCCTTCAGCACCTGGGCCCGCAGGCCGAGCCGCTCGCCGAGGTCGATCGCGTTGACCGCTTCCCGATAGGAGGTGACGATGCCGCCGGGGCCCTGGTGGGGGCGGCCCACCCCGGCCCGCCAGTCCGTGAGCGCGGAGCGTACGTGGTGGGTGAACTCCCCGCTCGCGGCGGTCAGCCCGCCCGGGGACACGCACACCAGAAGGCCGTCGCGGACGGCGACCAGGATGTTGTGCGAGCCGAATCTCGCCACCAGCGCCTGCTCGATCCTCCCGGCCAGCGGGTCGCCCGCCGTCACCGGGGTGCCGGGCCTCGCCACGGTCACGACGTACGCCCCGGCGAGCCGCAGGCCGAAGTGCTCGGCCCGCTCGGCGTCCGCCCTGCCCTGCAGCAGGTCGTCGACGAACAGGCGGCGGGCCTCCTCCTCCTGCCGGAGGGCGGCCCGCTGGGCCTCCTCGTATCCCTCGATGTAGGCGGCCATGCCGCGGCGTACGGCGCCGAAGGCCCCGCCGGCGGTGATCTCGGCGGCGTGCAGGCAGGCGTCGGCGAGCACCCGCAGCGGGATGCCGCGTTCGGCGGCGAGGGCGCCGCACTCACGCAGGCCGTCCATGTCGGCGCGGCCGGGCAGCCTGCCGGTGGCGGCCGACGCGGCCAGAACCGACAGGAACCCGCCGAGTAAGTCGGCGGGCACCCCGGTCGCCTCGCTCACGCGAGCGAGAACGCTGTCCATCAGACTCCTACGTCACGCCGTTCGAAAGCGAGCAGCGCCGTCATGAGGAGGACGGCCGTCGCACCCAGCAGCACAAGGTAGTCGCCGTACGGCCAGCCCTGATAGAGCGGCCTGCCGTCGAGGTAGTAGTGGACGGGCGAGATCCAGCGCAGCCAGGAGATCGCGTCGATGCTCCTGCCCATGGTCTCCACGATGTACCCGGCGACGCCCCAGACGCCGACCACGGCGAGCGCGATCTGCTTGCGCCCGAAGGCCGCGCCCACACACAGCGTCAGCGTCCCGAAGAACAGCACGAGCAGGAACAGCCCGGTGTGCGCGGCGAGAATGCTGCCGAACGGCACGTCCATGTCGGCGGCGGACGAGGCCCCGGCGGCGACGGCCAGCGTCACCAGCGCCACCCCGAGCAGGCCGAGCGTCAGCGCGGCCCAGCGCTCCAGGAGCAGCCGCCTGCGGTCGATCGGCAGCGTCAGCGTGAGCTCCAGCGTCTTGGCCTCCTCCGGACCGGCGATGGCTCGGTTGCCGAGGATCGCGGCGCACATGGTGAACAGCAGCGGGCCGAGGAGCTGGTAGGCGACCGCCTGCAGGTAGCCGCGCCCGGTCGCGATGTCGGTCATGCCGCCCATCAGGTCCCTGAACGCGCCGGGATACTTGGCGATGGCCTGTTTGCTGAACGTCTCGGGGTCCTTCATCATGCTCGCGTAGATCGAGATGTACATCCCGAGGAACGCGCACAGCCCGACCGTCCACCCGATGAGGGCGCGGCGGTACTCTCCGAGGCTCTTACGCACCAGCGTGGGCATGACGGCCCTCCTCCTCGCTGTAGTAGGTCAGGAAGATCTCTTCGAGGTCCGGCTCCGCGCTGACCATGTGGACCACGGTGTAGCGGGCCGCCGCCTTGATCAGCGCGTCCGGCCTGCCGTCGATCGTGCAGCGCAGGCTCGCCCCCTGGACGACCACGTCGCGTACGCCCGGGAGCCCGTCGAACGACTCCTTGGGGACCGGCGCGTCGAAGTGGAGCTCCACGTGCCGTACGGCCCGCTCGCGCAGGGCGGCGATGTCCTCGACCGCGACGAGGCGGCCCGCGCGCACGATGCCCACCCGGTCGGCCACGTGCTCCACCTCGGCGAGCACGTGCGACGACATCAGGATGGTGTGGCCGGCCGTGCGCGCCTCCCGGACCATGGCCAGGAACTCCTGCTGCACCAGCGGGTCGAGCCCGCTCGTCGGCTCGTCCAGGATGAGCAGCTCGGGCTCGTGCATGAACGCCTGGATGAGGCCGACCTTCTGCTTGTTGCCCTTCGACAGTTCACCCATCCTGACGGACAGGTCGGCGTCGAGCCGCTCGGCCAGTTCGTCGATCCTGCCGCGGCTCACCCCGCCGCGCACGTCGGCGAGGAACTGCAGGTAGTCGCGGGCCCGCTCCCTGCCCTCCAGGGCCAGCTCGCCCGGGAGGTAGCCGATCCGGGCGCGTACGCGCGGATCGCGGGTGTCGGCGCCGAGGACGGTCGCCCGGCCGGACGTCGGCCGGATCACGTCGAGGAGCAGCCGGATCGTCGTCGTCTTGCCGGCGCCGTTGGGGCCCAGATAGCCGAAGACCTCGCCCGGCCGGATTTCGAGGGTGAGGTCCTCGAGGCCCCGTCTCGTACCGTAGAACTTCGTCAGTCCTTCGGTCTCCACCACTGCTGTCATGCCGCAATGGTGGCGCTCCCGTCAGGCGCGGGGTATGCCCGCTTCCGGACACTTCCCGGTCGTGTTTGTTCGCACCTTCGGCAAAGCGGAGGTCAAGACGTGCCGCAGGTGGTGGAGCCGGGCAGCAGGTGGCGGTAGCGCGAGACCAGCCGGTAGCCCGCCTCCGCGAGCCAGCTCACCGGCGGGGTCAGCATCGCCCGGCCGGCCGCGCGCCAGGCCGCGCTCGGCTGCAGCGCGAGGAGCAGTGCGACGGCGCGCGCGCCGTGGGCGCGCAGCCCATCCGGGCCCAGGAGCTGCACGGACGTCGCGACCTCCTCGCGCGTCAGGCCCACCGCGCCGAGGTCGAGGCCCTGCCACGCCCGCACGGCGGGCATGTACGGCAGGAGCCGATGCCCAGTGTTCACGCACGTCTGGCAGAAGGCGCAGTCGCCGTCGAAGACCAGCAGGACCCGGTTCTCTTCGCTTTCTCCGCCCATACCGTCGAACCTACCAATCCTGGGACGGATCATTCCGGTCTCGTGGTGGCGGCGCCGGCCGCCGTGACGCGCGCATGATCAGCACGGCGACCACGATCACCGCGACCGCGACGCTGAAGACGACCGCGAAGACCAGCAGCAGGACGAGTGCACTCATCGTCGATCCCTTCGGCGGTTCCGGGTGAGGGCGAGCCGGGCGGCGACGGCCAGGCCGACCGACGCGTACGACACCGCGCGCGCCAGCCGTACGGACCTGGGGATGTCGGAGACGGCCGGGCGGGGACCGTCGCCCAGCTCCGGGCGGTGCTCCACCCTGCCGCCGTAGTCGTTGGCCCCGCCGAGGCGTACGCCGAGGGCGCCAGCGAAGGCCGCCTCGCAACGTCCGGAGTTGGGGCTGGGATGGCGGTGGCCGTCCCGCACGAGGACGGCCGCCGCGCGGCGCGGGGAACCGCCCGCCAGACCGGCGAGGCCCACGGTGAGCAGGGCCGTCAGCCGGGCCGGCACGTAGTTGGCCACGTCGTCCAGCCGGGCCGAGGCCCAGCCGAACCTCGCGTAGCGCGGCGACCGGTGGCCCACCATCGCGTCGAGCGTGTTCACCGCGCGGTAGCCGAGCAGGCCGGGCACACCGAAGAGCGCGCCCCACACGAGCGGGGCGACGACGGCGTCCGAGGTGTTCTCCGCGATGGACTCGACCGTGCCCCGCGCGAGCTCCGCGGCGTCCAGCCCCGACGGGTCGCGCCCACACAGGTGCGGAAGGCGTGCGCGGGCGGCGGCCAGGTCGCCCTCCTTCAACGAGTGGGCCATCAGCGCGCCCTCCCTGCCCAGTGTCGTGCCGCCGAGCACCGCCCACGTGGCGGCGGCGGTGACCGCGGCCCGCGCGATCGGGCTCGACCTGGTCATTCGCTCGGCGAGCAGCCCCGCGGCCGTCGCCACGCCGACACAGAGGGTGGTGTAGGCCAGGCCCGCCAACCGCGAATCACGATATATGCGCTTTTCGAGGGCGGCGGCCCGGCTGCCGAACACCGCGACGGGATGACCCCGCCGGGGATCCCCCACCGCGGCGTCGATCGCGGCCCCGGCGAGCAGCCCCGCCGCCGTGGCACCGTCCATGATCCGGGTCACGCACGCATTCTGCCGTACGTGCGCATTTGTCACGCGATGGGCTCGTCGCCGAGGAGACGGCGCTGGATCGCGTCCTCGTTCGCGTCGAGCCAGGCCGCGGCGCGCCTGATCCGTCCGCCCGCGCCGCCGTCCCACATGCGCGCCCAGCCGCCGCCGAGCGTCCTGGCCCGGTCCCGCATGAGCGCGTAGGAGCGGCCGAACCGCACCCTGGCCGTCTCCACCAGCATGAGCCGGTCCCGCGCCGGCAGGCCGTACGCGTCGCAGAACGACCGCACCCGGGCCGCCGCGTCCAGGGACCGCTGCAGCGGGTCGCGGTCCAGCGGATCGGCGAGCGGGGCCCAGTGCCGCAACGTGGTGACCACGTCGAACAGCCGCGTGGTCGGCCTGGCCATGTCGAAGTCGATCAGCGCGTACGGCAGGAGTCCCGAGCCGGGCCGCTCGCGGAAGACGACGTTGGCCGGGGTGACGTCGCAGTGGCCCACGAGCTCGGCAGGGCCCTCCGGCGCCGAGCCGTCCTCCCAGACGGCGCCGGGAGGCGCGCTGAACGAGGCCGCCGCGTCGTGGAAGCGCCGCAGCAGCCGGGCCAGCGCGGTCAGCGCCTCGTCGCCCACCGCGTACGCCGGCAGGGGATGTGCGGGCACCACGCCCTCGACGTACGTGAGGATCGCCCTGCCCCGCTCGTCGATCCCGAGAACCCGCGGCGCCCGGTCGAACCCGGCGGACTCCAGGTGCCGCAGCAGCGCGTGGACCGACGGCGACGTGGGCCGCATCGGCCGCCGCACCGTCGCCCCCACCCGTACGACCCCCTCGGAGACGTCTCCGATGAGCGGGATCTCGCGTACGGACATGGCGATGCAGTGTAGCCGCGCGATCACTCGACCGCAGTCGCGCGGACGACTTCCCTATCGTTCCCCTGACGGGCTTCTCAGAGCCTCGTATGGCGGCCGGCGGCGCCGGACGCGACACGATCGGAACATCGGGGACGCCCTCGCGCGCAGGGTCCTGGACGAGGGCCTGAGCGAGGGCCTGAGCGACGTCGGCGCAGGCCGACCGGCCATCTCCGACGAGCACGGACACCGGTATCGGGGCCCGTGCGAGGCGCGGTCCGGCCCATGTCCGGGAAACCGGGTGTGTACCCGGTCCCCGGATCATGCAGAATTAGGCACGAGCGCCCTTAGCTCAGCTGGATAGAGCATCGGACTTCTAATCCGACGGTCGGGGGTTCGAATCCCTCAGGGCGCGCTCCCCCATCCAGCCCAGATGCCCTCTGAGCTGGCCCTTCTCTTGATCGGCCTGTCGCCGAGGATGCAGCCGGACGCCGCCAGATGCAGCCCCAGGCGCCCACTCCCGGAACATATCCGAAATGATCTTGGCCACGTTTTCCCAGGTCGGCGCAGAGATTCCGCACGCGTCCGGAATGATTCCGAGCTTCCCCGGGTATGGCGAAGGGCCCCCGGCGTGAACCGAGGCGCGAAGAAACGCCTCACGGCCCCACCCGTCAGCAGGTCGCCTTACCGGCTACGCGCTGACGCGGCATCGCTCGGCGGGCGAAGACGTGCGCTCCGTCTGCCAGGCCTCCCCCCACTGCCGCTGGCCTTCTTACGGGCCACGGCGGACAATCCTTGCGAGAGGATTCCTTCTGCATTGTGGGGGTCGAGTGTGATCACGAGTAGACGTGGCGTCTCGACCTTAGGCGTACTCATCATGCTGGCCGCCGGGTGCTCGGCGGGTGGACCGACGCCAGGGGCACAAGGCACCGGGCGGTCGTCCGGCGCATGCGTTTCCACCGTCACCCGGGACGCGCTGCCCACCTGGGCGAGGGCGGGGTTCAGCGATGACGGATCGGGCGCCCCCCACGTGTTCAGCGAGCACGGCGACATCATCGCTGTGCTGTTCAACTATCCGCCGGTGGCCTCCCCCGAGCCTGACGTCTCGAACAAGATTCTCTGGGTCTCGCGGCTGCCGCAGCAGCCGATGCGGCCGTTGACGATCGAAGCCGTGCTGGACGGGACGACTACGTCGGTGGTCCGCGAGATCGCCGGCGGCCCCGGGCCCTCGTCCGTCAACCTGCCCAAGGCGGGATGCTGGCACCTGAGGTTGAGCTGGTCCGGGCACACCGATGCCATGACACTCAGGTTCACCTGACTACCGCCGTGCGGCGGCGGAGGGAGGGCATCAGGAGACGGGCGTTGACTCCAGCGGCACCCGGAATCTGCACTTCCCTTCCCGCTTGTGGTAGTCGTCACGGCATCGTCGAGGAACCCGGCACCGGGGCGCCCCAGGATCAGGACCCCGCGCAGGCCGAGGTCGGTCACGGCGCGGTCGAGCTCGTCCACGGCGGCGGCCGGCTGTTGCCACGGCAATGCCGCCATCCCCTGGAGCCGATCGGGGTGGGCGGTGACCGCCTTCGAGAGCCTGTCATTGGCCGACCGGCACAGGGCGATCGCCTTGTCGTCGGGGACCAGTTGTATCGGACTGGTCCAGGAGACGATCTGCATGTCGATGCCGTGCTCGTCCATCCGCCGGATGCGTTCCCACCCGAGGTCGGCCCCGAGTCGGAGCGCTTCCTCGATGTCGACGGCGGGCCGTCGACCAGGCCCTGGGTGCACAGGGGAGGAGCTGGAGCTCTGCATGCGCATGTACGGTGCCTCACGGGCGAGGACCGGGTTGGCCGCTTCGGCGATCGACTGATCGATCGCATGCTCTTCGATACAGATCAGTGTCATGATCTTCCCTGATACGAGTCGAATGTGAACTCCGCCGTACCGTTTATTTCCTGGACAGCAAGGTGAGAGGCGAGCAGCCGCGCAGCACGTCCGCCGGACGGTCGCGCGGGACATCCGTGATCACGGGTCAGCGAGCCGGTTCCCTTGCCCTGCGTCAGGGACCAGTCGTGGGGCAACGGGCGGGGTCACTGCGCTTCCGGCCGTACGGCGGAGCGCTGGGACGCCGACGGCGCCGCTCATTCGGCCACTGCCGGCTTGATGGCTTCTTCGGCGAACTCGCGGAAGGTGGTGGGCGTGGTGGACTCAGCGGTGCGCGGCGTGGCGTTGTTGATGCCGCGTTCGCCGGCGAGGTCCATATCCATCATGGACTGGGCCATCGCCTCGGAGAAGCCACGGCTGACGAGGAACTGTCTGACGGCAGCGCGGTCTCCGAACTCGAACCGGACGGGTGTGCCGAGAACGTCGGTCAGGATTTCGGCGATGTCGTGGTACGAGAGGTCCTCACCGCCGAGGACCTCGACCGAGTCCTGCCCGGTCCAGGTGTGGTCGAGAAGGTACTTGGCGGCGAGCGCCGCGATGTCCTTCGTCGCGATCCACGGCATCGTGAAATCGGCTGGGAGAGTGCCCGAGATGACCCCGTTCTTGATCGTGGCTGTCTGCCGGAGGATGTTGTCCATGAAGGTGGGCAGAGCCAGAGCGCGCACGTGCGCGCCGGTGCTGCGGAAGAGGTCCTCCATCGCGTGCGATGCGGAGACATGGCCGGCATAGATCTGTGATCCGCGCCCGAGCGCGGAGATGATCACGACGCGCGGAACCGCGTGGCGCACGACGGCATCCGCGCCCGGGACGGAGGCAGTGACGTACGCCTCGTAGGGGCTGCTCGCCGTCGCGTCCGCCGGCATGAGCCAGAACAGCGCGTCTGCGCCCTCGAGCGCGCGGTCCAGGACGTCGCGATCCCGGTGCGATCCGACGACGATCTCGGCTCGCTCTCGCACCTCGGCGGGGAGCTTGCCGGGGTCCCGGGTGATGAGGCGGACCGGCTCGCTCTGCTGGAGCAGCGTGGCGACGAGCTTGCTGCCGATTTGCCCGGTCGGGGCGGTAATCACAATCATGGATGATGACTCCAATCAGCACTGAGGGCGAAGTAAACTCTACTGTACCGTATACTTTAAGGTGAGTGCCAATGGCCCGACGCGGGCAAGAGTTGCGCGAGCACATCCTCGACACGGCGAAGCTCGCGTTCCTGGAGGACGGCTTCGAGCGGACCTCCATGGATGCGATCGCGGCGCGCGCGGAAACGTCGAAGCGTTCCCTGTATGCGCACTTCCCGACCAAGGACGCGCTGTTCCTCGCGGTCGTCGAGCGCATCCGTGTCCTGTTCGGTGCCCGGATGCGCACACCCGCCGAGTACTCCGGGCAACCGTCGGAAGCGGTCGTGCAGTACTGCGGGCGCTTCGTACAGCTGTTGCGGTGGTCCTCGGTTGCCCGGATGCTCCGTCTCGGCATCGCCGAGGCCGACCGACTACCGGATCTGGCAGCGGGCCTCTACGACGTCCTCTTCGGGATCACGGTCCGCGATCTCGCCTCACATTTGGCGACAGCCCTGGGGCTCGCGGCTGACAAGGCCGAGGTCGTGGCGAACGAACTGATCGGCCTCGTCATCCACCCGACGCTCCCCCGCCTGCTGTTCGGAGTCGAACCCCTCGTGGACGAGATGCCAGAGGAGGCCCGGCTGGCGACCGACGTCGACCTTGACAGAATTCGGCGACTCCTCCACATCGTCATGCCGCCGCCGACTGCAGCGTGACACGCCATGGTCGTCGACGAACGTGAGCCCCTGACCTGCGACAACGCAGGTCAGGGGCTCTTCTTTGGTCCGGTGGTGTTCGGCTGACACCGGCCCCGGGCGCGGGCTATCCGTTCCAGGCCCACTTCTGGTTGGTGCCGCCCCAGCAGGAGTAAAGCTGGATCTTGGTGCCGTTGCCGGTGCCGGCTCCGGCGGCGTCGAGGCACAACCCGGACTGGACGCCCTGGATGGTGCCGTCGGAGTTCACCCGCCACTTCTGGTTGTCGCCGCCCCAGCAGGAGTAGATCTGGACCTTGGCGCCGTTGCCGGTGCCGGCCGCGTCGAGGCACTTGTTGCCGTACACCCGGAGCTCGCCCGCGGAGGTGGAGGTCCAGGTCTGGTTGGTGCCGCCGTTGCAGTCCCACAGCTGCACCTGGGTGCCGTCGGCGGTGCTCGCGCCGGGCACGTCCAGGCAGCGGCCGGAGGCCGCCCCCTTGATCGACCCACTACCACCACCGGAGGTAGGAGTCACGGTCGGGCTGGGGGACGGGCTGGGGGACGGAGACGAGGTACCGCCGTCGAGCGTGAGGTTCTTCTGCTGGACCTGCCACTGGGTGTTGCACAGGCCGCAGTTGGGGCCGACGAAGTTGGCGCCGGCCGTCGTGTCGCCCTTCAGCCGCCACTTGAGGTACAGCACCGCCACTCGGCCGAACTCTCCGCCGTTGGTCTGGTCGTAGGTGCCGCCGTGTCCGACGTTCAGATTGCCCATGAACGCGGGCAGCCCCGCCGGCAACTTGCCCCAGTCGTCGATGGCGTTCGGGTAGGCGATGTCACTCGGCCCGCCGATGAAGTAGGCGATCGGCTTCGTCAGCCGGCGGAGCTGGTAGTCGTCGGAGTCGTTCAACAAGCCGCTACTGAAGATGGTGGTCGTGCTGATACGTGAGTCGTTGGAGACGGCGTAGGCCTCCAGCCCTCCACAGGACCAGCCCCCTACAGCGATCTTGCTGGTGTCGAGCCTGCCGTTGTATTTGCTGCCCTGGCGGCTGTTCTCCGCGACCGCCCAGTCGATGGACTGGGTGAGCATCTGGGACGTCGTCGAACCAGAGCCGTTCGGGCTGCCGCTGGCGATGACCAGGAACCCGTACGAGGCGATCTCGCGGAGGAAGTTCAGCTGCCCCGTCCCGTTGGCGGAGCAGCCTCCGTTGCCCCATACGAAAATGGGGAGCTTCTCGGACGGGAGGGTTCCGGGCCGGTAGATGGTGTGATTGGGCAGGCCGGTGGAGGTCTCGTAATCGGCCGGGTAGGGGCCCGAGCCGCCGACCGCCGCGGCGGCCGGCGTCGTGGTCAGCGCCACTATTCCGGCGCAGAGTGGGGCGACCGCGGCCGCCAGCACTGCGCTGATAATCGAGCGTTTTCTCATTTCGCCCTCCGAGGTGTCACGACGGCGCTCTATGTCGGATGTGGCATGCGCGGCGCACGCCGACGGAGCCCGACAACGGCGCAACAACTCCCACCACAGTCGGGCTGGTCGGCGCCAACCGAATTTCGAGATCGATATGGCGGACCATCGACTGCGAGTTTGCGCCCGTACCGGGCGGAACGAGCCGATGCAGAACAGCGTGCAGTTACTATCACTGCGGTAATAAAAAGTGTCAAGGGACCACACTCGGCACGTAAAGTGCTGCGCGTAGACCGGAATCGCCCCTGACGCACTCGGGTCCGGGCGTAGACCGGCCAACCTCCGGGCCGGCGCCGCCGGCCCCCTGTCCGGCGCCGCGGGGACGGGCCGGCGCAGACGGCTCCGGCGCAGGTCACAATGCCTGGCAGGCCCGACGCTCCGGTGGGATCTCGCGGGCGGCGGCCAGTCGGGGAGCTACGCGCCGCAGCGGTCGCGAGACGCGCCCCGGCGGCCAGGCGGTCGTTCGAGTGCGTGAAAGTTTCTTCAGCCGTCCCCGCCGGCCGGGGCCGAAACGGAATTCTCCGATGCCTGGAAATGGGTGATCCAGGACGCGGCGTCCGGCCAGTACGGTGTCGCGACCTGGATGAGCCGCGCCTCGGCGAGCGAGCCGAGAGCGGAATGGATCTCCAACATGAGGTCCCTGGCAGCCTGGCGGGGCCACGGCGCCGGCAGGAGGTGCTCGGGAAGGTTCGGGTCGATGTCCGGGAACTTCCGCCAGGAATCCATGACAGAGGTCCGGGCCACCAGCGCCCGTGTCGCGTCGATCTCCCCGTCGCGGACGGCCACCCGCAGGTCCGAGTACTGCGCGATGAAAGCCTCGTAGGCCGAGGCGAGGCCGGCCAGATCGTAGGCGGCGGCCGGACCATGCGGGCCGGCCTCCTCGTCGAACCGCGTGTGCATGACCGACCATCGACCACCGTCGACGTCGTCCAGGACGTCACACAGCGCCCGAGTCACCGGACCGGAGTCGGATCCAGGCCGGATCCACACGCTGTCGTACAGCCGCGCGAATCCCAGCGACCCCAGAGCCTTGCGGACCGCGTGCCGTGTGGCCTGGCCTGACTGGGGAACCGAGAAGGAGACGGTCACCCAGTCTCCCGTCCATCGCGGCGGGCGTGCGCCGAAGCTCAGGAAATGATCCATCCGGGAGCGGTGCCTGGCGACCGCCTGAGGCGTGAGGTGGTACACGGGCGGCCGTCCAGATCCCCGTACGGCGATCAGGCCTCGCTTGGTCAGCCGGGACAACGCGGCCCGTGCGCTGGACTCGCTGATGCCGAACTCCCCGAGCATCGCGACCACCGCCATGGAGGGAAGGCCCGCATCCGAGGAGTCGAGGTACTCACCGAGCAAGGTCGTCAGCAGGTGCTGCGGGTTGGGGCCGACCTGCGCCCGTGGGGCTCCGACATCGTCCGAAGGTACATGGACACTCACGTCATCAGCCTGCCTCACGACAACGCCTTCGCCGCACGACTCCGGGCAGAAGGGCCTCGGCGTGGACCGAGACCCTTCGTCGACGCGTGCTCGTGCGGCCTCATACGGCGAGCGCCTGGCCGGCCCGCTCGGCGGCTTTCGGCGCGTGGACCTCTGCGTTCAGCCACAACGAGACGGCCCGCGTGGCGCAGGTCGTACGCTCAGTGCGAGTGGCGGGGCGGGGCGCTGCCGCTGCCGCCGATGAGGAAGTCCAGGTCCGCGCCCTTGTCGGCTTGCAGCACGTGCTCGGTGTACAGCCGTACCCATCCCCGGTCGGCGGCCGGTTGCGGAGGCTGCCAGGCGGCGCGACGGCGCTCGAGTTCCGCGTGGTCGACCAGCAGGTCCAGACGCCGTGTCGGGACGTCGAGCCGAATCACATCGCCGGTACGCACGAGTGCGAGGGGGCCGCCCACCGACGCCTCCGGGGCCACGTGGAGGATGCAGGTGCCGTATCCCGTGCCGCTCATGCGGGCGTCGGAGATCCGCACCATGTCGGTGACCCCGTCGGTGAGCAGCCGTCGCGGCATCGGCATGTTGCCCACCTCAGGGAAGCCGGGGTAGCCGCGCGGTCCGGCGTTCTGCACCACGATGATCGTGTCAGCGGTGACGTCCAGGTCCGGGTCGTCGGCCGCGGCGATGTAGTCCTCGATCCGGTCGAACACGAGCGCCTGTCCGGTGTGCTGGAGCAGGTGGGGCGAGGCGGCGGAGACCTTCAGCACGGCCCCGGACGGCGCGAGCGACCCGCGCAGCACGACGGTCCCCGACCCGGCGGGCTGGAACGGCTCCTCCATCGTGCCGATGACCTCTCGGTTCCAGCACTCGGCACCGCTGATGTTGTCGGCCACGCTCTTCCCGCTGACGGTGACTTGGTCCAGGTGCAGCAGGGAGGCGATCTCCTTCATCACCACCGGGAGTCCGCCCGCGTACGCGAAATCCTCCATCAGGTGCGTGCCGGAGGGCATCAGGTTCACCAGCATGGGCACATCGGCGGTGAGCGTGTCGAAGTCCTCCAGCGACAGGGGGACGCCGAGGCGTCCGGCGATCGCGAGCAGGTGCACCACGGCGTTGGTGGAGCCGCCGATCGCGGCGTTGACCCGGATGGCGTTCTCGAAGGCCTCCCGGGTGAGCACTGTGGACAGCCGCTGGTCCTCTTCGACCATGGCCACGATCCGGCGCCCGGCGGCGTGCGCGAGCGCGTATCGGCGGGAGTCGACCGCGGGTACGGCGGCGGCCCCCGGCAACTGGACGCCGAGCGCCTCGGTCACACAGGCCATCGTGGAGGCGGTCCCCATGGTCATGCAGTGCCCGCGGCTGCGGGACATGCAGACTTCCGCCTCGGCGCAGTCGGCCGCGGTCATCCGGCCGGCGCGCTGTTCCTCGGTGAAGCGCCACACATCGGTGCCCGACCCGATGTCCCGCCCACGGAATTTGCCGTTGAGCATAGGACCGCCGGTGATCATCAGAGTCGGCAGGTCGACACTGGCCGCGCCCATGAGCAGCCCGGGCGTGGTCTTGTCACAGCCGGACAGCAGCACCACCCCGTCGAGCGGGTTGGCCCGGATCAGTTCCTCCGCCTCCATCGCCAGCAGATTGCGGTAGAGCATGGTCGTCGGCCGCATCAGCGGCTCCCCCAGGCTCATCGCCGGGAACTCCAGCGGCAGGCCACCGCTCTCCCACACGCCGCGCTTCACCGACTCGGCCAGGTCGTGCAGGTGGGCGTTGCACGGCGTCAGCTCCGACCACGTCGTGGCGATGCCGACCACCGGCCGGCCGTCGAAGACGTCGTCCGCGAATCCCTGGTTGCGCATCCACGATCGGTGGATGAACCCGTTGCGGCCCTCCGCTCCGAACCACTGCTGGCTGCGCAGCGGGCGATTCGTCATCGACATCGGCACACCTCTCTGTCATTTTGATCGACTGCTGGACGACCGGCCGCGGCTACCTCAGGCCTCCGACGGACAGTCCGCCGCGCCAGTGTCGCTGGAGAGTGAAAAAGGCGATGATGAGCGGGACCACCGACACGAGCGCGCCCAGGATGATGAGGCTCCAAAGGGAGGTACTGCCCGCGTTGTTCGCCGAGGCGATGCCCTGCCAGAGGCCGAGCCCGACGGTGACGGGGAAAAGGCGGTTGTCGGAGAGCATGGCGAGGGGCAGGAAGTAGTTGTTCCAGGACGCCACGGCGGACAGGAGCAGCACTGTGACCACCGCCGGTCGCATCAGCGGGAAGGCGACCTGGAGGAACGTCCGCACTTCACCCGCGCCGTCGACCCGCGCCGCGTCCAGGATCTCGTCGGGAACCGCGTCACGCGCGTACACGTGCATCAGGTAGACGCCGAACGGGTTGAGCAGTGACGGGAGGATCACCGCCCAGATCGTGTTCGTCAGGCCGAGCCCGGAGAACATCATGAAGGTGGGAATCACCAGGGCGGTCGCGGGCACCATCAACGCGCCGAGCAGGATCGAGAAGCTGAAGCGTCTGCCGGCGAACCGGTATTTGGCGAATCCGTAGCCGGCCATGACGGCCAGGATCGTGGCGCCGATCCCGCCTGCGAACGCGTACAGCGTGGAGTTGAGGATCCACCTGCCGTAGATGCCGCCGTCGTAGGTGAACAGCCGCTGGAGATTCCCGAAATAGTCGACCCGATCGGCGAACCACAGCGTGTTGCCGCCGCCGAACAGGCCGGGGGCGTCTTTGGAACTGTTGACGGTGACCCACCAGAACGGCACGAGGAAGTACACGACCAGGAACCCGAGGAAAATCTGCAGGGGGAGGTGGCGTTGGGGACGGCGGCGTGCGCCGGCGCCGGAGCTGCCGGTCATCAGAAGAAGCTCCTCCGCTTGCGGGTGAAGAACAGGAAGGCGTAGACGCAGACGAACACGATCCCGCCGAGAGCGAAGGAGATCGCCGATCCGTAGTTGAAGTTCGCGAGCCCGAACGCCTGCTGGTACGCGTACATGTTGGGGGTGAATCCCGGTGCGATCGTGCCGGCCGCGAGGTATCGCAGAATCTGTGGTTCGTTGAAGAACTGCAGGGTGCCGATGAGTGAGAAGACCAGGATCAGGAGCAGCGCGGGGGCGATCAGCGGGATTTTGATCCGAAGCGCGATCTGCCATTTGCCGGCGCCGTCCATGCGGGCGGCCTCGTAAAGTGTCGGGTCGATGCCCTGGAGCGCCGCATACAGAATGATCATGTAGTAGCCGGCCCACTGCCAGGTGACGACGTTGATCAGACCGTAGAAAATCAGATTGCTGCTGAAGAAGTCGGGCGCGGTGGCGCCGAACAACCCGAAGATGTCGGAGAGCGGCCCGAAGCTCTTGCTGTACAGGAATCCCCACATGACCGCCCCGATGACCGTGGGAATGGCATAGGGGAGGAAAATCATGAGACGGGAGAAGCGGGTGAACAGCGAGGTCACCGCGTCCAGGATGAGGGCCATCGCGAGCGCGATGAGGATCTGCAGCGGGATGGCGACGAGCGAGAAGCGGATGACGAACCACGCCCCGGAGAGGAAAGTCGGGTCGGTGAACGCCTTCACGTAGTTGCCGAGGAAGACGAAGCTGGTGCCGCCGATCAGCTTCTTCTGCCAGAGGCTGAGGTAGAACGCGTACGCGAGCGGCGCGATGAGAAGCGCCAGGAAGACGATCCCGAATGGCCCGACGAAGAGCCACCCCATCAGGTGCTCACGGAGGCGCACCTTGCCGCGGACCTTGTGCGCTTTCTCTTGGGTGCTCGCCGCACTCTTCTCGGTCAGGAGGGTCATCTTGGGCTCCGCAAAGTCGATGCCGGGGGTCACGGGTGGGCCGGCCGGGGACGGACCGGCCCACCCGTGTTGTCACTGAACGGTGAACCCTTGCTCCTTGGCGTAGCCCACCACGTCCTCCTGAATTCGGTCAGCGGCCTGCGCACCGGTGACGGAGCCCTCGATGAGGGCACTGACCTGCTTCGTCATGGCGTCGAAGTAGTACTGGCCGAACGGGCTGTAGGTCATGCCCTTGTAGGCGTTCGCCGCGGGGACGTAGACCTCCTTGTTCGCCTGCTGGCCGTCGAAGAACGACACCTTCAGGTCCACGAACTTGGGATCGTTGAGCGCCTTGAGGTTCAGCGGGAAGATGATCTGGTTGGTCCAGCCGTCGGTGAGCGACTCGTCGTCGGCGTAGAGGCCGTACGCCGCCTTCGCCGCGAGTTCGGGGTTCTTGGCCTGGCTCGTCACCGAGAAGGCCGACCCGCCCCAGTTCACCTGCACCGGGTTGTTGGGATCCCACTGCGGGAGCGGCGCCACCGCGAACTTGCCGGTGTCCTTGCCCTTGCCCACGCCGGCGCCGGTGAGGTATCCGGGCGCCCAGGCCGCCGAGACGTACGTCGCGTACTTACCGTTGACCACACCGGCGATGTACTCCGGCGTGAACTGGTCCTGCGTCCCGACCAGGCCCTTCTTGGCGAGGCGCCCCCAGTAGTCGAGCACATCCTTGGATGCCTGGTCGTTCAGCTTGATACCGATCGACTCCGGCCGCGCCGGATCGTAGGTGAACGGATTCGCGCCCTTCTGGATCTGCAGCGCCATCGTGACGGCCGACACGTTCGCGCCCAGGTCGCCGAACAGCGGGCCCCCCGCGTCCTTCACCTTCTGCGCCGCCTGCTCGTACTCGGCCCACGTCTTCGGCGGCGTGATGTCGTACTTGTCGAAGATGTCCTTCCGGTAGATCATCGCCATCGGTCCGCCGTCGACCGGCACGCCGTAGACCGCGCCACCGATCGAGACGTCCTTCCACGCGCCCGGGCCGTAGTTGTCCTTGACGGCGTCATAGCCGTAGTTCTTGATGTCGACGAGCGCCTTCTGGATCTGGAAGGTCGGGATCCGGTCCGCCTCGATCATGATCACGTCGGGAGCACCGGTGCCCGCCGAGATGGCCGTCTGGAACTTGTCGTACTCGTCACCGCCCTGGCCGACGTTGGTCCAGCAGACCTGCACCTCGTTGTTCTGCTTGTTGAAGTTGTCGACGACGAGCTGCATGTTGGGGTACCAGCCCCAGAAGGTCACGACCGGCAGGTCCTTCTTGCTGATCGTGTTCGTGCAGTTGCTCGCCTTGTTTCCGGTCGCATCGTTTCCGCTGTTACCGCTGTTGCCCGCACTCGCGTTGCTTTCGCTTCCCGCGGTGGAGGAGCAGGCGGCAAGCACGCACGCGGCGGCGAGCATGGATGCGGTGGCGAATAGTCTTTTCGTCTTCATTGACATGATTTCCCTTCCGGGATCGCTGCGCACAAGGGTCATGCGCCGCCGCTGAGGCCGAGCGATCGGCCGGGACAGAGCGCGGATGACGCGTTCCGCGCCCTGTCCTTCGTGCCGATCCTCATTTGTGAACGTTCACATGACTTCGCTGCCTGGCGAGTACGGCCGGGGTGCCGCCTCGACGGGCCTGCCTAGCGCTTGAACAGGCGCGGAGCCAGGTCGATGAGGTTCTTCTGCCACACGTCCCAGCCGTGCGGTCCGGGGGTGACCCCGTCGAACTCGTAGTGGACGCCGAGGTTGTCCATCGTGGTCAGTCCCGCCATGAACGACGGGTTCACGAAGTCGGTCACATCGCCGACGTACATGCGCAACAGCTTGGTCCCGCTGTTGATCGCCGCCACGTCGACGCCGGTGCCGCCGCCGAACCCGGCCGAGAACGCCGCGATGTAGGCGAACTCCCCCGGGTACGCCTTGAGCACCCCGATCGTCTGTCCACCGCCCATCGAGAGCCCGGCGAGGGCCTGCTGCGACGGGTCGCTGGAGATGTTGTAGCGGGCGCGGGCCGCCGGAACGATGTTCTCCAGCAGCTCCTTGTTGAAGTTGGACGTGTTGCCGTTGCCCATCACGACCACCATCGGCACCAGCTTGCCGTCCAGGGACTCGTGGTCGAGGATCTGCTTGGCGCGGCCCATCTCGACCCAGTCGGTGTAGTTCTGGCCACCACCGTGCTGGAGGTAGAAGACGGGATACGGCTGCGCGCGGTTCGGGTCGTATCCGGGCGGGGTCCACACCAACGCGGTCCGGTCCGCATTCGCCACGTTGCTCCGGTAGGTCAGGCTCTCGACCTTTCCGCCCTGACCGGCGGGAACGTCCGAAAGCAGGCGCGACCTCTCACCGGAGACGAGGAAGGTGCTCCACGTCGGCTCGGTGGTCACCTTCGTCGGGTTCGACGCGTCCTTGACCGAGACCCGGTCGACGATGAACTTGTAGTAGTAGAACCACGGGTCCAGCGGACCCACGGTCGCCCGCCACTGGTCGCCGTCACGGGACAGCGGAACGCGCAGCCAGCTCCCGCCGGGAGCGTCGTTCGCCCACACCGTGACGTGCTTGGCGTCCTTGAAGTCCGTCGTGGTCTCGAAGGTGACGAAGCCGCCCTCGGACACGAACGGCGTCGGAGTGGTGCCGGCTGCGGGCGGAGTGAACTCGCCCTTCAGTTGCCCGTGACCGGCGCTCGGACCGTGATTCGCCACCTTGTGGAACAGCCGGGGCACGAAATCGATCAGGTTCTCCTGCCAGGCGGTCCAGTTCGCCCCGGCGTCGGGGTTGACCCCGTCGAACTCGTACCTGACACGGGCGCGGTCCAGCGCCTTCGTCAGGCGGACGGTCGCGTTGTAGGCGGGATCGGTCACGTTCCCGGTGTACAGACGCACCAGCTTGGCACCCGGGTTCGGCCTGGGACCGGGTCCCCCACCGGCGATCTCCGTGAGGAGACCCGAGAACGAGCCGGCGTAGGCGAACTGGCCCGGGCCGGTCAGCGCGGCGCGCAACGCCTGCGACCCGCCCTCGGACACACCGGCGATCGCCTGGTGCTCCCGATCGCGATGGACGCGGTAGGCGTCCCCGACCGCCTTACGGAGGTCCTTGAGGTCCTTGTCGTCGTCCGGTCCGCGACCGTCGGTGATCACGACCACCATCGGCTCCATGGCGCCCTGAGCCGACAGGTTGTCGAGGATCTGCCTGGCACGGCCGAGGTCGAGCCAGTCGGTGGCGCTCCTGTCCGTGCCGGACTGCAGGAACAGCACCGGATACGGCTTGCCACCCTTGGCCGAATACCCAGCCGGGGTCCAGACCAGAGCCGACCGCTCCTCGTTCTTGACCCGATAGGTGAGGGTCTCGACCTTGCCGCCCTGCCCCTCAGGCACGTCCGCCAGCAGACGCGCCGAGTCGCCCGAAACGAGGAAGGTGCTCCAGAGGGGCTTGGACGCCACGGTGGTGCCGTTCGTCGGGTCCTTCAGACCCTTGGTGTCGTCGCCCGTCACCTGGTAGTAGTACAGCCCCGGCTTGAGCGGGCCGAGGATCCCCGACCAGACGTCTCCCCTGCGGGTCAGGCCGAACTCCGCCCAGGCGGAGGAGGGGCCGAAGTTCCCCTCGATGACGACCTGGGACACCTGGCCCACGTTGGCCTGGACGTCTGCCGCCGGGACGGTGAACGACGCGTAGCCGTCCTCGGAGACACTCAGCCACGGCGTGTCCGCCGCCGCCGGCCGCGGCGGGAGCAACACCGCCGCGAGCGCCATGACTCCGGCGACGATCACCGCCGAGAGCCGTCGTACGCCCATGGGGCGCACGCTGCCGTGATATAATGACAATGTCATACCGAACTCCTTCATGGTCGACAGCGGATTGGGCCCGACTGTTCGACTGATTCATCGGTGGATGTGTCGTGGACTCTGTTCCTGCACCTCCGTCCGTAACGGGTTCGCTTTGATTGACCTGACGTCAGGTACGGCCGAATACCGCGCCTGTGGGTGTGTCAGGGCCTTGTTGTGGTCCTCGGCGGTGCGGTGCTGCCGCGGACCACCAAGCGCGTCGGGAGCAGTATCTGGCGGGGGCCCTCCCACTCACCGGTCACCAGCGACTTCAGCATGTGCGCGGCCTCGTATCCGAGTCGGTACATCGACTGGTCCACTGTGGTCAGCCCCGGCTCCGCCAACGCGGACTCCGGAATGTTGTCGAATCCGGCCACCGACAGGTCGCCGGGAACGCTGAGCCCCAGCTCCTTCGCGACCTCCAGAACCTTCAGGGCCATCCCGTCGCTCGCCGCGAAGATCGCCGTCGGACGGTCCGCCCTTTCCAGCAACTCGCGTGCCAACGGGCCCGCGGACTCGGGATTGAAATCTCCCCTGCCGATCAAGGCCGGGTCGACCGGCACACCGGCTTCGGTCAGCGCCCTCCGGTAACCCTCCTCTCGCGACCATGCGGCCGCGAGACTGGAACGGCCCGCGATGAATCCGATACGCCGATGACCAAGACCCAGCAGATGCTCGACCACTGTGATGGCGCCCGAGAGGTTGTCCGCCGTCACCGACGGCACTGTCGAATCCCGCACCGGATCGATGACCACGACCGGAGTGCTGCTGCGCACCTCGCCCCAGGGCGTGACGACGATGCACCCGTCCG
Source organism: Microbispora sp. NBRC 16548 (assembly GCF_030268985.1). Classification (NCBI taxonomy): domain Bacteria; kingdom Bacillati; phylum Actinomycetota; class Actinomycetes; order Streptosporangiales; family Streptosporangiaceae; genus Microbispora; species Microbispora sp. NBRC 16548. The sequence goes on from NZ_BSSF01000015.1 coordinate 125,410, forward strand.
TGAGCGTGCCCGACAGGCGGGTCAGATGCCGCTGCTCCCAGCCCTCCGAATACGTCCCATAGAGATCGCTGTTGGCGTAGATGATCAGATCGAAGCTCGACTGGGTCAACGCCTCCATCACACCCTTGAGCACCTCGGCCGTATAGGACTGGAAGCTGTGGGTGACCAGACCCAGGACATTGGTACGGCTGCGGCGCAGGCTCGTCGCCACCAGACTCGACTCGTAGCCCAGCCGCTCGATGGCCGAACGGACCTGCGCGATGGTGCCGGCGCTGACGCCGTAGCGTCCGTTGACCACCCGCGAGACCGTTGCGGTGGAGACACCCGCCAGTCGCGCGACATCGCTCATTGTCACCGGCGCACCGCCTTCGGCCATGCCGTCCTCTTACACTGCAATCGTTATCGGTTACGTTTCCAGCGCTTAACGTAAGCGATAACGATTGCCAACACAAGCCTCATTTCGGTCTCTTAGTACGCGGTTCCCACGCACATAGGGGATGCGGCGGCGGGGTTACCGGTCTCCGTCCCAGCGGGCGCCGTGAGGTCGTCGTGGCAGCTCACCGACATCGGCCGTGCCCGTGTAGACCTTCTGGGCCTGCGGCCGGTCGGCGTCGCCCGTGATGGTGAACGCACCCACGTGGGTGTGAGCGTCGGAGGAGAATCCGACGTAAACCTCGATATGCCCGGTTTCTACCGTGTAGTTCATATCTCGGCCATAGAAGCCGAGTTGGCCCGTAGGCACGTGGAAACGTACGGCCGCGCGCTGACCGGGAGCGACGGACACACGGGCGAAACCCTTCAACTCGAGCACGGGCCGGGTGACCGTTGCCTCGGGGTCGCGGATATAGAGCTGGACGACTTCCTCACCGGCTCGATCACCGGTGTTGGCCACGGTGACCTCCACCGCGACGCCGTCCCCGGCGGTCACTTCGGTCCGGTCCAGCGTGGCCTGTTCGATGACGAACGGGGCGTATCCAAGACCGTGACCGAAGCAGTAGCGCGGGCTGACGGGCGAGTCGACGTAGTCGCCGTGCCAGTGTGACCGTCCGCCGGACACCTTGTGCCCGTAGAAGACGGGTATCTGGCCCACGGAGCGCGGGTAGGAGATGGGCAGCTTCCCGCTCGGGTTCACCTCGCCGAGCAGAACCTCGGCGATCGCCTGTGCCCCGGTCTGCCCGGGCAGCCAGGCCATCAGCACCGCGGCGCATTCCTCGTGCAGGAAGTCGCCGCCGACCGGGCGACCGGCGACGAGCACCGCCACCACGGGGGTGCCGGTGGCGACGACGGCACGCACCAGGTCCTCCTGGACACCGGGGAGCTCCAGGCTGGACCGGTCCCGCGACTCTCCCGTGGTGGCCTGGGTCGTCAACCCCGAACGATCCCCCAGAACCAGCACCGCCACGTCGGCCGCCGCGGCGGCCGCGACCGCCTCGTCGAAACCGTCCTTCGACGTGTCGATCACGTCGCAGCCACGCGCGTAACGGACCCGATCCCCCAGGCGGGCCATGAGCGCGTCACGCACCGAAGGCAGCCCGTCCGTACTCTCCTCGATTTCAAGGTCGTCCGGGATCGTCATCATCTGGCCGAGCAGGCCCTGCCGCTCGCGCGCCTGCATCAACGACTCGACATGCGCCGCGAAGGAGTAGTCACCGAGCAGGTGCCGCGCGTCGTCGGCATTCGGCCCGATGAGAGCGACCGTTCCGGCGCCCGGCCGCAGCGGCAGGACGCCGTCGTTCTTGAGCAGGACGAGGCTGCGCCGGGCTGTCTCGAGCGCCACCTCCTGGTGCCGCTCGGCGTTCACCGTCACCGCGACCGCGGCCTCGTCGACGTAAGGGTTCTCGAACAGGCCGAGCTCGAACTTGTGCCGGAGAACCCGTGAAACCGCTTCGTCCAGTTCCCCTTCGCCGACCTCGCCGGCGTCCAGGGCGTCCGCCAGGGGATCCGCGTACGCATCCGTCGCCGGCAGTTCGACGTCGGTACCCGCGGTGAGTGCCAGAGCCGCCGCTCGCCGCTTGTCCTGCGCGAAGTGGTGATACGAGTGGAGATCGTCGACGGCGAAGTAGTCCGACACGACGGTGCCGGTGAAGCCCCACTCCCCACGGAGGACATCGCTGAGGAGCTCACCGTTGGCGTGGCAGGGAATCCCGTCCAGCTCGTGGTAGCCGGCCATCACCGACTGAAGGCCCGCCTCGCGGACCGCCGTCTCGAACGGATACAGATACACCTCCCGCAGCAGACGAGGCGGCAGATGCGCCGGCGCCCAGTTCAACCCCCCCTCGGACGCCCCGTACCCGACGAAGTGCTTGGCCGTCGCGATGACGCCCTGCGCCAGAGAATCGCCCTGGAGGCCACGGACGAACGCCGCGCCCATGCGTGCCACCAGGTAGGGGTCCTCCCCGTAGGTCTCCTCCGTCCGGCCCCACCGCGGGTCCCGTACCACGTCAAGCACCGGTGAGAGCCCCTGATGGCTTCCCATCGCGCGCATCTGCGTGCGAACGGCATCCGCCAGCAGCCGGTTGAGTTCCGGCTCCCAGGTGCTCGCGACGCCGATCGCCTGCGGGAAGACGGTCGCCTCCCGTGCCATCACCCCTGAGCACACTTCCTCGTGCACGATCGCGGGAATCCCCAGCCGGGTCTCGGTCACCAGAAAGCGCTGGATCGCGTTCGCCACCCGCGCCACCTGTGCCGCCTTCAGGCTGGTGGCCCCCGCGACGCGAGTCACGTGCCCCAAGCCGTGCCGGAGGACCGTCCGCGCCCGCTCCGCCGAGTACTGGCCACCCTCGATCAGTGAGAACGCCCAAGCGCTCCCCAACTGCGCGAGCTTCTCCTCCCGGGTCATCCGGGCCAGCAGATCCGCCACGCGCTCCCCTACAGGCGCGGCCGGATCGATGTAAATCGCTTCGGATTCCCGCCTCACCGTGGTCACTCGATCACCCCAATCACCACTACAGCCCCATTTCCGGCGTCATCGATGACATCGCCAGTCGCCTCTGAACAGACCAGGCAGATCACCTCGCCCCGGTCCCTGCCTCGTGCCGCCGATTCCCCAGATGCGCCGGGGCGACGGCGTCCGGGTGGCCTCGCCACCGGCCCCTGGCGACGTCCATCACATGCGTCCGGCCCTTGCGTAAACGTAATCGGTAACGTTTACGATGCAACCGTCGCCGATCACGTCCGGTTTGTCCATAGCCCGCACCACAGCTGCCAGGCCGGCCGTTCGGCTGAACGAACCGCCGACACCTCTGCACCTGACATCCACCACTTCACGACAAAGGGGAAATCAAGTGCACATTGTGCGATACCAGCGGCATAACGACCCCCACCCACGCATCGGGGTGGTGAATGACGGCGTCCTGTCCGCCCTGCCGGTCGCCGGTATGTTCGAGCTCCTTCAACATCGGAAAGAGGAAATCGAAGGGATTTGTGCCGACGCCGCCCCCGCCTGCTCGCTCAGCGAGGTGCGTCTGCTCGCCCCCGTGGACGGCGCCATGGAGGTGTGGGCCTCGGGCGTGACCTACCTGCGCTCCCGGGATGCCCGGGCGGAGGAGAGCGCCCTCAAGTCGGTCTACGAGCTGGTCTATGACGCCGAGCGTCCCGAACTGTTCTTCAAGTCGCCCGCCTGGCGGGTGGTCGTCGACGGCGAACCCGTCGGCATCCGCTCCGACTCGGAGCTCAACGTTCCCGAGCCCGAGCTGGCTCTTGTGGTGAACCGCTTCGAGGAGATCGTCGGCTACGTCGTCTGCAATGACATGAGCTCACGATCGGTGGAGGGCGAGAACCCGCTCTACTTACCGCAGGCCAAGCTGTACGCCGGCGCCTGCGCCCTCTCCCCCGGCATCAGGCCCGCGTGGGAGGTCGACGCCTCCGACCTCACCATCCGCCTGACGGTCACGCGCAAGGGCGCCGTCATCTGGGACGGCACGACCTCCACCAGGCAGATCCGTCGCCCGTTCAGCCGGCTGACCGCCTATCTGTTCCACTCGGAGAACCATCCCCACGGGGTCGTGCTCTCCACCGGGACCGGCATCGTGCCCGATCTCGACTTCCGGCTCCATGCGGATGACCTGATCAGCGTGACCATCGACGAGATCGGTGAGCTCCACAATCCGGTTGTCGTAGGCAAGGACCACTTCCACTTCCTGACGACCCCGTGACTCCGAGGTGATCGCTTCGCGGGAAGAAGGGGAGCCGGTGCGTATCGTCGTGTCCGAGAGCCAGGAAGGTGCCGAGGCGGCGGGCGTCGGCCAGGCCGTGGCCGACGTCAGCGTGGGCGTCCCGCTGCGCGGCACCCTGAACATCGCAGGCCCCGAGGTCTTCGCGCTCGACGAGCTGGGCAGGATCACCCTGACCGCCCGCGGCGACCACCGCGCCGTCGTCACCGACGACAGCGCCGGCATGTACGCCGCCGCCTCGGGCTCCGCCCTCGTCGCCAAGGACGGCGCCGTCATCGCCAGGACCACCTATCGGGAGTGGCTCGCGCGCTGACCGGCCGGCACCCCGCCGGCGCCCGTTCCGCGCATTCCTCCAGCCGCGAGCGCGCGGGTCCGGCGCCGCGTTGTCACAGACCTAAACTCTGCCCTGTCTTCGGAGCGGACCGTACGTTGCACAGCGACAGGAGCAGGACCTTGCCACCAGCAGGCACCACGATCCGGATCCGGGTCCGGATGAGCGCCCGTGCCATCGATGAGCCGCACCGCGTTTCGAGTCAGCTCGAACTGCTGTTCGATCTCACCTTCGTGGTCGCGGTCGCGGCCGCCACCGCGCAGTTCGCGCACGACATCGCCGGCGGTCACGGCCTGGCCGGGCTGGTGCCGTTCCTTCAGGTGTTCTTCGCGATCTGGTGGGCGTGGATGAACTTCACGTGGTTCGCCTCATCCTACGACACCGACGACGTCGCCTACCGGTTGCTGACCATGGTGCAGATGGCCGGTGTGCTGGTCCTCGCCGCCGGCGTGCCCGCCGCGGCGAGCCACTCCGCCTACGGGGTCATCACGCTGGGCTACCTCATCATGAGAATCGGGCTCGTCGCCCAATGGCTGCGGGCCGGTCTCGAAGATCCGACGAGGCGCCGCACCGCGTTTCGCTACGCCGGCGGCATCAGCCTCCTGCAGTTGGGCTGGCTGTCGCGGCTCGTCCTCGTGGAGACGGGAGTCCTGCCCTCGTCCTTCGGTCTGCCGTTCTTCGTCTGCCTGGCCGTCCTGGAACTCGCGGTGCCGCGGTGGGCGGAGCGGGCCAGGGCCACCAACTGGCACCCGCACCACATCGCCGAGCGCTACGGCCTGTTCACGATCATCCTGCTCGGTGAGAGCGTGCTGGCCGCGAGCAGAGGGGTCGGAAGAGCGCTCGAGACGGGCGAGGTCGGCGGTCCCTTCGTCGTGATCGCCGGCGCCGGTCTCACCCTGCTGTTCGCTCTTTGGTGGCTGTATTTCCTCGGACCTGCCGGGGACGGTCTCAGCGATCGCCGTCATCGGTCCTACCTGTGGGGATACGGCCACTATGGAATTTTCGCAGCTCTGGCAGCCCTCGGCTCCGGGCTCGAGGTTGCGGTGGAGAAGAGCGGGCACGACGTCGTGGCGTCGTCGCCGGCGCTCGGCTACGCGGTCGCCGTCCCGGTGGGGGTGTATCTCGCCCTGCTGTGGGCGGTGCACGTGCTCGTCGTCACAGAGCCCGTCATGTTCCCCGCCGCGGTTCTGGCGTGCGTCGTCATCGTCCTGTCACTGCCGCTCGCGACGCCCTGGGTCGGCGTGGCCGGCACGGTCGCGGCGATCGCGGCCGTCTGCGTTGTGCTCGTCGCCGTCACGATCTGGTCGGCGGCCACCGGGGCGCGCACGGGAGCACGTCGTCATGACCCGCCCCACGTGACCGGTGACGAGTTGACGTGAACTTCGCGGCTGCCGTCACAACCCCGGAGGCTGTCCGGTCTTAGCTGGCGACCGGGTGGCAACGAGGTGGCCCGGCGGACAGAAAGAGAGCGCGATGAAGATCGTGGTAATCGGCGGCACCGGCCTGATCGGGTCGAAGCTGGTGAAGCAGCTGGGCGAGCACGGTCACGAGGCGGTCGCGGCGTCGCCGAACACCGGCGTCAACACGCTGACCGGCGAAGGGCTGGCCGAGGTGCTGGCGGGCGCGCAGGTGGTGGTCGACGTGTCGAACTCGCCGTCGTTCGAGAGGACCGCGGTGCTGAAGTTCTTCGAGACCTCCACGGGCAACCTGCTCGCGGCGGAGGCGGAGGCGGGCGTGGGTCACCACGTCGCGGTGTCGATCGTGGGAACGGAGCGGATGCCGGAGAACGGCTACTTCGCGGCGAAGATCGCCCAGGAGCAGCTGATCGAGAAGTCGGGGATCCCGTTCTCGCTCGTGCACTCGACCCAGTTCTTCGAGTTCGCCCACGGCATCGCGGACGACGCCATGGAGGACGGCAAGGTGCACATGGCGCCTGTGCTCTTCCAGCCCATCGCGGGCGACGATGTCGCCCAGGCGGTCGGCCGGACCGCGGTGGGGTCGCCGCTGAACGGCAGGGTCGAGATCGCCGGGCCCGAGCAGTCCCGGATGGACGAGTTCTTCCGGCAGGCGCTGTCCGCCTGGGGCGACCCGCGCGAGGTGGTCACCGACCCGCACGCGCGTTATTTCGGCAGCGAGCTGAGCGAGCGGTCGCTCGTTCCGATCGGCGACGCCACCCTCGGCACGATCCGCTACCACGACTGGCTCGAACGCACCGCCACCGGCAAGTAGGCCGACGAGGCCGTTCATCCCTGAGGGCGCGCACGCGATGACCGAGATCACCGGCCACGCCGCTGTCCCGGCCGCACCGCTGTCCCGGCCGCACCGCTGTCCCGGCTGCGCTGCTGTCCCGGCTGCGCTGTGCAGGTCGCCGCGGTCATCGCGTCCCGCCCCCGGCCGAGTCATCCGCACACGACACGGAGAGAGGAACGATGACCGCTCCGAACGACGAGACCGAATTTCTGCACGAGCTCGAAATCGAGGTCGAGGCGGAGGTGATCCGGGTCGAGTCCAGCCGTCCGGAGGACGCCGCCGGCCTGCCGGTCACCGACTGGCTGTTCGACCCGACGGACGCCGAACGCGAGGAGATCGGCCTGCGAGGGCTGCTCGCCGCGGTCGAGGTGCTGGAAGACGACCTCCGGCCCGGCGATCCCGCCGAGTAGAGCGGCCTAGCGGGCGACGCCGGCGGCGAGCAGTTCCTCCAGTTCGGCGAGGTCGCCGGTCTGCGCGGCGGAGAGGAACGTCCGTACGAGGCGCCGGTGCCCGGTGGTGCTCACCGGGTTGCGCCGCTCGCCGGCGAGGTGGTCGCGGGCACGTCGCACGAGTTGCCGCGCGTGGTCTTCGCTCAGGCCGAGGATCTCGGAGATCCGGCGGTAGGGGTAGTCGAAGGCCACGCGCAGGAGATAGACCGCTCGTTCGGCGGGAGTCAGTCTCTCCAGCAGCAACCGGATCGCGGCGTCGACCGCCTCGTGTCGCTCGGCCGCCGTCTCGGGGCCGCCGGAGTGGTCCGTCGGCTCGGGTAACCAGGGGCCGGCGGAGGTCTCGCGGCGCCTGCGGGCGGACTGGGCGACGTTGAGGGCGAGCCTGGTGGTGGTCAGCGCGAGGAACGCGGGCGGATCGACGACGATCGAGCGGTCCGCGCGGGCCCAGCGCAGCCACGTCTCCTGCACCACGTCTTCGGCCTCGCCCACGTCGTGCAGGACGCGCAGGCCGATCGCGAAGAGCCGGGGCGCGACGCCGGCGAACGCCGAAGCGGCTCCGTCCCATCCTCCGATCGATCCTTGGCCGGTCCGCTCCGCGTGGTCTCTGTGCGACTCCAACAGGTTCATGGTCACGACCTCGGCTCCGTTCACACGCGGCATCCGGCGATGCCGCTGTGATCACGGTCGCGTCCGGGGCCCTTTCATCGCGCCCCGGAGAGAGCGTGGTCGACACCCTGGCCCCGATGCCACGGGCGCCTAGGGTCCCCGTGGTAGGCACCCTGGGGCCCGCGCGAGCCGCTTCGCACCGAGGTCGTCGCGCTGGTCGTCACAGGCAGGATCACCCCAACCGCGAATATTGACCAGGCCGGGGTTGATTGCCGGGTTGACACCGGAAAGGTAGGCTGCGCGTCGATCCGAGGGGTAGCGCCGGTAGCCTCCTACGTTCGGCGGTCAACGGGTGAGGGGGGCGGCGGGGCGGTGCCCATGGCAAGCAAAGGTTTCGAGCCGCCGCTTCGTGGGCGGCAGATCGAGTGCGAGACGCTGGACCAGCTCGTGGCGACGGTGCAAGCCGGCCACAGCTCGGTCCTGGTCCTGCGCGGCGAGGCCGGCATCGGCAAGACGGCGCTGCTGGAGTACGCGCGGGGCAGCGCGTCCGGCTGCCGGACGGCCAGAGCGGCGGGCGTCGAGTCCGAGATGGAGCTGGCCTTCGGCGGCCTGCACCAGCTGTGTGCCCCCTTCCTGGATAACCTCGGTCACCTGCCGGGCCCGCAACGCGACGCGCTCGGTACAGCGTTCGGCCTGAGCGCGGGACCCCCGCCGGACCGCTTCCTGGTCGGGCTCGCGGTGCTCAACCTGCTCGCCGAAGTGGCCGGGAAAGGGCCGCTGGTCTGTCTCGTCGATGACGCCCAGTGGCTGGACGAGGTCTCCGCGCAGACCCTCGCCTTCGTCGCGCGACGCCTGCTCGCGGAGCCGATCGGGCTGGTGCTCGCGGTGCGCGAGCCCCACCTCGGACAAGAGCTGAGAGGGCTGCCACAGCTCGACGTAGGACGGTTGAGCGACAGCGACGCCCGCGCTCTGCTCGACTCCGTGACTCCTGGACGACTCGACGAGCAGGTCAGGGACCGGATCGTCGCCGAGACGCAGGGAAACCCGCTGGCCCTGCTCGAAATGCCCCGGGGATTGACGCCGGCGGAGCTGGCGGGTGGATTCGGGCGGCCCGACGCGCGCCCGCTGGCGAGCCAGATCGAGCAGAGCTTCCTGCGGCGGGTCCAGTCGTTGCCGGCCGAGACGCAGCGGCTGCTGCTCATAGCTGCGGCCGAGCCGGTCGGCGATGTGACCTTACTGACTCAGGCGGCGGAGTTGCTGGGCATCGACGCGGCCGCCGCATCGCCGGCCGAAGCGGCGGGGCTGATCACCATCGGGACCCGGGTACGTTTCCGCCATCCCCTCCTGCGTTCGGCGGCCTACCGCGTCGCGGCCCCACAGGACCGGCAGGACGTCCACCGCGCGCTGGCCGACGCGACCGATCCCCAATCGGATCCCGACCGCCGGGCGTGGCATCTCGCCAACGCGGCGGCCGGCCCCGACGAGACGGTGGCCGCCGAGTTGGAGCGCTCGGCCGACCGGGCGCAGGCGCGCGGCGGAGTCGCCGCGGCGGCCGCCTTCCACGAGCGGGCGGCCGAGCTGACCCCCGATCCCGCACGCCGCGGCGCCAGGGCATTGGCGGCGGCACGCGCCAAACATCGGGCCGGTGCGTACGACGCCGCGCTCGAACTGCTGGACGCGGCCGAGCTCAGCCCTCTGAACGAACGCGAACTCGCCCAGGCCGGCCTGCTGCGCGGTCGGATCGCGTTCGCCTCCAGAAGCGCAGGCGCTGCCTTCCCCCTGCTGCTCAGAGCCGGCAAGCGCCTGGCGCCGCTGGACGCCGGGCTGGCCCGCGAGACCTACCGTGACGCGTTGAACGTGGCCATGAACGCGGGCCGTCTGCCGAGGGGCGCTCAGGTGGTGGACATCGCGAAGGCGACGCTCGCCACACCGCCGGGGCCGCCGCCGGAGCGCAACGATCTGCTCCTGAACGGTGTGGCCGTGGCGCTCACCGAGGGTTACGCGGCGGGCGCGCCGATGGTGCTGCGGGCCCTGGACGCCTTCCGGGCCGAGGGGGCCTCCAGGGAAGAGGGCCTGGGCTGGCTCCCGTTCGCGTCCCGCATGGCCCATAACGTCTGGGACTTCGACAACTGGTCCGTGCTCTCCGCGAGGCTGGTCGACCTGGCACGCGAGGCGGGTGCGCTGTCGGTGCTGCCCTCCGCTCTCCACATGCTCGTGTCGAACAGGGTCCTCGCCGGCGAGTTCGCCCTGGCCGATGCGCTGGTCGCCGAGGCGGTGACGATCGGCGAGGTGACGGGCAGCCGCTTCCTGGCCCAGTACGCGGCCCTGGTACTCGAGGCGTGGAGAGGCCGGGAGGCCGCGACACGTCAGGTCAGCGACGCGATCATGCGGGACACGGCCATTCAAGGGGAGGGCAAGGTGCTGACCGCCACCCAATGGGCGAGCGCGGTGCTCTGCAACGGCCTCGGCCGCTACGAGGAGGCGTACGTCGCGGCCGAGCGAGCCTTCGAGCACCCGCAGGAGCTTGGCGGGACGGCCATCAGGTCCACGATCGAACTCGTCGAGGCCGCCGCCCGGAGCGGAAGGCCGGCCCGAGCCGCCGAAGCCGCCCGGCGACTCGACGAGATGGCACGAGCCAGTGGCACCGACTGGGCCCTGGGCACCTCGGCGTGCGCGCGTGCCCAGGTGAGCGACGGATCGGACGCCGACACTCTCTACCGCGAGGCGATCGAGCGGCTCGGCCGGACCGAGGTCCGGACGACGCTCGCCCGCACCCGGCTGCTCTACGGCGAGTGGCTGCGCCGGGAGAACCGCCGCCTCGACGCACGCGAGCAACTGGGCATCGCGTACGAGATGCTCAGCGACATGGGGGCCGAGGCGTTCGCGGAACGCGCCCGGCGTGAGCTCCAGGCCACCGGTGAGACGGTACGCAAGCGCACCGTCGAGACGCGCGCCACTCTCACCGCCCAGGAAGCGCAGATCGCGCGCCTGGCCGGTGACGGTCTGACGAACCCCGAGATCGGCGCGCAGCTCTTCATCAGCCCGCACACCGTCGAATGGCACCTGCGCAAGGTCTTCGCGAAGCTCGGCATCGCGTCCCGCAGGCAGATCAGCACCGCGCTGCTCGCGGGCACCGGGGCCACGGCCTGAGGTCTCGCTGATTCGCCCGTTGACGGGCGGTGCGACATTTCGTACGTTCCGCGTAGGCCGCACCCCGGGCGCCCCCGACGGAAGGGGTTGCAGTGACCACCGAGCCGGATTCGAAGCCGAATGTCGTACCGGATATCGTGCCGGGGCCACTTGCCACGCCCCCACCGGAGTTCGCCCGAAGACGCGAGTCGGGGCCGTTGGAGCCGGCGACCATGCCAAGCGGCGACCGCGTCCCGATGGCCGTCCGGTACGAGGACGTCCGCGCCCTGCTGGCCTCGCCCGCATCCAGCCGCAATCTCCGCCTCCCCGGATTGCCGCGGTTCGTGAGCGGCGTCGGCATCGACGACGACCCGGACGCGCTGATCAATCAGGATCCGCCGGAGCACACGCGCTACCGCCGGATCATGCAGGGCACCTTCACCCCGCGCCAGATCGAACCGTGGCGCCCCCGCATCGCGGGGATCGCCGGAAAACTCCTCGACGGCCTGGGTGACCGCTTCGACGTGGTCCAGGGATACGCGCTGCGGCTACCGGCCCATGTCATCTGTGAAATGCTCGGCGTGCCGATGGACCACTACGAGCGGTTCGTCCAGTGGACGGACATGTTCCTGACCACCTCCACGGCCACCGAGCAGGCGCGTTACGAGAGCTACAACGACTTCATGGCCTACGCCGCGGAACTGGTCGCCCAGCATCGCCTCTCGCCCGGCGAGGACCTCATCGACCTGCTCATCCAGGCCAGGGACTCCGGCGACCGGCTGTCGGAGGGCGAGCTCGTCAACACCGTCTTCTCTCTCATCACGGCCGGTTACGAGACGACCGCCTCGATGATCGCCCGTGGCGTGTTCCGGCTGCTCCTCCATCCGAACCAATGGGACGAACTGGTCGCGGACCCGGCCCTGACGGCTACCGCCGTCGAGGAGATCCTGCGCTTCGACGGACCGCCCGCCAGTGCCTTCATGCGCCGCATCACGGAGGACACCGACCTGCCGAGCGGCTCGCTGAGCGCGGGGACGGTCGTCATGCCGAACCTGAACGCGGCCAACCACGACCCGCAGGCGTTTCCCGAGCCCAGCCGGTTCGACATCCACCGTTTCACCGAACACCCTCCCAACCCGCATGTGGCATTCGGTTACGGTCCGCACCGCTGCCTGGCGGCCAGTCTCGCCAGGGTCGAGCTCACCGAGGCGATCAGGGCCCTGGTCACCCGGCGACCCGCTCTCCGCCTGGCCACCTCGCCCGAGTCGGTGACATGGACCGATGGTCTGGTCCTTCGGCCGGTCGCCCTGCACGTCACCTCGGGGGCGGCAGGCGCCTGACCGAGGCGGGCCGGGCGCGCCTGGTGGCCGGTCGACGGCAGCGCGCGAAGTCGTGACGGCTCCCTTCCGCCAGGCGCGGAGCTCATGGGTCGTGAAGAAGTTCCCGGCGGCTGTCACACGTCCGGCGGCTGTCCGGTCTTAGCCTGCGACCGGTTGCGTCACACCCACAGACACCACTTCTGCCAGTGAGGTAGGACTTCGATGAACGATCTGGAACCGCAGGGGACTGTCGCTGTTCCCGGACCGGCGCCAATCGACACCCTCGACGGTTTGCGTGAGCACCTTCAGTGGGCGGTCGAGCTGGAACACGCGACGTTGCCGCCGTACCTGTGCGCGCTGTACTCCCTGGAGGCGGAGCACAATCCGGAGGCCGCGGAGGTGGTCGGCAGCGTCTTCGCCGAGGAGATGCTGCATCTGGCGCTGGCCGCGAACCTGCTCAACGCCGTCGGCGGCCGGCCGCGCCTCGACATCCCGGAGATGTTGCCGCCGTATCCCCGGCGGCTGCCCCACAGCGATCTGGAGCTGTCGCTGCTCCCGTTCGGCCCGGAGTCCCTGGAGATGTTCCTGCGACTGGAACAGCCGGCCCCACCCGGCGCTCCGGCGGAGGGCGACGGCTACGAGACGATCGGGCAGTTCTACGACGCGATCGAACAGGGACTACGCCACCTGTGCGAGCAGCTCGGCGAGCGGGAGGTCTTCTGCGGCGACCCCGCGCGCCAGGTGAGCGGCAGCCATTTCCGGCACACCGCGGGCTGGTTGTTCGCAGTGGAGGATCTGGAGTCGGCGCTGGGGGCGCTGAAGGAGATCGTCGAACAGGGCGAGGGTACGGCCCGGGGCGAAGTCTGGGACGGCGACCAGGACATCTTCCACCCCGATCGGGACGAGGTCGCCCACTACTACCGCTTCCGGGAACTCCAACTCGGCCGGCGCTACCGGCGCGGCGACACCCCGCAGTCCGGGCCGACCGGCGAGACGATCTCGGTGAACCTGGCCGCCGTGCGCCCGATGCGGCCCAACCCGCGGCTGTCCGATCACGCCCCGGGCAGCGCGATCCGTACCGCGCAGGACGAGTTCAACAGCACCTACTGCACGCTTCTGAACCAGCTGGAGCAGGCCTTCGACGGCGACCCGAAACTGCTCGGGGCCGCCGTCGGCACGATGTACGCGCTCAAGGCCCAGGCCGACGCCCTGTTGCTGATGCCCGATGTGGACGGCACCACGGCCGGCCCCACCTTCGGCTACGTGCCGCCGGAGTCGCGCTCATGAGCGTGTCCGCCGCGGCTCGGAGTCGAGCTCGGCGAGCGCGGTCTTCAGTTCGGCGCGCCCCCTGATGCCGAGCTTCGTGAAGACCTTGCGCAGGTGATACTCGGCGGTGCGCGCGCTGATGAACAACCGCGCGCCGATGTCCCGGTTGGTGAGACCCTCGCGTGCGAGGCGCGCCACGTTGAGCTCCTGCTCGGTGAGCCGCGCCGCCGGCCCGTGCGCGCGCACGCGCGGGGTCTCGCCGCTCGCGCTCAGCCCGCGGGCGGCGCGCTCGGCGAAGCCGTTCAGCCCACAGCCCGACAACGCCTCGTGGGCGGCCCGGAGCTGCTCGCGCGCCTCGGCGTGCCGCCCCGCGCGGCTGAGCACCTCCCCGTACAGCAGGCGGCAGCGCCCCACCATGATCGGAATCCGCTCGTGCTCGAAGCGCTTGACGGCGTCCCGGTACAGGCTTTCCGCCTCGTCGCCCGCGCGCAGTTGCGCCTCCGCCATCGCCAGCACGCCCAACGCGTAGCCGGTGCCCGCCGGACGTGTGACGCTCGCCAGTCGCTCGAACGCCTGCTCGGCGAGCGCGCGCTCACCCGTGTGCACGGCCGCCTCCACGAGCTCGAGCAGCGTGCGCATCGCGTGGCTCAGCTCGTGTGTGTACGGCAGCTCGCGGCGGCCGGAGGCCACCGCGTCGGCGAAGCGCCCGAGGCCGTTGTAGAGGATGGCCTCCGCGAAGTTGACCGCGCTCAGCCCGTAGCCCTCGCCACGTGCGTACGCGTCGGCTCGGATCCGCTCCGCCCAGCGCTCCGTCTCGCCGGCCTGCCCCCGGTAGGCCGCCAGGAAGAGCCGCCCGTACTGCGGCAGCGGGTTCCCGGTGACGTCCTTGATGGCGTCGATCTCGTCACAGGAGGCCTCCGCCGCGTCCAGGTCGCCGTCGACCGTCTGCGCCAGCATCAGCAGGCTCAGCGCGATCGGCAGCACCGTCACGACGCCTTCGGCGCGGGCGAGCTCGACCTGCCGGTCGGCGAGCGCGCGGAGTGTGCGGGTGTCCCACAGGTCCTGGGCGGCGCGGGAGGCGAACCACATCCAGTGCAGCTCGAGCGAGTCCGGGGCCTGCTCGAGGAACGCGCGCTGCGCGCGGCGCAGGGTCGCGATCGCGGCCTCCTGCCCTTTGGCCGCGAGCAACGCCTGGCCGCGCAGGATCAGGTCCCGCGCGCGGTCGGACTCCTCGGCGCCGGGCGTCGCCTCCAGGATCGCGTTCGCTACGGCGGCCACCTGCTCGGCGTCACCGAGGCGGCCGCCGTAAACGGCGGCCGCCAGCGCCTCGATATAGGTGTCGCGGGCGAGCACGGGGTCGAGCCCTTCGAGGCCCTGCGCCGCGGCGAGCAGGAGCCGCGCCCCGCTGCTGTCGCGCCGTAGCGCGTATCCGGCGCGGGCGCGCAACCGGGCGACGAGCGCCTCGTGCAACGCGGTGAGGGGAAGGTCGCGGGCGGTGTCGAGCAGGCGCAGGGCCGCTGCGGGCGCGCCCGCGTCGTGCTTCGCCTCGGCGGCCGCGATCAGTCGCTGCGCGCGGCGGAACGGCGCCGGCGTCAGCTCCGCCGCCCGCTCCAGGAACGCGCCCGCGGCGGCCGCGCCGCCGCGGGTCCGCGCACGCACCGCGGACCGCTCCAGGTCGGCGGCGACCTCCTCGTCCGGGCGCAGCGTCGCGCTGGCCCGATGCCATGCCCGGCGATCCGGGTCGTGGCCGGCGCTGGTGACCTCGGCCAGCGCGGCGTGGACACGCCGCCGGTCCTCCGGTGACGCCGCCCGGTAGACCGCCGACCGTACGAGCGGATGACGAAACCCGACGCGCGTGCCGACCACGAGCGCGTCGGCGTCCGTGGCGGCGTCGACGTCCTCCGGGCCCAATCCCAGCACCTCGCTCGCGCGCCACAGCAGCCCGGGATCACCGGTCGGGTCCGCGGCCGCCAGCAACAGCAACAGGCGCGCCGACTCTGGCAGCGGCTCGAGCTGCGCGACCAGGCTCTGCTCGATGCGGCTCTCCAGCGGCATCGAGCGGGTGAGAGCGAACCCGCCGACGATCTCGGCCGGGCTCAGCGCCCGGGGCAGCTCCCGCAGTGCGAGCGGATTGCCGCGCGCCTCCGCGATCAGCTGGTCGCGCACCCGCCGGTCGAGGCCGCCGGGGACCGCGAGGCGCAGGAGCTCACGCGCGTCGTCGTGGCCCAGTCCTTCGACGACGAGCTGCCGAAGCCCGGCGAACGCGTCGCCCACCGTGCGCATGGCGAGCACGATCGCGACCCCCTCGGCGTCGAGACGCCGGGCCGCGAACGCGACAGCCCGCGCCGACGCCTCGTCGAGCCACTGCGCGTCGTCGACGACGCAGACCAGCGCCCGGTGGCCCGCGGCCTCGGTGAGCAGCCCGAGCAGTGCGAGCCCGACGAGAAAGGGGCTGGGCGCGGATCCCCGGCGCAGGCCGAACGCCGCCTCGATCGCCTCGCGCTGCGGGGCGGGCAGGCGCCCGGCCGAGCTCATCATGTGCCCGCACAACTGGTGCAGACCGGCGTAGGCCAGCTCCATCTCGGACTCCGACGCGACGATGCGCTCGACCCGGACGTCGGTCGCGGCGCGCGCCGCCATGTGGTCCAGGAGCGCGGTCTTGCCGACGCCCGCCTCGCCGGAGACGACCAGCGCACCGCTGTGACCGGCACGGGCGCGGTCCACCAGCGCGTCCAGCTCCGCCGACTCGCGATGCCGTCCCCGCAGCGGCGCGGTCTCGGTCACGGCGTCACCTTCGCTGGGATCTACCGATGCATGCTGTCTTTGGCGGCCAAAATCCTATCTGAGCCATCGGTGACGCATGCGCGGGCACGGCAGGGCCGGTGTGCGCCAAGACTGAAGGCGGGAACCGGATCCGGTTCCCGCCTTCTTCGCTCTCAACGTGTGGTGGTGAACAGGAACGCGCAATCCTGTACGGCCTCCACGCGGTGGCGGCGTTCCGGCATGACCAGCAGATCGCCGGGCAGCCCGTCCCACGAGTCGGGCCCGGCGACAAGCCGCACGCGCCCGTGCAGCACGTGCACCGTGACCTCGCCGGGATGCTCGTGTTCGTGTATGTGCTCGCCCTGTCGCAACGCCATCACGGTCTGCCGCAGCGAACGGTCGTGCCCGCCGTGGACGGTGGTGGCGCTGCGACCGCTGTCCGCCTCGCGGGCGAGTGCGAGCAGATCACGGACGAGTGCGGTCAGCGAAACCTTGGTCATGACCGCGGCGCCCTACGGTCGCGCCGAGCTTCCAGCTCCTCCGGGCTGACCACGGTCAACATCGGCTGCCCGGGCGCGCAGAACATCGTCACCACGAACGCCGACTCCTCGTCGGCGAGATGGTTGCCGTCCTGGTAGTGGATCACGTCCCCGCCGGGCTCCCAGAACGTCTCACCGGCCCGGACGACCCGCGCGGGCTCGCCTTCGAGCTCGAAGTCGATCGCTCCTTTGATCACGAACCCGAACGCGGGCCCGGAGTGCCGGTGAGGCGGCGCACCAGGACTGTTCGGCGGCAACGTGACCAGGATCGTCATCGCCTCGGCCCCCTCCGGCGCAGGCGGGGCCCCCGGCACGGTGCCGACCACGTCGATCTTCGGGGGCGGACCGCTCTTGTCGGGGTTCTCAAGGTGGTGAACGTGGGTGTGATCGGTGCTCATCGGGCTTCCTTCGCGTGACGGTGGCCGGCTCGATCCGGCCGTGCACCAGCTCAGACAAGACAGCGTCCCGATGCGTGACAGCGCCGTCCTCGGCGAGGCTGGTTGTGAACGCCGAAGGCCGGCGGCGCGGGCGCGCTGCACCAGTGCCTGCCGCCCCGCCTGTACGAGCTGTTCACCGCCACGGCCGGGCTGCCCAGCAGGCGGGTCACCGTCGTCGACGAACGCCTGCGGGAACTGCACGGCGTGACGTTCGACGGCGTGTCGGCAGGGGGCGACCCCGCGACCTTCAGCGCTCCGGTCGACCGGATGGTGCTGCGCCAGGTTCTCCTGGCCGGGCTGGACGGCGTGGTCGGTTATGGTGCCGAGTTCACGCACTACGAGCACGAGGGCGAGCGTGTGCGCGTCTGGTTCGCCGACGGCGGCCCCCAACCTGGTGTCCCTGGTGGCCGCCGCCGAGGTGGATCAGACGTTCTGCGTGGCGATCAGGAGCTCCGTCCCCGTCGGGCCCTGGAGACCTTCCAACGTCACCGTGCTGGGCGACGCCGTTCACGCGATGAGCCCGGCCCAGGGCTCGGGGGCCAACTGCGCGTTGCTTGACGCGGCCGTCCTGTGCCGTGCCCTGTCCGGCGCCGTCACGGCGGGCCTGCCGCTCGCAGGCGCGATCGGCGACTACGAACGGCGGATGACCGGCTACGGCTTCGCCGCGGTGCGCGCGTCCGAGCGGGCGGCGATGGCGAGGAGCGGACCTCTGACCAGGGCGATGTCCCGGCTCGGGCGAATGCTCCGCTAGAGCGTTTCCGACCGGAACGAGCTTCGCAGGCTGGTTCGCCGTCAGCGCGTGATCTGGGACCGTTGCGCGACCTGCTCCATGACGCCCGGGTCTACCGCCAGGTCGCGGACTCCGGGTCGACGCCATGCGCCGCGGCATTCGCGCAGATCGTGTCGCGCAGCCAGACGGCCAGGCCCGGCTCGACCGCGTCGTAATGGCCGGCGAACCGGGGATCGGCGGTGAACATCCGCCCGATGCAGGCGTGCATCGAGTGTGTGCAGTCGAAATACCTCGACATCGACGCGCGGTGCCGCTCCGCGAGCGCGTTCGCGCCGGTGGACCCGGGCGTGACGCCGGCGCGTTTCGCCGCGGCGAGGTCGGCGTTCAGGGCATCGGTCTCGGCCGCGATCCTCTTCCAGTCCTCCGGGGTCATCTCGCCGGCCCGCTCGACGTACTGCGCCCACTGCGCGCTGTCACCCCAGCGGTCCTCGGCCTCGTCGGCCCAGGCGGGCTGCCAGTCGTCGCCGAAGATCTCCACCTGCTCCTCCGGGGTCAATCGCATGCCGGTGCTCGACGCACCCAGCATGCGGTCGACCGCGCCGACCATCCTCCGCAGGCGGGAGATGCGCTCCACGAGCAGCGTCCGCTGCCGCCGCAGATGGTCGCGCGCGTCGGCGCCCGGGTCGTCGAGGATCCAGCCGATCTCGGCGAGCGGAAACCCGAGCTCCCTGTAGATGAGGACGCGGTGGATCCGCGCGACGTCGTCGCCCGAGTACACGCGATATCCGGCCCAGGTGCGCCCGCTCGGACGTACGAGGCCGATCGCGTCCCAGTGGTGCAGCGTCTTCACGCTGACCCCGACGAGCGCGGCAGCCCGGCCGACGGTGAGGCCGTCGGAGCCGTCGGAGCCGTCCGGTCCGGTGGTGGCCGGTCGGCATTCGCTGGCGTCGCTCGTCACCGGCCCAGTATCGCCGACCTCGCCGGAGGCCCACGGCCTGAGGCTGGCGTACGGGGTGCTCACTCGGCCGGGATCTCGATGCCCATCGCTCGCAGGTCGTCCGCCCGCGCACTGTGCGGATCGAGCGGCTGAGCGGCCGTCATCACCACCCGGGCGTTCTCGGGCGTGACGACCGTCAGCTCGATGGAGTTCCACGGCATCTCCCTCGGCCCGCTGGTGCAGCCCGGCACGAGTTCCTCGCAGCGGGCGGCGATCTGGTCGATCTGGCTGAGGACGCAGGCGAAGCTGACACTCATCGCCGGGACCTCGCCCACGTGTTCCGCGGGCACGAGCAGGACGTCCTGGAAGGCCCAGCGGCGCAGATGGGTCAGCCGATCCGGCACGGAGAACAGGTCGACGAACCCGAGCCCGCGGGTCCAGAAGTCCTTCGACGCCGCGAGGTCGCGGGTGGGGATGCTGACGAACATCGGCATGCCGTAGTAATCCCGGTAGATGTCGGGGGCGGTCGCGTCGAGCGCGGGCATGGGGACGGGACTGATGTACTCGCTCATGCCCTGATCGTCGAGCCTCCTGCCGCGTCAGGGTCAAGGCCGTGACGACGGCGAACGGCCATGCCTGTGGAGACGGCCGCGGCGGCGATCAGGGACGCGACCCGGTGGGGAAAAGAGGGGGGCGCGTTCCCGCTCCTCGGAACGCGCCCCCGGTCATGGCGTGGACGTCAGGCGACGTTCACCGTGGCGGAGCTCTGCCGCTTGGCCGACGTGCCGGCGAAGTCGGCCTTCCATGTGCCGGTCCCGCCGCTGTTCACCTTCACGCTGTACTGCCCGCGCGACCCCGTACGCGTCGAGGTGACGTACGTGTAGCGGGCGGAGCCGGCCTTGCGGAAGTAGACGGCGATGGTCTGGGCGGCAAGGCCCGACCGGCCGGAGGTCAGCGAGCCCGAGAGTGTCAGCTGCTTGGCACGCCGGTCGTTGCGGGACCGCTTCGCCGTCTCCTCACTCGCCGAGGCGGTGATGGTCAGCGAGGTGGCCGCGACGGAGCGGGAGCCCTTCTCGCCGTCATCCCGCTTGGGGTCCTGCTTGGGGTCCTGCTTCGGGTCCTGCTTCGGGTCCGGCTTGGGGGTCGTGGTGGCCACGGGTCGCGGAGCGCCCGGCTGACCGGTCGCCGCGAAGGCCGACGCCGTCGGGACGAGCACACAGGCGCCGACGGTGGCGGTCAGCAGTCCGGCGATCACTTTTGCACGCATTGGTTCCTCCTCGGGAAAACCACCGGTGCGGGTTTCAATGGACAGAGAGGGTGCCCGCACCGGATTTCGCCTTCGCCGAAGAACGTATCGGCCTTTTTCGCGGCCGAGACGATTCTTAAATATGCACACGACCACGGCGGCCCGCTTACGCCATTCTTATGACGCCAGCTCAGAGCGGGCGCGTGGACGACGATCGACCCAATGCGAAAGAAGCCGCCCGGGCGATGAAGTCTCATCCGATATTCAGCCCGCGTGAGAATCCGATGAGACGACACCCCGGCCCGTTCATCGTCTTCTCAGACGCCGCGAGACGACGGCGCCACGAGGATCGCGCCGCCGTCCACCGCGCTGCCCGCCGCAGAGGGTTCAGCGGCCTCGCGTCGGACGGCTCAGGGGCCGGTCGTCGTCCATGGCTCCGTAGCCGGACGCCCGGAACAGGAAGGAGGCCCAGGACCGGTAGGGCCGCCACGCCTCGGCCACCTTCCGGTACGCGGCAGGCGGGGCGTCCTCCGGCAGCCCGTACGCCTCGCGCAGGATCGCGAACAGGCGTGGTTCGTCGCCCGGGAACGCGTCCGGCGCACCCGCGCCGCGGATCAGGATCAGGCCGGCGGAGAACGGCCCCACGCCGGGCAGAGCGCGGAGCTCTGCCAGCGCCTCCTGAGGGTCGAGCGCGCGCAGGTGCTCGGCGGTGAGCACGCCGTCGAGCGCCGCGCGGGCCAGCCCGCGCAGCCACTCCTCCTTCTGCGTGGGCAGGCCGAGACCGCCGGCCTGCAGGAGCGTCATGGGCGGAGGAAAGGCGGTGTAGGTCTCCCCGTCCACGACGACCTTCGCGCCGTATCGCTCCGCGATGCGCTGTTTGAGCCGGGCGGCGATGAGCATCGACGAACGCTGCACGATCACCGCCCAGCAGGCCGCCTCCCAGGGGCTCCAGAAGCCCAGCGGGCGCAGTCCGGGACTCTTCCGCTGCAGGTCGCCGAGCACCGGGTCGGTCTCGCCGGCCGCGGCGAAGCCGGAGCCGTCCACGTCGAGGGACAGGATGCGCGCCACCTCGCCCCGGATCCGCGGCCCGGCGGCCCGCGTCGTGGCGACGGCGACCCCGTCCGGCGCGGCGGTCACGGTCACGCCGATCGGCAGCCAGTCGGACTCCGCGCAGTAGGCGAAGCGCAGCGCACGCCCGTCGGAGGGCAGGCCGCTGGTGGCCGGCCAGTCCTCGACGAAGCGCAACGTGGCGCCGAAGTCGAACGGGCCCTCTGCCGTGAGCGTGAAACCGTGCCTGGTCATGGGCGACATCGTACGAGGCCGGGCCGACAAACGATCTTTCCGGCCGCATGGGCGTGACCCCCGGGGGCCATACCGGATCTTCGGGAACGAGGACACCCGGAGAGGACGGGAGGTACGGTCGGGATCATGGAGATGCTGGCGTGCGCGCTGATTCTTCTGGCCCTGCTCGAACGCCTGTGGCGATGGGCGGCCAAGGTCCGCAAGTCAGGCCGGTCCATCTCGGCCACCGGATTCGACGAGTTCACGGCGGCCTTCCTCTCCACCAAACGGGTGCAGCTGGAGCAGCGGCAGAGCGAGACGATGCTCCGCGACGACGAGACCGACGGCGCGCCACCCGCCAACCGCATCGACGCCGCCCGCAACAAGATCACGATCGTCGTACCGGACAAGAGGTAGCCCCGCACCTCGGAACGCTCTCCTTCGAAAGCTTTCGGCAGAAGACTTGCGACTTTCACTGTCGCCCTTCCACTCCTGTTGCCTATTCTTCCGTTGCACGGCGACTTCCGGCGTGACCAAACCGGACCAACTGGCATTCCCGTGCCGATCATGGAGTGGCATCGTGTCGAAACTTTTCGGTGACAGCGTGGAGATCGGCCTCGGCGACGAGCCGGCCTCCCAAGGGATGACGGGTTCATGGTGACGGTGGCGTTCAGCGGCAGCCGGGAGGGCCAGGCGCCGCTGACCTGGGGACAGCGACTGATATGGCGGGCGGTCCACCTGATGGGCGACAGCCAGACGTTCCTGAGCTGCCCATGGGTGCTCCCGGTGTACGGCAGGCGCGACCTCGGCAGCGTCCTGGACGCGCTGCGCGTGCTGCTCGAACGCCACGAGAGCCTGCGTACGACCTTCGCTCTCACCCCGGAAGGGCCGGTGCAGCGGGTCCGCCGCGGCGGCGAGCTGACCGTGGATCTGGTGGACGCGGGACAGGAACGGGCGCTGCGGGTCGCCGAGCGGCTCGCGGGCGAGCTGGGCCGGACGCCCTTCGCGCACGACCGGGACCTGCCGCTGCGCTGCGCCGTCGTCGTCAAGAACGGCCGCCCGATGGCGCTGGCGGTCGCCTTCTCCCATCTGGCGGTGGACTTCCAGGCGCTGAACACGCTGTCGGACGAGTGGAAGGCCCTGCTGCGCGGCGAGGAACCGCCGCCCGCCGAGTGGCAGCCGATGGACCAGGCGGCCGCCGAGCGCGCGGAGCCGTACCCCGCCCGCTCGGCCAAGTCCGTCCGATACTGGCACTCCGTGCTGGCGGAGGGGCCGCTCGACGTGTTCGACCATCCGCCGCGTGAGGCGGACGACCCGCGGTTCATCGAGGTCGGCATGGAGTCGGTGGCGCTCGCCACCGCGGCGCAACGGCTGGCCGAGCGCTGGACGATGAGCACGACCAGCGTGCTGCTCGCCGCCTGCGCCACCGTGCTGGCCGTCGTGAGCGGCCGTCCGCGTGCGGTCATGCAGCTCGTGCACAGCAACCGCCGCGACGCGCGCGTCCGCACGATGGTCGGCACCGTGGAGCAGGACGGCCTGTTCGTGCTCGATCTGCCCGCCACGGACTTCGCCGCCGCCTGCCGGGCCGCGCAGCGGGGGGCGCTCAGGGCGTACCGCAACGCGCACTACGACCCGTTCGAGATGCAGGCGATGCGGGAGGAGATCGGCCGCCGCCGCGGCCGGGAGCCGGACCTCGACGCGTTCTTCAACGACAGACGGACCGTCGGCACCTGGCCGGGCCTGCCTCCCGTCGGCCCCGACGAGGACGTGGCCCGCCTCACCGAAAACACCAGGACGTACGTCACGAACGCCTGGCCGGGTGTCCGGTTCAAGGCGTTCTTCACGGTCGTCTCGGCCCCCGACACCGGGAAGCTCAGCCTCATCGTGGACACCGCCTACCTGCCCCCGCACATTGCGGAGGCGATGCTGCGGGGCGTCGAGGCCCTGGTGGTCCGTGCCCTCACCGAGGAGGTCCCGATCGCCGCCGTCCCCGAGGTGTGCGGGGTCGGCCCCTACGACGGGCGGGTCAGGACTGCTGGATCGCCAGGCGCAGACCGAAGCCGATGACGATGAGGCCGGTGAGCCGGTCCAGGCCGCGCTTGACCGCCGGCCTGCGCAGCCAGCCGCGCAGAATCCCGGTGAACCCGATGAGCACGGCACTCCACACCAGCGCCTCGCAGACGTGGACGCCCGCCAGCAGTACGCCCATCACCGCGTGTGGCACGCCTTGGGGCATGAACTGCGGCAGCACCGCGACGTAGAAGGCGCCCACCTTCGGGTTGAGCAGGTTGGTCAGCAGGCCCCGCCGGAACGCCCGTCCCCATCCGGCCTCCAGCGGGCCGGGCGGTGCGACGTCCTCCGTCCGGCTCGTGCGGCTCTGCCAGAGCATCCTGCCGCCCATCCAGACCAGGTACGCGACACCCGCCCACCGCAGCACCTCGTACGCCACCTGGGAGGCGGTGAGGAGAGCGGACAGGCCGGCGGCCGTGAGCAGGCCCCACAGCAGGGTGCCGACCTGGATGCCGAGCACCACGGCCCAGGCCGGTCTCCGGCCGGCGAGCAGCGACGTACGCAGGATCAGCGCCGTGTCCAAGCCGGGCGTGAGCGTGAGCAATGCCACGATGACGGCAAACGAGGCGATCGCACCATAGACGTTCACGACGGCCACCGTAACCCACGCGCACGCACCCGGCTTGACCCTCTTCACATCGACGGGCACCCTGCGGAGGTGATCACCGTCCGGATGAACGACGCCGCGGCCGAGGCCCTGGGGTTCCCGGACAGCGGCCTCATGCCGACGGGAGTCGACGCCGCCGATCCTCAGCGACTCCTGCTGGGCGGCGGCATCGTACGCGACGACAGCGGCGCCCTTTTCGCTCCGGGATACTCGCACGAGCTCTCGCCCCACCGACACACTGACCTCACCGGCGTCGAGTGCGACGCCAACAGCCGGCACCTTGACGACCACCCCGACGTCGCCGTGTCGATCGACCACGCCGGGCGCCCGCGCATCGGCCGTGACCACCGGATTCATATGCTCAGGCAGGGCATCGTCCTGTCTGGCATCGTCCACACCCTCGCGCGTCGCCTGCCCGATCGACCGCCCGTCCGGTGCATCACCGCCACCGATGAGACGAACGGCACCTTCCGCTTTCACCAGATTCGCCCCGGGGAGGAGTGGCTACGACTGGACGATCTGGACGGCTATGCAGACGAGATGATCGTCGTCATCGACGCGGTTCCGCCCGATCGCGATGCGGACCGCGTCCAGCCCAACGGGTGATCGCACGCCCTCGCGCGGCCGGAAAGGGCCGGGGCGCGCGTGTTCCTGGGGGGATTCGAACCCGCATTGTGGTCAGGTGAGGAAAACCGCCGTCATCGGTGTGACGTGACTCGGGCCGCGACAGAGTTTTCGCGGCAGGCCGGGAAAACGATTGGCGGCATAGCATCGAAGGCATGGACGAACCACAGTCGGTCACGCTCCCCAACGGCCGCGATCTGAAATGCGACACGTGCGAGAACGAGCTGTTCGAGCTGCGCCGGTGGAAACTCCAGACCACGGGCATGACATTCATGAATCTCGACTGGGCCAACCGCGACGCCACCTGCTTCGTGTGCAGCAGCTGCCGTCGCATTCACTGGTTCCACTGGTGATCGGAAATCAGAGATAGCGCCAGGCCACTGCGATCTCTCGCAGCGCGTCGGGCACCTCCTCGGGGGCGGGCAGCGGACGGCCCGGCTGGACCCGCCCACTCCGGATCTTGTCGCGCCAGTCGCCGATGCCCTTCACGAAGTCGCCGTGGTCCTTGTCGCCGTACCGGACCATCTCGGGCTCGTACTCCACGCCCAGCCAGGCGCAGAGCCGGCGCAGCTCGCCTTCCGTGTCGTCGACGAGCCGCTCGTACCGGACGTCGACTCCTTCGAGACGGCGCCTGGCCTCCTCAAGGTGGCGCATGTACTGCAGCGTGTGCCGCACGGCCTCGCCCATGGGCCGCGCCCGCGGATCGGCCTCGTGCCAGGACCGGGCGATCGACGCGGGGTGGCGCAGGAGGAAGACGAATCGGGCATCCGGCCAGCACGTCGTGATGCGACGGTAGGCGAAGACGTTGCTGGGCGTCTTGTCCACGATGACCTCCTTGCCGCTCCTGACCAGCTCCCGATGCAGCAGGCGGTCCCACAGGATGTGCTCGACGTCGCTCGTACGGTGGCCGGCCGCCGCCATGGCCTGCCGTACGGGATCGGTGGTGAGGGTCACGGCGATCCGCCGGACGTGCAGTTCGTGCGGCGCGTGGATCCTGCTGTGGCTGTTCAGCAGCACGCGCAGGAGCGTGGAGCCGGACCTGACCGGTGAGAGCACGAAAACAGGCGCGCGCAGCAGGCGGTCGGCGGCGGGATCGGCGGGCGGGCGCGGCTCGTCTCGTGCCTCCGGAGCCGGTACGGTCCGTGGCCTGGCTCGGGTGATGACGTAACCGGTCATCTCTTCGACGGCGGCGTTGACCCTGCTCTTCCATGCCATGGCCGCGACCGTAGGGAGGCGTGGTGGCCTCGCGGTTAACGCAGGCTGGGGATTTCCGAAGTCGAGACGGCCAAGCCGGGCGCGCCGGTTGTGGTCACCCCGGCGACAGGACCAGGACCGCGTGGTCGGGCGCCACGCTCGCGAGCCGCAGGCGGATGTCGCCGATCCTGCCGGGCCGTCCCAGGGCCAGCGTCAGCCCGCCCTCCGTCCGGCAGCGGCCGTTGACGCAGTCCTGGCTGACGCTGGTGTTCATGCCCTCGACGTGGAAGGCACCCGCACCCGCTTCGAAGCCCAGCCGCAACTCGCCCGGGTCGAGTGAGACGATCGTGATCGCGTCGAGGCCGGTCTTCCGGTCGAGTCGCAACCGGTCACCAGGATGGACCGCCACCTCGCAGTCGGCGTTCCGGCACGCCTCCGGATGGTCCGCGGCCGAGACGACCGACGGGCTGGGCGAGGGCGACGCGGCGGGGACCGCGGTGGACACCGGGCCGCCCGTGGCCACGGGCCGCGGCCGCATCTGCGGCTCCGGGGTCCCGCACGCCGTGAGCAGCACGGTCACCGGAACGGCGACGAGGCCGGCCCGGCCGATCAGGCGGGACGCGTACGGTCCTCGACGCATGACTCTCCCCGAGACCACGACGGCTACGCCGGTCCGTGGCACCGGCGGCCGGAGCGGCCCAGGCCCCGCCGCTCGGCTCGTTCGAGCCTTCCCCGAGCCCGGCGGCCCCAATCCCCAAAATGGGGATCACAGGAGGAGGGCGCCGGTGATCTGGTGGGCGGTCCTGCGCACGGCCGCACTCAGGCGCGGCAGCGCCGCCGCTCCCACCGGCGCGGCGACCGCGACGGCCATGCACACCCCGCCGTCCGGGCCGCCGAAGACGGGCGCGGCGACGCAGCACACTCCCTCGGCGAACTCCTCCCGCGCGTACCCCACGCCCTCGCCGCGGACGGCCGCGAGCTCGCGTTCCAGCGCGGCCGGCGCGGTCACCGTACGGCCGGTCATCCGCCGCAGGGCCGGGGCGGCGAGGAACGCGGCGCGCAGGCCTGCGTCGTAGGCGAGCAGCACCTTGCCCGTGGCCGTGCAGTGCAGCGGCGCCCGGTCAACGCCGTCCGACGGCGACTTGACCCGGTTGTGCCCGTACAACCGCTCGACGTACGCGACCTCGAATTCGTCCCGCACGGCCAGGTTGACCGTCTGCCGGGTGGCCTCGTACAGCTGGAGCAGGTGCGGCAGGACCGCCCTGCGGGAGCCGGGCAGGCGACGGCCCTGGACCGCCCAGCCGCGCGGCGGCACGAGGTCGGCGAGGCGTCCGCCGACCGTGTAGTCGCCGCCCGTGCGCGTGACCAGGCCCCGCCGCTGCAGGGTCCCGAGCAGGCGATGGGTGGTGGTCTTGGAGAACCCGGTGGACCGGTGCACCTGGGTCAGGTTCATCGGCCTCATGCCGGCGGCGAGGCACAGGAGGATTTCTATCCCGCGTTCCAGGCTGCCCAGGGCGGAGGCCGCCTCCGCCCGGCGGGCGCGATCCAACGGTACGAACAACCTCACCCCGCGACACTCGTGAACCACATCCTGATCGGCCAGCGGTCACCTTAGCCGTGCCGCACGGCGCATGAGGGGCGAACGCGGGGGCGAACGCGCGGCTCCTCAGCCCTGCGGCGCGTGGCCCGAGGACGCCAGCCCGACCTGCCGGCCCACTCCGTCGCACTCCGCCGCGGCCAGCACGGGAGCGAGCAGGCCGGGGAACCGGGTCTCCATGTCGTCCCGGCGCAGCACGACGAAGCAACGGGTGCCCTCCTGACGGGTGCGGGTGATCCCGGCGTCGCGCAGAACCCTGAGGTGATGGCTGAGCGTCGACTTGGCGACCGGGGCCCGCAGCTCCCCCCATCCGCGCTCCCGCCCGTCGGCCAGCAGCCGGACCAGCCCCACCCGGATCGGGTCACTGAGCGCCGCCATGACCGCGGTGAGGGATATCTCGTCCAGTTTGGGGTGGTGCGCCTGCTTCATGGACCGATGGTAGCTTGTTCGATGTTTCGCGAACATCGAACAACGGGAGTCGTGTTGACCGGACAGTCAGCCGGCCGCTTCGCCGGCCGGGTCGTCGTCGTCACCGGTGCGGGCTCGGGCATCGGACGCGCCGCCGCCCTCGCCTTCGCACACGCCGGCGCCCAGGTCCTCGGGATCGGCCGCCGCGCACACGCCCTCGAGGAGACCGCCCGGCAGCACCCGCGCATCGCCGCACTCGCCGCCGATGTCCGCGGCGCGGGCTCGCCCGAGACGATCGCGCGTACGGCCGTCGACCGCTGGGGCCGGTTGGACGTGCTGGTCAACAACGCCGGCGCGACCACGGTCATGCCGCTGGCCGAGACGACGGCGGCGCGCGTCGCCGACCTGTTCGACCTCAATGTCACAGCGCCCAGCCTGCTCGCCCGGGCGGCGCTGCCCCACCTGCGGGAAACACGCGGCTCGATCGTCAACATCTCGAGCACCTACGGCCACCGGCCGCTGCCCGGCGGGGCGCACTACGCCGCTTCGAAAGCCGCGATCGAGCACCTCACCCGCAGTTGGGCGCTGGAACTCGCCGGGGATGGGATCCGGGTCAACGCCCTGGCCCCCGGGCCGACCGAGAGTGAGGCACTCACCGCCGCCGGTCTTCCCGAAACCATCGTCGAGCAGACCAAGCAGGACGAGGCCCGCCGCATCCCCCTCGGCAGGCGTGGCGAGCCCGGAGAGGTGGCCGAGTGGATCCTCCACCTCGCCGATCCCGCCGCGACCTGGCTCACCGGCCAGGTCCTCACCCTCGACGGCGGTCTGGAGCTCACCTGACCCGGGGAATCCCATCCGGCCGGGGTGCTCCAGGAGCGCCCCGGCCGGATGCACGCCTCAGTTCACCTCGACGCTTTCCAGTACGCCGAGGGCGTCGGGGACCAGTACGGCCGCCGAGTAGTAGGTGGTCAGCAGGTAGGAGGTGATCGCCTTTTCGTCGATGCCCATGAAGCGCACCGACAGACCGGGCTCGTACTCGTCCGTCAGCCCCGTGCGGCGCAGGCCGACGACGCCCTGTTTCTCTGCCCCGGTGCGCATCACCAGGATCGAGCTGAGCCCGCCCTCGGTGATCGGGATCTTGTCGCAGGGCAGTATCGGCACCCCCCGCCACACCATGACCGTCGCCCCGTTGACCTCGGTGACGTCCGGATACACGCGGCGCCGCGTGCACTGCCGGCCGAAGGCGGCGATGGCCCGGGGATGGGCGAGGAAGTAGTGCGAACTACGCCGGCGGGCGAGCAGTTCGTCGAGGTCGTCGGGGGTGGGCGGGCCGGAACGGGTGTGGAGCCGCTGCTTGAGGTCGGCGTTGTGCAACAGCCCGAAGTCGCGGTTGTTGACCAGCTCGTGCTCCTGACGCTCCCGCAACGCCTCGATCGTCAGCCGCAACTGCTGCTCGGTCTGGTTCATCGGCTCGTTGTACAGATCCGCCACCCGCGAGTGCACCCGCAAAATCGTCTGCGCCACACTCAGCTCGTACTCACGCGGCCCCAGCTCGTAGTCCACGAACGTCCCCGGCAGCGTCGCCTCACCCACATGCCCCGCCGCCAAAGCGATCTCCGCCTCGCCATACCGGTTCACCGGCCGCGCTGCGGGAGGACGGCCGAGATGCTCGCGCAGGCCACCGGCGAGCGCGGTCAGGTTGTCCAGCGCCGACCGGTCGAGGACGAGAACGATGCAGGAGGTGAGGGCCTTGGCGGGCGAGGCCCCCGGGCCGGTGAGGTCCCCCAGGTGGTCTCCGTCGGCCAGGACCTGGAGCAGGGCCTCGCCGCCGTACGCGCCGGCGCCGACGCGTGCGATCTTGCCGTGGGCGACGAGCACCACCTGGCCCGGCGGCACCGGCTCGCCCGGACGCAGGTCGTGCTGGACGAACCGGTCCGCCAGCGCCCCGAGGGTGTCCAGGTCGCCGTAGTCGTGCAGGGACGGCAGTTCGCACAGCTCGGCCGGGATGACCCGCACCCGCGCCCCGGTGGAGACGAAGCTCACCCGCCCGTCCCCCACCGTGCAGGTGAGCCGGCGGTTGAGCCGGTAGACGCCGCCCTGGACCTCCGTCCACGGGAGCACCCGCAGCAGGTGCCGGGGAGTGATCTCCCGCATCTGCGGCGGCGTCTTGGTCGTCGTCGCCAGGTTCCGCGCGGCGGCCGTGCTCAGGGTCAGGCGCGCCGCGGTCATGGCGCCCCCACCGGCAGCGAGTGAGCCGGCACCGCGAGATCGGACGCCGCCAGATCAGACGGCGCGAGAGCAGATGCCGCCAGATCAGACCGCGCCAGAGCGGGCGCCGTCACGGACGACGCCGTGAGCGCCGGCGACCCGTGAGCGGGCGGCGCCAGGGAGAGGATGCGTGCGGTGGCCGTCCCGAGCCCCGTCGGCCCCTGGGACCACCGGGCCGCCGGACCCCTGCGCAACTCCTCCTCGAAGTAGCGCCGGGACCGCTGGTGCCAGCGCAGGATCGCGGCCATCCAGTTGCGCAGGTCGGACACGTATCCCTCGACCGACTCCCGTACGACCTCCTCCGCCTCGATACGGTCGAGCAGGGCGGGCAGATCGACGGTGGTGATGTGCTCGAACTGCCTCATCCGGCTGGTCATGAGCGCGTCCACCACGGTCACCGCCTCGTCGGGCGCGCAGTCGAAGAAGGTGCCCAGCACCACGACGGCGTTGTGCAGCTCACCCTCGAACTGGATCTCCTTCTGGTAGGAGAACAGGTCGTTCAGCAGACACGCGTAGTCCTGCGCGGCATCGGTCATGCCGAGGAACTCGCGGGTCCGATGGATCTCGGTGGGGATGACCCGGCCCGGCGCCAGCCTGGCCAGGCTCATCGTCATCTGCGAGCCGAACGTCCTGCGCCGCATCTCGATGTAGTCGACCGGATCGGGCACGCGGTGCTGGGCCTGGTTGGCCAGCTCCCACACCCAGCTGTCGATCATCTCCTCCACGGTGGCGCGGAAGGCCCGGCGGGAGCCCTCCGGCAGCGGCCCGGCGGTGCGCGGCCACAGGTCGGCCAGCCCGCGTTCCAACCCCGTCATCGGGGTCAGGCGCGGAACGAGGTCCAGCGGCATGAACTCCTTGAGCCGCCGGTTGCCGAGCTTCGCGCCGACCAGGTCGCGCGCCACCCCGTAGACCCGGGGATAGTAGTCGTCGCCGTACGTCCCCCAGGCCAGCCAGTTGGTGGCCAGGATCAATTCGTCGGCCGGGGCGTCCGGGTTGATGCCGGACGCGCACAGGGCGAGGTCGAAGCCGACGAGTTGCGGTTCGTTCCACACGGCGGTCGCCGGGATGCCGGGGACGCCGTCGAAGAAGCCCATGGCGGCACACCATTCGACGTCCGCCGCTCGCGCCGCGTCCAGGTGCGGGTTGTCGCGCACCTCGAACGGCATGTACGGCTGCGGCAGCCGCACCGCGGCCTCGGAGAAGGGCCGGTGGGTGTGATTGCGCAGGCCGCCCGCGCCCGTGAGGTGGGCGCGGGCCACGTTCATCCCGAAGAACCCGGTTTCCCCCGCGGTCTTGGTGTAGCGACTGGAGGCGGTATGCCAGGCGTGTCCGCCCGCCTGCCAGTCCTGCAATCCCTTGACGTAGCTCAGGACCAGCGCCTGCTCGGGCGGCAGGACTCCCTCGTCGGCGAACAGCGCCGGAAGCTCGGTCAGCGCGGTGTGCTCGAACTGGTGCAGCCGGGAGGTGAGCAGGTCGTTGGTGATCTCTACGGCCCGCTCGGTGTCGCAGCCGAAGAAACGCTCACAGACCAGCACACAGTTGGACAGCTCGCCCTCCTGCAGCACCTCCCGCTCGTAGGAGAACAGGTCGTTGCGCAGGTGCACGGAGTCGGCGAACGCCTCGGTCAGCACCCGGATCGGCCGGGAATCCGCGAGCCGGGCGGGCAGTTCCGCGCCGGCCGCGTGCTCCACCAGCGCGGCCGACCACGGGGCGCCGCCGACCTTCCTGCGTTCCTCGATGTACTCGATCGGGTTGGAGACGGCCTCGCGCTCGATGTGGAACAGCTCCCACATCGACTCCTGCAGGAGGTCCCGCGTGACCCGGACGAACCGGCGCCGCCACGCCTCCGACATGGCGGGCACGGTCCGGGGCCAGAGGTCGGCCAGGCCCCGCTCCACGGGGTTCGTCGGCTCGGGCGGGTCGTCCGTCATGAACGCGTCGAGCCGGTCCAGGTAGTCCTGGGCGCCGTCCAGGTCCCTGCTGCGTTTGAAGGTCTCCAGGAAGTGGTCGTCGAAGTAGAAGACCCACACGTACCAGTCCGTGACCAGGTCCAGTTCGGTGGCGGAGCAGTCGGGATGGGTATAGGCGCACATCAGGCCGTAGTCCATCGCGTCGAGCGACTCCTCGGTCCAGATGTCCGGGTCGTCGAGCATGCCCATGTCCGCCGCCCACCCCCGTGTGTGCGCCCGGGCGGTCTCCACGTGCGGGTTCAGCCGGGGCGGATAGGGGAGGTAGAAGTCCGGCAGCCGGTAGGAGGGCATCACAGGACCTCGACGCTCTCCAGGATGCCGAGGGCGTCGGGGACCAGTACGGCCGCCGAGTAGTAGGTGGTCACCAGGTAGGAGATGATCGCCTTTTCGTCGATGCTCATGAAGCGCACCGACAGACCGGGCTCGTACTCGTCCACCAGTCCGGTGCGGCGCAGGCCGACGACGCCCTGGTCCTTCTCCCCCAGGCGCATGACCATGATCGAGCTGATGCCCTTGTCGTTCACCGGGATCTTGTTGCAGGGCAGCATCGGCACCCCGCGCCAGGCCGGGGCCTTCTGGCCGTTGAACTCCACGGTCTGGGGGTAGATGCCCCGGGCGTTGCACTGACGGGCGAAGGCCGCGATCGCCTTGGGGTGGGCGAACATGACGTTCGGGTTCTTCCAGACCGTGGCGAGCAGCTCGTCGAGGTCGTCGGGGGTGGGCGGGCCGGAACGGGTGTGCAGGCGCTGCTTGAGGTCGGCGTTGTGCAACAGCCCGAAGTCGCGGTTGTTGACCAGCTCGTGCTCCTGACGCTCCCGCAACGCCTCGATCGTCAGCCGCAACTGCTGCTCGGTCTGGTTCATCGGCTCGTTGTACAGATCCGCCACCCGCGAGTGCACCCGCAAAATCGTCTGCGCCACACTCAGCTCGTACTCACGCGGCCCCAGCTCGTAGTCCACGAACGTCCCCGGCAGCGTCGCCTCACCCACATGACCCGCCGCCAAAGCGATCTCCGCCTCGCCATACCGGTTCACCGGCCGGTCCGGGTCCTCCCGATAGGCCTGCACGTGCTCACGCAGGCTGTCCGACAGCGTGAGCAGCCGTTCGAACTCCTCCCTGCCGAGGGTGAGCACGGTGCACGACGTCACCGCCTTGACCGTCCACTCCCACCGCGCGTCCGCGTTCACCAGCATCTGCTCGCCGACGTACTCGCCGTCGGCCAGCACCCCGAGCCGCGTCTCGTTGCCGTACGCCCCCTCGCCGAGCCTGTCGACCTTGCCGTGGGCCAGGAGCAGGACCTCGTCCATCGGGGTGCCGGCCTGCGCGATGACCTGGCCGGCCTCGTACTCCCGCTGGGTGAACAGGTCGGCCATGGCGGCGAGCACGTCGGCGTCGCCGAAGCCGCGCAGGGCGGGCAGCTCGCACAGCTCGGCGGAGATGACCCGCACATCCGCCCCGGTCGAGACGAACGTCACCCGCCCGTCGGCCATCTGGTAGGTCAGCCGCCGGTTGACCCGGTAGGCGCCGCCCACCGCCTCGACCCAGGGCAGCACGCGCAGCAGATGACGGGAGGTGATCTCCTGCATCTGCGGCGGGGTCTTGGTCGTCGTGGCCAGGTTGCGCGCGGCCCTGGTGCTGAGGCTCAACCGGTTGTCGGTCGGCATGGTGTTTTCGGTCACGGCACATCACCCCATCTGTGATCGGCACGGCGGCCGGTTGTTCGGTGACTGGACACGCTCGTCGCCGAGCGGCGGAGGGGGAGAGAAAAGATCAGAGTCGTACCGGCCCGGACAGGGCCACACCGCGTGCACCGAATGCACCGGGTACATCACCGCATGCGCCGGGTGCCCGTACGGCCGCACGTGGAGGCGGCCGGAGTGTTCCGGCGGCGGGAGTCAGGAGAGCGGGAGTCGGGAGAGAGACGGGCGTACCGATCGCGCCCCTCACCGGACGCGGCGGGTGAGCCGCTCGGTGAGCACCGCGAGCGCCCGCGCCGCCTCAGGGGCGATCGCGCAGTCGCTCAGCGCGCCGAGCGCCTGCCCGGCCCGCAGGGCGATGAGGTCCTCGACCTCGCCGAGGGCGCCGGTGTCCACGATGATCTGCCTGAGCTCGCCCGCCCGCCGTTCGTCCAGGTCGGGGGCGCCGTGCCAGGTCCGCAGCCGGTCCCGTTCCGGTCCTCGCGCCCGCGCGTACGCGTACGCCATGAGCACGGTCCGCTTTCCCTCACGGAGGTCGTCGAGGACCGGCTTGCCGGTGACGGCGGGGTCGCCGAAGACGCCGAGGACGTCGTCGCGCAGCTGGAACGCCTCACCGAGCGGCAGGCCGAACCGGGAGTACGCCTCCAGCAGGGCGGGCGGGGCTCCGGCGAGCGCCGCGCCGATCTGCAGCGGGCGCTCCACGGTGTATCGGGCCGTCTTGTAGCGGATCACCGTCAGGGCCTGTTCGACGTCCGCGTCCGCGCGGGCGTGCGCCAGGATGTCGAGGTACTGCCCGGTGACGACCTCCGTGCGCATCCGGTTGAACAGCTCGCGCGCCGCCCGCCCCCGCGCGTCGCCGGCGGCGGCGTCCGCGAGCAGCTCGTCGGCCCACGCCTGCGCGAGCACTCCGAGCAGGATGGCGGCGGACTGGCCGAAGGTCTCCGCGCCCGTCCACCGCGGGGCCCCGGCGAGCCCCCTGTGGATGGTCGGGCGCCCGCGGCGCAGCTCGCTGCCGTCCATGACGTCGTCGTGGATCAGCAGACCGGCGTGGTAGAGCTCCAGCGCCGCGCCGGTGATGACGGCCCGGTCCTCGTGCGGCTCCGCGCCGCCCGCGCCCCGCCAGCCCCAGTAGCACAGCAGCGGCCGGATGCGCTTGCCGCCCTCGACGACGAACTCGCGCAGCAGCCGATAGCCCTCGGCGACGTCCGGATCGCCGACCGGGGGACGCCGGGCGTCGAGGAAGCCGGCCAGCAGCTCGTCGACCCGTCCCCGGACGGCGCTCGTGACGGCGGCGATGCCGCCGGTGTCACCGACGCCGGTGATCCCCTTGATGGACGTGTCCACGGTGTCCGCGGTCATGCTCGGCCTCCTCGCTCGGCGAGCCGGTATCCCTTGCGGAAAGTTACTTAATGAACACGCAAAGTAGAACCGGCCGTTCCGATAGTCGGAACTTCTCGCCGAGCCGCACTCGGAGCGCCCAGCTCAGTCGGCTCTGCCGAACCGTGCTGCTTAGTCGGCTCGGCCGAACTGTGCGATCGCGGTCGCGAGCAGGGCGAGCCCGAGGACCGCGAGGACGGCCACCTCGACGGGGATGGGCACGTGCCATCCGCCCCACGTCAGCCCCGGCGCGAGCCGTTCCCGTACGGCGGGCGCCAGGTTCAGATGTGCGAAGACCAGCCGCCTGATGGGATCCACGGCGTACGAGAGCGGGTCGATCCGGTTGAGCGCGGTCAGCCACGCGGGCAGGTTCGAGGCGGGGAACATCGCGCCCGACATGAAGTACAGAGGCATGATCAGCAGCTGGTTGAGCGCCATGAACGACTGCATCTGCCTGACCCGCACGGACATCGCGACCCCGAAGGCCGTGATGGTGAAGGCCAGCAGCACCTGGATGCCGAACACGCCGAGCATCAGGCCCGGCGCGTACGGCACGCCCACGGGACCGGCGATGCAGATGACGACGAGGCCCTGGAAGGCCGCGACGGTGGCCCCGCCCAGGCATTTTCCGAGGACGATGGCCCCGCGGGACACCGGCGCGACCAGCATCTCGCGCAGGAAGCCGAACTCCCGGTCCCAGACGATCGAGGCGGCCGAGGACATGGCGGTGAACAGGACGGCCATGGCGAGGATGCCCGGGTAGAGGAAGGTCCGCAGACCGAGCCCGCCGGTGCCGCCCGAGGTGAGCTGCGACAGGCCGGTGCCGAGGACGAACAGGAACAGGAACGGCTGCACGAGAGAGGTGAGGATGCGCAGCGGGCCGTTGAAGAACCTGATGATCTCGCGCTGCCAGACCACCTTGACGGCGCGCAGCTCGCTCATCGCGCTGCGCCCGGGCACCCGGACCGCCGTGACGGGCACCGTCATCGCCGGCCTCCTCGCGCCGCCGCGAGCGCGGCCGGGCCGCGTGCGCCGCCGGTCGGCTCCGCGTCGCGGATCGACCGGCCGGTGTAGGACATGAACACGTCGTCGAGGCTGGGCCGGGCCACGCTGACGGACCGGATCGGCAGCCCCGACCGGGAGAACAGCTCCGGCACGAACCGCTCCCCCTCGTCCACGTGGAAGACGACCACGTCCCCGGACGCGACGGCCCGGATGCCGAACCGCTCGTCCAGTGCGGCGACGGCCGCCGCGCCGTCGTCGGTCTGGATCTGGACGCGGTCCTTGCCGACACCGGCCTTCAGCGCGGCGGGGGTGTCGAGCGCGATGATCCGGCCGCCGTCCATGATGGCGATGCGGTTGCAGTGCTCGGCCTCGTCCATGTAGTGGGTGGTCAGGAAGACCGTGATGTCCTCGGCATCCTTGAGCTCCCGGATGTAGGACCAGATGGAGCTCCTGGTCTGCGGGTCCAGGCCCACCGTGGGCTCGTCGAGGAACAGCACCCGCGGCGAGTGCAGCAGGCCGCGGGCGATCTCCAGTCTTCGTCTCATGCCGCCCGAGAACGTCGCGACCTTGGCTTCGCGCCTGTCCCACAGCCCCACCATCTCGAGCACTCCGCGCAGCCGTGGACCGACGTCCGCGCGGGGCACGCCGTACAGCTCGGCGTGGAAACGCAGGTTGCGCTCGGCCGTCAGATAGCCGTCCAGCGTCGGGTCCTGGAACACCAGCCCGATCGAGCGCCGCACCCTGTCGCGTTCGCGCACCACGTCGTGTCCACCCACGCGCGCCTCGCCGGCCGTGGGCGTGGTCAGGGTGCAGAGCATGCTGATCGTCGTGGACTTCCCGGCGCCGTTCGGGCCGAGGAAGCCGAAGATCTCCCCTCTTCGCACGGTCAGGTCGATGCCGCGTACGGCCTCGACGTCGCCGTAGTGCTTGGCCAGGCCGGTGGTTTCCACCGCCGGATGCGTCATCCCGCCCCCCATTCATTACACTTGGTGTAACAGTACACCAGGTGTAACCAAGGAGGCCGATACGCTGTGCCCATGAGTGCGGGCGGACTGCGGGAGCTGAAGAAGAACCAGACCCGGCAGCTCATCGCCGACACCGCGAACGCGCTCTTCCGGGCCCGGGGGTTCGACGAGGTCACCGTGGACGAGATCGCGGCGGCCGCGCAGGTGTCGAAGAAGACGGTGTTCAACCACTTCCCGACCAAGGAGGACCTGGTCTTCTACCGGGCCGAGGACCGGGAGGCCATGTCGCTGGCGGCGGTCACCGACCGCCCGGCCGGAGTCTCCATCCTCGACTCCTTCCGCGCGCTGTGCCTGGCGCAGACCAGGTTCGTCCCGGGCATGCGGCGCGACCTCGTCCATCCGCGCAGCTTCTTCGACCTCGTCAGCGGCAACCCCTCGTTGCAGCGGAAGATGCACGAGGTCAACGAGCGGATCACCCGGGTGCTCGCCGACGCGCTCGCGGCCGAGGCGGGCGCCGAGCCCGGCGATCCGCTGCCCCGCATCGTCGCCTCGACGCTGGTCGGCGCGCAGCGGGCGCTCTACCGGCGGCTGCGGCAGCGGGTGCGGGAGGGCGGGCCCGACGAGGAGATCGAGCGCGCCCACCGCGCGGACGTCGAACGGGTCTTCGACCTGCTCGGCAAGGGCCTGGGCGGTTATCCGCCGGCCTGACTCTATTCGGCCACCGCGACCCTGGCCTCCTGGCCGTCCACGGCCTCGGCGCGCTCGCGCCGCCAGGGACCGTGGAACAGGAAGACGGCGGGCGCGAACAGCGCCAGGCACACCAGGGAGACCACCAGCCAGGTCTGCCAGCTCGTGGCCTCGACCACGTGCGGGATGACCAGCAGGCCGACCACGGCGATCGCCTTGGTGAGGAAGCCGAACAACCCCCATGCCGTGCCCTGCAGCCGGGGGTCGACGTCCTCGGCGTCCTCGGAGTAGTTCGCCATCCACGGCCCGTACGCGACGCCGAGCGAGCCGCCGAGCAGCGCGCCGACGATCATGAGCATGCCGCTGGAGACGTCCTGGCCACCGAGGAGCGAGGCCAGGTAGGCGGTGACGAGCACGGCCGCCACGGTGCCGCCCAGCGTGAACGGCTTGCGCAGCTGGGTGCGGTCCGAGAGGCGCCCGGCGACGATCAGGGTGATCAGGTTGAGGCTCCAGAAGCACGCCATGATCGTGGACGCCTCGGCGGCCGTGATGCCGAGCGCGCCGACCAGCATGGTCTGGCCGAACAGCGTGAGCGTGATGTAGAGCACCAGCCACAGCGAGATGCCCACCACGTGGGCCCAGATGTTGCGCCGGACGAACAGCGAGGTGGCCCTGGCCGGCCTGGTCAGGTCGACGACGTCGCTGGCCTGGCGCTCGGTGTGCTGGATCTGCGCGCGCAGCTCGGGCGACAGATCGGCGATGTTGAAGGCGATGACGATCGAGATGACCAGCGAGAAGCAGCCCATGATGACGAACTGCGACCGCCAGGAGTCATCGAAGATCGGCAGCGTCCAGCCCGCGACGGCGGCGGCGAGGAAGTTGGCCCCCACCGGACCCCAGGTCCAGAAGCCGAACGCCTGAGCCCGGCCCAGGCGCGGTGAGAAGTCGCGGACCAGCGGTGCCGTGCTCGCCATCGCCACCCCGTCGACGAATGCGAGCACGATCCTCGCGATCAGCAGGTCCCTCGGGCTGTGGACGAGCGTCATGGCGAAGCAGCACACGGCGGTCAGCAGCATCAGCGGGACCAGCAGGCGCACCCTGCCGATCCGGTCGGTGAGCCTGCCGCCGAGCGCCGACGCGATCGCCCCCGCGACCGCCGCCGCCCCGGACACCGCGCCGTACGTCGCGAGGGACATGTCGAGGTCCTTGAGGAGCAGCGGGACCACGGGGGCGATCTGCGCCTCATAGGAGCCGATGAGGACGGCCAGCACGGCCATCGTGAGGATCTTCATGCGACGGGCACCGGTGGGGTACTCGTCGAGCTCGCGTACGTAGGACAGGCCCATTGACACGCCTTTCTCGTCAGCCCCCGTCCCAGCGATGAGTTCTAGAAGCCAGCTCTAGAATTCATTTCCACGAATGCTCCGCCTCCTCACGGCTGGAGTCAAGGGTTGTGAGCATGGTGTTTCCTGGGAATCGGATGACTAGAATGAGATTCTAGGATTTCGATCGAAGGAGGACGGGTGGACATCGCCGAGGAACTGGCCGGGCTGGACGTGGCCTTCGACCACACCGCCGTCGCCGCGCCGCGCATCAGGGACCTGCTGCCGATCTACCGGGACCTGCTGGGAGGCGCCTACCTCGGCGGGGGCGACAACGTGGTCAACGGCTACCGGACGCTCCAGCTCAGGTACGCCAACGGGAGCAAGATCGAGCTGATGGAGCCGCTGGCCGGATCCTCGTTCTTCGACAGCTTCTTCGACCTCACCCGCGGCAGAGGCGGGGTCCACCACCTCAACTTCCACGTCACCGACATCGAGGCCGCCGTGGCGGCGCTGCGCGGGCGCGGCTACCGGCTGTTCGGCCTCAACCTCGCCGAACCCCGCTGGCGCGAGGTCTTCCTCCACCCGAAGGAGGCGCACGGCGTCCTCGTCCAGCTCGCCCAGCCGGGACCGCGCGACCCCGAGCCGGTGCCGTCCCTCGATGACCTGCTGGCCGGTCGCGGCCGGCGCGGCAACGGCGTCCCGAGTCCCTGACGACGGACCCTCGCCAACTCTAGATTGGAGTTCTAGAATCTGCCTCTAAGACTTCCTCCGCCTTCGTAGGAGAACGATGACCGCATCGCACAAGCCCGTCCCGAAGCCGACGCCGGAGACCCAGCCGTTCTGGGACGGCGCGGCGGATGGACGGCTGCGCATCCAGCGCTGCGACGCCTGCTCGCGGCACTACTTCTATCCACGGCCCGCCTGCCCGCACTGCGGCTCCGACGACGTCACATGGGTGACGGCCGGCGGCAGGGCCACCCTCTACTCGTACGTGATCAGCCATCGCCCGGCGCCCGGGTTCGAGCAGGACGGGCCGTACGCGATCGCGGTCGTGGAGCTGGAGGAGGGCGTGCGGATGATGACGAACATCGTCGGCGTCGAGATCACGCCGGAGAACCTGCCCCTGGACATGGAGCTGCGCGTGGTGTTCGAACAGCGCGGCGACGTGCACGTGCCCCTCTTCGAGCCCGCTGGGGGTCCCGCCCGATGAACATCGTCATCGCGGGCGCGGCCGAGACCGACGAGCTCGGCAAGCTGCCCCACATGTCCACCGCGCAGCTCCACCTCCAGGCCGCGCGCAACGCTCTCGCCGACGCCGGGATGACCAAGGACGACATCGACGGCGTCGCCACCGTCGGGATGCCCGGCCCGATCCAGATCGCCCACGCGCTCGGGATCGCTCCGGCCTGGCTCGACGGCACCGGAGTGGGCGGCTCGTCCTTCCTCTTCCACGTACGGCACGCCGCCGCGGCCATCCGGGCCGGGCTGTGCACGACCGTGCTCATCACCCACGGCGAGTCCGGGCGGTCGCGGGTCGGCGCGCCCCGGCCGGCCCTCGGCCCCGACTCGCTGATCGGCCAGTTCGAACTGCCGTACGGCGTGCTCGGCCCGCCCACCATGTTCACGCTGACGGCGCTGCGCTACATGAAGGAGACCGGGCTCACGCACGAGCAGCTCGCGGAGGTCGCGGTCGCGCAGCGCCGATGGGCGCACCGCAATCCCCGGGCCATGTTCCAGGACCTGATCACCGTCGAGGACGTGCTCGCCTCGCGGATGGTCGCCTATCCCTTCCACCTGCTCGAGTGCTGCCTCGTCACCGACGGCGGCGGGGCGCTGATCGTGACGACCGAGGAGCGCGCCCGCAGGTCGCCGGTCCATCTGCTCGGCTCCGGCGAGTCCGCCGAGTCGCCGATCATCTCCCAGATGGAGGACTTCACCACCTCCGCCGCCTTCCGCCGCTCCGGCGAGGCCGCCTTCGCCGAGGCGGGCATCTCCCACGACGACGTGGACCACCTCATGATCTACGACGCCTTCGCGCACGTGCCCATCTACGGGCTGGAGGACCTCGGCTTCGTCAAGCGCGGCGAGGCCGGGCCGTTCATCGCCGAGGGCCACACCTCCCCCGGCGGCCGCCTGCCGCTCAACACCAACGGCGGCGGCCTCTCCTACACCCACACGGGCATGTACGGAATGTTCGCCATCCAGGAGTCCGTACGGCAACTGCGCGGCGAGGCCGCCGCGCAGGTGCCCGGCGTCGAGGTCGGCGTGGTCCTCGGCAACGGCGGGATGTTCGCCTCCGCCGCCACGCTCGTCCTGTCCAACCACCGCCCCTGACCCGCCCCTGACCCGCCCGTGCCCCTCCGGCCCGGTCCGCCGGAGGGGTAGCGGATACGGGACGTGGGGTTGGCCGGGTCCCGCCGTCCAGTTGTGCGATCGCCGTCAGGAGAGCAGCCGCAGGTCGGCGATATGGAGACCGGTGCTCAGCCCCGGGTCACCCGGCCCATACCAGCGCATAAATGGTGATCAGCTCGACATCGTCGTCGACATGAAAGTGAATCAGTCCGAGATCCCCGAAGGTGGCCTGCCGGTAGTCCCTACGCTCCGGATACAGGACCTGGGCATCCCAAGGCTCCTCGATGAGATCCGCAGTCCGCTCGACCAACGCCGTCAGTGCCGCGTCGGGGAGATTCTTCATGTTGACAAGCACCGACGGAGCAAGGACTACGCGATAGCTCATCGACGCCGTGTCCGGGCCAGGCGCTCCTCCCAGTCGGGAACGGCCTCCTCCAGGGGGACGAACTCGCCGGCTCCTTGGGCAGCCTCACGCGCACGTTGATCATAAGTCGGGTCGGCGAACGCGATCGAGTTCAACCACCACAGGTTGAGGAGTTCCGGGAGCCTGTGGTACTCGCCGGGTTCGCGCGCCGCCTCCCACGCCTCGTGGTACTGAGCGAGGAAGACCGGACGCCACTTCTCCGGTAGCGCCTGAAGAATGGCCTTCGGGTCATACCGAGGATCATGGACGGGCTGTGCGCTCATGAATCCACCGTACCTGGCGGGCGCTGTCGCACCATGAGATCAGCCATGATCGGCAGTCATCTTATGCTCCCGCTGCCACGGAGGCATGACTCCCCCCGACGGCACCGGCGACCCGGCACTTCGGCAGGACAGACCGTAGGCTTGGCTCGTCGAGTGGACGATGGCGAGGAGACGCTGGATGACAGCTCTGCCGGATGACAGTTGGCTTCTCAGCATCCGTCCTCAGCCTGCACGCGTCACCGCGGAGGAATACGACGCGCTTCCCGAGGAGATCGCGAAAGCCATCGAGATCGTCGACGGCTACGTGGTCTACTGCGCGGCTCCCACGCCTGATCACCAGACCGCCGGCAGGAGATTGGCCAACCTGCTGGAGCGGCATGCCCGTGCCGCGATGAGCAAGGGGCATGAATGCCTCACGGTGAACAACGACGTGGATCTACGCCTGAGGGATCTGCCGTTGCTCAACCGCAGGCCCGATGTCGCGCTCTACCGCTGCCTGGACCGCGAGCAGGGTGAGCGTCTTCGTGCCGAGCACGCGCTGCTCGTCGTGGAGATCGTGTCTCCGGGATCGGAGACCCAGGACACGACCGACAAGCTCGGGGAGTACGCCAAGGCCGGCATCCCGGACTACTGGGTCGTCCGGCTCGACCGCACCGGCGTGTCGGCCATCGAACGCTATCGGCTGGACCGGGCGGCGATGCTTTACAAGCACATCGGCACTCTCATGAAGGACGAGCCCGGAGAGGCTCCCGTCGTGAGCAGCCCGATCCCCATCATCATCGACTGGACGGACCTGGAGTTCTGAGCACAACTCAGTGATCCGGTTCCCGACGATGCCTGACTTCGTCGATTCGAGGTTCACTCCCGCGGTCGAGTTGTACGAGGAGACCACCGACGCGCCGTCGTAGTAGAGGTGGGCGACGGCCTCCGGCGGGGAGAGAGTGCCGCTGCTCTGCTCGTAGACGATGGTGAACGGCACGATCACCGGGGCGCCGCCGTACTTGTAACACCGCACCTGCACCGACAGCCCCGGACCGCCGGGACGAGCCCCGCCACCATCATGAGCGTCACGCAGAGCCGGAGAACCGTCTTTCTGATCCGCTACATCTCGTCACCCGTTCGCCGTGGACGCCGAACCGCGCCGCCATCAGTAGGGCCCGTAGGTCACCGCGCAGGGGACGCCGTTGAGCGTGAAGCCGGTGGGGTGGTCGTCGGCCCCATTGGCGTTGAAGCCGATATCGAAGCTCGTGCCAGGAGAGATGCTCGTGTACCAGCTACTGGCGGCCTGGACGCTCGGCGGGGTCTCGGAGAAGGTCGCATTCCATCCTTGCATGATCGTCTGGCTTCCGGGGAAGACGAACTGCAGGATCCAGGGGCTGAACATCCGGGTCCCGGTGTTGCGGATCGTCACTCTGGTCGTGAAACCAGTGACCCACCCGACGCTGGCGTAGGTCACCGCGCAGTCGTAGCCGAGCGGCACGTCCGCGGGTGCCGCCTGGGCGGGAGTCGCGAACAGCGCGGCCAGGAGAATCCCTGCCATACCGATCCCCGATGAAGCCCGCGGAAAACGCATGGATCCTCCTCCGGAGCGGCGTTCGATGAAACCGATTTCAAAGTGATCGTGAGCCACCCGGCATGCGCTGTCAAACAATTCCCGGAGCATATTTCGCGATTACTCGGCCCTGTCGCGCCTACGTTCGCCACTTCATGCGAGCCGAGCTGGTGGTTTCACCCTCGGCCACATACCGATTACTTTGCCGAGGTCGACGGAGCGG
Organism: Microbispora sp. NBRC 16548; assembly: GCF_030268985.1. Taxonomy (NCBI): domain Bacteria; kingdom Bacillati; phylum Actinomycetota; class Actinomycetes; order Streptosporangiales; family Streptosporangiaceae; genus Microbispora; species Microbispora sp. NBRC 16548. The sequence goes on from NZ_BSSF01000015.1 coordinate 169,473, forward strand.
CCCTGATCGACGTCGCGAATTACGCTTTTCAGACGCGCCAGATTATGCCCGAATATATTCGTCGCCCGTTCCTGCGCGGCGGCGGGCGCCGCTGGACGGAGTGCCCACACCCCCGTGGCCGGGCCCGTGTGCGCTCAGGGGTGTGCGCAGGACGTCTGGACCGTGTCGGAAGCCTGACCGTCGATGACGATCTGACCACGCGCCACGACGCATCCCACACGGGTGCTGAGCATGCCGGCCCAGTGCCGGTCGCGGACGAACTCCTCGTCGATCCGGCTCGCGCTGCCGTCGGCCGGCCTGAAGGTCTCCAGACGGACGCGGATGTCGTCGGAGTGGTGGTTGATGAGGGCGGCGTTGGGGTCAAGACGCGCCCAGGCCTTCCCGCACTCGGCGGAGTAGCGCACCTCGAGGTTGCCCAGCCGCTGCGGTCCGGACCAGATCTCCTGAGAGGTCAGCGTCACCGCCTCGATGCATCCGGCCCGTGCCGGATCCGCCCCGTCGACCTTGCTCTGCCCCTGCTCGAAGGTGTAGGGCAGCACTTTCCTGGCCGGGGACCAGGCCATCGCGGGCGCCGCGCGCGGCCACAGGACCAGGGCGAGCACGCCTGCGGCGGTCAGGAGGAGGACGACGCCCGCGGCGATCCACATCCCGCGCACCCGGCTCCCCTGCTTCCGGCTCCCGGCAACCCGGCCGCGACCGACCGGCACGTCTCCGGCACCGTCTTCCGCACCGTCTTCGGCACCGTCTTCGATGTCGGCTTCTGCGCCGGCTTCTGTGGCGGCGGAGGGCGGTTCCGCCGCCTCCGGCCCGGGCGCGGGGGCGTCCTGCCGGCCGGCGACGTCCAGCCAGCGCTGCCGCCACTCCTCGACGTCGCCGCCGCACGCGGCCACGTAGGCCAGTGTCAACTCCAGGGTGGGCAGCGCTTGCCCGCCGGCGGCGCGCGCGAGAGCCGCGGCCGAGTAGTGCGCCTGCTCGGCGAGCTTACGATACGACGGATTGCCCGCCTTCTCGCGTAATCGGCGCAACTCGTAGGCGAAGGCCTCAACCGGTCCGGCGTCCGGGTCCAGGGGGTTTTGCGGGCGGCCCACAGCGGCTCTCCTGGCTTGTCTCAGGGATTGTCTCTGCGTTGTCTCGCGACATCCAAACCGTAGGCGACAACGTAATGGATCTCCACAATCGCTGACGCACCCCTTCGACAAACCTGTTAGGGAGACATGAGAGACATGCCGCGCCCGATCGCGCTCGCCCTTCCCGTCCTCCTGCTCGCCGTCTGCGCCGCCCCGGCCGCGGCCGCCCCGGCCGACGACGTCAGCGGGGGGAAATACTCCATCCCCGTACCGCCGACGGTGGACGTGATCGACTTCAACAATCCCGCCAAGGGCTGCCCCGGCGACGCCGGCAACCAGTACAAGATCGTGGGCGCCAACCCCACCCTGACCGCTTGGACCTACGCCAACGGCACCCATCGGTGCATCGAGGTCAGCTACCGACCGAAGGTTCGCAAGCGCTGCGAGTTCTGGTTCATGACACCCGGGAGCGAGTTCAGACAGTATGCCACCGGAAGGATCACGTTCCACTTCGAGTACACCGACCCCGGCTCCCATCCGCGGGACGAGCGGGTCACCGTCGACGAGCGCTCCGAGAGCGCCGTCAAGCTCGGTGAACACAGCGGCGTGGAGCGCATCTGGTTCGGCGACGACACCGGCCAGCGCTACCCCACCAAGATCGCGTGGGATGTGAAGGGCACCGCCGGCGGACTCACGCAGGTGTGCACGGCATGACCAGCGAGGTTCCCACGACAGCGGAGAGCCGTCTGATGGTCCCCGGGACCGTCCACGCCGGCGCCTTCCTCGGCTACCTGATGGCCGGCGGCCTGCTCGTGCAGACGGCCACGCTGGAGCGGATGATCGAAAACGGTCTGCTGGACGCCGACGACTGGGACGGTGTGCAGCCCATCGTGCTGACACTGGCCGTGCCGATGTTGGCCGCGGCGGTGGCCCTGCACTGGGGGCTGCGCCCCGCCCGGCTGGTGCTGGCCATCACAGGCTGGCTGCTGGCGGGCTTCCTGGCCGTGCTGACGCTCGGCCTCCTGGGCCGCCCGTCGGTGCCCGCGACGGTGCCGTTGTCCATCGTCGCGAACGCCGTGGCGGCCGTCGTCATGGCCAGGCTGCCGTACGGACAGCAGGCGGACGACTACCTGAAGGGGCGTGGCCGGACCCGGGCCGACGTCCGTGCCGCCCGCCCGGACGGCCTGGCCGCGCCGGGCGGCGTCCGCCTCGTGGCGGGCTTCGTCGGCCTGGCCGCACTGGTGGGGGTCGTCGCCACGGTGGATCTCGTGGTCAACGCGAACGGTTCCCCGCTGCCGCCGCTCGCCATCGCGTGCATGGCCGTGGCACTGGTCAGGGGACTGCTGCGCGGCCGGCTGTGGGCGCGCGCCTACAGCGTCATCGTGTTCGCGTCCGCCCTGGCCGGCGGGCTGATCACGCTGATCGGGCTCTGGCGGGCCTCGATTCCGGAGGAAGGCTTCCTCGCCTCCGCCCCGCCGGACGTCGGCCCGGCCGTAATGGTCACCCTGCTGCTGATGGCCGTCGCCGCCGTGCTGCTGTACGCGCTGGCATGGCAGGAGAGCAGCGCCGCCTTCTTCGACGAGGGCTGGTGACGCGCTTGTGAAGCGCGCCGGGGGACCGGCGCGCTTCACGGGTGCGCACAGGCGGCAGGGGCAGCGGCAGGCTCAGCCGCCGGCTCGGTCGCGCCAGGTGATGAGAGCGTCGAGCGCCTCCACATGGGAGCCGCGGACGAGCAACGGGTTGATCTCCAGCGACTCCAGGTCGTCGCCGAGGCTCTCGGCGAAGGCGGCGACGCGGGCCACGACCTCGGCGACGGCGTCGAGGTCGGCGGGCTCGGTGCCGCGTGCGCCCCGCAGCAGCGCGGTGCCGCGCAGCTCGTCCAGCGCCCGCCGCACCTCGGCCGCGTCCACCGGCACTACGCGCAGCGCCGTGTCGCGCAGCGCCTCCACCCAGATCCCGCCCAGGCCGACGGCCAGGGTGAGCCCCCACGCCGGGTCCCGTACGATGCCGGCCAGCAGCTCCACGCCGCCGCCGCGCTGCGGCTGGACGAGCGCGCCCACCCGGCCGGCGCCGGGCACCGCCGCGGCGGCGGCCACGACCTCTCGGTAGGCCCGCTCGACGTCCCGCGCGTCGGACAGACCCAGCCGGACCCCGCCGATGTCGCTCTTGTGCCCCAGCCCCTCGGCGGCGGCCTTGAGGACGACCGGGTAGCCGAACCCGACCGCCGCCGCCACCGCCGACTCCTCGTCGTACACCAGCTCGCCGGGCACGACCGGGATCCCGGCGGACGACAGCAGGGCGGCGGCGCGGTGCTCGGCCCACATGCCGGTCCCCGCCTCGACCGCCGGGGCGCTGACCGCCGCCTCGGCCGGGACGGCTCCGTTCGCCGCCTCGACGGCCGCGCGGTACGCCCGGGACCACCGGACCGCGGCGCCGATGGCGTGCATGCCGTGCTCGATGCCGCCCGCGACGTACGGGAACCCGGCCTCCCGCTGGACGTCGCGGCCGAATTCGGTGACGTCGGTCAGCACGTTGCTCACGACGACGACCGGCATCGGGGCGTCGGCCATGCGCTTGGCGCTCGCCGAGAACATGGCGTACACGGGCGCGGGGTCGGGCGGGGCGACGCGCGGGAGGTCCGACAGCAGCATGACCGCGTCCACGCCGGGGTCGGCGGTGACGGCCTCCAGCGCGCGGCCGAGCAGCGTACGGTCGATGAGCACGTAGCCGGTGACGTCGAGGGGGTTCTGCACGGTCCCGAAGGCGGGCACGATCTCGCGCAGCCGGGCGACGGTCTCCGGGGCGAACGCCGGCAGCTCCAGCCCCTCGTCCTCGGCCCGGTCGGCGATGATCTCCGACGCGCCGCCCGACGGCGTGACGACGCCGATTCGCGGGCCCGGCAACGGCCCCACCTCGGCCAGCAGCCCTGCGGTGATGATGAGGTCCTCAAGCGACCGCACCCGCACGACCCCGAGCTGCCGGAACGCCGCGTCGATCACGTTGTCGTCGCCGACGAGCGCGCCGGTGTGGGCCTGGGCGGTGCGGGAGGCGAGCCGGCTGCGCCCGATCTTGAGCGCGACGATCGGCTTGCCCGCGAGCAGCGCCCGGCGCGCCGCCCGGGAGAAGGCGGCCGGGTCGCGGACCGACTCGAGGAACAGCGCGATGGCCTTGGTCGCCGGGTCGTCCACCAGGTAGTCGATCACGTCGGTGACGGTGACGAGCGACTCGTTGCCCATCGAGGTGAGCAGGCTGATCCCGACGTTGCGGGCCTGGGCGAAGCCGAGCACCGAGCTGGCCAGCGCGCCGCTCTGCAGCACCACGCCGACCGACCCGCGCAGCAGCGGGGACGGGATCGGCAGGCCGTACGGCGTGACGTCCGCGGCGGCGTTGATGAAACCGTTGCCGTTGGGGCCGAGCACGGTGAGGTCGTTCTCGCGGGCGAAGTCGACGATCTCCGCCTCCAGGGCGGCGCCCTCCGGGCCGGTCTCGCCGAAGCCCGCGGTGAGGATCACGTAGTTACGGATGCCGAGCTTGGCCCCCTCGCTCAGCACGGGCAGCACGGCGGTCGTCGGCACCATGACGTACGCGAGGTCGACCTGGCCGGGGATGTCGGACAGGCTGCGGTGGGCCTGCTCGCCGTGCACCACGCCGCCGCGCGGGTTGACCAGGTGCACGGGTCCGCGGAAGCCGTGCGTACGGAGGTTGGTCAGCGTGCTGATCGACCAGCCGGACTTGTCCGTCGCCCCGACCAGGGCGATCGACCGGGGGTTGAACAGCTCTCCTACCGGCATCCTCACTCCCCGATCGTGCCGAGGCGGGCGTGGCCCCTGAGCAGGTTGCGGGCGATCGTCCGGCGCTGGATCTCGTCGGTGCCCTCGAAGATCCGCAACAGGCGCAGCTCGCGATACCACCGCTCGATGGGCAGTTCCTTGGTGTAGCCCATGCCCCCGTGGATCTGCAGCACGCGGTCGACGACCTGGTTGGCCATGACCGCGCCGTTCAGCTTGGCGATCGAGGAGGCGTGCCGGGCGTCCATGCCCTGCTGCACGCGCCAGGCGGCGTGGAGGGTGAGCCACTTGGCCGCCTCGATCTCCACCTGCGAGTCGGCGATCATCCACTGGATCGCCTGGTATTCGGCGATCGGCTTGCCCATCGACATGCGGATCTTGGCGTAGTCGATCGCCATCTGGAGCATGCGCTCGGCCGAGCCGACCGCCCGCGCGGGGATCATGTAACGGCCCTGGCCGATCCACTGCATCGCCAGGTCGAAGCCCCTGCCGAGCTCGCCGAGGATGTTCTCCTCCGGCACCCTGACGTCCTCGAACACCAGCGAGGCCGGGCCCCACTGCCCCATCGTCGGGATCGGCTCGGACTTCCAGCCCATGTCGCGGTCGGCCAGGAAGCAGGTGACGCCGCCGTTCGCGCCCTTGTCGGCGTCGGTCACGGCGAACACCATCACGAAGTCGGCCTCGTTGCCGCCGGTGATGAAGGTCTTCTCGCCGTTGATGACCCAGTCTCCGCCGTCCTTGACGGCACGCGTACGGATGTTGCGGGCGTCCGAGCCCGCGCCCGGCTCGGTGATGGCGAAGCAGGAACGGCGCTCGCCCTCGATGGTGGGGATCAGGTAGCGCCGCTTCTGCTCCTCGGTGCCGGCGTAGAGGATGTTGTCGGCCGATCCGCCGAAGCTGAACGGGACGAACGTCCGCCCCATCTCCATGGCGATGATCGCGGACATGACCGGGCCAAGGGCGGCCCCGCCGTACTCCTCGGGGGTGTTGATGCCCCAGAAGCCCATCTTCTTCGCCTTGAGCCGCAGGTCGCTCAGGACCTCGGGATCGAGCCCCGGGCCGCCGGCGCGCTCGCCGCGCAGCACCTCGGGTTCGAGCGGCATGATCTCCCGCTCCACGAACGCGCGAATGGTGTCACGGATCTGCAGTTCCTCTGGGCTCAGGGAGAAGTCCATCGACGCGACTCTTTTCTAGAATTGCTCTCTAGGAATCGGCTCCAGCCTGGTTCCCCACCGGAGGGGTGTCAAGAGGTCTGGAATCACTTTCTAGAATTCGACGGGCTACGATGGCGTCGTCCCTGTCGACAAGGAGCCCAGATGGCACGCAAGCCCGGCGGCAGGAGCGGCTCGTGGGAGTGGAGCCGCACCGCCCAGACGCGTAAGAGCATGCTTCAGGCCGCCCGCGAGGTCTTCTCCGAGCACGGCTTCGCCGACGCCAACGTCGCGGACGTCGTCGAGCGCGCGGGCTCCAGCGTCGGCAGCCTCTACCACCACTTCGGGGGCAAGACCGAGCTGTTCCTCGCGTTGTGGGAGGAGCACCAGGCCGCCCACGAGGAGGCCGCCGCGTCCAGCGTCGCCGCGGCGAAGCAGGCGGGCGTGAAGGACCCCGTCGAGCTGTTCATCGAGGGGGCCAGGGCCTTCCTCGAAGGGTCCTGGCAGCGGCGCGACCTGGCCCGGCTGTTCATGGACGGCGACGGCCCGCCGGGGTTCGAGCTGATGCGGCGCACCCGCGGCCGGGAGTGGGTCCGGCAGAACGCCGTCCTGCTCGGCGCGGCGAACACGCCGACCGACCGCCTCACGGTCTCGGTCCTCACCAGCGTGATCGGCGAGGCCGGACGCGAGGTCGCGACGAGCGAGACCGAGGAGGAGGCCGAGGAGGTCGTCGAGGCGGCGATCGCGCTCATCCGCCGCTTCGGCGACCCCCTGGCCACCCACGACGACACCACCGACGCCACCGACGCCACAGGTGCGGTGGACGACGCCGGGGCCGCACCGAGCTGACTCCGGCGAGCCGACCCCGGCGACGCCCCGCGCGCCGCTCCCTCCACCTCAGGCGGGGCGGAAGGCGGCCCTGCCCCGGTCGATCACGACGGTGCCGTCCTCCTTCGCCGTACGGAACAGGGCGGTCGCGCCGTCGTCGGACGTCCTGGTGGACAGCCAGATGGACACGGTCAGCGGCTCTCCCGGGTAGACCGGTTTGCTGAACCGTCCCGACATGGCCGCGAAGCGGGCCGGGTCGGACCCCGCCACCGCGTGCAGCAGCGCCCGCCCGGTGATCCCGTACGTGCACAGCCCGTGCAGGATCGGCCGGGGGAAGCCGGCGCGGGCGGCGAAGGTGGGGTCGGAGTGCAGCGGGTTGCGGTCCCCCGACAGGCGGTACAGCAGCGCCTGGTCCGGGCGGGTCTCGTACGTCACCGTGTGGTCCGGTGGCCTGCCGGGCTCGGCCCACTCGTCGCGGGGGCCGCGCTCGCCGCCGAAGCCGCCCTCGCCCCGGATGAACACCGAGCTCCGGCTCGTGATCAGCAACTCGCCGCTTTCGGCGTCGGCCGCCCTGGCCTCCGTCGTCACCAGCGCCCCCGAACCCTTGTCGTAGATGCCGGTCACCGTCGAGGTCGTCCGTACGCGACCGGCGGCCGGCAGCTCGCCGTGCAGTTCGAAGGCCTGCTCGGCGTGCACGAGCATGGCGGGGTCGAAGTCGCCGAGCCGCCGCCCGGTCGGCGCCTGGGCGGCCAAGACCGCGAAGGTCGGCAGCACCCGCTGCCGGATCCCCGCCGAGTTCTCCGTGGTGAAGGCGAGCTCCTCGGTGCCCGCCCCGACGCCCAGCGCGTACAGCAGGGTGTCGGCGGACGTCCACGACCGCTCGTGCGGCGCGCTCTCCACCCCGATCAGACTGTGGTCGAGCGGCATGTCAGTCCTCCCCGTCCGGGATGCGCCCGCTGGTGAGGGCATTCGGCGCGGCCTTGTCCACCAGGGCGGGGATCACCTCGCCCAGCTCGGCCGGATCCCACCGGGCGTCCTTGTCCACCCCCGGCCCGGCGTGCCAGCCCTCGGCGACGCTGATGTGCCCGCCGCGCACATTGAAGACCCGGCCCGTGATCCCCCGCGACCGCGCGCTCGCCAGCCACACCACCAGCGGTGCGATGTTGTCGGGCGCCGCCGGGTCGAAACCGCCCTCGGCGGGCCGCCTCCCGCCCGGGATGAGGTTCTCGGTCATCCGGGTGAGCGCGGCGGGGGCGACCGCGTTGACCGTCACGCCGTAACGCGCCAGCTCCTTGGCCGCGATGATCGTCAGCGACGCGATTCCCGCCTTGGCCGCGCCGTAGTTGCCCTGGCCGGCGTTGCCGTAGATGCCGGACGACGACGTGGTGTTGATCACCCGGGCATCCACCGGCTCCCCGGCCTTGGCCCTGGACCTCCAGTAGGCGGCGGCGTGCCGGAGCGGGGCGAAGGTCCCGCGCAGGTGCACCCGGATGACCGCGTCCCACTCGTCGGCGGTCATGTTGACGAGCATCCGGTCGCGCAGGATGCCCGCGTTGTTGACCAGGACGTGCAGGTCGCCGAAGGTCTCCACGGCCCTCCTGATCATGCGTTGCGCGCCGTCGAAGTCGGAGACGTCCGCGCCGTCGACCACGGCCTCGCCGCCCATGGCCCTGATCTCCTCGACCACTTCGCCCGCGGCGCCGGTGGACGACCCGGTGCCGTCGACCTCCGCGCCCAGGTCGTTGACGACGACCTTGGCGCCCTGACGCGCGGACTCCAGCGCGTGTCCCCGTCCGATGCCCCGCGCGGCACCGGTGACGATCACGACACGGCCTTCCACGATTCCGCCCATGCCCAGCTCCCTTGACTCGACCTTGACCCGACCGCCTATGAACGTGATTCTAGTAATCGAATCTAGAATTCGGTAGGGAGGAGCCGGTCATGATCCAGCTCGCCGTACGATGACGGCCGTGCCGCAGACCGTTGCGGCGGACCCCGGCGAGCGGGAGCGGCTGCGCCACGCCTGGCGGACGCTGTCGGTCGTGAGCATGGCCAGCGTCCTGACCGCGCTCGGCGGCAGCGCGCTCAACGTGGCGCTCCCCCAGGTCGTACGGCAGACGCACGCGAGTGCGGACGCCGCGAGCTGGATCCTGCTCGCCTTCCAGCTCACGACGACCGTGCTCATGGTCGTGTTCGGCCGGCTCGCCGACCTGTTCGGACGGCGGGCGATGTATCTCGGCGGCCTGGCCACCTACACCGTCGCCAGCCTGCTGGCCGGGCTCGCGCCGGACGCGTGGGTCATCGTGGCGCTGCGGGTGGTGCAGGCGGCGGGCGGGGCCATGCTGCTGACCAACAGCGCCGCCCTGGTGACCGCCGCCTTCCCCAAGTCGCGGCTCGGCGAGGGAATGGGCGTCTACACCGCGTCGTTCTCCATCGCCCAGCTCGCCGGGCCTTCGCTCGGCGGCCTGTTCACCGAGCACCTGGGCTGGCGCTGGGTGTTCTGGTACAACGTGCCCCTCGGCATCGCGTGCCTGGTCTGGGGCGCGGTGGCCCTCCGTCCCGGACCGCCGCAGGGCCGCGACCGGGGGCTCGACCTGTCCGGCAACGCGCTCGTGCTCGCCTGTCTCGGCGGCCTGCTGCTCGCGCTGTCGGAGGTGACGAGGCTCGGCTGGGGACATCCGATGGTGGTGTCCGGGCTCGTCGTGTTCGCCGTGACGCTGCCGCTGTTCGTCGTGCGGGAGCTGCGGGCCCGTCATCCGGTGGTGGACATCCGGATGTTCCGCGATCTCACGTTCGCCCTCGGGACGCTGGCGTCGTTCCTCAACTCGACCGCCCGGGTCGGGGTGGTGCTCCTCGTGTCGCTGTTCTTCCAGGCCGTCCGCGGGGAGGACCCGGTGAGCGCGGCGGTGAAGGTGCTGCCGCTCTCGATCGCGGCGATGGCGGCGTCGGTCGCGTCGGGCTTCCTGCTGCGCCGCCTCGGCCCGCGCACGGTGGCCGTCGCCGCGACCTCGCTGACGACGGCGGGCCTGGCCGTCCTGCTGTGGCTGATCTCCCCTGACGTGTCGGTGGCGGCGCTCACCACCGCCCTCGTGCTCATCGGCGTCGGCTCGGGCATGTTCCTGCCCTCCAACACCACCGCGATCCTCGACGGGGTGCCGTCGCACCGGCTGGGGATCGTCAACGCCATGCGCCTGATGCTGCAGAACACCGGGGTGGTGGTCGGCACCGCGCTGGTCCTGTCGATCATCACGGTGCCGCTGCCGGCCGGGCTTCACGACGCCGTCTTCGCGGGAACGCTGTCCCACGTCTCGACCACGGCGGTCGAGCAGCTCGTGACCGGCTACCGCTGGGCGCTGGCCTGCATGACCGTCGTCTCCGCGCTGGCCGTGTTCACCTGCTTCACCCGGAGACGCGCGGGCTCATCCGTCAGCTGAGGACGCGGCCGTGGCGGTCGCGGGCCTTCAGCCGCACGGTCGGCATCTCGGGAGCGGGAAGGGGGTTCTGCCCGCCCGGGACGACGCCGAAGCGGCCGCCCCGCATCCAGTCGTCGCGCGCCCGCGCGATCTCCTCGTGCGAACGGCCGACGAAGTTCCACCACATCACCAGGGGCTCCTCGAACGGCGTGCCGCCCAGCACGAACAGCCGGGCCGGACCGGCCGTCTCCATCGGCACCGCCGTACGGCCCTGCCCGAGATAGAGCAGCGAGCCCGGCGCCAGCGCGACCCCGGCCACCTCGGCCGTGCCCGACATGACCAGCACCGCCGTCTCGTACGCCGGATCGACCGGCAGCCGCTGTTCTCCCGGACCAGCGAAGAGCACCTCGGCCCCGAGCAGCGGGGTGTGCACGCGGGCGGGCGAGCGCAGCGGTCCCACCTCGCCCACCACGACCGTCACCGTGACGTCCCCGTCGCGCAGCACGGGCAGCGCGGCGTGGTGCTCGAACCGCGCCTCCCCGTGTCGGGCCTCCTCCGGCAGCGCGACCCACAACTGCAGCCCGTGCATGCCCGGCGGGTGCTCCCGCGGCGACTGCTCCGAATGGGCGATCCCGTGGGCGGCCGTCATCAGGTTGAGCTGCCCCGGCACGATCGCCTGGACGTTGCCGAGGCTGTCGCGGTGCAGGATCTCGCCCTCGGCGAGCCACGTGACCGTCTGCAGGCCGGTGTGGGGGTGCGGCGGCACCTGCATGCCCGGCCGGCCGCTCACGTCGTCGGGCCCGAAGTGGTCGACGAAGCACCATGCGCCGACCATCCGGCGCGGGCGCTGCGGGAGCAGCCGGCGCACGGTCGTGTAGCGGCCGAGCGGCACGTCGTGGCCGGGCAGGAGCACGCTCTCCGGCTCCGTGCCGTCGGCGACGGTACAGCCGTACAGCGCCGACTCCCCAGGGCTCACTCTGATCCCTCCCCGCCGTCGAGGGAGAACCTGGCCCGCTGATCGGCGGGCACCAGGTCGAGGTAGTCGGGGTGCCGCTCGATGTACCGCTTCACGAACGGGCAGAACGGCAGGACCGACAGCCCGGCGTCCCGGGCGGCGTCGAGCGCCGCCCGGACCAGCGTCGAGCCGAGGCCCCGGCCCTCGAAGGCCGGGTCGATCTCGGTGTGGGTGAAGGAGATCCTCGGCCCGTTGAGCCGGTAGTCGGCGAAGCCGGCGAGCGCGCCGTCCACGGTGATCTCGAAGCGGCTCGCCTCCGGGTTGTCGGCGACCTGCGGTTCTGACTGCTGCATCGGGATTCCTTCCAGGATTGTCGTCACGCGGCGATCGTCGCGTGCATCTCCCACACGAGGATCTCGGCGGGCTCCGTCGCGGTGACCTTCTGCCCGCCGGTGGCGGTGAACCGTACGGCGTCGCCGGTCTCCAGAGTGCCCGCACCCTCCAAGGTGACGGTGCCCCGGGGTACGAACAGGTGCAGGAAGGGCGCCTCCGGCAGCTCCACGCTCTGGCCCGGCTGGAGACGGGCGGCGTACAGCGCGGCGTACCGGTTCTTGATGCGGATGGCCGCCTCTCCGGCGTGCTTGTCCATGCCGCTGGCGACCGGCACCAGGCCGCCGGTCAGCAGCTCGTTCTCGATCTCCAGCTGCTCGTAGCCGGGGGTGATGCCGGGCTCGTCGGGGACCACCCACATCTGGACGAAGTGCACCGGCTTGTCGTGGGTGTCGCCGCCGGTCAGCCGCCAGGAGTCGTTCTTCTCCGAGTGCAGGATGCCGGTGCCGGCGCTCATGCGCTGGGCCAGGCCCGGATAGATGACGCCGGAGTGGCCCTCGGAGTCCTGATGGACCAGGGAGCCCTGGAGCACCCAGGTGACGATCTCCATGTCGCGGTGCGGGTGGGTCTCGAAGCCGGTGCCGGGGTGGACGACGTCGTCGTTGTTGACCAGCAGCAGGCCGTGGTGGGTGTTGTCGGGGTCGTAGTGGCCGCCGAACGAGAACGAGTGCTTGGAATCCAGCCAGGAGATGCGGGTGGCGGAACGCTCGGCCGCCCGGCGGACGTCCACACGAGGGGTCAGCCTGGTCGTGGTCATGAGTGCCCTTTCCTCGTCGCCATGTAGATGATGCGTCATCTACTGGTGCCCCTCAACATACATGACGAGTCATTGATTCCGGCTAGCCTGGGGACCATGAACAGCCCTCGGTGGCTCGACCCGGACGAGCAGCGCGCCTGGCGGTCCTACCTGCGCATGCAGGGCCGCCTGACGGCCCGGCTCAACCGGCAGCTGCAGGCGGACTCGGGTCTGTCCCTGGCGGACTACGAGGTCCTCGTGCACCTCACCGACCGGGAGGAGGGGCGGCTGCGGCCGTACGAGCTGCAGCGCGACCTCCAGTGGGAGCAGAGCCGGCTGTCCCACCACCTGACCCGGATGCAGCGCCGGGGGCTCGTCAGGCGGGAGGAGTGCGCGGACGACGGCCGCGGCGCGTACGTCGTGATCACGGAGGAGGGCCGCCGGGCCATCACCGCCGCGGCCCCCGGACACGTGGAGACCGTGCGCCGCCTGTTCTTCGACGGCCTCACCCGCGAACAGGTCACCGCGCTCGAACGACTCGCCGCGGACGTGCTCGGCCGCCTCGACCAGGGAGCGTCCCGTGATCTTTTGCCGTAGCGAGGATCGGCCAGATGGATGCATCGCAAGGCCGAGGAGGAGCCCATAGCGGAGCTATGGGCGACGACGAGAACGCAGCGAGGCGCCATCTGGCCGACCGCAGTAGGCGAGAAAGATCACGGGACGCGACCTAGCTCACCAGTCCCTCGGGGAAGACGACGTCGGCCACTCCGGGGACGGTCCTGGCGACCAGCCCGGCGATGCGGGCCGACCGCTCGTCGCCGGGGCCGTACAGTTCGACGACGCCGTCCCGCACGGCCGCGCCGAAGGACGACGTGTCGGCGCAGTCGCGCAGCGCCGCGAGCACGTCGTCGCGGATCCGCTCGTCCCCCTGGGCCAGCAGGCCCATCAGGTCGCGGCGGCTGACGATCCCCACGAGCTCGTCGTCGCACAGGACGGGGACGCTCTTCACCCCCGTCGTGATCATCAGTTCGACCAGGTCCATGGTGTCGGCGCCGTCCCCGACGGTGGCGACGCGCGGCGTCATGACCTCCTCGACGAGCGCGGGCGGCCTGCCGGTGGGCAGGGCCTCGGGGCGCAGGAAGGCCCGGGGGTTGGCCCCGAACTCACCGCGCAGCAGATCCATCTCGCTGACGATGCCGATCATCCGTCCGGCCTCGTCCACCACCGGCGCGGCCGTGATGTCCTGCTCGTACAGCAGGCGGACGGCCTGCTTGATCGTCACCGTGCGCCGGACCGTCACCACCGGCGTCGTCATGATCTCGCGGACCAGCATCGTGACCACCTCCTACGCGGCCGGTGCGAGGGCGAGCGTGCCGCCGGGCGCCGGTGCGACCCGTGCGCCGAACTCCCGGCCGATCCGGTCGAGCGTCGCCCGCAGCCACTCGCGGTCGCCGCCGCAGGCGTGCCGCAGCCGCATCCGTACGGCCCGCATCGGCGCCATCCGCAGCTCCAGCAGCCGCCCCGACGCCGCCTCGGCCGTCGCGAAGTACAGCAGCCGCAGGTCGTCGCGGTACTCCTCGTAACCGGTGATGCCCTCGTAGTCGTCGATGAAGTCCCCGCAGCCGTAGAGGATCAGCCGGTCCCGGTACACCTCGGCCGGGCGGGGATGGTGGGAGGAGTGGCCGTGGACGAGATCGACGCCGCCCTCGACCAGCGCGTGCGCGAACTCGACCTGGTCGTCCTCGACCTCGTAGCCCCAGTTGGAACCCCAATGGAGGGAGACGACCGCGATGTCCCCCGGCCGCTTGGCCTGCCGGACACGGTGGACCGTCTCCGCCGCGGCGTCGGGGGACGGCCCGGGCAGGAAGGCCACCCCGGGCCGGTCGCGGGCCGCCGCCCATCCGCCGGGGACGCCGCTGGACGGCATCCCGACCGCGAACACCAGGACCCGCCCGCCGCCGGGGAGCGCCACGACCGCGGGCCGCCGCGCCTCGTCCTCGTCCCGTCCCGCGCCCGCCTGGTCGAGTCCCGCCCCCGCCAGCGCGTCCAGCGTCTCGGTGAGCCCGCGTACGCCGAAGTCGAGCACGTGGTTGTTGGCCAGCACGCACACGTCGGGCCGGGCCACGGCCAGGGCGGGGAGATTGGCCGGGTTCATCCGGTAGTGCACTTCCTTGCCCGGCGCGAAGTCGCGGCTGCGGGTGACACTCGTCTCCAGGTTCAGCACGCGTACGTCGGGGGCGGCCTCGTCCAGCACCTCCAGGGCGTCGCCCCAGGGCCAGGAGTAGCCGACCGGCCGCGGGATCGGGCCGTTCGCCTCCTCCGCCAGCTCGACGTACTCGCGGGCGTCCCGGACGCACGACTCCTCAAGCGCGGGATCGCCGGGGTGCGGGAGGATCTGGTCGACGCCCCGGCCCAGCATGACGTCGCCGCACAGGAACAGCGTCACCGGGTCCCCCGCCGCCGATCGCATCTCACCCCTCCTCGGTGAGTGCCGCACAGCGGGCGCCGCCCGGACAGTGGGGGAAGTTTTTGTGGTGGGCCAGCCACAGGCGGACGAGGGCGGCTTCGAGGTCGCGCACGTCCAGCCCCGCCTCGCCGGCGATCTCCCGCAGCCGATCGAGGGGGTGGTGTCCCGCGCCGAACAGCCCGGCGTGCCGCCCGGCTTCCAATGCGCGGTCGTCCGGCGGCGGGTCAACCCCCGGCCAGACGCCGCGCAGTTCGCGCAGGAACAGCGCGACCGTCACCGGGCCCCAGCCGGGCAGCGCGCCGAGCGCGGCGCGGGTCTCGTCCAGGCCGCCCCCGCGCAGCGCGCCCACCTCGCCGCCCACCGACTCGGCGAGGCGGAGCAGCCGGGTGGCCGTGCGGTAGTCGTAGCGGGCGTAGCCGCCGCGGTCGAGGATCTCGACCAGTTCCTCCCACGTGCGGCCTTCGACGTCGGAGATCCCGCGCACCCCCGCCTCGGCCATCGCCCGGTAGGTCCGTACGGCGATCGCGGCGGAGATCCGGGCGCCGAACAGCGTCGCCGCGAGCAGCCACCGCTCGACCTCGCGATCACCGCGGTCGACGTCGATGCCCATCTCGCGGGAGAACCGTCCGCCCAGGGTCTCGACAAGACGGCACGCGCGGTCCGGCAGGCGGGTCAGGTCCCTGCCCGCCGCCGTACGGCCGCGCGTCCTGGACGTCACACTCTCATCCTCCCCCCTGGCCGCCCGCCGCCACCGGGCGGCGTCAGGCGCCGGACAGCAGGTCGTCCATGCCCTCGTCCCGGTGGAGGCGGCCGATCGCCTCGGCCAGCAGCGGGGCGACCGGGCACACCTCCAGCGACGGCAGGGCCGCCTCGTCCTGCGGCAGGGTGTCGGTGACGGCCAGGCCCCGGATCAGGCCCCGGATCTCCGCACGGCGCAGCCGCTCCCACGCGTCCCCGGCGAACAGGCCGTGCGTCGCGGCGACGGCGAACGGCGGCACCGCTCCCTGTGCGAGCAGGGCCTCGACGGCGGCCTCGATCGTCGCGCCCGTGCTGATCATGTCGTCGACGACCAGCGCGGGGCGGCCGGTGACGTCGCCGAAGACCTGCTCGGCCCGCACGTCCGCCCCGGTCAGCCGGGTCTTGCGGACCAGCGCGACGGGCCGCGCCAGCAGGCGGGCGTAGTGGCGGGCGAGTTTGACCGCGCCGAGGTCGGGCGCGACCACCACCGCCTCCTCCGGCAGTCCTCGGCCGGCGGCGCGGGCGAGGACGGGCACGGCCGTCAGCGTCTCCACCGGCATCGGGCACACCGCCTCCAGCGCGGCCGTGTGCGGGTCGACCGCGATCAGGCGCTCGACCCCGGCCGAGGCGAGCGCGGCCACCACCACCCGCAGCCCGATCGCCTCTCCCTCGCGGCGGCGCCGGTCCTGCCGGGCGTACCCCACGTAGGACACGACCGCCGTCAGCCGGGCCGCGCCGCCCCGCCGGCAGGCGTCGGCGAGCAGCAGCGCCTCCATGACGTGCTCGCCGACGGGCGGCCCGGTGGGCTGGACGAGGTAGACGTCCGCGCCCCGGACACCGGTGACGACCGGCCGAGACTCGCCGTCCGGGAACCGGTCGACCGCCGGGACGGACGGCTCCTGGTCCAGCGCGGCCGCGACGGCGGCGGCGAGCGGGCGGTTGGCCGTCCCTGCCACGATCCGCAACGTCATGGCTGCTCCCCCCTCAGAACGGCCACTCCGTGACCGTCCCCCGTAGGCCCGGAGGCAAGCGCGGCCCGGGCGGGTAAGACCCCGGCGATCCCACGAACGGCCCCTTCCCTTGCCCTTCCCTTCACCTTCCCCCGCCCGGATCGGGCAAGGCGTGCCGTCGTGGCCGGGTTCGTCCGGCACCGGCCCCCGTCCAAGTAGGAATCAAGACGCTTGCAACCGGCCGAGGACACTGTGAGGCGAATGAACAGCAGACTGAGGAGAAGTGCCGGGCTCCCATCGCCCGTCAGACGGCCGCCCTCGGGGGGCACCGCGCACGCAACGTCGGCTCCCCTCCTCAAGGTTCCCCCTCCGACGACGATGTCGGAGCACGACTCACATCGGGTTCCCGCAACGGCGGCGTCATGGGCGGAGACCTGGCAGGCGGGGCCGAGCACCGGGCCGGCCCGACCGGTGACCATCAGGCTTCTCGGGCCGCTCGACGTCGTCTTCGGCGACACCGCGAGATACGTCTCGGGACTGCGCAGGAAGACCGCCCTGGCCGCGCTCGCCCTGCGGGTGGGGAAGGTGGTCAGCTACGACAGGCTGATCGACGTCGTCTGGGGCGGCCGATCACCCGTCACGGCCGTGAACACGTTGCAGAGCCACATCTCCTACCTGCGCCGGCTCTTCGGGGTACGCGAGTCGATCGTCACGCGGCCGGCCGGATACTGCCTGGTCCAGGGCGACGTCACCACCGACGTGGAGATCGCCGAGCGGCTCATCGACGAGGCGAGGCGGTCGGCCGATCCCCGGTTACGGGCGGCCAAGCTCAGGGAGGCCGTCTCGTTGTGGCGCGGTCAGCCACTGGACGACCTCAGCGCTCACCCCTGGCTGGACGAGCAGGCCGAGCGGCTCGAACAGGTACGCATGATCGCGTTCACCGTCTTCGTGGAGGCCCGGCTCGACTTGGGCGAGCACGCCGCGCTCATCCCGGAGCTGGAGGACCTCACCCGCCAGCACCCCTTCTACGAGGACCTGCACCGGCAGCTGTCACTCGCGCTGTACCGGACGGGCCGCCAAGCCGACGCGCTGTCCGTCCTGCACCGGCTCAGGGGCAGGCTCAGAAGGGAGCTGGGTGTCTCCCCCGGGAGGCCGTTGCAGGCGCTGGAGGAGGCGATCCTCAATCACGACGCCTCTCTCGACCCGCCCGTCGCCCGCCTGGCGATCCGGCCCGGGGCGGACGCGCCCGACCTGCCCGGCTCCGCCGGGGTGAGCCAGGCGGGACCGGTCGTTCCGGCGCAGCTGCCGCCCAGAGGGGGCAGGATCGTCGGCCGCGTGGCCGAGCTGGAACACCTCGACCGGGTGCTGGAGCGGCAACAGGGAACCGAGACCGGCTCGGCCGCCATCCTGGCGGTGTCCGGGGCGCCGGGAGTGGGGAAGACGGCACTGGCCGTCCACTGGGCGCAGCGGGTGGCCGGGCGGTTCCCCGACGGCCGGCTCTACGCCGACCTCCGGGGGTTCGACCCGAGCGGATCGGTCCTGGACCCGGCGGACGCCCTGTACGGGTTCCTCAACGCTCTCGCCGTGCCGCCGAGCGGCATCCCCGCCGGCGTCGAGGCCCGGGCGGGCCTGTATCGCAGCCTCCTGGCGGGCAAACGGATCCTCGTGGTGCTCGACAACGCCAGGGACGCCGCGCACGTCCGCCCGCTCCTGCCCGGCTCGCCCGAGTGCGCGGCCGTGGTGACCAGCCGGACGCAGTTGACGCCACTGGTCGTCACCGAAGGGGCGCGACAGCTGACCCTCGGCCCGCTGCCGCCCGCCGAAGCGTACGCCCTGCTGGCGAGCCGCCTGGGCGAGGACAGGGTGAAGGCGGAGCACGACGCGGCCGAGGAGATCGTCGAGCAGTGTGGCGGGCTGCCGCTGGCGCTGGCCATCGTGGCGGCGCAGGCCGAGACGTATCCGGTGCGCCCTCTCACGAGGCTGGCCGCCGACATGCTGGGGGGCTGGGCGCCCCTGGACGTCCTGACGGGCGGTGATCCCACCACCGACCTGCGCACCGTCTTCTCCTGGTCGTATCGGTCCCTCGGCGAGCACGCGGCGGGACTGTTCCGCCGGCTCGGATGCCGCACGGAGGGCGACGTCACCGCGCGGGCCGCCGCCGAGCTGGCCGGTCTGCCCGTGCACCGGGTCCGTCCGCTGCTCGACCAGCTCACCGCCTCGCACCTGCTCACGCGGTATCCGCGCGACCGGTACGTGCTGCCCGGACTGCTCCGGGCGTACGCGGCCGAGCTCTGGCGTCAGCACGAGAAGGAGACGTGCGGGCACCTGGGGTAGGCGCCTGCCCGTCCTGTCCGCGCCCGGGGGCGCCCGAGGACGTGACGGTCATCGGACGCCCCTCGGCGCCGTGAATCTGCCCAGCACGTGGACCGCCCCCAGGGCCCTGTTGACCTCCCGTATCGTCCGCGTGCCTCCGACAGCCCCGTCGCGCAACGCCCGCAGCCCTTCGGACGCGGTCATACGCTCGGCCTGCTGCCGGCCCGACGACCACGCGTCCGACAGAGCGCGCCGCCAGCCCTTCCCGTTGCGGTGCGCGATGACCAGCTCGGGCCGGAACCGCACCGGGGTCCCGCGCTCTGCCAGGGAGCGGGCGAGGCTGTTGTCCCCGCCCGTGCCTTCCTGGGAGAAACCGCCCACCTCATGGAAGACCTCGGTCAGGACCGCGCTGTTGCCGCCGGCGAAGAAGCCGACCGGGGCGTCGCGTTCCAGCCGTGCGTACCGGGCGTCGTATCGGGCCTGGCGCGCGCGGGACAGCAGGCCGAAGTCGAAGCAGAGCACCCGCCCGGTGATCGCCGGGCTGCCGTCGTCCACCGTCGCGGCCTGGATGAGCCAGTCGCCGCGCGGTGCGGCGTCGTCGTCCAGGAAGGCGAGCACATCACCCGTCGCCAGTTCGACGCCGAGCCGGCGGCTGGCGCCCGCCCCCTTCCGGTCCCGGCTGCGCAGGATCTCGACGGGCAGGGGCGAAGACCTGGCGACCGCGGTGGCGTGCCCGGTGACCGAGGCGTCGTCCACCACGATGACCTGGTGCAGCTTCGCCCGGGAGTCCGAGCCGTCGAGGCGGCGCGCGCACTCTGTCAGCGCGTCGAGACATCGCCGCAGGTCGCGGGCTCTGTCGCGGGTGGGAATGACTACTGAGATCCGAACCACTGCTCTCTCCATCCAGTAGCGAGGCCCGCCCACCGCTCCACCTCGCCGCTCGGCAGATAGGTGCGGCGGATGTGCAGCGGGCGGTGCTCCCAGGAGGCCGGCGGGGACTTGACCGTTCCGAAGGCCAGGAGGCCGGCGGGGACCGGAGGTCGCTCGGGGATGAGCCCGTAGGGGTAGGCGAACGTCCGCACCGGCTCGCCCGTCCGCTCGCGAACCCGGCGCAGCGACGCCGTGACCTCCTCGGCGGCCTCGTTCCTGCCGAGCTCCGGCAGCTTGGGGTGACGGACGGTGTGCGCCGACAGCACATGTCCGAGCGCCGCGAACCGCTCCGCCTCCTCCCACGTCAGGAAGCTCCTGCGGGGCGGCAACGCGGCCCGCTCCGACTCGCTCAGCCGGTCGGCGGCGTCCAACTCGCCGGTGACGCAGAAGAGCAGCGCCTTGACGCCGAACTCCGCGAGCAGCGGAGCCGCCACCTGCAGGTTGTCCCGGTAGCCGTCGTCGAAGGTGAACAGCACGCTCGGATGGTCGGGCGGACGGAATCCCGGCCCGACGGCGGCCGGGTCCAGCGCCGGGCCGACCGTGCCGAGCACCGTGTCGAGGCCCCTGCGGAACTGGTCGGGGGAGAGCGCGGTGTAGTGGTCGACGAGGGCGTTGACGTGGTGGAAGTACAGAACCAGCGGCCAACCGGGGGCGGAGCCGAGCGCGGGGTCGGCGAGGTCGGCGATCAGGGGAGCCCCCATCCGAGTTCGGCCAGCACGGACGCCGGCACCTCCACCCCGTGCGCGTCGGCCTCGGCGGCGTGGTCCTCCTCGGGCTGGTCGGGGAACCATGGGCGGGCCGGCCGGGTGGCGTGGCCGTCCAGCACGGCGGCGCGCAGCCGGTCGACGAAGCCGTCCAGCGCCTCCGGCTCGCCCGCCGGACCCAGATGCCGGGCGGACAGCCCGATGAAGAGCTGCGAGCAGCCCATCACCTGCTCCGGGTGCTTGCGCTGCTTGCCGACGTCCGGGCTCACCCGGCGGCCCGCGACCGCACCGGCCAGGATCTCCGCCAGGAGGGTGACGCACAGCCCCTTGTAGCCGCCGAACAGGGGAATCGAGCCGCCGCGGTCGAGGTCGCCCGGGTCGGTCGTGGGCGCGCCGGACGCGTCCTGCAGCCAGCCCGGCGGCACCGGCACTCCCCTGTTCAAGGCGTCTCTGATCTTTCCGGCGGCGACGACACCGGTCGCCAGGTCGACGCAGAACGGTTCTCCTCCCTCAGCGGAGGGAGTGACCAGGCAGATCGCGTTGCTGCCCAGGGTGGGCCTGCCGGCGCCGGGAGCGGCGACGGAGGGGCCGGAGGTGTTGAGCAGGAAGCCCACCACCTGGTGCCGCTGGAACGCGTGCCGATAGGCGGCGAGCATTCCGACGTGGTTGTTGTCGTGCACGGCGACCGCCGCCAGTCCGTGCTCCGCCGCCTTGGCCGCGCACCAGTCGGCCGCCAGCCGGGCCGCGGGCTGGCCGAGGCCGCCCCCCGCGTCGACGGTCGCGACGGCGGGGCCGGTCTCGGTGAGACGGGGCCGGGCCGCGGCCCGGATCCCGCCCTCCTCGATCCGCCTCAGGTAGGTGGGCAGCAGGGCGACGCCGTGCGAACGGTGCCCTCGGCGTTCGGCGTCGACCAGGACGCTGCTCGCGGCCTCGGCGGCCGGCGCCTCGACACCGGCCTCGAGCAGGGCGGCCAGAGTGCGGCGATGCAGTTCGGCCAGCGGGACGCGGACGCCCGCGGGCGGGCGGGCGGGCGGCGACTCGACGAACTGCCCGCCGTCGAGCCGCAGGGACCGGTATCGGCCGGGCACGCTCAGTCCTGCCCATTCGTGTCCGGCGAGTACCAGAACGCTGAACGGGTCGTCGTCCGGCGGCAGGTCGGCCACGGTGACGCTGCCGGGCCCGTCTCCGGCGTCCAGCACCGTGGTGCCCCGGCCGGCCCGCAGGCGCCCGAGGCGTCCGCTGCGGACGGGGCCGACCCTGACCGTTCCGTACGTGGGGGGCATCCGGCCGTCCAACAGGGCCGTGAGGCTGCTGCGGGCCTCGCCGTCCAACCCGGACAGCAGAACCTTCTCGCCCTCGCGGATCCTCAGGTCGGCGCCGCGCAGCAGGACCCGTTCGGCGCCCGGCGGGCCGACGGAGAGCACGACGTCCCGTAGTTCGAGCACGAGCGGCAGGTGGGAGGCCGCGGACGCGAGGCCGGTAGTCGTGGGCGGCGTCATGCCGGCCCCCCGGCGCGGAGAGCGGCCTGCTCGAGCCGCGCGAGGGTGGAGCGCACCAGGTGCTCCACGGTCTCCCCGGCGAAGTGGTCCCGGCTGAACTTGACGGCGAAGGCGAACCGCTCGCCGACCTGGTCGGCCTCCAGCATCAGCACGTACGGTTCCGTCTGGCGGGGCGAACGGCGGCCGCCGGCCGACACCGTGGAAGGCGGGAGCCAGTCCACCTCACGGGCGTTGATCTCGCTCATCCGGCTGCGGAAGTTCAGCCGGATGCCGCTGGACGGCAGGTCCGCGAGGGCGGTGTGCCCGGCGAACCGCAGCGCGTCGAACCCGAAGCGGTCCTTCGGCACCCGGTCGGACACGGCCGCGGCCCGCTCCAGCCAGTCACCCGGGCCGGCGGTCACCACGACGGGATAGCTGGCCTGGAAGTATCCGATTCCGGAGGTGATGTCCGGTCCGCCGGGCAGCCTGTCCCGCCCGTGGTGGTAGGTGTCCACGCTCACCCCGGGCAGGCCGAACCGTTCCATGATCGCGTCCGCGGCGGCGGTCAGCACCAGCGCCTCGAAGGTCAGATCACTGCGCACGGCCAGCCGCTGGACCGCGGCCGTGTGCGCGACGTCCAGTTCGGCGCTCGTGACGTCCATGCTGGACAGCAGGCCGGGCCCGGTCGCCTCGACCGGCACCGGACGGACCCGCGTCCAGTCCTGGCCGGCCCACGCCGCCGCGTCCCGGCCGGCCTGCGCGGAGGTCAGCCAGGCAGACAGCGCCCGCGCCCGGTCCCGTGGCGCGCCGGGAGCGGCCGGGAGGTCCGCGCCGACGAGGAGGGCCTCCAGGTCGTCCGCGATGAGTTCGACGGAGAAACCGTCGAGCGTCAGGTGGTGGAGCGCGACCTGGAGCAGCCGCTGGGCCGGCAGCCAGCGCGCGGCCAGCACCCGCCCTTCGTCGAGCCGGTGCGCCCGCCAGCCGTCCCGCAGCACGCCGGGCACCTCGTCGTCGGGCACGTCGGCCTTGACGAACAGGCCGTCCGGCGCGGCGGGGAGCACCTCTGCGCGCGGCGCGCCCTCGCCCTCGAGCACATAGCGGGTGCGTAGAGCCTCGTGCCTGCCGGCCAGGGCGAGGACGGCGGCCTCCACGTCCCCGGTGTCCACAGGCCGGCCGTCGGGCGTGCGCTCCGGCACGTCGAAGATCCAGCCGAGGGAGAAGTGGTCGGGATCGGTGAATCCGTTGGCGATCCAGCGGTGCTGGGTGGGGAGCAGCGGCACCGTGCCGGTCCTTCCCCCGCCGGCCGTCCCCTCTGATCTCATCGGGTCCGTGGCCTCGCGGAGCGCTTCGAGCCGGGACAGGATGCCGTTGAACGTGCGCCCGCGCAGGATGTCGGCCGGTGTCGCGGCGACACGGGCCTGGCGGAGCCTGCTCAGCATCCGTACGGCCAGCAGGGAGTCGCCTCCCACGGCGAAGAAGTCCGTGTCCGGTCCGGCCGGGGCCGCGCCCAGGGCCGCCTGCCACGCCTCGCCGAGCAGGTCGGCGGTCGAGACGGGCCGCGTGTGGTCAGGTGTGGTCATGCCGTGCTGCTCGCTTCCTTCGAGTCGGTGCCGGGCGCCGCGGCGGCCGCGGCCGGTTCGGTCGTCGTGCCCGTCTCGGCCGGTTCCTCGGCTCCGTGGGCCAGCCAGGCGCTCGCCAGGCAGCCCACCCCCAGAACCGCCGCCAGGACGAACCAGGCGATACCGGGCGCCTGCGTGATCAGGACGATGACGAGCACCGGGCCGATCGCCTGGTGCGCGGAGAAGCTGATGGAGAACAGGGAGAGATAACGACCCCGCAGGCGCTCCGGAGCGAGATTGACGGAGACCGTCCATTCGCCGACCGCGCCGTACAACTCGGCCGCGGTATGGGCCAGCACGCCGACCACCAGGAGGACCACGACGACCGACAACGCGTCCCCGGCCAGGGACGCCGCCCAGTAGGCGATCGCGGCGAGCGCGAAGGCCGCCGCGGCCCGGGCGTAAACCGGCGGCGTCTGGCCGACCCGGGAGATCCCCTTGGTCAGCCGGACCTGCAGGAGCACGACGAGCGCCGTGTTCATCGCGAACAGCACTCCCACCAGCCCCGGCGAGGCGGCGGTGTGCTGGTCGATCCAGAGCGGCACGCCCACGTTCAGGGCCGTCACGTGCGTCATGACCAGCGTGTTCAGCACGGCCAGCGCGACGTACCTGCGGTCGGCGAGCACCTCGCGGAACCCGCCACGCGGGCTCGCCTTCCCGCCCCCGCCCCCGCCCGCGCCGGCGGCGGCCGCCGCCGGGCGCGTCACGTGGATGCCGGTGACCAGCGCGGCGGCCACGAGGAACGACACCGCGTCCCCGGCCAGCACCATCGTGTAGCCGGTGTGGGCCTTCAGGGCGACCAGCGCCGCGCTGGTCAGCCCGCCGAGGCCGAAGCCGATGTTGCGCACCGACCTCTGGAAGGCCATCAGCGGCACGCGCTGCTCCGGGGTGACCATCGCGGCCACGAGCGCCTGCTTGGCGGGCCGCGCGCTGTGCTCGGCGATCTCGGCGACGACCGCGACCACCATGAAGGAGACCCAGTCGCGGATCGCGAGGTAGCCGAGGTAGCCGGTCGCCGCGGTCAGGAAGCAGGCGATGACCATGGTCTTGGGGCCGAGGCGATCGATGAGCGCGCCGGCCGCGGGCGCGCACACCGTTCCCACCAGGGCCGCGACCCCGAGCCCGACGCCCACCGACGCCGCGGGCAACCGGACCACGGCGGTCAGATAGAGGACGGTGACCGGGATGCGCATGCCCGTGCCGACCGCGTCGATGACCGCCACCCAGGCCCAGCGCCGGGCGCCGGGGACGTCGGGGAGCCCTATCCAGTTGCGCGCGAGGCGGCGGAGGACCTCCGGGGCGCTCACGACCCGGGCTTTCGCGACTCGACCGGGCTGAGGAACTCCAGCCGGTTCTCGTGGCAGTCCTTCACGTAGAAACGCCGGTGGCCGGGGAAGTTGTCGTCCCAGGTGATCTCGACCCCCCGGTCGGCCAGCGACGCGGCGAGGGCGTCGAGGTCCGCGACGAGGATGCCGGGGTGGGCCTTACGCGCCGGACGGAAGTCCTCCTCGACTCCCAGGTGGATCTCGAGGTTGTCGGCGCGGACCCACAGGCCGCCACGGGCGGCCAGCACGGGGGGCTTCTGGATCTCGGTCATGCCGAGCACGTCCACGTAGAAACGACGGCAGACCTCCTCCTCCCCCGGCGGCAGGGCGAGCTGCACGTGGTGAAGCCCGAGGCCGAAGGCGGAGTTGGCGGTCGTGGTCTCGTACGGCTGGGGCTGCGGGCGGTCGCTCATGTCGGAAATGCCTTTCGTGCGTCGGGGATTACGGTCATAGCGTTCTCCGGTCGAGAAGGTCGTGCCAGATCCGTTCCACGTGCGGCGGCAGATCGTCCGGCATCTGCGGCCCCGGACGCTCGGTGAGCAGACCCGCGAAGGGGGCGAGCTCCAGGGCCGCCGCCTCGGAGAGCCGATCGAGGTCCTCGCCGGCGCACAGCCGCCCGTACTCGACCACCACACAGCGGGCGGGGTCGCGGGTTCGCTCGTGCCGCAGCCAGGGCTCGTGCCAGGCGGCCCACTTGTCCAGCGCGGCCTCGCGCGTGCGGGGGCGCCACGGGCGGTCGCCTGACCACCGCAGCATCGAGGCCGCCACCGCCGAGGGGTGGCGGACCAGCAGCGCCCACCGGGCGTCCGGCACGGTCTCGGCGAGCCGGTCGAGTTCGAGGAGGTATTCGTTGTACTTCTCGCCGAAGCGGGTCGCGCCCGCGTAGGCGCGCCGTACGAGGTCGCGCCGCAGTGCCACCGCGTCCCCGGTGGATCCTGCGGCGACCTCGGCGGCCGCCTCGCGCAACACGGTCTCCACCGTGGCGAGCCACCGCTCGCCGCGCCGTCCGTACGGCGGTCTGCGGCGCAGGGCGTGCAGCATCTCGTCGACACGCAGGTGACGGGCCCGGACGTCCTCCTCCGTGCACCAGCGATGCAGCACGTAGGGCAGTTTCCCGTTGATCGTGAAGAGTCCGCCCACCGCCTCGAAGGCCGCGTCGAGCACCCCCGCCAGGGCGGTGGTGCCCGAGCGCTGCGCGCCGAGCAGTATCAGCGGCGATGCTCCCGGCACGGTCACGACCCCGCGCCCGCCGTGGCCAGGTCGTCCAGCCAGCCGCGCAGCCGTCGCATGCACGCCACGCTCGCCACGTAGGCTCCGCGCGAGAACTCCTCGCCCCATGGGTCGTCGCGCTCGGCGGCGGTGAGCTGCCTGCCCTGGCGCCAATGGGTCTCAAGGCTGACGAACCCGGTGTAGCCGTCGTCCGCCAGCCGTCGCAGTATCACCGGCCAGTCGAGGTCGCCGTCGCCGAGCCGGACGTATCCGCGAGTGCCGTCGGGGTCCTTCACGTGCACGTGTCGGATCCGCTCGCGGCCCACCTCGTAGTCGCCGGGGAAGGGGACGGGGTCCCAGCCGCTGAAGACGCTGTTGCCCGGGTCCCACAGCACGCCCACGTCGTCACGGCCGAGCGCCTCGAGGAAGGTCATCACGTGCCGCAACGTCGGGGTGTTGGTCCTGGTGCCGTTCTCCACGACGAGCGGGACGGGTAGCCGCAGCCCGTCCAGGACGCGGGCGGCCACGCGGGCGGCGCGGACCGGGTCGGGGTCGCCGTCACGGTAGAAACTGAAGATCCTGACGTGGGGGGCGCCGAGCAGCACCGCCCGGCGGCAGCCGTCCACCAGCAGGTCCGCGGCGGCCCGAAGGTCGTCGTCCGTCTCAGGCAGCGCGACCTTGAACGCGGGCGGCGCGAACCCGGCGTTCGCCAGCCCGTGCTCGTCGAGGATCGCCCGGGCCCGCACCAGTTGGTCGTCGGTGAGCAGATGGGGCGGGGTGCCCTCCATCGATCTGATCTCGACGGCGTCGAATCCCAGCTCGGCGGTGGTCTCGGCGACCACCTGGCAGTCCTGCGCCAGCTCGTCGCCGATGACTGCCAGTTTCATCGGAGTCCCTCTTCCTTTTCCGGCGGCTTCGTCGCCGCAGTCGCGTTCGGGTGGGCGCCCGCCGGCACGAGGGCGGCGGCGAGAACGGCCATGTCCGCCGCCGGGGTCCCCGCGCGGGACTCGACCGTCACGCATCGCAGCGCGGCACGGTCCATGACCCGCAGGACGGGCTCGAGGTCGGCCGGCGTCAGGGAGCGGTGCCGCACTCCATCGGAGGTCCGCCGCACACCCTTGACCTGGGCCGCCCGTACGTGCGGGGCGAGGCCGGCCAGTTGACGCCGGTCCGCGCCGCCGATCTCGTCGAGACCCAGGACGTCGAGGACGACCCCCACACCGGTGCGTTCGGCGAGATCGATCAGGCCGTTCACGCCGGGCCCCCCGGCATGCGTCTCGACCCACAGTTCGAGCCCGGCGTCCGCGGCGGCCGCCACCTGGTCGGCGACCAGCCCCACGTCGGGCGCCTCGACGCAGAAGACCTTCACCGGCCATTCGGACGGCACGCCTGCCGCCGCCGGATCCGGCAGGGCGGGATCGCCGAGCCGCCACCCGACGCCGGTGAAGAAGACGTGGAGCCCGGCCGCGGCGAACCCGCGCACCGCCTCGGCGACGCCGTCGCGCTCCCACCGCAGGTTCTTGCCGATCCTCAGATCGACACCGGAACCGCCGTACGCGAGGACGGCGTCGGCGAGTTCCGCGGCGGTGGCTCCGGGCAGGGTACCCGAGCTGAGACCGATGGCCGGGACGTTCGTCATCGGGCGGCCCCCGCGGTGCGAGCGGCGGGGGCGTGCCCGGAGAGAAGGCCGTCCAGCGCCTCCACCACCCCGCGGCTGCGGCTGAGCGCGGCCAGGCCGAGGGCGGTGCGGCCCGCCACCGCGCCGGAGAACTCCTGGTAGACCTCGGTGCGCAACACCGACGCGGGACGGGTTCGTCCCTCGATCGGCCTGCCGTCGATCTCGCCGGTGACGGCGCCCGAGCGGACCTCCAGCCAGGCGTCGGCGCCGAGCACCGTGAGCTGCTCGGCCCTCGCGACGGAGCGGCTGGTGATCGCGACCGACAGCTGGGCGCCGGACTCGAACGCGATGTGCCCGCACAGCTGGGTGTCGATGCCCGGTGCGGCGTCGGTCCTGGACAGAGGCGTCACGGCACGCGGCGTTCCGAGCAGCTGGCATGCCAGGTCGAGGTAGTGCACTCCCAGGTGTGCCGTGACGCCTCCGAGCGCGTGGCGGGGGTCGGAGCGCCAGCCGGCCTGCCGGTAGTGCGCGTCGGGACGCGCGCGGGAGACCGTGAGGCTCGCGACGGCCCCCGCGAACCGTTCCGGTTCGATCGCACGCAGCGGTTCTGGCAGGGCGAACCGGTGCTGGAACATCACCGCGGCCAGGACCTCGCCGTCGTCCGCGAGCGAGAGCAGCCCGGCGAGCTCCTCCGCGGTGCGCGCCGGCGGCTTCTCCAGCAGCAGATGCTTGCCTGCGGCCACGGCGGCCCGCGCGACGTCCGTACGGGCGCCCGGGGGCAGGCACAGCGCCAGCGCCCGGACGGCGTCGTCCGCCAGCACCTCGTCCAGCGCGCGCACCGTCAGTCCGGCGCCCCGCGCTCGCGACGCCGCCGCCGGATCCGTCTCCACCACCGCGGCGGCGTACGCGCCGGCGGCGCCGGCCAGGGCGTCGACGTGCTGGCGCCCGGCGTTGCCGTAGCCGACGACCGCGATCCCCGTCGCCTCGGAGCGGCCGCTGTCCGGCCCGCTCACCCCCGCTTTTCTTTCTCCCATACAAGCCCCCCTGGTTCGCGCCCGGTCAGCGGTGGACCGGAACTCTGTCGCGCAGCTCGGCGCCGGTTCGGGTGACCGGGCCCGCCGGAGTGTCGAAGGTGAAGCCGATCCCCGAAAGGGCGTGGTCGAGCACGGCGAGCATCTCCCGGTGCGACGGCGCGTCGCCGACGAGCAGGTCGAGATAGACCGCCTTGCCGTCGCCCGGCAACGGAGTGCCCGGCTGGACGAGCTGGCGTCGCGCGGTGATCCCCGGAATCCGGGTGAGCGAGCGGGCCCCCTCGATCGCGACCACCCGGGTCGCCTCGGGCAGCGGCCGGGTGTAGTGCTGGAAGAACACGCCGTCCCGGGGACGCACGGCCGGCTCCACGTCCTGCCCGAGTGCGAGCCGGCCCGCGACCTCGATGAGGTCCATGCCGGTCGCCCGCAGGTACAGCTCGTTGATGAACCCGCCGATGCGGCCGTTGACCTCGATGACGCGGGGCCCGCGATCGGTGATCTTGACTTCGGTGTGGGTGATCCCATGCCGCACGCCGAGGGCCCGGAGCGTCCGTTCGGTCATCTCGATCACTTCGGCCCGCAGGGCGTCGTCCAGCGTGTCCGGGAAGAACTGCCCGTTCTCGCGGAACGGCGGCAGCAGCGGCAGTTTCCCGGTGACGCCGATCGTGTGGATGCTGTCGCCCGCGCAGGCGCTCTCCACCGAGACGTAGTCGCCGAAGGGCTCGCTCGGGACGCCCGTCAGGCACTCCTCGACGACGAGACCCTCCTCCGCGGCGGCGCCCTCGGGGTCGAGGAGCCGGCCGGCCAGGGCCGCGCCCTCGGCGGCGTCCTCTACGAGGTGAGTGTTGCGGCTGCCCTCCCCTCGGACCGGTTTGAGCACGGCGGGCAGCCGAACGTCCCGGGGCCAGTCCGCGGGGCTGCGCAGCAGCCACGACGCCGGGGTCTCGATGCCGTGCTCGCGCATCGCCCGCCGCTGGAGGTGTTTGTCGGTGAGCCGTTCGACGGTCTCCGGGCTGTGGAACGGCAGGCCGGCCGCGGCGGCGAGCCCGGCGGCGACGGGTAGCTCCTGCTCGCTGAAGGTCACCATCCCGCTCGCCCCGGCCGCGCGGAGCGCTCGGCCGTCGGCGTGCGAGTCTCCGGTGAGCGTCATGACGGTGCCCGCCGACTCGAGCAGGGCGGCGTAGCGCGCGCCGTCCGGGCCCGGCGCCACCACGAAGATCAGATCGTGGCAGAAGCTCAGGCCGACCAGCATGTCGCCGAGGGTCACCGCGCCCTCGCCGAAGACGACCGCGAGCCTGGCGTCACCGGCGGTCATGCGCGGCCCCTTCCGTGGTGCGCGAGCAGCGCCGCGATCCCCCGCACGGTCGGGGCGGCGACCGCGTCCCGCAGCGGGATGGCGACGCCGGTCAGCTCCTTGAGCCGGGCGATCATCCGGACGAGGAGGAGGGACTGGCCGCCGAGCGCGAAGAAGTTGTCATCGGGGCCGACGTCCTCCACTCCCAGCAGGTCCCGCCAGACGACGGTGATCTCCCGCTCCGCCGGGAGGCCGCGCCGCTCCGCGGCGGTCTCCGGAGCGGTCTCCGGAGCGGGCGCGGGCATGCGCACGCCGCGTTCCGGTCCGGACGGCTCGGGCGCCACCGGATCGAGCCAGTGCCTGCCGCGCTGGAACGGATAGCGGGGCAGGGGCACCCGGCGCGCGTGCGGGTCGTCGTCGAGGGCGGACCAGTCCACCGGGGCTCCGGCGCACCACGCCGCGGCCACGGCCTCCAGCAGGGTCTGCGGCGGCCGCGCGTCGTCCTTGCGGCCGGGCAGGGCGGCGAGGGCCACCAGCGGGCGGCCTGCGGCCGTCTCGTGCGCCAGGTTGGCCAGCGTGCGGCCGGGGCCCACCTCGATCAGCAGCGGGTCGCGCCACTGGAGGGCGTACTCGACCGCGGCCGCGAACCGGACGGTCTGGCGCAGGTGGCGCGTCCAGTAGTCCGCGTCGAAACCGCGTTCCGGGTCGACGGGCCGTCCGGTGATCCCGGAGACGACCGGGATGGCGGCCGGGCGGTAGGCGAGCCTCTCGGCATGGGCGCGGAACTCGTCGAGGAGGCCGTCCAGCATCGCCGAGTGCGCCGCGATCGGCACGGGGACCTTACGGTGCCGGATGCCGCGCGCGTCGAGCCGCTCGACGAGGTCCGGCATCGCGTCGGCCGGGCCGGTCACCACGATCGAGCGGGGTGCGTTGATCGCGGCCACCGACAGGGACGCGGGCAACAGCGGGGCGACGCTCTCCTCCGCCGCGAAGACCGCCAGCATCGCCCCGCCCCGCACGCGGTCCAGCAGGCGGCCTCGGGCCCCCACCAGTGCCGCGGCGTCGGCCAGGCTCATCGCCCCCGCGATGCAGGCCGCCGCGTACTCGCCCAGGCTGTGGCCGATCAACGCCTTGGGCCGCAGTCCCAGCGACAGCAGCAGCGTGGCGGTCGCGTACTCCACGGCGAAGACGGACGGCTGGGCGAGGGCCATGCCGTCGAGTTCGGCCTGGGCGGCGGCACGGTCGCCGGGGACGTCGCAGAGCGTCCAGCGGATGTCGATGCCGGTGCTGACGGAGAACTCCCTGGCGCAGTCGTCCATGGCCGCGCGGAAGACGGGGAACCGGTCGTACAGCTCCGCGGCCATGCCGGGGTGCTGGTTGCCCTGGCCGGTGAAGAGGAAGCCGACGCTCACCGAGTCGCTGCTGCGGGCCGGCAGCCGGAACGCCGAGGGGACACCCAGCTCGGCGGCGCCGGACACGACCGCGGCGGAGCGGTACTCCCGCTGCCGGCGGCCGAGCCGCAGCGTGTGCGCCATGTCGCGGACGTCGGCCTCGGGGTTGGCGCGCGCGTGCCCGGCCAGCCGGTCGGTCAGCTCGGTCAGGGCGTCCGGGGTGTGCGCCGAGAGCGGCACGATGACGGGCAGGGCCGGCGCCGGCCGGCTGTCGGCGATGGGGGGAGCCTGTTCGAGCACGACGTGCGCGTTCGTGCCGCCGACGCCGAAAGCGCTGACCGCGCCTCTGCGCGGGCCGTCCGTCGTGGGCCAGGGCCGCAGCGTCCTGTTGATGTAGAACGGGCTGTCGTCGAGGCCCAGGCCGGGGTCCTCCTGATCGCAGTTGATGCTCGGCGGGATGCGGCCGTGGTGCAGTGCGAGCGACGCCTTGATCAGCCCGGCGACTCCGGCGGCGATGTCCACGTGCCCGATGTTCGGCTTCAGGGTGCCGAGCGCGCAGGAACCCGGCTCGCCCCGCCCGAACGCCTGGACGAGGGCCTCGACCTCGATCCGGTCGCCGAGCTCCGTGCCGGTGCCGTGGGTCTCGACGTACTGGATCGTGTCCGGGCCCACGCCCGCCGCGGCCTGCGCGGCGCGGATGACGTCCGCCTGCCCGCTCACGCTGGGGGCGGTGTAGCCGACCTTGCGCTCCCCGTCGTTGTTGACGGCCGATCCCCTGATCACCGCGTAGATCGTGTCCCGGTCGCGTACGGCGTCGCTCAGCCGCTTCAGCACCACGACGCCGACACCGTTGCCCGGCACGGCGCCCCTGGCGTCCTTCGCGAAGGCACGGCAGTGCCCGTCGGGCGACAGGATGTCGTGCGGGCTGTAGAGGTAGCCGGACCTCTGGGGCAGGACGACCGACGCGCCACCGGCGAGCATGAGGTCCGCCTCGTGCCGCACCAGGCTCTGCACGGCCATGTGCACGGCGACCAGCGACGTGGAGCAGGAGGTCTGAACGGTGATCGCAGGGCCCCGCAGACCGAGCCGGTAGGCCGTGCGCGTCGCCACATGGTCCTTCTCGTGGCCGACGAGCATGGCCATGTCCCCGAGGTTCCTGACGAGGCCGGCGTGCCCGATGACGTGCCGCATCAGGTAGTGGTTCTTGCCCGTGCCCGCGTACACCCCGATCGGACCGGGGGCCGTCTCCTGGGTGTATCCGGCGTTCTCCAGGGCCTCAAGCGCGCACTCGAGGAACAGCCGCTGCTGCGGGTCCGTGACCTGGGCCTCGCGCGGCGGCATGCCGAACAGACCTGCGTCGAAGTCCTCGACGCCCGAGATCACCCCGCGCACCGGGACATAGGCCGAATCGGCGAGAACAGCCTCCGGCACCCCCTCCGCCGCCAGTTCGCCGGGCTCGAACCGGGTGAGGCACTCCCGGCCGGAAGCGATGTTGTCCCAGAACTGCGCGGCGGTCTCGGCGCCGGGCAGTCGCAGCCCGAATCCGATGATCGCGACGCCCTCCCGCTGTGCGCCCGTCTCCCGGCTCACCGCCGCACCCCTCTCAGATGCTCGGCCAGCGCCCGGACGGTCGGGTACTGGAAGATGTCCACGATGCGCAGAGGGTGGTCGGGCAGCTCGGCGCGCAGGCGTGTGTGCACGCGCCCGGCCAGCAGCGAGTCCCCGCCGATCTCGAAGAAGGGATCCTGGACGCCGAAATCGGCCGTGCCCAGCACCTCGCGCCATACGCCGGCGATGACGTCCTCGAAGACCGGCCCGCGGTCCTCGCCGCGTCCGCCGCCGTCGCCGTGGCGCGTCGTCCCTCCGGCGGGCGGAGCCGGCGGCCGGCCGCGGTCGCCCGCCGTGGCGCGGCGTTCGAGCTCGGCGACGTCCACCTTGCCATTCGAGGTGTACGGCAGCCTGTCGGTCACCACCCACAGCGCCGGCACCATGTAGTCGGGCAGTTCGGCGCGCAGCGCTTCGCGCAGGCGTGCCACCAGGCCGTCCTCGTGGTCGGCCACCACCGCGGCGAGCAGGCGCCTGGATCCGGCGTCGGCGCCGGTCACCACGACGGCGACGTCCCGTACATCGGCGTGCCCGGCCAGCCGGCCCTCGATCTCCGCCAGCTCGATGCGGTAGCCGCGCACCTTCACCTGCCGGTCGCGCCGCCCGTCGAAGTGCAGTCGTCCCGTCGTGTCCCAGTGCACGAGGTCGCCCGTGCGGTAGAAGCGCTCCCGCCGGCCGGGGGGTGTCACGAAGGCCCGTCCCGTCTCCTCGGGGGCGCCCAGGTAGCCGGCGGCCAGCCCGCTGCCGCCGAGATACAGCTCGCCGACCTCGCCCGGCCCGACCGGCTCGCCCGCCTCGTCGAGGACCAGCGCGGAGGTGCCCGCGATCGGCCTGCCGATCGGCACGGGCGCCTCGACCTCCGCCGCGCTCCGCATGGGATGCACCGTGGAGAACGTGGTGTTCTCGGTCGGTCCGTACGCGCTGACCACCGTCAGCCCGGGATGACGCGACAACACGGCGCGGACCGCGTCCGGGGGCACGACGTCACCGCCGGTGAACACCTGCCGGACGGTGGCGAAGGCCTCGATCGCCTCGGCGGCCACGACCCGGAAGAGGCCCGCGGTCAGGAAGGCGACGCTGACCTCGGCCTCGCGCATGAACACCGCCAGTTCGCCCGGCGAGACCGGGCCGTCGGGAAAGACCTCCGCGGTCGCGCCGGTGGCCAGCGCACAGAAGATCTCCAGCGTCGAGGCGTCGAAGGCCAGCGGGGCGAGCCGGAGCATCCGCTCGCCGGGCCCCCTCCGCGCGTAGACGGCGCCGCGTACGAGGCGCACGACACCGCGGTGGGGAATGCGCACGGCCTTCGGCACACCGGTCGATCCCGACGTGAACGTGATGTAGGCGATGTCCCCGGGATCCCGTTGGGCCCAAGCCCTGCGCGGGCCGGCGGCGGGCGGGTGGGTCATCGGCGCCGGTTGGACGGGCACGCACCCTGCGGGGGCGGCCCGGACGATGGAGCGGGCCGCGGCGAAGTCCGCGACCACGGCCTTCGGCCGGACCGGGTCGAGCATCGACCTGAGCCTCGGCTCCGGGAGCGAGGCGTCCACAGGAACGTAGACGGCCCCCACGCTGAGAACGGCGAGGACGGCCACGATCTCCTCGACGGAACGGGGCAGCGCCACGATCACGTGGTCGCCGGCCCCGACCCCGCGTGCCAGCAGCCCGTCGGCCTGCGCCTCGACCTGTCCGAGGAGCTGCGCGTAGGTCAGGCTCAGGCCCCGTCCAAGATCCCGGACCGCCGGCAGGTCCGGGAACTCGGCGCCCGCCTCGGCGATCAGCTCTCCCACGGACGCCTCCGCGTCCACCTCCGGCGCACGCCCCCACTGTCGCGGTTCGGAGGTCATGAGCGACCGCCTCCGTCGCGTCGCGGACCGGTTGAGATCTCCCTCATCACTCCACCCCCGGAGTCGGATCGATGGTCATCGCCGCAGCGCGCATCGCCTGCACGATGCGGCGCCTGTTGTCGGGACGGCGCAGGTAGAAATGGCCGCCCGGGAGAAGGCGCATGGAGAAGGCGCCGGCGGAGTGCTGCTCCCAGCCGCCGAGCCTGTCGTGCAGGTCGTGCTCGTCGGCACCGCACAGGACCTGCAGAGCGCACGCCAGCGGCCGGCGGTCCTGGAATCGGTAGGTCTCCATGGC
The DNA here is from genome assembly GCF_030268985.1 of Microbispora sp. NBRC 16548. Lineage (NCBI taxonomy): Bacteria > Bacillati > Actinomycetota > Actinomycetes > Streptosporangiales > Streptosporangiaceae > Microbispora > Microbispora sp. NBRC 16548. Next base: position 204,612 of record NZ_BSSF01000015.1, read on the forward strand.
CGCGTAGTCGGCCCGCATGTACGTCGCCACGATCTCGATCAGTTCGGGACTCTCCAGCACCTCGGCGGGAATCCCGTCGTGCCTCCTGTGCAGCGTCCACAGCAGGTCGGCGTCCGGGAGGTGCCGCACCTCGGGCTCTCGGCGCGCGATGTCGGGACTCGGGAAGGCGGACACCCACAGCCAATCGGGGGTCCTGCGACCGCGAGCGCGCAGCGCGTGCGCGATCTCGAAGGCGAGCAGGGCGCCGAAGCTGTGGCCGAACAGACCGAAGGGCAGGTCAAGCGGCAGGGAGTCCGCCAGCTCCCCGGCCAGGGCGCGCAGATCCCGTGAGGCCGGTTCGGCGAACCTGGCGCCGCGTCCCGGCCGTTCCACACCGATGATCTCGACCTCGCCGGCGAGGCCCGTCCACTCACGGAACTCCCCCGCCGAGCCGCCGGCGTGGGCGAAGCAGTAGACACGCGCCCGATACGACGTCTGCGGCGGTCCACCCGCCGTGGTCGCGTTCATGCGCGGTCGATCAGATCGAAGATCTTCTGGCGCACCACGGGGCTCCGCAGGAACTCACCGGGGGGAACGTCGACCCGGACGGAGGAGCACTGCGCCGCGGTCCATCCCGGCGCCGGTCCCCGGTCACTGGCACCGCTGACGACGAGCGAAACCGGCGCCTCGGGCGTCGGCACGGCCGCGTCCACGGTCGCGAAGAGGAAGCCGAACCATGCCTCGTAGCGCTGGGTCAGCATCGTGACGCACGTCTCGATCTCGGCCTCGGGCATGCCGTCGACGGCGAGCTTGGTCGTGAGGTCGCCGGTGAGCGTGGCGAGGACGGTGTCGAGTGTGAGCTCGGCGGGCCGGTCTCCGGTTGCGCCGAGCGTCGCCCGCAGGGCGTCCAGCTCCTGCCCGATCATGGTCACGGTGAGCCACGTCGGCTCGACGAGGACCACGGCGGGCGCGTGCCCGTCCCCGCTGCTCGTGAGCCGCTTAGCAAGCGCGAGTGCGAGCGTCGCCGCGCTGCAGTAGCCGAGCACGGCGGCGGGCCGGCGCCCCAGCCCCTCGATCTCCTTTGCGTACAGGTCGGCCAGCCGGGCGATGGTCAGGGACCCGTGGATCTCGAGGTCCTGCACGGCGTCGATGCGGTAGGTCTCCCACCTTGATTCCGGGACGCCCATCAGGCCGGTCATCGTGTCGGCGGTGGAGAACATGGCGAAGTCCACAAGTATGACCGGCGGAAGATCGCCTTCGACCAGCTTCTCCAGCACTCGTTCTCCCCCTTCGAGATGTCCTGCGTGCGGTCCTGCCTCGAGGCTCGGCGCCGGGCGCCACCGGTGACCCTCGGCGCGCGAGGGTCACCGTCGCGTCCCCGGCCGTCTCCCGGTGTCCCGGGACGGCACCGCGGTGAGAAGCCCCCACGCCGGCACTCCGCCTGATGCGGTCTCGTGGCCGCCGAGGCGCTCCCCCGAGCCTCCGCCGCGGACACTGTCGCACCGGATCCTGGAGCCCCGCTGACGCGCCGCTGACGCAGGGGGCGAGCGGCCGCGCGTTCCGCGTCAGCGCGATTCCAGAGAGGCGGTCCGGTACGCCGGGGCGCGCAGGACGAGGTGCCGCCCCGTCGTTTCAGGCCCGTTACAGACCCGGATGCGAAAGTCGTCAACCGGTCGGCCTGGCGGTCGCCCGCAGCTCACCCCTGCGAGCGGCCGGGCCTGGAGGCCTTCCCTGGGCCGGTTCGCGCTCCCGCAGGAGGAATTCGTTCGTGTCCGAGACGTTGGTGAGGCCGCACGATCGCGCGGCCCGGTTCGACGCGATCGTCGTCGGCGCCGGATTCGCCGGCATGTACATGCTGCACCGGCTGCGTGTCTCGGGCTTCACGGCCCGCGTCCTGGAGGCGGGCGGAGACGTCGGCGGCACCTGGTACTGGAACCGTTACCCGGGAGCGCGCTGCGACGTGGAGAGCCTGGAGTACTCCTACTCCTTCTGCCCCGAGATCACCCGGGAGTGGAGCTGGAGCGAGCGCTACGCCGCACAGCCGGAGATCCTGCGGTACGCGGGCTATGTCGCCGATCGGCTGAACCTGCGCGAGGACATCCGGTTCGGCACGCGGGTGACGGGCGCGGTGTACGACGAGGACGACGGCTGCTGGACGGTGACGACCGAACACGGCGCCCCCCTGCGCGCCAGGTTCCTCATCACCGCCGTCGGCTGCCTGTCGGCGGCCAACGTCCCCGACCTGCCCGGCCTCGGATCCTTCGAGGGCCGCTGGTATCACACGGGCCGCTGGCCGCACGAGGGCGTCGACTTCACGGGCGAACGGGTCGCCGTGGTGGGTACGGGTTCGTCCGGCATCCAGCTGATTCCCGCCGTGGCCGAGCAGGCCGCGCACGTGACGGTGTTCCAGAGGACGCCCAACTTCAGCACACCGGCGGTGAACGGCCCCTTGGACCCGGCGCGGGAACGGTGGTTCAAGGACAACCGCGACGCCCTCGCCCGGCGGGCCCGGACCTCGCCAGGCGGGTTCCTGATCGAGTACGGGGAGCGTTCGGCCCTGGAGGTGAGCCCGGAGGAGCGACTGGCCGAGTTCGAACGCAGGTGGTCGCGCGGCGGGGTCGGCTTCCTGGCCGCCTTCTCCGATCTGCTGCTCTCGGAGGAGGCCAACCGGACGGCGGCCGACTTCGTACGAGACAAGATTCGCTCCATCGTGACCGATCGGGCGACGGCCGAACGGCTGGTCCCCACCGGCTACTCCATAGGCCTCAAACGCCTGTGCCTGGACACCGGTTACTACGCGGTCTACAACCGTCCGGACGTCACCCTCGTGGACCTGCGCGAGACCCCCATCACGGAGATCGTCCCCAACGGAATCCGAACCGCCGGGGAGACCTTCGACGTCGACGCCGTCGTCTTCGCCACCGGATACGACGCCATCACGGGTGCGCTGCTCGCGATGGACATCCGAGGCCGCGGCGGGCGGCGGCTTCGGGACGCGTGGGCGGCCGGGCCGAGCAGCTACCTAGGCCTGATGAGCGCCGGGTTCCCCAACCTGTTCACGATCACCGGTCCCGGCAGCCCTTCCGTGCTCACGAACATGATCGTCTCCATCGAGCAGCATGTGGAGTGGATCGCCGCCTGCCTCGCCGACCTCGAGCGCGCGTTCGGCCCACGGGCCTTGATCGAGGCCGAGGCCGGCGCCGAGGCGGCTTGGATGGATCACGTCAGGGAGCTGGCCGAGTTCACTCTCTACGGCAGGGCCGAGAGCTGGTACTCCGGTGCGAACATCGCCGGAAAGCCCCGCACCTTCCTGCCGTACGCGGGCGGCGTGGGCAACTACCGGGCCATGTGCGACCGGGTGGCCGCGCGCGGGTACGAGGGGTTCCTCCGCACCGCCCTGCCCGAGGGGGCGTGAACCTCCGTGCGGGCCCTCGTCCCGGCGGCCCCGAAGTGGCACGTACGGGCACGGGCCGGGTCGTCAGGTCACACGGCAGAGGATCTCGCCGTGCAGGACGCTGAACCAGGCGTCCTCGCTCGCGGCCCACTCCCGCCAGCCGTCGGCGATCCGCCGCAGGTCGTCCTGCGTGGCGTGGCCGACCGCGACCGCGCGCTCGGCGTAGGAGGACTGGACCGTGCGGTCGGCCCACAGCCCGCCCCACCACTCCCGCTCCTCCGGGGTGGCGTAGCACCAGGTGGACGATGACGAGGTGATGTCGGTGAACCCGGCTTCCCCGGCCCAGGCGCGCAGGCGGCGCCCGGCGTCGGGCTCGCCGCCGTTGGCGCGGGCCACCCGCCGGTAGAGGTCCAGCCAGTCGTCCAGGGCCGGAACCTGCGGATACCACACGAAGCCGGCGTAGTCGGAGTCGCGCACCGCGACGATCCCGCCCGGCTTGGTCACCCGCCGCATCTCGCGCAGCGCGCCCACCGGGTCGCCGACGTGCTGGAGCACCTGGTGGGCGTGCACCACGCAGAAGGAGGCGTCGGGGTAGTCGAGCGCGTGCACGTCGCCGGTCGTGAAGCTCACGTTGCCCAGGCCGCGCCCCTCCGCCTCGCGGCGCGCCTGCTCCAGGATGCCGGGTGCGGTGTCGAGCCCGATCACCTCGCCCTGCGGCACCAGTTCGGCCAGGTCCGCGGAGATCGTGCCAGGACCGCAGCCGACGTCCAGGATCCGCATGTGGGGCTTCAGCGCGCCCAGCAGGTACGCCGCCGAGTTGGCGGCCGTGCGCCAGCGGTGGGAGCGCAGGACGGACTCGTGAAAGCCGTGGGTGTACACGGCCGTTTCTTGTGCCATGCGGAGACCATTCCACAGGTCTCGCTATTTGAGCAATTATGTCTCACATTGAGAGACAGAGGCCATGCCGCTCAGCCGGGTCGAGCGACCTCCGGGGAGGAGCGGAAGGCCGGGGTGCGCGAGCCGAAGAAGGTCCTGCGCGGCTATCCGGCCCCGCTGGACGGTTGATTCCCCGGCCCGAGCGCGGGCATGGTGATGCGATGACCAGCGATGAGGTGCGCGACGGAGTCACGCTGACCAACCTCGACCAGCCGTTGTTCGACGGCGCCGGCGCGACCAAACGCGACCTGGTCGACTACCTGGACGCGGTCCGCGACCGCGTCATCCCGGTGCTGCGCGACCGGCCGCTGTCCGTGGTGCGGGTGCGGCAGGGCCAGGCGCCGTTCATGCAGAAGAACGTGCCCTCCTACGCCCCGGACTTCGTGCGGACGGTCACTCTCTGGGCCGAGTCGTCGCAGCGGCGGGTGTCGTACGCCCTGTGCGACGACCGGCGCACCCTGCTGTGGCTCGCCAACCAGAGGGCGGTGGAGTATCACCCCGCCCTCGTCCACGCCGGCGACTGGGACCGTCCGACCCATCTCGTGCTCGACATCGACCCGCCGTCGGCCGAGGCGTTCCCGCAGGCCGTCGCCGCCGCCCGCCTGGCCGGCCGGGCGCTGGCCGACGCCGGTCTTTCGGGAGCGGTGAAGACCAGCGGCGCCAAGGGCCTGCACGTGTTCGTGCCGCTGGAGGCGCACACGACGGAGGACGTCGCCGCGGCCACCCGCGCGCTCGGCGTACGCGCCGAGCGCCTCGACCCCGCCCTCGCCACGACGGCGTTCATCCGGGAGGACCGCGGGGACAGGGTGTTCATCGACTCGACCCGGTCGGGCGGGGCGACCGTGGTGGCGGCCTACAGCCCGCGCGTACGGCCCGGCGTTCCCGTGTCGTTCCCGGTGGCCTGGGACGACCTGGACCGGATCACCCCCGGCGACTTCACCGTCCACACGGCGGCGGGGCTGCTGCGGGACGGCGACCCCTGGGCCGCGCTCATGCCGGAGCCCCAGCGGCTGCCCCGCGACCTGATCGAGGAAGGCCACACGATCCCGGTCGCCCGCGTCCAGGCCATGCACGAGGGCAAGCGCCGCGCCCGCGCCCGCCGCGCCCCCTCGTGAGCAAGTTGGCGACATGGTGTTGCTATAGTTCGCGACATGTCGTCGCCAACATCGCGCCAAAGCTGGATCCCCCTCGTCGTGCTCGCGACGGGCGTGTCGATGGTCGTCATCGACGCCACGATCGTGAACGTGGCGGTGCCCGCGATCATCGCCGACCTGGGCCTGGGCGCCACCGACGTGGAGTGGGTCAACTCGATCTACTCGCTGATGTTCGCGGCGCTGCTCATCCCGTTCGGCCGGGCCGGCGACCGGTACGGCAGGCGCCGCCTGTTCGCCCTGGGCGTCGCGGTCTTCCTGCTGGCGAGCGTGCTGGCGGCGACGTCGGTGAACGGGCCCATGCTCATCGGCGTACGGGCCGTGCAGGGCGTGGGGGCGGCGATGGCGGTGCCGATGACCCTCGCGATCATCAACCGCGTCTACGTGGGCCGTCAGCGGGTGATCGCCTTCGCGGTCTGGGGCTCCATCATCGGCGGCATGGCCGCCGTCGGCCCGCTGGTGGGGGGCTGGCTCGTCACCGAGCACGGCTGGCGGGCCGCTTTCTGGATCAACCTGCCCATCGGCGCGCTGCTCCTGCTCGGCTCGCTGCGGGTGCCCGAATCACGCGACGGCCACAGGGCGGGTGGCGACCTGGCCGGACTCGTCCTCGCCGTGCTCGGCACGACCGGCGTCGTCTTCGCGCTCATCGAGGGCCAGAAGTACGGCTGGTGGGAGCCGCGGCGGACCGCGGACCTGTTCGGCCTGCGGTTCGAGAGCGTCTCCCCCGTGCCGTTCGCCTTCGGCGTCGGCATCCTCGCGCTGGTCGCCCTCGTCGTACGCGAACGGCGGCGCGAGCGCGCCGGCCGGCCCGTGCTCGTCGACCTGACGCTGTTCGAGCTGCCGAGTTTCCGCTACGGCGCGATGGCGGCGGTGATCGTGGCGCTCGGCGAGTTCGGCATGATCCTCGTGCTGCCGCTCTTCCTGCAGTCCGCGCTCGGCTACACCGCCTTCCGTGCCGGTCTCGTCATCGCCGCGCTGGCCCTCGGCACCTTCCTCGCGGGCGGGCTGGTCCCCCCGCTGTCGAAGACGTTGTCCCCGCGGACGATCGTGCGGATCGGCCTGGGCATGGAGGCCGTCGGCGCGGCCGGCATCGGCCTGTCCCTCGCGCCGGACATGGGCGCCTGGCGGCCCGTGCCGTGGCTGCTCCTCTACGGCGCGGGCATCGGCTTCGCCACGGCGCAGCTCACCGGCGTCCTCATGGCCGACGTGCCGGCGCGTCTGTCCGGCGGCGCGTCGGCGCTCCAGAGCACGGTCCGCCAGCTCGGCGCGGCGCTGGGAGTCGCCATCCTGGGCGGGGTGCTGGTGGCCGGCCTCGGCTCGGCCGTCGAGCGCGGGCTCGCCGACCGGCCCGAGCAGGTGCGGACGAGTGCGGCGCGCGCGGTCGAGGAGAGCGCCGGCGCCGCCATCCCCGCGCTCCGCGACCCGGTGATCCACGCGGCGGCGGTCGAGGCCGCCGCCGAGGCGACCCGCAGGGTCACGTTCATCACGGCGCTGGCGCTGCTGGCCGGGGTCGGCGTCACGTTCCTGCTCCCCCGCACACCGGCCGTGAAGGACGAGTCGCCGGAGCGGGTCGCGGCCGGCGGGCCGGATACTGGAGGTCGCGACCTGGACATGTAGCGACCCTGGAGGGGGTAATGCCGAGGATCAGCGCGGCGACCGTCGCGGATCACCGGGCCAACCAGCACGCCGCCCTGCTGGAGGCGGCGCGGGAGATCCTGGCCGCCGAGGGTGTGCACGCGCTCACCCCGGCCGCCGTCGGCGCCCGGATCGGCCTGGCCCGCTCCAGCGTCTACCGCTACTTCGCCTCCACCGCCGACATCCTGGCGCAGCTCGTGGAGGACGCCTTTCCCCGCTGGTCGGCCCGCCTGCGCGCCGCCATCGCCCCCGCCGGCCCGGATGGCTCGCTGCCCGGCAGGATCCGCGCGTACGGCAGGGCCGCGCTCGACTTCGTCGGCAGCCCCGACTACGCGCTGATCCCGGCGCTGCAGGCGATCGGGCTGCCGGGCGAGTGCCGGGTCCGGGTGGACGAGCTGCACGGCGCGCTGATCGCACCGCTCGCCGACGCGCTGCGCGAGGCCGGGGCCGACCATCCGGCGTTGCGGGCCGAGCTGGCGTGGGGAGTGCTGCGGGCGGGGGCCCGCCGCCTCATGCCCGACGCGGCGGCACACGTCCCGGAGCCCGTGGCGACGGATCCGGACGACATCATCGAGATCACCCTCGACGTGCTCACCCGCGCCCTGCGCTGATCCCTGCGCTGATCCCTGCCGTCCGGCGGACGCGAGCACCGGCCCGGCTCACGACGGCGGCGTCGCCGATCGGCTCGCCGTCCTGCGCTATTCCTGCAGATGACATCATCTTTGATGCGGACTGACGTCATAGCCGATTGACTTGACGTCAGAGTGGCGTCATAGTTGGGTCATGGATCTGATGCCATACGTCGAGAACCTCCGCCGGCAGCTCGCCGTCGCCGCCGAAGCGGGCGGTCCGGACGCCCGCGCTCTGGCCGAACGCCTCACCGGCGCCCTCGAATCGGCCGCCAGGCTCACCTTGCTGGAGGCGCTGTCGGCGGCGGCGGACGAGATCACCCGTGATCTCGCACCGGGCTCGGTCGACGTGCGGCTACGCGGCGGTGACCCGGCGTTCGTGGTGACGCCACCGCAGCCGGCGCCGTCTCCGGGGGGCGCGGCCGGCGGGGCGGAGACCGCGCCGCCGGCGGCGCCGGAGGCCACCCCGCCTGCCGGGCCGCCGTTCGGCGAGGAGGGCGGCACCGCGCGGGTGACCCTGCGGCTGCCCGAGCCGCTCAAGGTGCGTGTGGAAGAGGCGGCCGCCCGGCAGGGGATCTCGGTCAACGCCTGGCTGGTCCGCGCCGTCTCCGCCGCGTTCGAGCCAGGCGCCGTGAGCGGTCCCGCCGACCGGCCGAAGCAGCCCCGCAGCGGGCGCGGCTACACCGGCTGGGTGCGCTAGCGGCGCCCGCCCGGTCTCATCACCCGTCACCACTCATCGCCCGGCCCCGAGGCCGGGATGTTCCACCAGACCCGTGAGGAGGGCTCCGCCATGCCTGCTTTCGACACCCCCGAGCCGATCACCGCCGACATCCAGATCTACCTCGGCCAGGTCCGCGTCCACGCGAGCGACCGTGCCGACACCGTGGTGGAGGTGCGCCCCAGCGACCCGTCCAGCGAGGCGAGCGTGCAGGCCGCCGAGCGGACGATCGTCGAGTTCTCCGGCGGACGACTGCTGGTCAAGGACCCCAAGCCGAAGGCCCTGAGATATCTGCTGCCCTGGCGCGGCTTCATCGACGTGACCGTCGAACTACCGGCCGGCTCCCGCGTCGAGACCCAGGGTGCCGCGGACCTCATCGCCACCGGCCCGCTCGGCCAGACCGTCCTGCAGAGCTCGTACGGCGGCCTGCGCCTGGAGGAGACCGGCCCTCTGGAGGCCAAGGCGTCGTACGGCGACGTCTCCGTCGACCGGGTGACCGGACCCGCCGAGGTGACCACCTCCACCGGGGCGATCCGGATCGGAACCATCGACGGCCCCGGCACGCTGAAAACCTCCACCGGCGCCATCACCCTCGGCGAAGCGACCGGTGACCTGCAACTGAAGACCGCCCACGGTGACATCACCGTCGACCGCGTGCTGGCCGACCTCACCGCCAGGACCGCGCACGGCGGGATCCGGATCCACGTGGCCGTGAGCGGCACCGTCCACCTGGAGACCGGCTACGGCAAGGTCGGCGTCGGCATCGCCGAGGGCACGGCCGCCTGGCTGGACCTGCACTCCAAGAACGGCGTGGTGCGCAACGCCCTCGACGCCGCCGAAGGCCCCGAGGCGACCGACACGGTCGTCGAGGTGCACGTGAACACCAACTGGGGCGACATCGACATCCACCGGTCCTGACCTCCGAACACCAGCAAGGAGACCCCCCATGAGCGACGCGATCACCGCCGAAGGACTGGTCAAGAGATACGGCGAGGTGACCGCTCTCGACGGGCTGAGCTTCGCTGTCCCGCAAGGGACGGTGCTCGCCCTGCTCGGCCCGAACGGCGCCGGCAAGACCACGACGGTGCGGGTCCTGACCACGCTGCTGCGCCCCGACGGCGGCCGCGCCACCGTCGCCGGATGCGACGTCGTCTGTGACGCCCGGCGGCTGCGCTCGTCCATCGGACTGTCGGGCCAGTACGCCGCCGTCGACGAGCACCTCACCGGCGCAGAGAACCTGGAGATGATCGGACGGCTCTACCACCTGGGCGCAAGGCGCAGCAAGGCCCGAGCCCGTGAGCTGCTCGAACGCTTCGACCTCACCGACGCCGCGGATCGTCCGGTGAAGGGCTACTCCGGCGGCATGCGCCGCCGCATCGACCTCGCCGGCGCCCTGGTCGCCGATCCGCCGGTGCTGTTCCTGGACGAACCCACCACAGGCCTGGACCCCCGCGCCCGCGCCGCGCTGTGGGACGCCATCTCGGAACTCGTCGCGGCCGGCAGCACGCTGCTGCTCACCACCCAGTACATGGAGGAGGCCGACCACCTCGCCGACCAGATCATGGTGGTCGACCACGGCCGCGCCATCGCCCGCGGCACCGCCGACGAGCTCAAGGACCAGATCGGCGGCAACCGCATCGAACTGACCGTGACCGACGCCGCCGAACTGGAGACCGCCCGGCAGACCCTCGCCCGGTTCGCCGTCGGCGCCGTGCGGACCGTGCCCGAATCGCTCCAGATCACCGCCCCGGTCACCGACGGGCCCGAGTCGCTCCGCCAGGTCCTCGGCCTGCTCGCCGACGCCGGAGTCCGGGTGCGCGACGCCGGCCTGCGGCGGCCCACCCTCGACGACGTCTACCTCACCCTGACCGGGCACCAGGCGTCCGGCACCGACCCCCAGGCCCGGGAGGCCGCCCGATGAACGCGCTCACCATGCCCATCACCGACGGCTGGACCATCGCCAGGCGCAACACCCTGAAGATCAGGCGATCGCCCGACCTGCTCGGCTCCGCGATCATGTTCCCGATCGTGTTCGTGCTGATGTTCGCCTACGTCTTCGGCAGCGTCATCGACGTCCCGGGGATGTCGTATCGGGAGTTCCTGCTCCCCGGCATCTTCGTCCAAGCCGTGATCATGAGCGCGCAGATCACCGGCTACACACTGACCCTGGACCTGCAGAAGGGCATCTTCGACCGGTTCCGCTCGCTGCCCATGGCCCCGTCCGGGGTGCTGATCGGCCAGACCGTCAGCGACCTGCTGATGAACCTCGCCAGCCTGGTCGTCATGGCGGTGATGGGACTGATCGTCGGCTGGCGGGTGCACACCTCGCCCTACGAGGCCGTCCTCGGCTTCGGGCTGCTGCTGCTGTTCGCCTACGCGTTCTCCTGGTTCACCGCGGCCGTCGCGCTGGCCCTGCGCACCCCGGAGAGCTTCAACAACATCGCCACCATGCTCTCCTTCCCGCTGATGTTCGTCTCCAACGCTTTCCTCGACAGCTCAGAACTGCCCACGCCGCTCCGCGTCGTCGCCGAGTGGAACCCCGTCTCCACCATCACGCAGGCCGCACGCGAGCTCTTCGGCAACACCAGCACCGCGATGAAGACCTCGGACGCCTGGCCCCTGCACCACGCCATCCCGGCGTCGCTGCTCTGGATCGCCGTCATCCTGGTCGTGTTCATCCCGCTGGCGACCCGCCTCTACAAGAAGGCGGTCAGCGCCTGACCACCCGCGCCGCCGGTCGGCGACGGGCCCGGCGCCCGGTCAGGGCTTGCGGGCGACGGCTCCCACGATGCCGGACCGGCTCGTGTCGGCCGGCACCTCCCAGGGGACGTCGGGCCGCCACGCCTGCACGGGGACCAGGCCGGGCTCCAGCATCTCCAGGCCGTGGAAGTAGGACGCGATCCGCGCCAGCGGCCTGCCCGCGAGCCCGCCGGAGGAGGTGGCCGAGTAGACCTGCTTACTCGCCTCGACGACCTCTTCCTGGACGTCGCCCTTGTGGATGTGCGACAGCACCAGGTGTCCGCCCGGGACCAGCCGTTCGCGGACGCTCGCCGCGATCCGGTCGGCGACCTCGTCCTCGGAGACGAAGTGGAGCACCGCGACCATGAGCACGGCGAACGGCCGGGTGAAGTCGATGTGGGCCCGCACCGACGGGTCGTCGAAGATGGCGCCGGGGTCGCGCAGGTCACCGCTCATGACCATCGTGTCCGGGTTGTCGGCCAGCAGCGCCCGCGCGTGAACGAGGACGACGGGGTCGTTGTCCACGTACACGACCCGCGATCCCGGGGCGTGGCGCTGCGCGACCTGGTGGACGTTCTCCTGCGTCGGCAGCCCGGCGCCGATGTCGATGAACTGGGTCACGCCCGACTCGGCCAGGTGCCGTACGGCGCGGCCGAGGAAGCCGCGGTTCTCCCGGGCGATCTCCCGCCCGTCGTTGCCCATCTGGCGGCCGATGGCGAGCATCTTCTCGGCGGCCTCCCGGTCGGCCGGGAAGTTGTCCTTGCCGCCCAGGTAGTAGTCGTACATCCGGGCGACGCTGGGGACGGTGGGATCGATGCCCGCCGGTGCCTGTCCGAAGTCGTCCATGCGTCGCTCCTCGCCAATGGGATCGCTCCCACGGATTCCATGACCTTGAAGATCATCCCCTGAGATTCACCCGCGGGCAACAGGGCAGCGGCACGGGCAACGGCGCAGCGGCACGGGCAACGCGGAGCAGCGGCACGGGAAACGCGGCGCAGCGGCACGGTGACGATCTCAGGAGGACGCATGACGCCACGCATGACCCTGACGGCGGCGGTGCTCAACGCACCCGACGCGCGCGAACTGGCGGCCTTCTACCAGCGGCTGCTGGGCTGGCCGATCGATGACGACGAGCCCGCATGGGTGACGTTGCGCGTGCCCGGCGGCGGGACGGGCCTGTCGTTCCAGACCGAGAAGCTGTACGAGCGGCCCGTATGGCCCGCGGCGCCCGGGGAGCAGCAGATGATGCTCCACCTCGACATCGAGGTGGACGACCTCGACACCGCCGGGGCCCACGCCGTCGAGGCGGGCGCCACCCTCGCCGACCACCAGCCGCAGGACGACGTGCGGGTCTACCTCGATCCGGCGGGGCACCCGTTCTGTCTTTGGGTCAGGACGGAATGACCGGCACCCTGATGATCTGGCGGCGAGGACGGCGGCCGTGTGAAAGCGGATTAATGCGGGCGACATTCCACGGACCGTGACCGCGTAACAACGTCTGGTCAGACTGCCGGGTATGAGCGAACCGAGAAATGCCGCCGACGGGGGCGGGCACGCGTCTCCCGGCCCGCATCCCCGGCACCCGCATAACGGGCACCCGCATCACCGGCACCACGGCGTCCGGTCCTGGCGGCGGGAGGTCGCGGAGCTGGCCGCGCTCTTCCTCGCCGTCGGCCTCGCCCACGTGCTCACCACCCTGCTCGGCCACCGGGACCCCGGTCCGGTGGTCCTCGTCGGCCTCGGCCTGGCGCTGATCCTCGGCTCGGCCGTGCACCGGCGGCTGTCGGCCTCGGGAGGCGTACGGCCACGCGCCCGCGTCAGGGCGGAGCAGCCCACGAGCCTGTGGCGGGTGCGGGCCAGGGTCGCCGAGCGCCCCGGCCGCCTCGCCGCGCTCGCCGGGGCGTTCGCCCGGCTGCGCTGCAACATCCTCGCCCTGCAGATCGCGCCCGCCGGGAGCGCGTCGATGCTGCCGGGAGGCTGCGACGCCCTGGACGAGTTCATCGTCGAGGCCCCGGCCTCGCTGACGCCCCTCGACCTGTGGCGCGCGGTCGACCGGGCCGGCGGGGCGGAAGCCGTCATCGTCCCCGCCCAGGTCAGGGACCTCATCGACCCCGGCATCCAGGCGCTGCTGCTGGGTCGGCGCGTGCGCGACGACCCGGGCGAGCTGGTCGCGGCCATGACCGAGTTGCTGCGCACGGCGGACATCCGCAGGCATGGCCCCGGCGAGCCGGCTCCCGAGGAAGGACCGACCGTGATGGCCATCCCCCTGCCCGACGGCGGCGTGCTGGTGGCGCGGCGGCCGGACCTGCCGTTCACGCCGACCGAGACGGCGCGGGCCGCCGCGCTGGCCGCGGCGGCCCGCAACCGTCAGTGGGCGGACGAGTGAGGTAGTCCTCAGCCCGCCGCGTCGAGCCGGCCGAGCTCCTCGGGCGACAGCTCCAGGTCCACCGCCTTCACCGAGTCGAGGATGGTCTCCGGCCGCGACGAGCCGGGGATCGGGATCACCACAGGCGCCTTGGCCAGCATCCAGGCCAGGCACACCTGCTGCGGGCTCACGTTGTGGGCCCGCGCCACCTCCGCGAACGGCGCGAAGCGCGAGCCCAGCTCGCCCGCCCTGGAGATGCCGCCGAGCGGGCTCCAGGGCAGGAACGCGATGTCCAGCTCCGCGCACAGCTCCAGCTCCGGCTCGCTGGAGCGGAAGGCCGGGGAGAACTGGTTCTGCACGCCGACCAGACGGCCGCCGAGGATGTCGTTAGCCTGGCGGATCTGCTCGGGGTCGGCGTTCGAGATGCCGGCGTAACGGATCTTGCCCGCGTCCAGCAGGTCGCGGATCGCCCCGACCGACTCCTCGTACGGCACCCGCGGGTCTGGCCGGTGGAACTGGTAGAGGCCGATCGCGTCGACGCCCAGCCGCTTGAGCGAGGCGTCGCACGCCTGCTTCAGGTAGTCGGGCGAGCCGTCGAGCGTCCACGAGCCGTCACCCGGGCGCAGGTGTCCACCCTTGGTGGCGACCAGCACGTCCGAGGTGTCCCCGTCGTAGCTCGCCAGAGCCTTGGCGATCAGCAGCTCGTTGTGGCCCACCTCGTCCGCGTGCAGGTGGTAGGCGTCGGCCGTGTCGATGAGCGTCACCCCGGCGTCCAGTGCCGCGTGGATGGTCGCGACGGAGCGCTGCTCGTCGGGCCGCCCCTCGATGGACATCGGCATGGCCCCGAGACCGATCGCGCCGACCTGCACGTCGCCGATGCGGCGAGTCCGCATAAGAAGATCCCCCTTCGAAGGACACAGATCAGAGTTCTGTGTCCTATCCTGCGAATCCGGCATTAAGCCGTCCAACAGAAGATTTCGATCGCATTGAGCAGCGTGGGTGATAAGCGGTGGAGTTGCGGCAGCTCAGGTACTTCGTGGCGGTCGCCGAGGAGAGCCACTTCACTCGGGCGGCCGATCGTCTGCACATCGCGCAGTCGGGCCTGTCGGCGTCCATCCGCGCGCTCGAACGCGAGCTGGGCGCCGACCTGTTCCGGCGCAACACCCGGCAGGTGCGGCTCACACCCGAGGGCCGGGCGCTGCTGGTGGAGGCCCGCAGGGCGCTCGCGGCGAGCGACGCGGCCCGTGACGCCGTGGCCGCCGTCCAGGGCCTGCTGCGCGGATCGCTGTCCATCGGCTCGCTGCAGTGCCTGCACGCGGTGCACCTGCCGACGGTGCTCGCCGGGTTCGTGGCGGCCCATCCCGGCCTCGACATCCGGCTGCGCCACGGCGGCTCGGGCGAGCTGGTCGAGCAGGTGCGCGAGGGCCGCCTCGACCTCGCCCTGGTGTCCCGCCCGGCGCGCGAGCCCGACGACGTCGTGGTGGCCCCTCTCGCGGCCGAGCCGCTCGTGCTGGCCTGCGCGCCGGGGCACCCGCTGGCCGCGCTCGGGAGAGTGGGGCTGGCGGCGCTGCGGGGCGAGCGGTTCGTCGACTTCCCGCCCGACTGGGGCACCCGGACGCGGGCCGACGAGGCGCTCGCCGCCGCCGGTGTCGACCGGCACGTGGCCCTGGAGGTCACCGACGTCCACTCCCTGCTCGATCTCGTGGGGAACGGCCTCGGCGTCGCCCTGGTCCCGCGGTCGTTCTCGGCGAAGACCGCTCGTGTGCGCTTCCTGGAGCTCGCGGATCCGGCTCCGATGTGGGAGACCGTGGCGGTGAGCGGGGCGCCCGGCGGCACCGCGGCGGCGGCGTTGCTGGACGAGATCCACCGCGCCGCTCGATAGCTTTCTAGTCAAAAATCACCCAAGTTGGTATATAACACCTCATAAGACTTCGGGGGTTCGGCCCCAGGGCCGCCCGAACAGCCGACGACCACGAAGGCGGCTCCTATGAGCGTGCACGTCCACGTCCGCCTCAACGACGGTTACGCCGTCACCGAGGACGGACAGCTGCTGGAGCTGAGCAGTTGCCACTGCGGCGCCTCGTGGGAGACGACGTACCAGGTGGACGAGGGCGAGCCCGAGAGCATCTGACCCACCGGGATCCGGGCGCTCCGGCCCGCAACCGGGACTCCAGGCGGCTCGGGACCCCGCGGCCGGGACTCGGGGCCCAGGGCTCCGGGCGGCTTCCTTCATCGGATCCTCATGCGGATCTCAGCGGAGGCCGAGACGCGCTTCCTAGCGTCGTGAGACGACGACACGACGCGAAGGACGATCCCGGTGACCGTTGACACACTCCGCCCACCCCGGCCGGCCGTGGGAGCCGCACCCCGCCGGGTGCCCGCCCGGCTCTCCCCGGCCGTGCTGCTCGCCGCCACGGCGGTGCTGTACGTCTGGGGCCTCGGCGCCTCCGGCTGGGCCAACTCGTTCTACTCGGCGGCCGTCCAGGCGGGCAGCGCGAGCTGGTCGGCCTTCTTCTTCGGCGCCTCCGACGCGGCGGGCGCCATCACCGTGGACAAGACGCCCGCCGCGCTGTGGCCGATGGCCCTAAGCGTGCGGATCTTCGGGCTGAACTCCTGGAGCATCCTGGTCCCCCAGGCGCTGATGGGCACGGCCGCCGTGGGCGTGCTGTACGCCACCGTCCGCCGCCGCTTCCCCGTCTGGGCGGCGCTGCTAGCGGGCGCGGTCATGGCGCTGACCCCGGTGGCCGTGCTGATGTTCCGGTTCAACAACCCCGACGCGCTGCTGGTGCTGCTGCTCACGCTGGCGGCGTACTGCCTGGTGCGGGCGCAGGAGAAGGCGGAGACCCGCTGGCTGGTCCTCGCCGCGCTCTGTGTCGGCACCGGATTCCTCGCCAAGATGCTCCAGGCGTTCCTCGTGCTGCCGGGCTTCGCGCTCGTCTACCTGGTCGCGGCTCCGGCGAGCCTGCGCCGGCGGCTCGGACAGCTCGCCCTCGCGGGCCTGGCCGTCCTCGTGTCGGCCGGATGGTGGCCGGCGATCGTCGCGGCGATCCCCGCCGGCTCCCGGCCGTACATCGGAGGGTCGCAGGACGACAGCGTGCTCGAGCTCGCGCTCGGCTACAACGGCCTCGGCCGGCTCAACGGCGACGAGGCCGGCGGGCTCGGCAACACCAACCAGCAGGCCGGGCTGCTGCGCCTGTTCGACACCGAGGTCGGCGGGCAGATCTCCTGGCTGCTGCCCGCCGCGCTCATCCTGCTGGTGGCCGGGCTGTGGCTGCTGCGCCGCGCGCCGCGTACCGACCCGGCCCGCGCCGCGCTCGGCGTGTGGGGCGGCTGGCTGCTGGTGACCGGCCTGATCTTCAGCCTGATGCAGGGCATCTTCCACGCGTACTACACGGTCGCGCTGGCGCCGCCCGTCGCCGCGCTCGTGGGCATGGGCGCGGCCCTGCTGTGGGAGCGCAGGCACCGCCCCGCCGCCGTCGTCACGCTCGCGGCGACCGTGGTCGTGACCACCTGGTGGGCTTCGGTGCTGCTGTCACGCGCCTCCGGCCGGCTCCCCTGGCTGGCGCTTGCGGTCCCGGCCGCCGGCGCGGTCGCCGCCGTGGCGATCCTCGCCCTGCGGCGGGCGCGCGTGCGGCTGTTCGCCACGGCCGCCGTCGCCGGGCTCGTGGCCTGCCTGGCCGGCCCTGCGGCGTACGCCGTGGAGACGGCGGCCACCCCGCACACGGGCGCCATCCCCTCGGCGGGCCCGAGCGGCTTCGGCGGACCCGGCGGCTTCGGCGCGCGCGGGGCCTTCGGGCGGGGCGGCTTCAACGGCGGTCCGCGCGGCGCGTTCCCCGGACGGCCCGGTCAGGGCGGGTTCGGCGGCGGGCGCGGCATGGGCGGCCCCGGAGGCGGCGGCCCGGGAGGTGGCCCAGGAGGTGGCCCAGGAGGTGGTGCGAGCGGCGGGCTGCTGAACGCGGCGACGCCCGGCGCCGAACTCACCGCGCTGCTGTCCGCGGACGCGGGGCGCTACACCTGGGCCGCGGCGACCGTCGGCTCCAACAACGCCGCCGGATATCAGCTGGCCACGGAGGAACCCGTCATGGCCGTCGGCGGCTTCAACGGCACCGATCCCGCGCCCACGCTGGCGCGGTTCCAGCAGTACGTCGCCGAGGGACGGATCCACTACTTCATCGGCACGGGCATGGGCACGGGCCGCGGCGGAACGAGCGGCGACGACGAGGCCACCCGGATCGCCGCCTGGGTGCAGGAGACCTTCGAGCCGCGGACCGTGGACGGCGTCACGGTCTTCGACCTCACCACCACGGCCACTCCGGCAACGGCCGCCTGACCGTGCTCACCGATGGGCGCGGGCGATGATCTCCAGCAACGCGGTGTGCGTCTCCCGGTCGGCAGCCACGACGAGCCCGCCGGCACCGGTGTGCAGTGGTTCGCCGTGGATGCCGGTCACCACGCATCCAGCGGCCTGGCACACCGCGATTCCGCTCGCGAAGTGCACGCTGTCGCGCAGACGGCCGTCGGTGACGTACGCGGCGCGCCGCCCGGTGGCGACCCACGCCACCGCCAGGGTGGAGGAGACGACCCGTGGGTGGAAACGTTCGGCGAAGCCCGGGTCGGCGAGGAGCCGGGCGGCCAGGAAGTCCGGTGCGTTCGGGAACGGCGGATCGAGGTTGACGTCCACCAGTCGCGACTCGGCCGACGGCGTGAGCGGCTCGTCCACGGCGTCTCGGCGGACGTAGGCGTGAACGCCGTCCGTCCAGAACACCTCGCCCGCGAACGGGTCGGCACAGGCCGCAGCCGTGATGGTCGAGCCCACGCGCAGGGCGACGTTCACCGCGACGAGCATGGTGCGCGCGGCGTAGTTCCGCGTGCCGCACAGGGGATCGACCAGCCACATGCGCTCCGCGCCGTCCCGCCCGGTGCGGCCGCTCTCCTCGCCCGTCACGGCGTCGTCCGGACGAGCCGTGCGGATGACGTCGAGGATGGCCTTCTCCGCTTCGATGTCCGCGACGGTGGCGAAGTCGTCCGCGGATTTCGCGAAGCGCGTCAGCGATGTCCCCCACATGGAGCGCACGACGGCGGCTCCGGCTTGCGCCGCCGTCAGGGCCAGTTCCTCGTCCGTGATCGACACGGGAACAGGACTATCACGACCCGGGGTGACGCTGGTCGGCACCGTCGTGATGCACGGATGCGGCCCCTCGGCTCGCGGCAGCGCACGCTCCCGGCCGTCGCGAGGCGGGGCTCTCCCCAAGGCGATCGGTTCTCACTAGGCTGATCCAGAAGTTTCCTCTGTTCAGGTGTTGGAGCCGCTCATGTCCCCCGCCTCGCCGGATGTCGCCCTCGCCCGCCGCCAGTCGCTCGCGGATCTGCTCCGGCGCTCCGCCCGGCGGCACCCCGGCCGTCTGGCCGTGGCCGACGCGGCCCGATCCCGTACGTACGCGGAGCTCGACGAGGACGTGACGCGGGTGGCGGGCGCGCTGGCCGCGCGGGGCGTGCGTCCCGGAGACCGGGTGGCGGTGCTGTCGCGCAACAGCGTGGACTACGTGCGGACGATCTTCGGCGTGGCCCGCGCCGGGGCCGTCCTCGTGCCGGTCAACTTCATGCTCGGCGCCGACGAGATCGCCTACGTCCTGTCCCACTCCGGCGCGGTCGCGCTGATCGCTCAGGACGCCCTGCTGCCGGTGGCGCGGGACGCGGCCAAGCAGGCCGACGGGCTGCGGCTGCGCATGGTGTACAGCCCGGCGCCCGAGGAGGGCTGGGAGCCGTTCGACTCGCTGCTTCAGGGGGACGTGGCCGAGCCGGTCGTGCCGATCGGGCCGGACGACCCCGCGCAGATCCTCTACACCTCGGGCACGGAGTCACGCCCGAAGGGCGCCGTGCTGTCCCACGCCGCGCTGATCGCGCAGTACGCGAGCTGCGTCATCGACGGCGGCATGACCCGCGACGATGTCGAACTGCACGCGATG
Organism: Microbispora sp. NBRC 16548; assembly: GCF_030268985.1. Taxonomy (NCBI): domain Bacteria; kingdom Bacillati; phylum Actinomycetota; class Actinomycetes; order Streptosporangiales; family Streptosporangiaceae; genus Microbispora; species Microbispora sp. NBRC 16548. Next base: position 224,124 of record NZ_BSSF01000015.1, read on the forward strand.
CCGCTGTTCCACTGCGCCCAGCAGCACTGCTTCCTGGTGCCGGACATCCAGCTGGGCGCCTCCAGCCACATCCTCCCCGGAGCCGACCCCGCCGCCGTGCTGGAGGCGATCGAGCGCCACGGGGTGACCAAGTTCTTCGCGCCGCCCACGGTGTGGATCTCGCTGCTGCGCCATCCGGACTTCGACCGGCGCGACCTGTCCTCGCTGCGCAAGGGCTACTACGGCGCGGCGATCATGCCGGTCGAGGTGCTGAGGGAGATCGGCGAGCGGCTGCCGGACGTGCGCCTGTGGAACTTCTACGGCCAGACCGAGATGGCGCCTGTCGCGGTGATGCTGCAGCCGGAGGACCAGATCCGCAAGGCGGGCTCGGCCGGCCAGGCCGCCCTGAACGTCGAGACGCGGGTCGTGGACGCCGACGGGAACGACGTCCCTCCGGGGGAGATCGGCGAGATCGTGCACCGCAGCCCCCACGCGATCCTCGGCTACCTGGACGACCCCGAGAAGACCGCCGAGGCGTTCCGGGGCGGCTGGTTCCACTCGGGCGACCTCGGGGTGATGGACGAGGAGGGCTACCTCACGGTCGTCGACCGGATCAAGGACATGATCAAGACCGGCGGGGAGAACGTCGCCAGCCGCGAGGTCGAGGAGGTCGTCTACGAGCACCCGGCGGTCGCGGAGGTGGCAGTCGTCGGCGTCCGCCACCCGAGCTGGATCGAGGCGGTCGTCGCGATCGTGGTGACCAAGCCGGGCGTGACCGCCACCGAGGAGGAGCTGCGGGCCCACGTCCGGGCGCGGCTCGCCGCGTTCAAGGTGCCCAAGGCCGTCGCGTTCGTCGACGCGCTGCCGAAGAACCCGAGCGGCAAGATCCTCAAGCGCGAGCTCCGCGACCGCCACGCCGCCCTCGCCGACCGCATCCCCGGCACCCGCTGAACCAGCCACGGCCGGGGAGCGGTGACGGGCGCGCTACACCTCCTCATCGTCCTCGGCCCCGGGCGCACGCCTCCTGTCGAGGTACATCTCGATGAGCATCAGCACCATGACGACCAGGGTGAGCGAGACCCCGATGGCGAACAGGACATTCGTCCACTTGTGCTCTCCCGGCGGTTCCAGCGGGATCGACGCAGCCGCCATCAGGAAAACGGAACCTTGAACGATCGCCGTCAGCCGGCGAATCCTACGGATGACGGGAGTTCTCACCCTTCCAACCGCTCCCTGCATCGCTGGTCCATTACAGCCTGCTTGAGGCACTCGAGATCCAGTTCTCTTGTGCGCTTACATCCAGAAACCGTACTTCCTGGTTCATCAAACAGGCGAGGAAGTTTTTTCCTAGGCCATCAAACTCCAGCAGGGCCATGCCCTCATCCGTGCACTGCAGCGTGTTGTAAGTGACGACCACACACGCCGACTCGTCATGTTGCCGATATTTGCCGCGGCAGTCGTCGTGCAGCCGCAGTCCACTCTCACACTGAAGGCGTCCCCAATGAGCAAATTCGCCTGCCCGGCAGTCGCCGTAGGCCTCGTAAGCCTTGTCACACATCGCCTTATCGGCGCCCTTTTGACACTCGGTGAACACAGGACGCTCAGGAGGCGGCCCAGCGGGCGTGAGAATGCGCGGCACAGCTACCACCACAGCGCATGTCAGCACCCCCAGAGATACAAGCATGATGCCAATACGCCGCGGTGTCACTCTCTCCTCCAATCCAATGGCCCCGTTCGAACGGCTTCCAGCCTGCGGTCCCGGCCGGATTCGCTCTGGAAGGCGAGGGTGCCGCGGTCACGGTTATGAGAACGCGAGATCAGGATCAGGGCCAGCACCATTAGAGTCATGGCTACCAGACGGATGCCCCACTTGAGCGGCCAGGGGACGACGACATCTACACCCAGCAGCGTCGACACCGAGTCCGCCATCGATAGCAAGGCACCCGGGATCAGGAACTTTCTCGCCTCACGCATTCCCGGCCCTTCGATCCCGCGTTGCGGACGCCGGCCCGGCCACTACGGGTTTCACCTTTCCGGATTGTGGCGGCAATGGCCGGGAGATGTCCGTCAGAGTTTCGAGCACAATTCGATGCCCTTCGCGTCATCGAGACCGGACGGCCAGGCATGTCCGTTCCATCCAGCGGTCCCACTTCCACCACCCTCTCCTCAGCAAAGACGCAGGCCCGCGGCGTGGACGTCATGGACGACGATCACGGCCGACGCGGCGATCGCGAGGGTCAAGCTCAGCAGGAGCGCCCTTCCCCAGTGACACCATCCGAGGAATGCGAATTTCCGCGAGGCGACATCCAGCAGCACGACGGAAAGGACGGAGACGAACGCGATGACCCCGAACACCGGGACCCTCTCCATCAGCCACAGGAATCCCGCGAACTTCTCCGGGGCATTGAGGTCACCCGTGCAGTTCCGCTGTATTCCTCCGACAAGATACGCGTCCAGAACGGGTCCGCCGACGCCGCATCCCAGGGCGATCAGCGCCACACTTCCACATCCGCTGAGCGCTGACTCCTCTCCGTCGTCACCGTCACGGCTGGCGGAAACTCTTCGCAATCACGGCCCGATCAGCTCGACGAAACAGAGGCGCCTGATCTTACGACACGAGCCACGAATTGAATAGACCACCATGAATACCGCACTACGCCAATCGCTGCGAATCTCCCGTCAGGACGGATAGCCGTAGCGGCCGTGGAGGCGGACGAAGCGGGCCAGCGTGAGGACCTGGCGCGGTTCGAGACCGATGACGGTGCGCTCGAACAGCACGACCTCCTCCCGGCCGCCCGTGCCGATGGGCTGCACCAGGCGACCGCCGAGCCGCAACTGCTCGACCAGCGGCGCGGGGACCGTGGGAAAGGCGGCCGAGACGATGACGGCGTCGTAGGGGGCGTGCTCGGGCACCCCCCGGCCGCCGTCGCCCACGAGCACCTCCGCGTTGCGGATGCCCTGCCGGGCCAGGTTGCGGCGCGCCCCGCGCACGAGGTCGGGCCACAACTCGACGCTGACCACGTCGGCGGCCATGCGGGCGAGCAGCGCGGTCTGGTAGCCGAGACCGCTGCCGACCTCCAGCACGTGCTCCCGGCCGGTGAGTCCCAGTCCCTCGATCATCGTGGCCGACAGCGACGGCTGGGTCGTCACCTGCCCGTGCGCGATGGGGATCGGCACGTCCTCGTACGCGTGGGCGATGTGCTCGGCGGGGACGAAACCGGCCCTCGGGGTCGAGCGGACGGCCTGGAGCAGGCGCTCGTCACGCACGCCCACCGCCCGGACGGCCCGGACGAGGTCTTCGGGACAGGCGGCTGCGGTCACGTCCACCACGCTCAAGTTCAGACGGTGAGCGGCGCCGTCCCCATCCGCGGCCCGCTCACCCTCAGTGATGCCCCCTCAGCTGCGCCGGAACCTCAGCCCGCGTCGGCGGTGAAGGTCACCTCCGCCGTGCCGACGGTCCCCGCGCGGCGGCCGGGGGCGCTCTGCCACTGCCAGTAGAGGTTCGTGTGCGCGATCACCTGCTCCGGGGCCGGCGCGCCGTAGGCGGTGAGGTCCTCGGTGGTATGCGCGTCGCCGACCAGCGTCACGTCGTACCCCCGGACGAAGGCCCCATGGAGGGTCGAGCGGATGCACGCGTCGGTCTGGGCGCCGGTGACGACGAGACGGCCCACCCCGCGCTCGGCGAGCAACGCCTCCAGGTCGGTGTCCTCGAACGAGTCGCCGTACCTCTTGTGGACGAGCGGCTCCGCGTCTTGCCGGGCCAGCTCGGGCACGTACTGCCAGTTCTCACTCCCCCGCTGGAGATCGTGGTCGTCGGAGTGCTGCACCCAGATCACCGGCACGTCCTCCGCGCGGGCCTTGCCGACCAGGGTGTCGATGTTCGCGATGACGGCGTCGCGGTCGGGGGCGCCCGCCACCACCCCGTTCTGGACGTCGATGACCAGCAGTGCGGTGTTCGGGCGGTCGGCAAGAGTCGTCATGGGGTCCACCCTAGAACCGGCCACCGACAACTTCGCTCCCGTACGAAGCGCCCCAAATTGGAGTGCTACATACCGATTTGATAGCGTCAGGGTGTGCGGTTGACGAAGTTCACGGACCTGGCCCTGCGCGTCACCATGCGCCTGGCGGTCCTGGAACCGGGGGCGTCGCTCACCACCCGCCAGGTGGCCGACGCGATGGTGATCCCCTACAACCACACCGCCAAGGCCATCGCCCGCCTGCAGCACCTCGGCGTCGTGGAGGCCCGCCGGGGACGCGGGGGCGGCCTGGAGCTGACCGAGTTCGGCCGTACGGCCTCGATCGGGTGGCTGGTCCGCGAACTGGAGGGAGAGGAGGAGGTCGTCACCTGCGAGGGGGAGATCCCCTGCCCGCTGCGGGCCGTCTGCAGCCTGCGCGGCGCGCTGCGCGCGGCACAGCAGGCCTTCTACGCCTCCCTCGATCCGATCACTGTGGATCAGCTGGCCTCCTCGTCGTCGAGGCCGGTGCTGCTTAGTCTTTCCTGACCAGCATCAATGGGAAGAACCAGCAGGTTCGTGGCGTTAAATTTGCATATCAGATACCAATTTGGAGGATGCCATGCTCTCCCCGGAGTCGGCCGCGACGGTCCGCGCCACCCTGCCCGTGATCGCGGGTGCGATCCAGGACATCACCGCCCGCTTCTACGACACGATGTTCGCCGACAACCCGGAGCTGCTGCGCGACCTGTTCAACCGCGGCAACCAGGCCAACGGTGAGCAGCGCGTCGCGCTGGCGGGCTCGATCGCCGCGTTCGCGACCGCGCTGGTGGAGCGCCCGGGAGTGCTTCCCGGCACGATGCTGTCCAGGATCGCCAACAAGCACGCCTCCCTCGGCATCACCGAGGAGCAGTACGCCGTGGTGCACAAGTACCTGTTCGGCGCGATCGTCGAGGTGCTTGGCGACGCCGTGACGCCCGAGGTCGCCCAGGCGTGGGACGAGGTCTACTGGCTCATGGCCGAGACGCTGATCGGCCTGGAGCGCGACCTCTACCGCGAGGCGGGCCGGGGCTGGACGCGAGCCACGGTGGTCGAGCGGTGCGACGAGACGGCGGACGTGGTCTCCTTCCTCCTGCGCCCGGACACCCCGATGTCCTTCCGGCCGGGTCAGTACGTCAGCGTCCAGGTGACGCTGCCCGACGGGGCGCGGCAGATCCGGCAGTACAGCCTGTCGAACGCCCCGGAGCGCGGCGACTGGCGGATCACGGTCAAGCGGGTGCGCGGCGAGGGCACCCCCGAGGGCGAGGTCTCCGCCTGGCTTCACGAGCATGTCCGGGCCGGTGACGTGCTCGCGGTCTCCGCGCCCTTCGGCGACCTGACCCTGCCCGAGGGCGACGGCCCGCTGCTGCTCGCCTCCGCGGGGATCGGGGTCACCCCCATCCTGTCGATGCTCGACCACCTCGCCGCCATCGGCTCTGAGCGGCGCGTGCTGGTCGTGCACGCCGACCGCTCGCCGGACGCGCACGTCCACCGCGACGAACTCGCGGACCTGGTCGCGGCCCTGCCCGGCGCCACCCTGCACCGGTGGTACGAGGACCTGCCGGAGGAGCATGCCGCCGGCCATGTCGCCGCCGTGGGCCTGGCCGACCTGTCGGCGATCGACCTGCCCGGGGACGTCGTGGCCTGCCTGTGCGGGCCGCTGCCGTTCATGCGGGCCGTGCGCGCGCAGCTGGTCGAGCTGGGCGTGCCCTCCTCGGGCATCCACTACGAGGTGTTCGGCCCCGACCTGTGGATCGCGGCCGCGTGATCCGGTGACCGGCCCGCCGCTCGCCCGCGGCGGGCCCTCTCACCGAGGCCGGGTCAGCGCAGCAGGCCGACGCCGGCGTAGCCGTCGACGCCGGGAATCCTCGGCAGCTTCGGCTCGTCGGGCTCGGGCCGCCACTCCTCGGTCACGACCAGACCCGGCTCCACCAGGTCGAACCCGTCGAAGAACCGCAGTAGTTCGGCGTGGGTGCGCGGGGTGACCGCGCCGGCGGAGGTGTTCTTGTACAGCTCGCGCCCCTCGCGGATCTTCTCCTCGTCGAGGTCGCCGTACGACAGGTGGCTGATGGCCATCGCGCTGCCGGGGGCGAGCCGGTCGCGCAGCGTGGCGATGATGCGCTCGGCGTCCTCGGTGCCGGGGATGAAGTGCAGCACGGCCACCATGAGCAGGCCCACCGGCTTGCCGAAGTCGATGTGCTCGTTGATCCGGGGGTCGCCGAGGATGGCCTCGGGCTCGCGCAGGTCGCCGTCCACGACGATCGTCTGGCTGTTGTCGGCCAGCAGGGCCCGTCCGTGGGCGAGCACGATCGGGTCGTTGTCGACGTAGACCACCCGCGCGTCGGGGGCTTCGCCGAGCGCGACCTGGTGGACGTTCTCCTGCGTCGGCAGGCCGGCGCCGATGTCGAGGAACTGGCGGATGCCCTCCCGGGCCATGAGGGTCACGGCCCGGCGGATGAAGCGCCTGTTGGTCCGCACGCCCTCACGCGCGTTCGGGGTCAGCTCGATGAGCCTTTCGGCCGCCGCCCGGTCGACGGCGAAGTTGTCCTTGCCGCCGAGGAGGTAGTCGTAGATCCGGGCGACGCTGGGGACCGTCACGTCGATTCCCGGCGGACCCTGCTCCATGTTCATGCGTCCTGCCCCTGATGCGCTCGTACGTTGATCAAAACGTAGCCGATTAATCAGGATTCGGCGCATCAAAGGGGGAATTGACCGGCACGTGCCAGGGCGCGGCCGGTCAACCCGGAGCCCTGCGGACTCCTCAGTCCCCCGCCGGGCGCTCACCCCCCGGGGTGCCGGCGACCAGGATGTCGACCGGGCCCGTCGTGGCGGGAGCGGCGACGACCGGGTCGGCGATGAAGTCGCGCATCCAGTGGAAGCTGGCCTTCGGCGTGCGCACCTGGGTGTCGTAGTCCACGTGCACCAGGCCGAACCTGGCGGAGTAGCCCCGGGCCCACTCGAAGTTGTCCATCAGCGACCAGCAGAAGTAACCCCGCACGTCCGCGCCCGCCTCCATCGCGTCGCGGGTCGCGGCCAGGTGGTCGCGCAGGTAATCGACGCGCCCGCTGTCTTCGAGCACGCCGTCGTCGCCGTACCCGTTCTCCGTGATGTAGACGGGCGGCAGGTCCGGATAGCGGGAGGTCAGCCCGACGAGGGTCTCGTACAGCCCTTCGGGCTCCACCACCCAGCCCAGCCCGCTGGTGCGCGCGTCCTCCGGCGTGACGGTGCGCACGCCCAGGTCGAACGCCGAGCGCAGGG
>NZ_BSSF01000016.1:0-200012 GCF_030268985.1 Microbispora sp. NBRC 16548
GTCTCGATCCCGCAGAACGCCACCCCCGGCGACCACCCCGCCGGCGTCACCGCCTCCATCGACACCATCTCCGGCCAGGTCCGCGTCCAAAACCGCGTCGGCGTCCGCCTCAACATCCGCGTGACCGGCACCTTCGCCGCCAAAGTCGCCGTGAGCGGCATCCACACCACCTACACCTGGTCGTGGAACCCCTTCACCCCCGGCACCGTCGAGGTCACCTACACCCTGGCCAACACCGGCAACGTCCGCCTGGCCCCCGACAGCCGCATCCTGACCTCCACCATCGCCGGCCAAAACGGCTGGGACGACACCTCCGAAGCCAAAGCCAGGGAAATCATGCCCGGCGGGCACCGCACCTTCACCGCACGCGTGACCGGCACCTGGCCCCTGGGACCCGTCGGCACCACGATCACCGCGATCCCCTCCCCCGCGGGCAAACCCCTGCCCGGCGTCACCGCCGAACGCATCGCGATCGACACCACCGTCTGGGCCATCCCCTGGCCGCAACTCGCCCTCCTGGCCCTCCTCGTCCTCGTCGTCCTCGCCATCCGCATCACCAGCGCACGCCGCCGCAAGCGCATCGAAAAACTGATCATCCTCAACGGCCGCGGCACCCCTCTTGGGACGTGACACCCGAGCCCGCGGGCGGAGAGCTCACCACGAAGAACGCCGGCAAGCCGCACAAGTCACTCAACGGCGTACGCAAGGCCGAGGACAAGGGTGACAAGAAGGTCGTCACCGACACTCCGGTCAGGGCCACGCTCCTGCGTGACGCCGACGCGCCGATCGTCCATCATGGCGGCGTTCGCCCTGTGAACACGCGCTACGGCGCCCGAAGGAGGCAGGCAATGGCGATGACAAATCGACGGCGACGGCATTCGGCTGCGTCAACGGCGGCGGCGCTCGCGCCCGTGAGCCTGTGACGGGAGGCGGTCAGATGGCACGCGCCGAGAGCACCGCGGCGGCCAGGCGCGCGGAGCAGGCCCTGGCTGGGATCGCGATTCCCAACGCCGACGACGTGCGGGGGAACGTGACCCTGCCGACGACGGTGGCGACGGCGCCGGGCGCGGTTGTCAGCTGGACCTCGTCGAATCCGGACATCGTGTCCGACCAGGCGGACGGCGCGATCGCGGCGGGCGTGGTGAAGCGCCCGCCGGCCGGGGCCGGCCCGGCCACGGTGACCCTCACGGCGTGCGTCACCGTCGACGCCGCCGAGGCTCGCCGTGAGTTCCTCCTGACGGTGCGGCCCGCGGTGAAGCTCGCCCCGTTCTCACGCTATGGAATGGCGAACTTCGCCAGGTCGAACAGCCAGGCGGGGCAGCAGATCTACATGGCCACGAGCGTCGGCAACGACCCGACCCGCTGGGTGGCGGTCAACAACGGAGAGATGGTCCTCCAGTCCACCAAGGGCATGCACGCCGTGCGCGACCCGTCGATCGTCCGGTCGCCGGAGGGAGACAGGTTCTACCTCGTCGCCACGGACCTGAACGTCGACGGCACGGCGTACGGGTGGAAGGGCTGGGACTGGGCGCAGAGCGGCGCCAGCCGCTACATCGAGGTCTGGGAGTCGCGTGACCTGCGGACCTGGTCGGAGCAGCGGCACGTACGGGTGGCCCCGGACGAGGCGGGGATGGCGTTCGCCCCGGAGGCGATCTGGGACGAGGCGATCGGGGCCTACGTCGTCTTCTGGACGTCGTCGATGTATCCACCCGGGACCTACTACACCCCCGACCGCGACGACCCGAACGGCCGCTATCCGCTGACGAGGAACCAGACCCTCTACACCACGACGCGCGACTTCGTGACGTTCACGCCGGCGAAGGTGATGAGCGGCAGGCCCGGCCACGGGACGCTCGACGCCGTCATCATCAGGGACGACGAGGACGGGTCGTACCACCGGTTCGTCAGCGACCGCGTCTCCACCGGCGTCGGGGTCACCACGTACGTCCCCGGCTGCGCAATTGACGACATCTATCAAGAGCGTTCGACGTCGGTGCTCGCGCCGCCCGAGGACTGGGAGCTCGTCAGGGGCTGCATCACCCACGACGCGATGAACACGACCTACGCCGAGGCGCCGATGGTCGTCAAGGCGAACCCCGGCGACGTACGCGGGAAGGGCTACTACCTGTGGGCGGACCAGAAGTGGGCCGACGCACCCGCGGGGGACCACATGGAGGAGCAGCTCAGCCCTTACTGGGGTAAGGACCTCGCGTCGGGCGAGTGGACGCCCGTCACCTGGCAGACGCCGGGCTACAACCTCGCGAACGGGGTCATCCGCCACGGGCACGTCTTCGCGCTGACCCAGGCCGAGCACGCCGCCCTGCGCGGCGCGGACCTGTCGTCGGTCTCGGTGAAGACGCCCCCGGCCACGACCGTCTACGCCATCGGTCAGTCCCTCGACCTGACGGGTCTCGTGGTCACGGCCGACTACACGGACGGTGTGAAGGACGAGGTCCTGGCCGAAGGGTACGGCGGATACTCCGTGGCGGGGTACGACCCCGCCATCCCCGGGACGCAGACCGTGACCGTCTCGTACACGGTGGCCGGTGTGACGAGGACCGTCTCGTTCCAGGTCCACGTCGTGAACGTGTCCGGCTCGAAGCCCTCGCCTCCCCCGTCATCCTCGAACCGGCCCATCTGACCACGACCGGCCGCTCACCCCGGCCGGTCGTGACCGGCCGGGGTTCGCTGCCGCCTGCCCGCGCACCGCCCGATTCTCGGATCAGCGGTAGCCGGCGGAGGTGACGTTGGCCTGCACCGAGTTCTCGGTCGCGTCGGACGGGTAACCCGAGACGATGGCTCCCTCGTAGAAGGTGCCCTGGCTCAGGTTGGTGTTGGTGGCGCAGCAGTCGCCACCGCTGCCCAGGATGATCGCGCCCTGCTTCTTCATCGGGCTGTAGCCGGGAGGCAGCGCGCCGTCCCACAGCGTGGTCATCGCGCCGGACTGCGCGTTGCCGCCCTTGATGGCGAAGCGCGACGTGCCGTTGTTCTTCAGCATCGCGGTGACGAACTTGCTGGTGAACGCCCGCTGGTTCGGGTTCCACGACGAGCTGCCGCCGGGGTAGAGGCCATATTCGAGGTCGGCCTGGACCCATGGGCCGGTCCCCGAGCACCCGCCGAACCAGCAGCTCGTGCCGAAGTAGATGGCGTCCATCGCACCGGCCCCGTCGGCCTTCCTGGTCGTCTCGCTGTTGCCGTAGTCGAAGCAGCAGCCGCTGTTGACGTGCGTGCCGCTGGTCACCATGTACATGCCCTCGGGCGCGCTGCCGGTCGGCACGCCGGTCAGGTGACCGTCCCGCCAGTAGCTGTTGCCGGGCTTGATGTACAGCGAGTAGGCCTTGCTGCCGCCGACCGTCAGCGACTCGGTTGTCGCGGTCGCGGGGGTGTCCTTGCCGCCGGCCCCGCCGGGTCCCTGGTAGAGCATGTTGTTGCCGTGCCCGGACTGGTCGTAGATCACGGTGATGACGCAGGAGGTGCCGGCGCAGAACGAGTCCTGCGCCGCCGCGTTGGCGGTGCCGCCCGCGGTCAGGACGCCGATGTCCCTGGTCGCGTTGTCGGAGGAGCGCCTGACCTGGTACAGGTTGCCGCTGTAGGAGTGGTAGAGCGCCCGCGTCGTGCTGTGCGCGGCCACACAGGGCGTGCCGCCCACGGCGTAGATGTCACACGGCTTGCTCGATGTCGGTGTGGACGACGGGCTGGCCGAAGGACTCGGGGAAGGGCTCGGGGAAGGGCTCGTGGACGGGCTGGGGCTGGGCGAACCGGTGACGCCGCCGGTGCAGGTCACGCCGTTCAGCGCGAAGCTCGTCGGCACCGGGTTGGAGCCGTTGAACGCTCCGTTGAACCCGAAGCTGGTGCTGCCGCCGCTGGGGATGCCGCCGTTGTAGTCCACGTTGGTCACGGTGACCTGGGAGCCCGACTGGGTGTAGGTGCCGTTCCACAGCTGGGTGATGGTCTGCCCTGCGGAGAACGACCAGGTCAGCTTCCAGCCGTTGATCGGGTCACCCAGATTGGTGACGCTCACGTTCGCACCGAAGCCACCCGGCCACTGGTTCGTGACCGAGTAGTCCACGCGACAGCCTGTGGCCGCGTGCGCGGCGGGCGCGGTCAGCGCACCGGCCGCGCCGGCCACGGCGGCGAGCCCGGTGGCAAGCCAGAGCCGCAGGCGAGGGACCTTCATCCGTACTCCCGGGGTTCGTTTCACGTCTTCATGGCGGTCAGCGACAGCGACAGGCGGCTCGGAGTTCTCGCGAGCCGGCAGAGATGGCGGATCCTGCTGTTAGCGTTAACAATCCATCTGCGGAACCAGTCCTTCTCTGTCGGAGCATGTGCTGGTGGTGGTGCGGCGGAGCAAATACGACGCGAGGGAGCCTCGTCAAGGGCCGGGTCCTCTCCGCGCCGGCCCTAGGTCCGCCGGCGGCCTGTCCCACCTGCTCGCATCAGGGCGTGGTCCCGTTCACTCGCGACGTTCAGGTGGTGAAAGTTTCACGGCAATGCCGACGTAACGTTCTGAGCGCCATCGGCCGGCCGACGACCAGATTGGCGTTGCGCGATGGAGCTGCGGAAACTTTCACAGTTCGGGTCGCTCACCAGCGCAGGCCAGTGTGGATGAGACCCCCTGCGGCTCAACGAAACAATTTCGAGATTCCCTTGACAGGTTTCTTCGCGGTTTCCAAACTGAGTCCCGAAGCGGCCTCCTGCCGGGGTCGGTGGTGAGCGGCAGGGGTTCCCGGTTGCGACGCCGTGAGTGTCGCATCCGCAGCTGGATCGGGCCGCGAATCCGCCGGGCCTGGCTTCCGCTCGCTCTCGTGAACGTCGATGGAGCGCCGGCCGGCCTGAGCTCCCCGCAGCCGGCATCACCGCGTGCGGCGGCGTAGTCGCCGTATCTCCCCCTGGAGTGTGAATGAACACGTCCGCACGATTCCGCACCGCGTTGTTCGCCGCCTCGGCGGCCGGGATGGTTCTCGCGGCCGGTCCGGCCGGCGGCGCGTCCGCGGGCACCGTCCCGGACGCGGTCCCGGCGGCGGTCCCGGCGGCGGCACTGCGCCTGGCCGCCTGGCCGTCCCCCACCGGTCAGCAGGCGGTCGGCGCCACGATCAACGTCTCGGGCACGCTCGACGGAGGGATGAAGCGCTACTACGGCACCGGCGCCCTCGGCAGCGGCAGCCAGAGCGAAAGCCAGTCCCCCATCTTCAAACTGGCCAACGGCGCGGTGCTGAAGAACGTCGTCATCGGCGCGCCCGCGGCCGACGGCGTCCACTGCATGGGCACGTGCACCCTGCAGAACGTGTGGTGGGAGGACGTCGGCGAGGACGCGGCCACGTTCAAGGGCACCTCGTCGTCGCAGACCATGACCATCGACGGCGGCGGCGCCAGGGCGGCCAGCGACAAGGTCTTCCAGCACAACGGCCCCGGCACCATGTACATCAAGAACTTCCAGGTGCAGAACTTCGGCAAGCTCTACCGCTCCTGCGGCAACTGCTCGACCCAGTACAAGCGCAACGTCGTCATCCAGAACGTCACGGCGACCACGCCCGGCAAGGTGCTGGCCGGCATCAACACCAACTACGGCGACACGGCGCGCTTCTCGCAGATCACGATCGTGAACGACCCGAGCAAGAAGGTCGTCATCTGCGAGAAGTACAGGGGCGTGACCAGTGGCGAGCCGACGAAGATCGGCAGCGGTGCCGACGGCGCCAACTGCGTCTACTCGTCGTCCGCCATCACCTACCGGTAGACCCGCCACTCGGCGCTCACCCCCGCGAGGGCCCTTCGGCAACGACGGGCCTCTGCGCCTCATCCCCCATCGGCGTACGCCGGCGTTCGACCGGCAGAGAGAGTGCACTGTGTCAAGACATAGACCCTTGTTCACCGCAATAGCGGTCGCGGCGCTGGCCGCCGTCCTGGCCACGGTTGGCCCGGCGCTGAGCGCCAGCGCCGGCATGACTCCCGCACGCGCGGTCAGCGCCGCCGCGGCGACGGCCGGATGCGGCAAGGCCGCCGGGCTGGCGAGCGGTACGCACACGATTCAGAGCAGCGGGAAGAATCGCAGCTACATCCTGAAAGTCCCCGACAACTACGACAACAACCACCCCTATCGGTTGGTCTTCGGGTTCCACTGGCTGGGCGGCACCGCCACCGATGTCGCGACGGGCCAGACCGTGCAGAGGGACGTGTGGGCCTACTACGGGCTGCTGCGCCTGTCGAACAACAGCACGATCTTCGTCGCCCCGCAGGGCCTCAACAACGGCTGGGCCAATTCCAACGGTGAAGACATGACCTTCGTCGACGACATGATCAAGCAGATCGAGGGAGCTCTCTGCGTCGACACATCGCAATTGTTCGCCACGGGCTTCAGCTATGGCGGCGCCATGAGTTACTCGATCGCGTGTGCCCGGGCGAACGTCTTCCGCGCGGTCGCGGTCCAGTCCGGCGGCGTGCTCAGCGGGTGCAGCGGCGGCACCCAGCCGATCGCGTACATGGGCATCCACGGCATCAGGGACGGCGTGCTCAACATCTCCGGCGGACGATCCCTACGTGACCGGTTCGTCAGGAACAACGGCTGCACCACCCAGAACCCGCCCGAGCCGGCGCAGGGCAGCCTGACGCACAGGATCACCACCTACTCGGGCTGCTCGGCCGGACACCCGGTCGTGTGGGCCGCGTTCGACGAAGGGCACATCGCCGCACCTCAGGACGGGGCCACCGGTGACAGCGGCTCCAGGACCTGGGTCCCCGCAGAGGTGTGGAAGTTCTTCACGCAGTTCCAGACCACCTCGTCGCCGTCGCCGTCGCCGTCCCCCTCCGCCTCGCAGTCACCGAGCAGCTCGCCGTCCCCGAAGCCTCCGGTCGGCGGGGCGTGTTCGGCGACGATCGAGACGACCAACAGCTGGCCGGGCGGGTTCCAGTCGACGGTGACCGTACGGGCGGGCAGCGCGGCGGTCAACGGCTGGACCGTGAAGTGGACCTGGCCGAGCGGGCAGAGCATCAGCAGCCTGTGGAACGGCACGCAGAGCGTGTCCGGGTCCAGCGTGACCGTCCGCAACGCGGACTACAACGGCTCGATCGCGGCCGGGGCGTCCACCACCTTCGGCTTCACCGCCAACGGCAGCGCGGCCACCCCCACCGCCACCTGCACGAGCCCTTGATCCCCGTCATTCGCCATGCATCCGTAGCTCACAAGGAGGATCCGTGCGGAAGGTGCGAGTCCTACTCGCCGCGGGCATTCTCGCAGGCGCCCCGATCGCCCTGCAGGACCCGGCCGGTGCCCTGGAGAACGGCGTGGCCCGCACGCCGCCCATGGGCTGGAACAGTTGGAACACGTTCGGCTGCAACATCAACGAGACGTTGATCAAGCAGATGGCCGACACGATCGTCAGCTCCGGCCTGCGCGACCTGGGCTACAAGTACGTCGTGGTCGACGACTGCTGGTTCAACCCCACCCGCGACTCCGCGGGGAACCTCCAGGGCAATCCCTCGCGATTCCCCAGCGGGATGAAGGCCCTCGGCGACTACCTGCACGCAAGAGGGCTGAAGTTCGGCATCTACCAGGTGCCGGTGGACAAGACCTGCGCGCAGTACTTCGGCGGCTACCCGGGCGCGACCGGGAGCCAGGGACACGAGGTCCAGGACGCCCGGCAGTTCGCCGCCTGGGGCGTGGACTACCTGAAGTACGACTGGTGCTCGCCCAACGGCACCATCGACGACCAGGTCCGTACGTTCGCGAAGATGCGTGACGCGCTGGCGGCGACCGGACGGCCGATCGTCTACAGCATCAACCCCAACAGCATCCACGCGAAGACGGGGCCGCAGCGCGACTGGGGCGACGTCGCCAACATGTGGCGGACGACCGAGGACATCACCAACAAGTGGGACACCGGTCAGACCAACGGATACCCGATGGGCATCCAGAACATCGTCAACGTCACCGTCCCACTCGCGTCGTACGCGAAACCGGGAGCGTTCAACGACCCGGACATGATGGAGGTCGGCCGTGGCGGCATGACCGACACGGAGATGCGCAGCCACTTCGCCCTCTGGGCGGTGATGGCCTCACCCCTGATCGCCGGAAACGATCTGCGCAGCATGGACTCGGCGACGACGACCATCCTGAAGAACCAGAACCTCATCGCCATCAACCAGGACCCGCTCGGTCTGCAGGCCCGCCAGATCAGCAACGACGGGACCCGGCGCGTGCTGGCCAAGAAGCTCGGCAACGGCGACGTCGCGGTCGCCCTGTTCAACCAGGGCGGCAGCACCACCACGATCAGCACCACCGCGGCCGCGATCGGGCTGTCCGGCGGTTCGTTCACCCTGCGCGACGCGTGGACGAACGCCGTCAGCGGCAGCAACGGCACCATCTCGGCCGCCGTGCCGGCGCACGGCACCGTCGTCTACCGGGTCAGCGGCGACACGACCCCCTCACCGTCCCCCACCCCGTCGCCGTCCCTCACGCCGTCACCGTCCCCCACCCCGTCGCCGAGCGGGCGACCCGGCGGGTGTACGGCGACGTACCGGCTGGTCAACAGCTGGGGCGGCGGCTTCCAGAGCGAGGTGACCGTCGGCAACACCGGATCGGCCGCGCTCAACGGCTGGACCGTGACGATGACCCTGGCCGGCGGACAGAGCGTCACGAGCCTGTGGAACGGCGTGAACACCGGCACCAGCGGCGCGATCACCGTCAAGAACGCCCCCTACAACGGCACCGTCGCCGCCAACGGGTCGACGACGTTCGGATTCACCGCCGAGGGCGACGGCTCGATCGCCCCCACCAGCGTGACCTGCACGAGCCCGTGACCGAGCAGGTCCGCGAATCGACTACTCAGAGATTGGGGAAACACCTGTGCGACATGTCAGCTCTTTCCACCGGCGGTTGAGGCTGTCGGCCGCCGCCGTCGCCGCGCTGTTGGCGGCCGGCGTCGGCGTGGCCGGTACGCATACCGCGTCGGCCGCCGCGGCCGGATGCCAGGTCACCTATACGGTCACAAACCAGTGGCCGGGCGGCTTCGGCACGAACGTGAGCGTCACCAACCTCGGGGACCCGATCAACGGCTGGAAGCTGACCTGGTCGTTCCCCGCCGGGCAGACCATCACCCAGCTGTGGAACGGCACCTACACCCAGTCGGGCTCCCAGGTCACAGTGACCAACGTGGACTACAACGGCGGCATCCCCAGCGGCGGCAGCACCAGCTTCGGGTTCAACGGAGCGTTCAACGGCTCCAACCCGGTGCCGACAAGCTTCGCCCTCAACGGCGTGACCTGCACCGGCGGCGTCACCTCCCCGTCGCCCGGCACCTCCCCCAGCACATCTCCCAGTGCCTCCCCCAGCGTCTCGCCGTCAACGTCACCCTCGCCGCCGTCGTCCAAGCAGCCGTGTGACATCTACGCCGCGGGCGGCACTCCGTGTGTCGCGGCGCACAGCACGACCCGCGCCCTGTACGCGAACTACAACGGCCCGCTCTACCAGGTGCGCCGTTCCTCGGACAACACCACCCGCGACATCGGCGTGCTGAGCGCGGGCGGAGCCGCCAACGCCGCCGCGCAGGACTCGTTCTGCTCCGGCACCACCTGCCTCATCACCAAGATCTACGACCAGTCCGGCCGAGGCAACCACCTCACCCAGGCGCCTCCCGGCGGGTTCTCCGGCCCGGCCGCGGGCGGCTACGACAACCTCGCGACCGCCACCAAGGCGCCGACCACGGTCTACGGCCACAAGGCCTACGGCGTCTACGTCGACCCGGGCGTCGGCTACCGCAACAACGCCACCAACGGCGTCGCCAAGGGCGACCAGCCGGAGGGGATGTACGCGGTCTTCGACGGCACCCATTACAACGGCGGCTGCTGCTTCGACTACGGCAACGCCGAGACCAACAGCCGCGACAACGGCAACGGCACGATGGAGGCCATCTACTTCGGCAACATCAAGGTCTGGGGCTACGGCACGGGCAACGGCCCCTGGGTCATGGCCGACCTGGAGAACGGCCTGTTCTCCGGCGTGAACCCCGGTTACAACGCCAACGACCCGAGCGTGAACTACCGATACCTGACCGCCATCATCAAGGGTGAGCCCAACCACTGGGCCATCCGGGCCGGCAACGCCCAGTCGGGCGGTCTGTCGACCTTCTACGACGGCAAGCGGCCCAACGCCTCGGGCTACAACCCGATGAAGAAGGAAGGCGCCATCATCCTCGGCATCGGCGGCGACAACAGCCACGGTTCCGCGGGCACCTTCTACGAGGGCGTGATGACCTCCGGCTACCCGACCGCGGCCACCGAGAACGAGGTGCAGGCGAACATCGTCGCCGCCGGATACAAGTAGACCGGCGACGACCACGACGGATCGGGCCGTCCCCGGGCACAGCCCCGGGGACGGCCCGCCGCCGGTTGTGCCATCTCGTCATGACGTCGCCGCGGGCTCAAGGATCTCCGGCAGTCGGTCGCCCCGCTCGATCGCCCGCGCCAGCCGTACGACGTCGACGACGTCGCCGTCCGGCCCGGCGAGTTCCCGGTGGCGCAGCGCGTTGACGTAGGTGTAGCCCTTCAGCCGCAACGTGCGGTGGAGGACCGGGAAGAGGGCGCACACTCCGGCGGACAGGTGCGTGCACGATCCCTGTCTGTGCTCCCACTCGAGCCGCGCGCCGCGCCCGGCCACCACGATCTCCACCAGGTCGGCGAGCACCGGGTCCGGCCGGCCGGACAGACGGGCCGTAGCCCGGAGGACGCTGTCATAGTCCTGTTCGATGTATGCGTCCCAGACCGAGAAGGGCATCTCGGCGAAGTTGACGTACCAGTGCACCGTCCGGCCCGCGGTGTAGTGGCTGAGCAGCCGGCGGGCGAACCGATCTTCGACGGCCGGGTGGAGCGCCCCCACGATCGGGTTCTCCGCCGGCCGAGGCGGGCCTTCCGGAGTGACGCCGAGTGCGGCGATCCGGTCGGTCACGAACCCGTGGTCGGCCGGGTCGGCCGCGTACAGCTCAAGGCAGCGGGGCATGAGCCGGGCCGGCAGGTCGTCCTCGTACACCTTCCAGCGCCAGCCCTGATAGAGGTCCACGGCGAACAGCCCATAGGAGGGCAGATCCGCGGCGTAGCGGCCGAGGAACCAGCCCAGCGAATGGCCCAGGAGCGCACCCCGAAGAAGCGTGGTCGCCACGGTTCGCCGATCGGACACCCGGCAGCTCTCTTCGTCGGCCTGGACGAGGAGGGCCCTGACGGCGGCGGCGATCTCCGTCCGGACGGCGTCCTTCTTTTTCGGCCCCGATGCCCACAGCTCGATGAGCGCACGGACCGGCCATCTCCTGCACGCCTCCAGGAGGGCGAGCTCGAAGGCGATGAC
This sequence comes from Microbispora sp. NBRC 16548, assembly GCF_030268985.1. Taxonomy (NCBI): domain Bacteria; kingdom Bacillati; phylum Actinomycetota; class Actinomycetes; order Streptosporangiales; family Streptosporangiaceae; genus Microbispora; species Microbispora sp. NBRC 16548. The sequence goes on from NZ_BSSF01000016.1 coordinate 11,330, forward strand.
CCCGCGCAACTCCGCCCGGTCGAAACCCATGGCGTACGGCAGGCCGATCCACAGCTCCGTACGCCGCGGTCCCAGCGGGGTGGCGCCCGACTCCGCGATGGGCACGAAACACACGCGTGACGGACGCCGGACGCCCAGCGTCCCGGCCACCTCGTCGACCATCGCGTGGAGCTCCGGGTAGTCCGCCCGCCGGGCGAGGTGCCGATGGCGCGCGCGGCGCGGCCAGGCGAAGGGGATCACGCGCACGGCGACCATCACGATGCCGGCGATCACCATCGGCGCCTGTTCCCGGTAACCGTGGCTCCAGGCGACGGCCCCGGCGACCACGCCTGCCGCCACCGGGAGAGCCGCGTTGTTCAGCCACCCGGGGAGGAGGCTCCAGTGCCACACTCCCCGCAAAGCGGGCAGGGGCGGCCACCGGCCGTCCCTCAGCCACCCGGGGATGAAGGCCCGGGGGCGATGAGCCAGCACGAGCCATGCCACACGTCTGCGGGTCATGCCTCCTGGTAACACGGACGACTCCTCCCAAGACCGGTCACCGCTCCCGGAGCACTTCCTCGGGGCTCACCGCCGCGGCGTGCCGACGAGCGGTGTTATTCGGCGAAGGCCGGCCTGCGGAGCCGGTTCGGTCAGCTTAGGGCCCGGCGTCCGTGCGAGGCGTCGCGCCGGGCACCGTAACTCGATGGCCGGAACGGGGCCGCCTGTGGCACGGTGTGTGCGTGTCCGAGCAGATCTCGCCGCCTCGCAGCGTGGACGAGGCGATCGCCGCGGAGCAGGCGGGCCGTAGCCTCCGCTACCTGTACTTCTGGGGCCACCGGCCGGCCCGCGACGGCGGGGTCGGCCCCGGCTGCCTGTCGCAGTGGTGGCCGGCCGCCTTCACGGAGGACGGCCACACCTTCGCCTCCGCGGAGCATTACATGATGGCGCACAAGGCCTGGCTGTTCGGCGACACGCGGACCGCCGAAGCCATCCTCGCGGCCGGTCATCCGGGCGAGGCCAAGAAGCTCGGCCGGGCCGTACGCGACTTCGACGAGCAGGTCTGGGCCGCTGACCGGTTCGGCATCGTGGTCCGCGGCAGCATCGCCAAGTTCGGCCAGAACCCCGAGCTGTCGCGCTTCCTGCTCGCGACCGCCGACCGGGTCCTGGTCGAGGCCAGCCCACTCGACCGGATCTGGGGCATCGGCCTGGCGGCCGACGACGAACGCGCCGCCTCCCCCTCGACCTGGCAGGGCCTCAACCTGCTCGGCTTCGCCCTGATGGCGGCCCGCGACGCCCTGCGGACCGGCTCGTGAACGCCGGCACCCCCGCTGCCCGGCCGAACCGCGCGGGACAGTCCGCTCACGGCACTGTGACACGCGCTGTGCCACGCACTGTGCCGCTGATCCGCCGCGCCGGGACCGGTGACGCCGAAGGCGTCGCCGAGGTGTTCCTCGCCGCCCGGGCCGGGATGACCTATCTGCCCCGCCTGCATTCCGACGAGGAGACCCGGGCGTGGATCGCCGGCGTCATGCTCCCCTCGTCGCAGGTGTGGGTCGCCGAGCTGCGTGGCCGGATCGTGGGATTCGCCGCCCTGCGCGGACAGTGGCTGGACCACCTCTACCTCGCGCCCGCCGCGCAGAACGGCGGCGTCGGGAGCGCGCTGCTCGACCACGCCAAGAAGGCGCGCCCCCTCGGACTCGACCTGCATGTGTTCCAGCAGAACACCGGTGCCCGGCGTTTCTACGAGCGGCACGGCTTCACCCTCGTCGCGGAGGGCGACGGCAGCGGCAACGAGGAGAACCTGCCCGACGCCCGCTACCGCTGGCGGCCCTGACCGCCCGCTCACCTGCGGACTAGAGGAACCGCCACAGGTGGTCGTTCGCTCCGTTGTCGTCGGCGAGCACGACCTGGGCGCCCTGGGCGGTGGAGCCGCCGCTGACACCGAGGACCCGGCCGCCGTTGGCGCACTGGATGCGGAAGCACCCGTTGGATCCGTACCGCAGCCGCCACCGGTGGTCGGCGGTGCCGTTGTCGGCCCACTGGAGCACCCGCGCGCCGGCGGCCGTGCTCGCGTTCTCCACGCCGAGCACCTTGCCGCTGTTGGAGTTGCGCAGGCGCAGATAGCCGCCGGAGTCCACGACGGCGGTCCACAGGTGGTCGGCCGTACCGGTGTCGCCCCACTGGATCGCCAAGCCGCCGTCGGCCGTGGACATGTCCTGCACACCCAGCACCAGCCCGCTGGCCAGGTTCTGGATGCGCCGGGCCCCGTTGGGCACGAACCGCCACTGGTTGTCCGCACTGCCGTTGTCGGAGTCCTGCACCGCCTGGGTTCCGTTGGCGGTCGAGCCGCCCTGGATGGCGAGCAGCTTGCCGCTGTTGACGTTGCGGATCTTGTGGGAGCCGTCGCCGGCGTCGGTGATCGTCCAACGGTGGTCGGCGGTGCCGTTGTCGCTCCACTGCAGGACGCGGGCGTTGTCGGTGGTGGACATGTTCTCCACGCCGAGAACCTTGCCGCTGTTGACGTTGCGCAGCCGGACGGCGGTGCCGTCGACGACCATCTCCCAGTCGTGGTCGGCGGTGCCGCTGTCGTTCCACTGCAGCGCGAGCCCGCCGTCGGCGGTGGACATGTTCTGGATGCCCAGGACGAGGCCGCTGGCCGCGTTGACCAGCCGGTAGGTCGCTGTCCCGCCTCCGCCGCTCTGCCCGTTGGCGCTCCAGTAGACGGTGTAGTTGTACCCGTGTGCGTCGTAGAACGGGCCCAGGTTGACCGTGGCTCCGTTGGCGGTGGCGGTGAAGGTGAGCGCCGTGGTGCCGGTCCGGGTGATCGAGGCGGTGTTCAGGGCGGGCAGCGCCGACAGCGCCGTGTTGCCGTAGTTCCCGGACAGGACGACCGGGCCGTACGTGATCGCCGCGACGTTGGGGTTGTCGTTGGCGGCCTTCATGACCACGCGCATCGGCAGGCTGACCGTGACGGTGTCGCCGGAGGCCCAGGTGCGGGTGAGGGTCGCGTAGGTGCCGGGGGTGGTGTCCACGCTCTGCTGCTCGCCGTTGACGCTGATCGTCGCCCCGGTGGCCCAGCCGGGGATGCGGACGCGCATCGACCACGACCCACCGGCGTCGCCGGTGACCTGCAGGGTGACGGTGTCGCTCGCCGGATAGGACGTCGTCTGGGTGACCGTGATCCCCCGCTGGGTCCAGTTCAGGACCGACGGCGTGAACAGGTTCACGATCAGAGTGGTGCCGTTGTAGAAGTAGACGGAGTCCATCAGCGCCGTGTTGACCTCCACACCCGTGCCCTGGCAGCACCAGAACGAGTTGTAGTCGGTGCTGTAGGTGCCGCCGCCCCACGCTGGGCCCACGCCACGGCGGCCGCCCGGCTTGAGCGGCGTGAAGTAGGTGACGTGCCCGTGGCCGTCGGCCGGGTTCTGCGCGCCGATGACGTGGTTGAACAGCGCCTGCTCGTAGAAGTCGAAGTACGCCGCCCGGTTCGGGTCGAGCAGCCACAGCTCGCGGGTCAGCTTGAGCATGTTGTAGCTGTTGCAGTGCTCGCAGGTGTCGTTGGTGAGATACCCGGCGATGGCGTTGGGAGCCCGGAAGTGCTCGGCCTGGCTGTTGCCGCCGATCGCGTAGGTGTGCGCGCCGACGGTGATGTTCCAGGCGTTGGCGGCGATGTCCCGGTAGCGGGTGGTGCCGGTCGCCTTGTACTCGCGGGCCGCACCGATCCACTTGGGCACCTGGGTGTTGGCGTGCAGACCGTTGAGCTGGTCCTGGTTGGCCGCGAGGGGGTTGAACACGGCCGCGTGGTCGAACCGCTGAGCCGCGGTCAGCCAGCGGGCGTCGCCGGTCTGCTGGTAGAGGTCGGTCAGCACGGCGTTCATGCCGCCGAACTCGGTGCCCAGCATGGCCTGCATCTGGCTGCCGCTCAGCCTGCCGGTCCGCCAGTCCACCCAGCCGGCCAGCGCGAGCAGCACATCACGCGCCTGCGTGTTGCCGATGTGCCGCCACACGTCGAGCAGCCCGGCCATCGTCTTGTGCACGCAGTAGTACGGGACGTTGCCGTTGCTCAGCGTGCGGGCCTCGAGGGCGGTGAAGTCGGACTCGGGGAAGCCGGACAGATACCCGGTGTTGAACCCGGCGGCGCCGTTGTTGGCCTGGCACTTGGCCAGCTCCGCCACCATGTGGTTCGCCTTGTCCCGGCACGTGGTGTCGCCGAGCACGGCATAGGCCTGGGCCCACGCGGTCAGGAAGTGCCCCTGCACATGGGTGCGGAACGGGAAGCTGGGGGCGTCCCACCCCCCGTTCGCGGCGGCGCCGTTGGTGGACAGCCGGTGATTGGCCCGGAAGTTGTACAGCAACCGGTCGGCGTCGACGAACCGCAGATACGACAGCGTCCGGTTCTGGTTGTCCAGCCAGCGGCCCCCGGTCAGCCGCACCTGCCCGAGCTCGAAGGCGTACGCCGACACGCCGATGTCGGCCCGGGCCGGCGCGACCGCGGCTCCGGCCGCCCGGGCGCCGGCGACCTCCCCGACGGCGGAGACCACGACAGCGGCCCCGGCGGCCCCGGCGGCCTGGAGCAGCCGGCGTCGGCTGAAGGATGAGGGCGACACGTGGCCTCCTGGACGACCTTTTGTTAGCGTTAACAATTTGCCTTGCTCGCCATCCGCTGTCGGATGACGTCGAACGAGGCGCGGGACACCCGCGGAATCGACGGCGTGGCCCCGTCGCGGGAGCGTGCGGTGGGCGGCGGGACCGCCGCCCACCGCCGCTCCGACAGGAGACCACCCGGGCTCAGTGTGGAAACCGTCACGAAAAGTGTCAAGACAAGCCGGAAAGTTTCGCGTGATCACTCGCCGGCAAAACACGCCTGCCTGGGACGATGAGGAATGCCGCCGCGGCAACGTTCCAAGAATGCGCAGCAGTGGCGCTCTGGGCTGAAACTTTCACCGGAGCGCGCGCCCCGGATCGACGGCCGCACCCGGTAAGGGCAGGCGGCGCGGCATCCGGCGAAGCACACGCGCCGCAGCCCTCTTGACGGGATCGGCGGGGTCGTATTTGCTCCGCCGCACACCACAAACCCATCCCACGTGAAGGCCGACCCGGCACGAAATGTTACCGATAACAGGCCCCGATCCGCTCCCACGGGCGACGGACCGGCCACGGGTAAGGAGTCAGATGCACAAGATCGCTCGATGGACGCTGGCGGCGGTGCTGGCCGCCGGGTCCCTGGTCGCGGCCGGCGGCATGACGTCGCCGGCCGCCGCGCTGGACAACGGGCTCGCCCGTACCCCCCAGATGGGGTGGAACGACTGGAACAGCTTCGGCTGCAACGTCAACGACAGCCTGATCCGGCAGACCGCGGACGTCATGGTCTCCAGCGGCATGGCGGCGGCGGGCTACCAGTACGTCAACATCGACGACTGCTGGTCGACCAAGAGCCGCAACTCCAACGGCGACCTGGTGCCCGACCCGCAGAAGTTCCCCAACGGGATCAAGGCCGTGGCCGACTACGTCCACTCCAAGGGCCTGAAGCTCGGCATCTACTCCTCGGCGGGCCTCACGACCTGTGCGGGCTATCCGGCCAGCCTCGGCAACGAGCGGCGCGACGCGGCCCTGTGGGCGTCGTGGGGCATCGACTACCTGAAGTACGACAACTGCGGCGACCACCAGGGCAAGAACGGGCAGCAGCGGTACACGGCGATGCGTGACGCGCTCGCCGCCACCGGGCGTCCGATCCTGTTCAGCCTGTGCAACTGGGGCCAGGAGAGCGTCTGGACCTGGGGCATGCCGACCGGTAACTCCTGGCGCACGACCGGCGACATCCAGTCGAACTTCGGCTCGGTCATGGGCATCCTGGACCAGCAGGTCGGGCTGGAGGCGTACTCGGGGCCGGGCGGCTGGAACGACCCCGACATGCTGGAGGTCGGCAACGGCTCGATCACCGGAACCGAGGGCAGGGCGCACTTCAGCCTGTGGGCGCTGCTGAACGCGCCTCTCATCGCGGGCAACGACATCCGCTCAATGAGCGCCGACACCCGTACGATCCTGACCAACACCGAGGTCATCGCGGTCAACCAGGACTGGGGCGGCCGGCAGGGCACCAAGATCAGCGACAACGGGAACCTCGAGGTCTGGCGCAAGCCGATGTCGAACGGCTCGGTCGCGGTCGTGCTGCTCAACCGCGGCACCTCGACGGCGACGGTGTCCACCACCGCCTCCGCCCTCGGCCTCGGCGCCGCGGCCTCCTACTCCGTACGCGACCTGTGGGCGCACACGACCGGCTCCTCGTCCGGGACGATCAGCGCGTCGGTGCCCGCGCACGGGGCCGCCATGTACATCGTGAGCGGAGGGGGCCTGGTCACGCCGTCCCCCACACCCACTCCCACCGGAGGGAGCGCGATCAAGGGCGTGGGGTCGGGCCGGTGCCTGGACGTCAGCGGCGTTTCGCAGACCAACGGCGCCCAGGTGCAACTGTGGGACTGCAACGGCCAGTCCAACCAGCAGTGGACGCCGACCGCCTCGGGTGAGCTGCGGGTCTACGGCAACAAGTGCCTGGACGTGTACAACGCCGGCACCGCGGACGGCACCAACGTGATCATCTGGGACTGCAACGGGCAGAACAACCAGAAGTGGCGGCTCAACTCCGACGGCAGCATCACCGCCGTCGGCGCGAACAAGTGCCTGGACGCCTACAACAACGGCACCGCCAACGGTACCAAGGTCATCATCTGGACCTGCAACGGCCAGGCCAACCAGCGCTGGACCCGCGTCTGACCACGCGTACCATCGCCCGGGGCGCCCTCGTCGCGAGGGCGCCCCACCGGGCGCCCTCCTCCGAAGGACATCGGAGGAGGGCGTCGATGCCGTTCCTCCTCCCCGATGCCGCGAAGCGGCAGGGCTCAGCGCAGGCAGGTCCGGCGCGGACGCGACCTCCACTCCTTTACACTGCTAGACATCCGATGTATGCGGCCTCGTTCGCGAGGAGACAGTGGGGGAGGCTTCGTGGCGGTCACGGACGCGGCGATCGACAGGATCAAGCAGATGATCACGTCGGGCGAGCTCGCTCCGGGTGACCGGCTGCCGAAGGAGGCCGATCTGGCCGAACGGCTCGGCCTGTCCCGCAACTCCCTGCGGGAGGCCGTCCGCGCCCTCGCTCTCATCAACGTGCTCGACGTACGGCAAGGCGACGGCACCTACGTCACCAGCCTGCAGCCCCACCTGCTCCTGGAGGCTATGTCGTTCGTCGTGGACTTCCACCGCGACGACACCGTGCTGCAGTTCCTGGAGGTGCGGCGCGTCCTGGAACCCGCCGCCACCGCGATGGCCGCGATGAACATGCCGGACGAGGACGTCAAGGAGCTCCGTGCCATCCTCGACGCGCTGCCCGACGATCCCAGCGTGGAGGAGCTGGTCGCCAACGACCTGCGGTTCCACCAGCACATCGCGGCGGGGGCGGGCAACCCGGTGCTGTGCTCGCTGATCGACAGCCTCTCGGGGCCGACGACGCGGGCCCGGGTGTGGCGCGGCCTCACGCAGGAGGGAGCGCTCGACGACACCCGGGAGCAGCACGTCATGATCTGCGACGCGATCGCGGCCCGGAGGCCCGAGGTGGCCAGGGCATGGGCCACGGTCCACGTGGCGGGCGTCGAGGAGTGGCTCCGCCGCACGCTCTGAACCGGTGCCGGCCCGGGTCGCGCCTCGGCCTGCGGTCCGACGACGTTGCGCCCGCCCGATGGTGCAGGCGAAGCCGTGCCCTTCGAGGCCGTCACAGGCCCTGAGCACCACGTAGGCGGCCGAGTAGTCCGGATCCGGATTCATCGCGTCGGAGCCGCCCGATTCCCTTGATGTGGAAAGCGGACGTCGAGGTTCTCCAGCGTCACGATCTCGCCGTGCTCACCGGTTCGCTCGCTCATGCCACCCCCGGAGGAATGTGTGACTCACTCCCCGTCACGGCTCCCGGCCGTCCTCGCGCCGGCCGCGGGTCTCGCCCCGCCCGCGCGGGCGGCCGCGGAACCCGCCGCCCGGCAGGAGGGCGCGCCCGACGACCTGACCCTCTGGTACGACAGGCCCGCCACCGACTGGGAGACCCAGGCGCTGCCGATCGGCAACGGTCCGCTGGGAGCCAAGATCTTCGGCGGCGTGGCCACCGAGCAGCTCCAGTTCAACGAGAAGACCCTGTGGACCGGTGGTCCCGGCTCGCCGGGCTACGACTTCGGCAACCGGAAGACCCCGCTGCCGGACGCCATCGCCGAGGTCCAGCGGCAGATCGACCGCGACGGCACGATGGCGCCGGACGCCGTGGCCGCCAAGCTGGGCCGGCCCAAGACGGGCTTCGGCGCCTACCAGACCTTCGGCGACCTGTATCTCGACTTCGCCGGCGCACCTCTGAACCCCACCGCGTACCGGCGTGAGCTGAGCCTGCGCGACGCCGTGGCCCGGGTGACCTACGCCGCCGACGGCGTCACGTACTCGCGTGAGTACTTCGCCGGCCACCCCGGCAACGTGATCGCCGGCCGGCTCTCCGCCGACCGGCGCGGCAAGGTTTCCTTCACGCTGCGCCACACCTCGCCGCGCGACGACAAGACCGTCACCGCCGCGGGCGGCCGGCTCACCATCCGCGGCGCCCTGTCGGACAACACCATGAAGTTCGAGGCCCAGGTGCAGGTGATCAACCAGGGCGGCACCCGCACCGACGACGGAGACAAGGTCACCGTCACCGGCGCCGACAGCGCGGTCTTCGTGCTGTCGGCCGGGACCGACTACGCCGGCGACTACCCCGCCTACCGCGGCCCCGATCCGCACGCGAAGGTGACCGCGGCCGTGGACGCCGCGGCCGGCAAGAGCTACGACCAGCTCAAGCAGGCACACCTGGCCGACTACCGCGGCCTGTTCGACCGGGTGAAGCTGGACATCGGCCAGAGCACCCCGACCGTCCCGACCGACCGGCTGCGCCGCGCGTACACGGGCGGCGGCTCGGCCGACGACCGGGCGCTGGAGGCGCTGATGTTCGCCTACGGCCGCTACCTGCTGATCTCCTCCTCGCGGGAGAACGACCTGCTGCCCGCCAATCTCCAGGGCGTGTGGAACAACTCCACCAGCCCGCCCTGGTCGGCCGACTACCACGTCAACATCAACCTGCAGATGAACTACTGGCCGGCCGAGCAGACGAACCTGGACGAGACCACCCGTCCGTACGACAGGTACATCTCGGCGATGGTCGCTCCCGGCGCGAAGACCGCCCGGGAGATGTACGGCGCCCGGGGCTGGGTGGTCGGCAACGAAACCAACCCGTTCGGCTTCACCGGCGTGCACGACTGGGCCACCGCGTTCTGGTTCCCCGAGGCGGCGGCCTGGACCACCCAGCAGCTCTACGACAGGTATCGGTTCACCGGCGACCTGGGCTACCTGCGCGACACCGCCTATCCGGTGATCAAGGGCGCCGCCGAGTTCTGGCTCGACTTCCTGCACACCGATCCGCGCGACGGCACGCTGGTCGTGTCGCCCAGCTACTCCCCCGAGCACGGCGACTTCTCCGCCGGCGCCTCGATGTCCCAGCAGATCGTGCGCGAGGTCCTCACCAACGCGCTCGCCGCCGCGCAGAGGCTCGGCGTGGACGGGAACTTCCAGGCGGAGGTGAAGGCGAAGCTCGCCACGCTCGATCCGGGCATCCGCGTCGGCTCCCGGGGCCAGCTCCAGGAGTGGAAGAGCGACTGGGATGCCACGACCGACGACCACCGGCACGTCTCGCACCTCTACGCGCTGCACCCCGGCAACCAGATCACGGCGGGGACGCCCGAGGCCGAGGCCGCGAAGGTCTCGCTCGCCGCCCGCGGCGACGGCGGCACCGGCTGGAGCAAGGCCTGGAAGATCAACTTCTGGGCCCGGCTGCTCGACGGCGACCACGCGCTGAAGATGCTCAGCGAGCAGATCAAGACCTCCACCCTCGACAACCTCTGGGACACCCACCCGCCGTTCCAGATCGACGGCAACCTCGGCGCCACCTCCGGGGTGGCGGAGATGCTGGTGCAGAGCCAGCACGACTACGTGCACGTGCTGCCGGCGCTCCCGTCGGCGTGGAAGAACGGCTCGTTCTCCGGCCTGCGCGCCCGTGGCGACGTCACCGTGGACGCGACCTGGAAGAACGGCGCCGCCGACACGATCACCGTGCACCCGGGCTCGACCGGACCGATCAGGGTGAGGTCCGGCTTCATCGCGGGCCGCCACCGCGTCCACGACGAGAAGGGCCACGAGGTCGGCCCGCACCGCGACGGCGACACGCTGACGTGGAACGCCACGGCCGGCAAGGCGTACACCATCCAGAACGAGGCCGCGGTCGCCGTCATCGCGCCCGCCGCGACGGGGCCGGACGCCTCCTTCCCGTCGAGCTCGCCGTGACCGCCGCCCGCAGGCGGGCGGTGCCCGCGTCCGACGTGACGCTGACCCTGCCCAAGGGGTGGACGGCGACTCCGGCCACGGTCCACCTGCCGGCGTCCGCGCCGGGCCGGACGCGGACCGCGACGTTCACGGTCACCAGCGGGCCCGCCGACGGCACCAGAAGCGCGCGGATCACCGCCACGGCGACCGGGGACGGCTGGACCGGCGGCGCCTCGCCACCGTGGCGCTGAACCCCTGCGCCTCGACGGCGTACGGGTGGCGGGCGGCCAGGCGACCGGCGACGGCATCACCGGCTGCGCGTCCCTCCCGCTGCGCTTCGCGGCGGACCAGGGCGGTGGGCAGCGGCTGCGGTCACCACGTCGACAGGCTGAGCACCGCCCAGCGACCACGAGGCGCGGCGGTCGAACTCGAAGCAGTGAGCCCCGCGTCTCCCACGGGACGTGGGGCGGTTTCGTGTCATGCCCGCGAGAAGACACGGCCCGTCAGCGTGGGTCAGGCTTCCTTCGCGTACGCCAGGTGCCGCAGCAGGGTTCCGTCGCCGGCCCGCTGCCGCTCCGCGGCGGGTCGAGGCGGACGGGAAAATCAGTCAAGTGAAGGCGTGCGCGCCGCGCAGGGATCAAAGCTACAGTCCCGGCATGTCACTCCCCCGCCGCTTGCTCCATTCACTCACAGGCGAAGTTTCGATTCGCCCTGCCTTTCTCATCACGATCGTGGTTGGCGCCGCCCTTATCGGGGGCGTGGCGGCGCAGAACCTGCCCATCGGAAAGGTCTCGTTGATCGCCGCTGAGGGGTATGCCCAACTCGTTGCCGACGGCAGTGGCGGCTCGTTCACCCCGGACGGCGGGCAGGCGATGCAGCTTCCAGCCGAGGTGCCGTGGACGGATCACGACGGCATGCTTCACATCGGCGGTCGCCCCGAATGCCTTTGGGGCGAAGGAGAGACCAGGAACATCGGTGCCCGGGTCGAGGCGGGTTATCGATGGATGGAGCTACCGAATGGGGGCGGATATCCACTGGTCGCCTGGCTTCGATGCCTATAGAACCACCGGTAAACGGGAAAAGATCCGCGACACCTGCGAGCCATACGGGCCGCACTGGTCATCCCCGAAGACCGCGAGGCGTTCGACGAAGCGCGGGTCGGCCTCGGCCTCGGGGCGCTGAACGCGTTCGTTCACCCTTGGCGATCTCCGTCTGCGACTCCGTGCGGGACCCCGAAGGGGCAGCGGCAGATGCACAACCGGGCCGAGCAGGTGCCGGCCGGGAATCCCGATCAGCTGATGCGCCTCCTCCGCTCTCTGTGCTGGCAGTGGCGCTCCGGCCACGGTACGTGGCTGCCTCCCCCAGCACGGCATTGGCGCGTCTGGCCTACTCATTCTGAGCCGGCACGGCCGGAATCCGGTGATTACGCGACTGCCGTCCCGGCTTAATACTCCAGCCGTAGATCGTGATCTTGTGAGTGGGGGCGCCGCTGATATGGCGCGGCCACCATTGACCATCTCGACGAGACCGGCCGCGCCATCGGCGGCGTCCATCCCTCTCTGCCTACTTGAGTCCACCGAGACGAAGGGCATCCTCGATCTCGCTGAGCTTCGCGGACGGCAGGACGCCCGCCTGCCCGATCAGGTCTTCCCTGGCCAGGGTGACCAGCCAAGTGCAAGGGATGAGGTCGGGACGTGGAAGTGCGACTCTCAGGACGCCTTCGAGAGGCAGTCCTTCGGGGGCACCTACCGCCACCTCAACGGCCACGCCGCTGAGATCGGTGCCCGCGGGAGCGACGATCTGCATCGCCAAGAAACCGGACGCCTCTTCTCCCGACAGCAGTACGACTGCCCGCTGCTCGTTGAAATCTGCCCACCAGACTTCGCCACGTCGCATATGTCCTCCTGATACGGGACGGCGCGCCTGCGTCGCCCCTTCGACCGCCGCCAACTCCAGGCACAGATCGTAATGTTGGCTGGTCAGGGCCTGTGAGAAGACGGCTGCGGCCACCGATGATCATTGTGAGCTGTGTGGACAAACGAAGATCATGCGGTGGCCGAAGCTCACAGCGTAGACCCTGCACGGTGGCAGGAGGCGTTCGAGGGTCTGATGGGCCGGATAGCGGCGAGGTTCGCGCGGGTCGAACCACGCCTGCGGGCGCGGGACTTCGTGCGCGGGCTGCTGGCGGACCTGCCGCGGAAGAACTGCTGGACAATCGCCGAGTGGGCCGGGGAGGCGAGTCCTGATGGCATGCAGCACCTGCTGGGCCGGGCCAAGTGGGATGCCGATGCTGTTGGTCGCCCGCCCCGGCGCCCCTGACCACGCTGGTCCGCGTCGCCGGGTCAAGATGGCGGGTGGAGGAAACCTTCCAGACCGGAAAGGGCCTGGCTGGACTGGACGAGCACCAGGTTCGCCGCTTCACCTCCTGGTCCCGCTGGGTCACCCTGACCATGCTCGCTCACGCCTTCCTCGCCGTCGTCCGCGCCGACGAACACGCCCGCCATCCCGCCCCGGACGAGCTGATCCCGCTCACCTGCAACGAGATCCAGCGACTGTTCACGACGCTGATCGTCCGGCCCGTGCACGATGCAGCCCACCGGCTCCGCTGGTCCGCCTGGCGCCGCCGCCACCAGGCCCGAGCCCAGGCCAGCCATTACCGCCGACAAGCCGCGAATCAGACATGAAGATCACGATCTACGGCTGGAGTATTAAGCACCGTTTCGTCAGTGTTCCGGTGGCGCATCCTACCCAGCATGATCAGGGCATAAATAGCTCGCAAGTTGACGAAGCTCATTCCGGTTGGGTAGATATCGATTTTTTGGCGCATTGGTCACTGTAACGTTTTTCGGCTGCATAGTAGTTTGCGTTCATGTTCAGCCCATTTGCTACATGCCGGGCAGCGGCTATGCGAGCCGCAGTCGTCTGGGCGGCCGTCGCCGGGGTCATCGCCGCCGGGTCGCCGACCGTACTCGGCTCGTCCCCCGCATACGCGGAAGATTCGGTCTCCTCCGCCAACTCCGTCATCGTCTGGGACCGTAATGCTCAGACCGCGATTTGGGACATTGCCGGTCAGCAGCCGCAGGTCCAGGCTCGCAGCTTCGCGATGGTGCACGGAGCGGTCTACGACGCGGTGAACGCGATCGCCGGTGCTCCCTACCAGCCGTACCTGGTCGCACCGGCCGCCGATGGCACCGAATCGACGGACGCGGCCGTCGCGACCGCGGGTTACCGGGTACTGCAAGCGCTGTTTCCCGACCAGCAGGCGAGGTTGAATACCCAGTACGACGAGTCGCTGGGCGCGATTCCCGACGGCGCCGCGAAACAGCGTGGAATCACCGTGGGCACGCAGGCGGCCGATGCGATGATCGCGGCGCGACGGGACGACGGGGCGTTCGGCGACCAGACCTGGCCCGTGGGCACCCGCCCTGGTCAGTGGCGGCCGACGCCGCCCACGTTCGCCTCGGACGGGGCATGGGTCGGTCACCTCGAGCCGTTCCTCATCCCCAGCGCGTCCGTCTTCCGTACGTCCGGCCCGCCGACGCTCACCAGCCGCCGGTACGCCCGGGACTTCAACGAGGTCAAGGTGGTCGGCTCGGCGACCAGCACGGTCAGGACTGCCGACCAGACGCAGGCCGCGATCTGGTGGCACGACCGGCATCTGGCCGAATGGGAGATCAAGCGTCAGCTCGCGACGCGGCAGCGATTGAACACCCTTCAGACGGCGCGAATGTTCGCGATGGTCGACCTGGCCGAAGCCGATGCCACGATCGCCTGTTACAACGAGAAGGCGGCATGGAACTTCTGGCGGCCGGTCACCGCGATCCGGCTGGCCGACACGGACGACAACCGGCAGACGTCCGCCGATCCCGAATGGACGCCGTTGCTTGTCACGCCACCGCACCCCGACTACACGTCCGGGCACACCTGTTTCACCGCGGCGAGCATGTCGGCGTTGAGGCACTTCTTCGGCCGGGACGACATCCCCTTCAGCGGTTACAGCGCCGACTCGGGCACCACCAGGTATTTCCGCGGTTTCTCCCAGGCGCTCGCCGAGGTCATAGAGGCCCGCATCTGGGGCGGCATCCACACCCGCACGGCAGACGTGCAGGGCGCGAAGATCGGCGCGCAGGTCACCGCCTACATGGTCGCGCACTATTTCAAGCCGAGGCCGAGAAGCCGGTAGAGCCTCGCGGCCCCGCCACCGCCTCGATCCGTGACGGACAGTCTCCTGATATGCGGCTTGTCAGTCTCAGGTCCCAGAAGGGACTCGGGGACTCAGGAGAAGCAGACCCCCGGGAGAAGCCCGCGGTACGCAGGAAGTCGCTCGACCTCCGCAGTCGGCGGCGGCGCCTCGTCTGAGGCTTCCAGCCCAGGAACGGGTGCCTCGGTTGTGCGATGCGGCACGCCGTGGGGGCCCGGCCGGGGTCCGGTGTCCTCGTGAAACTTCCATCCGCAGGTGAGGGGGTGTGGCTGCTCAACGCGTGCCCGCGGTCCTCCGGCAGATCGCGTTCTTGTTCCCCGCCCGGGTCTTGGCCAGCGTGATGGCCTGGCCGCGCGACGGGTGCTCCCCTCGCATCCGGCGGCCCCGGAACCCCAGACCCCCAGGGACTCGAGAGGAGACCCGTGCGAACGCGAACGCTCCCGATCGCCCTCACCGCGGCGATCGCCCTGTCGCTCGGCGCGGCGGGCCAGGTGCCCGCCCTCGCGGCCGCCGACGGCCCCGCGCTGACGGTCGACACCACCACCGGGCGGCACCCCATCAGTCCGTACATCTACGGCATGAACTTCGCCGACGAGGCGCTGGCCAAGGAACTGCGTCTCCCGGTGCGCCGGTGGGGCGGCAACGCGACGACCCGTTACAACTACCTGTACGACACCAGCAACCGCGCCTCCGACTGGTACTTCGAGAACATCGCCGAGGACAACCCGGACCCGTCGAAACTGCCGGACGGCTCCACCACCGACCGGTTCGTCGAGCAGGACCGGCGCACCGGCACCGACACCATCCTCACCGTCCCGCTGATCGGCTGGGTCCCCAAGGGTCGCGACGCCTCCTGCGGGTTCTCCGTCGCCGAATACGGCCCGCAGCAGCAGACCGACCAGTGGCGTCCGGACTGCGGCAACGGCGTGAAGCCCGACGGCACGAAGATCACCGGCAACGACCCCCACGACACGAGCGTCGAGGCCGGCGCGGCGTACGTGAAGGACTGGATCGGCCACCTCACCGGCAGGTACGGCACGGCCTCGGGCGGCGGCGTGAAGTTCTACAACCTCGACAACGAGCCCGACATCTGGCACAGCACGCACCGGGACGTCCACCCCGAGGGCGCGAGCTCGGTCGAGCTGCGCGACAAGGCCTACCTCATCGGCGCCGCCGTGAAGGCCGCCGACCCCGGCGCGAAGACGCTCGGCCCGGTCGGCTGGGGCTGGTCCTCCTGGGACTACTCGGGCCTCGACCAGGAGACCTGCGGCCGCACCAACTGCTGGTCGAACCCTCCGGACAAGGAGGTACGCGGCGGCCTTCCGTTCACCACGTGGTACCTCCGGCAGATGAAGAACTACGAGGACGAGCACGGCCTGCGCGTTCTCGACTACTTCGACGAGCACTTCTACCCGCAGGCGTCCGGCGTCGCCTTCGGCTCCGGCGGCGACCCGGCCACCGACGCACTGCGGCTGCGCTCCACCCGGGCGCTGTGGGATCCGTCGTACACGGACGAGAGCTGGATCAACACGCAGGTCCGGCTGATCCCCCGGATGAAGGAGCTGGTTGCCGCCGAGTATCCCGGCACCAAGACCGCGATCACCGAGTACAACTGGGGTGCCCTCGACCACATCAACGGGGCCCTGGCCCAGGCCGACATCCTCGGCATCTTCGGCCGCGAGGGCCTCGACCTCGCCACCCTGTGGGGGCCGCCCACGGCCTCCCAGCCCGGCGCGTACGCCTTCCGGATGTACCTGAACTACGACGGCGAGGGCGGCCGGTTCGGCGAGACGGCGGTCGGCGCGACCAGCGCCGACCAGGGCAAGCTGGCGGTGTACGCCGCCGAGCGGGCCTCCGACCATGCGCTCACGCTCGTCGTGGTGAACAAGACCGGCGACGACCTGACCAGTGAGGTCGCCGTCAAGGGACGCGACGGCGGCGCGACCGCGCAGGTCTACCGGTACGGCGCGGCCGACACCTCGGCCATCAGGCGCGACGCCGACGTACAGGTCGGGGCCGGCGGCTTCACCGGCACGTTCCCGGCCGACTCGATCAGCACCGTCGTGATCCCCGCCGGCACCGGCCCGTCGCCCTCCCCCTCGCCTTCCCCGAGTCCTTCGCCCTCTGCCTCGCCGTCCCCGAGCCCCTCTCCCAGCCCGTCGGCGTCCCCGAGCCCCAGCCCGTCCCCGTCGCCCAGTCCCTCTCCCAGTTTGTCGCCGACGCCGGCCGCCGCCTGCACGGTGACGTACACGGTCACCAACCAGTGGCCCGGCGGCTTCCAGGCCGGGGTCCGGATCGTGAACCGGGGGGCCACGGCCGTGAAGGGCTGGCGGCTCGGCTGGACGTACGGCAACGGGCAGACCGTGACCCAGCTGTGGGACGGCTCCTACACCCAGAGCGGGTCGAAGGTGACGGTGACCAACGCCGGCTACAACGCCACGATCGCGGCGAACGGCGGCAGCGTGACCTTCGGTTTCCTCGGCCGCTGGGACAACGGCGCCAACCCCGCGCCCAAGCAGTTCACGCTCAACGGCTCGCCCTGCGCGACGAGCTGACCCGCCGATCCCGGTGCCGGCCTTCCCCGGCCGGCACCGGGATCAATCCACCATCGCGCCCTTGTCGCGTCCGCACGCGCTGAAGTCGTCGTGCCGGCCGCAGGCCTTGACGAGGGTGTAATCACGCCAGACGGCCATCGGAGAGGAGACCGCCTGGCCGTCGCGGCCCACCGGGAAGGGGCCACACCGATGCCACGGGCCGCCACCCGGCGGCCAGACGTCGAGCCAGACCGCGTCACCCGGACGGGTGCGGCCGGTGAGGGTCGCCCAGTAGTGCCACTCCCCGCGCGGCCCCGCGTCGCCGCGCCACAGCGTGACGTCCACCTCGTCGCCCCACTTCCCGCTCGTCAGCGAGTACACCGGCCTGGCGTTCTTCACGGTGTGGGAGTTCGGCCACGACCAGTCGCGGCAGTCGATCGGCCGATCACCGCCGGGACCGGCAGAGGCCGCGCAGGACGAAGAAGGGAGGGACAGGAGCACGGTCGCGGCGACGATCGCCGTGGTGGTCCTGCCATGCCTGGTCCGAACCACCCTGGCCCTCCCCGAGTGCGGCTGCCACCCGGACGAGTATCGATGACAGTTCGTCCCCGTGCAATCACATTGCGCAATCAGGCGACCGGCGCCGGTCGGGGCAAATCTTGTCGCTAAAAGCGCTAGAACGGCCAAAAAGAAATCATTGACCGCCATTTGACAAAAAGTTACATTACGTCGGCAGATCGGGGGTCCGGGCGCTCGAAAGGAGACCCTCCTCATGGTGCGACGATTCCTGATCACCACGGCGGCGGCCGTGCTCGTCCTCGTCTGGGGCGTCCCGCCGGCCGCTCACGCCGTGGACGGGACCAGGACGCCGGGATCGCCCTCCTACACGGTCACCCTGACCAGCAACGCCTCGGGCAGCACGTGGACGGGGCATGAGAGCGTCACCTTCGCCAACCCGTCGGCGGACCCCCTGACGGAGGTCTATCTCCGCCTGTGGGACAACTATCACGGGACGTGCCCGTCCACGCCGGTCACCGTGACCAACGTGACCGGGGGCACGCCGTCCCCGCTGTCGGTCTCCTGCACAGCGCTGAAGATCACCCTGTCCGCCCCGCTCACCCAGAACCAGAGCGCCTCGATCGGGTTCGACCTCAGCATCGTCGTGCCCAGCGGCGCCGACCGGTTCGGGCGCGACGGGTCCTACAACTTCATCGGCAACGCGCTGCCGGTCCTGGCGGTCCGCGACGCGAGCGGCTGGCACCTCGATCCGTACAGCAACAACGGCGAGTCCTTCTACGCGCTGACCAGCGACTACTCGGTCACGCTCGACCACCCGACGTCGCTGCTGGTGCCGGCGACCGGCACCTCCGTCGACACGGCGGGAACGTCCGGCCGCACGATCACCAAGGCGACCGCGAAGAACGTGCGCGAGTTCGCCTGGGCGGCCGGGCCGTTCGTGAAGACCACGAGCACCACCACGACGGGCGTCGTCGTGAACGTCTACCGGGTGAGCTCGATCAGCTCCGGCAGCGCGAGCTCGATGATGACCACCGCGAAGAACGCGCTCGTCGCCCACGCGGGACGGTTCGGCGCCTACCCGTACGGCGAGGCGGACGTGGTGCTGGACAACAACTTCTGGTTCGGCGGCATGGAGTATCCGGGCTTCGTGCTCGACGTGGTCAGCTCCACCGCGCTCGCCCACGAACTGGCCCACCAGTGGTGGTACGGCATCGTCGGCGACGACGAGTACAGCAGCCCGTGGCTGGACGAGTCGTTCACCGACTACGCCACCGACCTCTACAACGGCATCTCGGGCACCAACTGCTGGAACAGCGTCTCCTGGCAGTCGTCGGCCGAGAAGATCAGCAACTCGATGGCCTACTGGGACGCCCATTCGAGCAGGTACGGCACCGTCGTCTACACCTACGGCAAGTGCGCGCTGCACGACCTGCGGCGCGCGATCGGCACGACGGCGATGCAGAACCTGCTGAAGAACTACGCCGCCGCCCACTGGTACGGGATATCGACCACCGCGGACTTCAAGGCCGCCGCGCAGGCCGCCACCTCCGTCGACCTGTCGTCGTTCTGGACCACCCACCGCATCGACGGCTGAGTGCGCCGAGCCGTCCCGCTCCCGGCGTGACCGGGGGCGGGACGGCTCGCATCGCTTTTTCCCGGCGGCCCGGCGTCGCACACGCCGCACGCAATGACGGCGCCGACGTGCTCCGGCCGCCTATCCTGGCCGAATGAAGATCGGCAAGCTGGTCGGCGGCGTCCTCCTGACGGTCGTCCTCCCGGGGTGCTCGGCCGAGGGCGCCCCGCCCACGGACACTCTGAAGGTGAGCACCCAGGCCTTCGCCGAGGGCGCCAAGATCCCCGGGAGATACGTGTGCGCCCGGCAGGGAGGCCAGGACGTCTCGCCCCCGCTGGCCTGGAGCGGCGTTCCCGAGTCCGCTCGCGAGCTGGCGATCGTGGTGGACGACCCGGACGCCCCCGGTGGGACGTACATCCACTGGATCGTGACCGGCGTCCCCGTCACCGAGACGAGCACGCCCGAGGGCCGCGCCCCGGGGAAGGTCCTGCCGGGCAGCGACGGCAAGGCCGCCTACGCCGGCCCCTGCCCGCCGAGCGGGGTCCATCACTACCACTTCATCGTGTACGCGCTGCGCGGCCCGATCACGCCGGGCGGCGACGCGACAGCGGTGCACCAGCGAATCAAGGATGCGGCGATCGCCTCGGGCGAGACGGTCGGCACCCGGAGTGGCTGACAGGCGAGATGTGGGATCGCCGCGAGGAGCCCGGGCTGGTCCCCGGCCGCGCCGGGGTGGCGCGGCCGGGGAACTGCGTGAGTTCTACAGGTCAGGAGGCGTAGGTGGTGACTTTCCACAGATAGCCGTCCGGGTCGCTGAAGTAGCCGAAGTACCCGCCCCACTGGGCGGGAGCCGCCTCCTTGACCACGCTGCCGCCGCCGGCCACCGCGTTGCGCAACATCTCATCCACCGCTTGCCTGGAGTCGGGGTTGAAGTGGAATGAGGCACCGCGAAATCCGGATCCCTCCGCGGAGACTCCGGCGTCCTGTGCCGCCGCCTCCCATTCGTAGAGAGCCAGCTGCGGGGATCCCTCGCCCAGGCTGAACGAGACGAAATGGCGGGTGTCCTTGTCGATCTCGCAGCCCAGGCCTTCATAGAACTTCTTGGCTCGGGTCAGGTCCTCGACGCCGAGCATGATGGCGTTCACCTGTAGTGACACGGTTCTCTCCTGATGGTTTCGGGGTATTCGCCGGCTGAACCGGCAGGCCGGGCATCCGGACCGGGCCCGGATGTCACATCGGCGTGCTTTCGCCGGTCATTTGGTATGACAGGCGGCGACGGAGGAATGTGACACATGGGCGAGCAGGACTGGCTGAGCGAGCGGTTCGCCGAGCACCAGGGCCGATTGCAAGCGGTGGCCTACCGGATGCTCGGCTCGCCCAGTGAAGCCGAGGATGCGGTGCAGGAGGCCTGGCTGCGGGCCGGCCGCGCCGACACCGGCCAGGTGGAGAATCCGGCCGGGTGGCTGACCACCGTCGTCGCCCGGGTCTGCCTCAACATGCTCGAGGCACGCCGGACCCGGCCTGAGGAGTCGGCCGGGACGCTGCCGCCCGAGCCGGCCGCACCGCACGCGGGCCCCCACCCGACGACCCAGGCCGGCCCCGAGGACGAGGCGCTGCTGGCCGATTCCGTCGGTGTCGCGCTGATGGTGGTGCTGGACACGCTGACGCCCGCCGAGCGGCTCGCGTTCGTCCTGCACGACGTCTTCGCTGTGTCGTTCGACGAGATCGGCGCCATCATCGACCGCTCCCCGGCGGCGGCCAGGCAACTCGCCAGCCGGGCCCGGCGCCGGGTGCGAGGAGCGGCCGAGGCATCCGATGCCGCGCGATCCGCGGAGCGGGAAATCGTCGCCGCCTTCCTTGCCGCCTCCCGGAACGGGGATTTCGCCGCCCTGCTCGAGCTGCTCGACCCGGACGCCGTGGCCGGCGACGTCCGCGGCGCCCACGCGGTGGCGGCTTTCTTCGCCGGACGGGCTCAGGCCGCCCGGCTCGCTCTGGTCGACGGCGTTCCGGCGGCCGTCTGGTCGCACCGTGGCCGGCCGAAGGCCGTCTTCACGTTCGCCATCAGCGACGGGAAGATCACCCGCATCGCCGTCGACGCCGCCCCGGACCAGCTCCACGAACTCGACATCGTCTTCCTCGGCGCCGACGACAAGGAACGGCGGTGACTGCCGTGTAGACGCCGTCACGGCCCCGTTCGAGGTCGGCGAGCTTGTCCACCTTCCCGGAGCCGGTCGCGCCGGCAGGCGACCTCCGCTTCGGAGCGGGTCAGAGTTCGAGGACGAGGCGGTCGGACCGGGCCCGGGACACGCAGATGAACATGACGTCCCCGGCCTCGCGCTCCTCCTCCGTGAGCAGGTCGTCGCGGTGGTCGGGGACCCCGCCGAGCACCGCCGTCTCGCAGGTGCCGCAGGTGCCCTCGCGGCAGGACGACAGCACCGCGACCCCCGCCTCCTCGACCACCTCCAGGATCGAGCGGCCCTCCGGCACGGTCAGCGTCGTGCCGGTCAGGGCCAGCTCCACCTCGAAGGCGCCCTCCGCCGTGCCCTGCTCCGTGCCCTCCGCCGTGCCCGCGCCGTTCCGGGCCGCGGGCACGAAGCGTTCGACCCGCAGCGCTCCCTTCGGCCAGGAGGCGCACCGCTCCTGCGCCGCCGCCAGGAGCGGCTCGGGTCCGCAGCAGTAGACGAGGGTGTCCGCACGCGGGACGCCGAGCAGCGCGTCGAGGTCGAGCAGGCCCGTCTCGTCCTGCGGGCACAGCTCCACCCGGCCCGGGTGCTGCCGCACGAGCCGATCGGCGAACGCCATCGAGGTCCGGGTGCGCCCGCCGTACACCAGCCGCCAGTCGCACCCGCGCCGCGCCGCCTCCCCGATCATGGGCAGGATCGGGGTGATGCCGATGCCGCCGGCGACGAACAGGTAGCGCGGTGACTCGGCGAGGCCGAAGCGGTTGCGGGGACCGCGCACCCGGATCGTGTCGCCCTCGGCGAGCCGGTCGTGCACGTACGCCGAGCCGCCCCGCCCGCCGGTCTCCCGCAGCACCGCCACCTGGAAGACCGAGGGATCGCCGGGGTCGCCGCACAGCGAGTACTGCCTGACCAGTCCCGGGCCGAGCAGCAGGTCGACGTGTGCGCCCGGCGTCCAGACGGGCAGCGGGCCGCCGTCGGGACGGACGAGACGCAGGAGGACGACGCCCTCGGCGACGGGCACCTTGCCCGCCACCTTCACGTCGAGCTCCGGTTCCGTGACGGGCATGGTCGCCGAGGCTTCCTTTCTGGGAGGATGTCGCGTCTCAGACGAGCGCGGCGGCCGGGGCCGGGGAGTCCTGCGTCGCCGTGGGCGGGGGCCGGTGGCCCTCCGGGTGGCCGAGCAGCCAGTCCCACAAGGCCACCGGGTCCTCGAACTCGCGCTCCGCGCCGCAGAAGCAGGAGGCGTGCAGCCGGTCCGTCCCCGGCAGCCAGCGGATGCGGTAGACGGTGCGGCCGGCCCGCGCACCGGAGTCGTGCGCGTTCATCGAACGGCGGTCTGCGAGGGCACGGAGTCTGCCGGCACGGGGCCGGCCATCCGGGCGAGCAGGCGGCGGGCGGCCAGCCCGCCGGTGTCGATGTTCACCGACAGCTCCTGGTATCGGTCCGGCTCCGCGGCGAGGACCTGCTCCAGCGTGTTGAGCGCGGCCACGTCCTGCAGGACGACGGTGCGGTTGCTGTCCCGCAGGAAGTCGGAGACCTTCTCGTCGTCGAGCGCGAAGTCGCGCGCCACCGCCCAGAAGTCGTAGGTGGCGTTCTCCGTCGACGGGGTGATCGCGTACACGACCTCGACGTGGAAGGCGTGCGGGTCCGTGCCGTCGGCGGCGGGCGGGGGCGAGCCGACCGGGGCGACGCGGCTGTGCAGCAGATACAGGCACGGCGGGTGATACTCGATGTCCTGCCAGCGGGTGATCCGGCCCTTGATGCCGGTCGACTCGGCGTAGAAGGGCGGGCAGGCCGCGTCGTCCATGTGGCGGCTGACGTAGACGACGCCCGCGTCCTCGTCGACCTCCGTCGTGATCGGGGTCTCGGCCACCTCCGGGGTGCCGATGTACCCGCCGTGCAGGTACGTCTCGTGGGACAGGTCGAGGAGGTTGTCCACGAGCAGGCCGTACCGCGCGTTCAGCGGCTCCACCCCGCACACCGTGGCGTAGTCGGGCGAGACCAGCCAGGGAGCGCGCGGCGGCAGCGTGTCGCCCGGTTCGCGGTCGCCGATCCACACCCAGACGAACGAGTCCTGCTCCACCACGGGGTAGGTGCGCAGCCGCGCGGTACGCGGAATGCGCTGCTGCGCGGGCACGGCGACGCAGACGCCGTCCGGGCCGTAGGTGAAGCCGTGGTAGCCGCAGACCACGCGGTCGCCGACCAGATGGCTGGGCGATTCCGACAGGGGGAACCGGCGGTGCACGCAGCGGTCGGCCATCGCCACGGCCCGCCCGTCCTCGGTGCGGTAGAGCAGGATCGGCTCGTTCAGGATGGTGCGGCCGAGCTGACGCCGGCCCACCTCGTGGCCGTAGGCGGCCACATACCACTGGTTGCGCGCGAATTCGGTGACGATCACGAGTCACTCCTCGGGGCCGGCGGGCAGGGGCCGCCGGCGCAGGTCGGGTTTGCGGATCTTGCCGGAACCGGTCTTCGGCAGCGCGTCGACGACGTCGACGTAGACCGGGATCTTGTACTTCGCGAGCCGGGGGCGGAGGAAGTCGCGCACCTCGCCGGGGGTGACGGCCACGCCGGGGCGCGGCACGACGAAGGCCCGGCCGACCTCGCCCCACGTGTCGTCGGGCACCCCGACCACGGCGGCCTCCGCCACGGCCGGGTGTTCGAAGAGCACGCCCTCGACCTCCGCCGGGTAGACGTTCTCCCCGCCGGAGATGTACATGTCCTTCACCCGGTCGACGATGTAGAGGTGGCCCTCGTCGTCCAGGGTGGCGATGTCTCCGGAGTGGAACCAGCCGCCCTCGGTCAGCGCGGCGGCGGTCGCCTCCGGATCGCGCCAGTAGCCGGGGGTGACGTTAGGCCCCTGCACGAGCACCTCGCCCGGCTCGCCGGGCGCCACGGGGGTGAGGTCGGGCCGAACCACGCGTACGTTGGCGAAGAACACCGGCACCCCGGCGGAGCCCACCTTGCGCACGCTCTCGCCCGCCTCCAGGAAGGTCGCGCCCGGCGCGGTCTCGGTCATCCCGTAGCCCTGGCAGAAGACCAGGCCCCGTTCCTGGTAGGCGCGGATCAACGCGACGGGGATGGCCGCGCCCCCGGACATGAGGGTGCGCAGCGAGGACAGGTCGGCACCGGGCCACCGGGGCGACCGCGCCAACGCGGCGAACATCGCGGTGACCCCGAACATCCAGGTGACCCGGTGCCTCTCGATGAGGTCGTAACACCGGTCGACATCCCATGACGGCATGATGACCGAGATGCCGCCTTTGAGGAAGGTCGGCAGCAGGGTCTGGTTCAGGGCCGCCACGTGGAACAGCGGCGCGCTGATGAGCGTGACCTCGGTGCTCGTCACGTCCACGCCGATCATGATGTGGAAGCAGTTCCACGCCAGGTTGGCGTGGCTGAGCATGGCGCCCTTGGGCCGTCCGGTGGTGCCGGAGGTGTAGAGGATGAGGGCGATGTCGTCGAGCGCCACCGGGATGTCGATCGGCGTGGGGTCGCCCTGCGACAGCCACGTCTCGTAGTGCCGCTCCCCCTCCGCCGGTGACTCGAGCGCCACGACCGTGCGCAGACCCGGGAAGCCGGGGAGATCGCGGACCACCGTCGCGCACTCCGGCCCGTAGACGAGGACGGACGCGCCCGAGTGCTCGAGCATGTACGCGATCTCGGGCGCGGCCAGCCGGAAGTTCAGCGGGACGAAGATCCCGCCGAGCACGTGGGTGGCGAACATCGTCTCGGCGAAGGCGACGTGGTTGGGACCGAGGTAGGCGACCCGGTCCCCCGCCCGCACCCCCGCCTCACGCAGCCGCGACGCGAACCTCGTCGTCCGCTCGTGGACCTCCGCGTAGCTGAGCGGCCGGTCCGCGTAGACGAACGCGGTGCGGTCCGGGCTCATCTGGGCCCTGCGGGCCGGCCAGCCTCCCAGTCCGGCGTTGCGCATGGATGGCACTCCTCGTCAGGCGGAGGACGGTTTCGCCGTGTCGGCGACGCGACCGGACGCGGGCGCGGCGGAAGTGACCGAGGTCAGGTCCTGGCGGCTGGTCTCGCGCAGCGCCAGGACGCAGACCACGGTCAGCAGGCAGCAGGCCGCGATGATCACCGAGATCGTCGTCGTCCCGCCGCCGGTCGACGCGTCGAGCTGGGCGAACAGCAGCGGCGCGAGACCTGCCCCGAGCCCGGCGATCTGGTAGCCGAGCGAGGCTCCCGTGTAGCGGCTCCCGGTGGCGAACAGTTCGGTGTACAACGCCGCGAGCGGGCCGTACATCAGCGGGTGGATGAGCGACTGGCCGAGCACGAGCGCGAGGGCGAGCACGGCCGTGCTGCCGGAGTCCACCATCGGGAAGAGCGCGAAGCCGTACGCCGCCATGAGCACCGCGCCCACGAGCACCACCGGCCGGCGCCCGACCCGGTCGGACAGCGCCGACCAGCCGACGATGCCCAGGACGGCCAGCGCGGACGAGAGCGTGAGCGCGTTCAGCACCGCCTGCCTGGCGAAGCCGGCGCGCACGCCGTACGCGATGAGGTAGGTGGTGAGGGTGCCCTGGGCCACGAAGGCGGACAGTCCGACGCCGACCCCGAGCAGGAGGGCCTTCGGGTGGTCGCGGAACACGTCCAGCAGCGGCAGCCTCGATGCGCGTTTCCCGGCGGCCTCGAACACCGGGGTCTCCTCGACCCGCAGCCGGACGAACAGACCGACCGCCAGCAGCGCGATGCTGATCAGGAACGGCACCCGCCAGCCCCAGCTCAGGAACGCCCGCTCGTCCATGACGGCGGCCGTGCCGCTGAGCACCGCCGTGGACAGCACCATGCCGAAGGGGGCTCCGGCGTTGGTGAAGCTCGCCCACAGGCCGCGCCTGCGGGTCGCGTGCTCGGCGGACATCAGCACCGCGCCGCCCCATTCGCCGCCGACGGCGACACCCTGCAGGACCCGGAGCACGACGAGTGCGATGGGCGCGAGGCTGCCGATCTGCGCGTAGGTGGGGAGCAGGCCGATGAGGAAGCTGGCGACGCCCATCAGGGTCATGGTCAGGACGAGCATGCGCTTGCGTCCCAGCCGATCGCCGTAGTGACCGAAGATCACGCCGCCGAGCGGCCTCGCCAGGTAGCCCGTGGCGAACGTGCCGAAACTGGCGACCGTCGCGGTGACCGAGTCGAGGGAGGAGAAGAAGACCTTGTTGAAGACCACTGCCGACGCCGTGGCGTACAGCAGGAAGTCGTAGTACTCGATGACGCTGCCCAGGAAGCTGGAGGTCACCGCGCGGCGGAGCTGAAGCGGGCTGGGGGGTGCGACTGACAGGTTCGGCATGACCGAGCTCCTCGTCCGGGAGCGAGTTGAGACTCTCGCCTTCTCGTCCGGAGGTTAGGCAGATTTCTAACGGAGGTCAATACTTTGCCCAATATGCATGCGGGCAGCCCGGTCCGGGCGCACGCATGCCCGGCCCTCGGCCTCCATTCCGACCTACCCTGTCCGGTCGCGGCACCCACGGGCCACAGTCGTGCTGTGCCACGCGTGCCGGAGAGACGCAGGTCACATCCGGCGGCTGTTATATCTGCGCCGGGTTGCGTGTCTAGGGGGTGAAACAGCAGACAACCGCAGAAAGAACGGAAAGTCATCATGGGCAAGGTCTGGTTCGTCACCGGTTCGTCCCGCGGCCTGGGCCGCAACTTCGTCGAGGCCGCACTGTCTCGCGGTGACAAGGTGGCCGCGACCGCGCGGAACACCACGAGCCTCGACGAGCTGGTCGCCGCTCATGGCGAGGCGGTGCTCGCGCTCGAACTGGACGTGACCGACAAGGCGGCCGTCTTCGAGGGCGTGAAGCGGGCCAAGGAGCACTTCGGCCGTCTCGACGTCGTCGTGAACAACGCCGGCTACGCCCAGATCGGCGCGATCGAGGAACTGACCGAGCAGCACCTGCGCGACCAGTTCGAGACCAACCTGTTCGGCGCGGTGTGGGTGATCCAGGCCGCGCTGCCCTACCTGCGCGAGCAGGGCGCGGGACACGTCATCCAGATGTCCTCGGCCGCCGGGCTCATCGCGATGCCGCTGGGCGGTGCGTACCAGGCCTCCAAGTGGGCCCTGGAAGCCCTGAACGAGACCCTCGCCCACGAGGTCGCCGGCTTCGGCGTCAAGGTGACGGTGATCGAGCCCGCCGGCTTCGCCACCAGGTCCGGCAAGAACCCCGATCCGCTCGACAACGGCCACGTGGCCGAGGCCGACCCGGCCTACGACGGCCTCCGCCGGCGCCTCGCCGAAATCACGGGAAAGCAGCCCGCCGGCGATCCGGCCGCCGCGGCCCGGGCACTTCTCAAGATCGTCGACTCCGACAACCCGCCCCTGCGGGTGCTCTTCGGCCAGGGCTTCTACCCGATGCTCCGGCAGGTCTACGCCGACCGGCTCAAGACCTGGGCCGACTGGCAGGACCTTTCGAGGGAGGCTCATGGAAAGCTCGACCAGGAAGATCGGTGACAGGGCCGGTCGCGGAGGAGAAGAACCGAGACATGAGCGGCCATGCCGGCAACCCGGCGACCGAGACTTTCCTCGCCCACCGCAACCTGCTTTTCACCGTCGCGTACGAGATGCTCGGATCGGCGGCCGACGCCGAAGACGTCCTCCAGGAGACCTGGCTGCGTTGGGTCAAGGCCGACGTGGAGCAGGTGCACGACCAGCGTGCCTACCTGATTCGAATGACCACCCGCCAGTCCCTCAACCGCCTGCGCAGCATGAAGCACCGCAAGGAGGCGTATTTCGGCCCCTGGCTGCCCGAGCCGCTGCTCACCGCGCCGGACGCGGCCGAGGACGTCGAACTCGCCGAGAGTCTGTCGATGGCGCTCATGCTCGTCCTCGAGACGCTGTCGCCGACCGAGCGCGCCGTCTTCGTGCTGCGCGAGGCCTTCGACGTCGGCTACGACGAGATCGCGACCGCCGTCGGCAAGAGCCCCGCGGCCGTCCGCCAGATCGCCTACCGCGCCCGGCGGCATGTCGACGCCCGCCGACCCCGCGAGGCCATCTCCTCACGTGAGACCCGGGCGGCCCTGGAGGCGTTCCGGCGCGCGCTCGAAGCCGGCGACCTGCAGGGCCTGCTTGACGTGCTCGCTCCCGAGGTCGTCTTGGTGAGCGACGGCGGCGGCGTCAAGCAGGCAGCACCGCGGCCCGTCATCAGCGCCGGCAAGGTGGCCCGCTTCATCGTCGGCGGCATCGGCAAGGCCGAAGTCACGCTCAACGCTCAGCCCACGATGGTCAACGGCGGCCCGGCGCTCATCCTCCGGGTGGACGGCGAGATCGACGGCGTCGTAGCGATCCGGGTCGAGGACGCCCGTATCACCGGCCTCTACTACGTCCGCAACCCGCAGAAACTGACCCGGATCGGATTCGAGACCCCGCTCACCCTGCGGTGAACGCCGGTGGCCGAACAGCCGTGGGCCGACCGGGCGGCAGCCGTACGGGATCGCGCCGGCGGCGCACGATCAGGTTGCGGCCCGGCGCTCCCGCAGCAGTTCGCGGGCCTGCAGGAACGGCGCCCGCAGGAAGGCCAGGTGATCCTCCTGCCCGTGCCGATGGCAGACCTGGCCGGGCCACAGACGCCGGCTGCGCTCGTCGATGTAGGCGAGGGAGCCGTCGACGAGGTTCAGCATGTGGTCGACCGTGGCCGCGTCGAACCGGGCGTACTCCTCGCCCGTCCGCAGGTAGACCGGAGACGTGTGCGCCATGATCGGCCTGGCCCACACGTCGTGGTGGCGGGCGACGCCGGCGCCCGGCCCGTAGCAACGCGCGGCGATCCAGCTGTCCTCGGTCACGGGCACGTCCGCGGTCAGTTCGAGCGTGCGGCCGGGAGTGTCGATCCGGCGCTCGGCGACGACGTGGCCGTTGACCACGATCTCGAGCCGGTCGACGTCGAAGATCGATTGAACGCGGGCCTCGACGCGTACGGTGCCGCTCGCGGGCACGCGGGCGTCCTCGCCCGGCCGGCGGCCGTCCACGCCGAGCCACAGGAGCGGCCCGCTGGTGACGAAGGTCGCGCCCTCCCGGACGGCCCGGCACCAGGCCCAGTAGTCGAACTCCTCGTCCGCAGGCACGTGCGCGTACGTGCGGATGAGGCCGATCGGCACCTCGCTGCTCATCTTGTCCGTGCCGCCCACCAGGGTGATCCGGTAGCCGGCGTCGAGGTAGCGGTAGTACTCCTGGATGTTGTAGGGGTCGTAGGCGATCATCTCGACGGCGTCGAGCCTGCCGGTGGCGAGCAGGGCCGCGGCCTCGCCGTTGGGCACGGGGAAGTGCGCCAGCACGACGGTGCCGCCCTGCTCGTGGCATTCGTCGGCCCAGTGGGACAGCGTGGTCTCCAGGCCGCCGCCGAGTTCCGACTCCTCGGCGCCGCCGGTGCACCACGGCATGATCGGGCGGCGCAGGCCGAGCAGGTTGATGTGGCCGAGCATGCCGCTGCGGTTCTCCTGACCGGCGAACACGTGCGTGTGCCCGTCGTGGGAGGTGTGCGGGTGCCCGGTGAACTCCTCGGTGCCGGTGAACAGGTGCCCCCACTGGCTGAGCAGCAGGTTGGTGACCCGGACGTCCTCGCCGCGGGCCTCCAGCTCCGCGCCGAGTGTCGAGACGAAGTGCACGTGGGTGTCGCCGCTGTACCAGCCGTCGGCGGCCAGGTCCGTCACCCTGGCCAGCGTCAGCTCGAGCTCGGTCTGGCCCGGCCGGATGGTGACGGTGGTGTGCAGCGGCTCGTACTCGAACCCGCGAGCCGCCTCGACCGTGACCTCGCCCAGCGGCAGCCAGCCCTCGCAGGTGCCGTCGATGTAGGAGTAGGTCGTGGTGCCGAGGCGGACGTCGCCGCCGATGTCGAGGTTCCAGGTGTTGCCGTCGGAGTTGATGTGCCCGTGATGCCCGTGCGGCGGGTAGGGCACCCCGTCGGCGGAACGGAAGTGGATGCGGCACGGGACCGGCTCACCGGTCGCCGCGTCCCTGACCGTGGTGCGCACCCAGGCCCGCCCGGCGTCGGGGACGCGCCAGGTGACCCCGCCGTCGCTGTGCCGCCCGGCGGTGAGCAGTTCCCCCCATCCGCAGGCGCTGATCACCGCCTCCCCGCGGGTGAGCGTCAGCCGCGCCGACGGGGTGGCGGCGACGCGTACGTAGCCCTGGTGATGCTCCCCCACCGGGGTCCCCCAGGCCGGCGTGTCCCCCGCGGCCGCCTCGCCGGAGCCCACCGTGCGGTAGACGTAGGTCGCCGATCCCCTGTCGACGGTCACCGCCAGGTCCTCCGAGATCGGCCCCACCGGCGGGTCGAGGTCGAGCAGGACGTCGCGCCACACAGTACGCCCGAAAGGGTCCTCGTCGAGCTCGCTGGTGGTCAGCGCGCCGACGAGGATGGCCGGGCCCGCCGAGTGGATCTCCAGGGCGCGGACCGTCGCGCCCGGGCGGGGGTTGCGGCAGGGCCACAGGTAGAACCGGTAGGGCAGGACGTACGGCGACCGGGCCTGCGGGTCGTCGATGTCGACGAACCGGGCCCCGGCGGCGTCGAAACGCCCGTGGGTGCGCGGCATGAGCCGGTGCTGGGCGTCGGGGACGGCCAGGAACGGGGTCTGCCCCCAGTCGAGCGGAATGGCGCGGTCGCTCCACAGCCGAGGCGTGGGCCCGATCTCCAGGCGCTGGCGCACCGGCAGCCGCTCGGTGGTCCCGTCGTCGTAGACGAGCGTGTAGTGCCCGCAGAGCTGACCGGCCATCTGCCCGTCGAACAGGTCCGGGGACTCCAGGGCGTGGGCGACCACCATCCACGTGAACGCGCGGTCCACCGGCACGGTGACCGCCGCCGGGTCGGGCCCGCCCACGCGCAGCAGGGCCGCGCCCGCGTTCCCTTCGTCGCCGAACAGGAACGGCAGGCCGTAGAGCGTACGCGGCCCGAGCGGACAGGAGTCGCCGTCGTCGAGGACCGAACGCGGCGCGTTCAGCACGCCGGCCAGGTCGAGCGGCAGGTAGCCCCGGCAGCCGCCGGGCGATGACGTGTCGTGATCAGGCATTTCCGATGGCGGGCTCTCTCCGCCCCGCGGGCGGTTCGTCGACGGACGTCTGGGCCAGCCCGGCGTAGAGCCGGGGTGCGCGGGCCCGCAGATACAGGGCCCTGGTCACGCCGGCGACGACGGCGGCCACGCCGAGACCGACGATCAGGATGTTGGTGGTGGTACCGGCGCCGGTCAGCAGCGGCAGGTTGCTCAGGACGAGGAAGAGCACCACGGCCAGGGCGGCGAAGCTGAGCCCGGGAGCGATCGTGGTGCGGAAGATCCCTGCCTCGGGCGCCTGCCGGCGCAGGAAGCGGATGATCGCCAGGGAGCAGAACGCCCACAGGCAGATGATCCCCAGGAACCCGAGCGCGCTGCCCCACAGCAGCAGCCCCAGGTAGGGGTCGATCCCGAAGACCGCGAACACGACGACGGCCACCGCCGCCAGCACGGTCTGCACGAGGCCGGCCGCCAAGGGGGCCTTGGTCCGCGGGTGGGTGCGGCCGAGCGCGCGCGGCAGCAGACCCTCGCGGCCCATCGCGTAGAAGTAGCGGTTGGCCGCGTTGTGCAGCGCGAGCAGCGCGGCGAACGCGCTGGTCAGCAGCAGGATGTGCATCACCTCGGTGATCGGGGCGGGCACATACCTGTCGAAGACGGCGACGACGAGGTTGACCGGGTCGGCCTCGGCCGCGGGCCCGATCTTGTCGACGCCGTAGGCCATCACGATGACCCAGGTGATGAAGGCGTAGAACACGGCGATGAACCCGACCGCGATGTACGTCGCCCGGCGGACCGTACGGATGCCGCCCCGCGCCTCCTCGCTGAAGATCGCGGTGGCCTCGAAGCCCATGAACGCCCCGGCGACCAGGGCGAACATCGCCCCGTTGCCCGGGTCGAAGACCCTGCCGGGCGCGAACGACTCGGCGGACCAGTCCCCGGCGCCGCCCTTCGCCAGGACGTAGACCGCGAGCACGACGAGCACGACCGTCTCCAGCACCAGCAGGGTCCCGAGGATCCGCGCACTGGTGTGGATGCCCCGATATCCGAGCCACCCCACGAAGATCAGGCCGACGATCGCGAACACCCACCACGGCACGTCACGGTGAAAGTAGTTCTTGAACGTCTCGTTGGCGTACACACCGAGCGCGCCGTACGTGCTGATCTGCAGGGCGTTGTAGCCGACGACGGCGAGCATCGCCGCGCCCGAGCCCGCCGGCTTGCCCAGGCCGCGCGAGATGGTGGCGTAGAACGCTCCCGCGTTGCGGACGTAGCGGCTCATGGTCATGAAACCGACGGCGAACAGCGCCATGACCACCCCGGCGACCAGGTAGCCGCCGGGGACGGCGGCGCCGCCCTTGAGGAAGTGCAGGGGGGCGACCGCGACGATGAGCGTCAGCGGGGCCAGCGCGGCCAGGACCGTGAAGACGAGATCCTTGGTCCCCATGGCGTTGCTGGCCAGGGAGTCGGGCGCGTTCGCGGAGCTCCCGGGGGGATGACCTGGCATGGTGTGTGTGCTCCTTACTGCGGGTCGGCTCGGGGCTGGAGGCAGGTGGGGCCCGAAGGCAGGAAAGGGGAGCTCAGCGGCTGACCGCGACGAAGACCTTCTCGCTCGGTTCCAGGGTGATCCAGTCGCCGCGGAAGCCCTGCGGGATGTGGAACGACTCCCCCGGGCCGAACTCCTTGCGCCGCCCGGACTCGTCCTGTACGGCGACGCGGCCCTTGAGGACGAAGCAGATCTCGTCATAGGGCCAGGAGTCGAACCGCACGGCACCGGGCTCGCCCCTCCAGAAACCGCCGGTGAACGCGCTCGCGCCGCCGCCGAAGACGCGGAACTCCGCCTCCGTCCACTCGGCGGACAGCAGATGGTAGTCGCTCAGCGGAGGCACGAAGCGCTCGCCGTTCTCCGCCGTGATCGCGCGGACGGCGTCGATGCCCGCCGGGGTCTGCCGGTCGTTCACGACGCCACCCCCTGGTGTTCGAAGCGACCGCGCAGACCGAAGCGGCGCAGGACGTTGTGGGTGATGCGCTCGACGAAGGGGTCGCCGAGGCTGAGCACGTGGGACCACTCCGTGGTGCCGCCGTTGAAGACCTCTCCGTCGCCGCGGGTGAACGCCGCGATCATCCCGGCGCCCCGCATCTCGCCCTCGTGCACGTAGCCGGGCAGGTCGTCGCCGAGGTCCGCGTTGTAGTTGTAGACCTCTTCCTCCGGCCCGCCGATCGGCACCCGGCCGCCGAAGCGGTCCTCCTCCCCGCGTACGGCCGGGGCGAGAGCCAGGATCTCCAGCGTCTCCGGGGCGCCGTCCTCGAACGTGGGGTACGGCAGGCCGCGCCGGAAGGTGTACTCGACCGAGTCGAGCTCGAAGGCCGCCAAGAAGTACGGAGGCCCGCCGAGCAGGTCGCCGTAGTAGAGGTCGGTCCCCTCGAACGCCCAGTGGTGCGGCCGGTAGACCGTGAAGCCTCCCGACGAGCGGGGAGTGGCGACGCCGTAGCGGTTGTAGATCCCGCCGAGGCCGTTGAGCCCGATGGTGGTGGCGCCCGGCCGTCCGACCGACTTCGCCTCCCACACCGTGGTGGCCAGGTGCGGCGTCTCGGCCGCCTCGGGGTCGAGCGACGGCAGCCGGTAGCAGTACTGCGTGGTCCCGTCGTCGCTGAGCCGCACCTGCCACTGGTAGTTGCCGCCGAACCTGGCCAGGTTGCCGCCGGCGTCCACGAACGCGTCGACCGTGTCGCGCATCCGCCACGACCAGTACTCGTCGTGCCCGGCGACGACGGCGCAGGAGTAGCCGTCCAGCGCGTGGGGGTCGAAGTGCAGGTCGTGCTGGGTCAGGTAGTCGATCTCGTAGCCGTTGCGCTCGGCCCACACCACGAAGTGCCGCTCGTAGGTCGCCCAGAACGCGTCGGCGTGGTGGCGGCTGTATCCGAACAGGCGCGCCCACTCGTACGAGGGGTAGCGGGGAGCGCCGTTGATCGGCAGCGTGCCGGGGTTGGCCTCCCGAGGCGCGCCCGCCGGCTTGCGGATCATGCCCCGCGCGATCGGGCGCTGCGTCGAGGCCAGCGGCGACCCGTTGTCGGAACGCGGGTCGTCGCCCAGGCCGCGGTAGTGGTTCGCGCCGCCCCAGTCGTTGTAGGCCAGCATCGTGCCCGTGGTCAGCACGAGCGCGGCGGGGGAACGTCGCCCGGCCGGCGCCTTGACCACGAAGAAGTGCTCGCGCTCCCACAGTTCGCCCGACGGCGTGACCGCGCGCATGGTGACGATGTAGAAGCCGCTCCGCCAGTCGTCCGGGATCTCCAGCTCCAGCCCCACCGGCCAGCCGCAACCGACCGCGTGGGCGTCGGCCGGCGCCTCGAACCGGCCCGCCGACAGCCCGTCGCGCGACCAGACGACGCGCGGCTCCAGCCCGTCGCGGACCACCTCGAGGTCGAAGGACGGGACGCTCGCGCTGAGATGGAAGCGGACGGTCTCCCCCGGGAAGTATGAGAACCGGTCGGTGTAGCACCACACCTCGGCCGCGCCGGGCGTGCCGAAGGCACGCTCGGAGGGCCAGCCCTTCGGGGACCATGCGAAGGCGGCGGGGAGCCCCTTCGTCGCGTTCGTGTCGCTCACTTCTCCTCCTTGAGTGCGAGCAGGCCGATCAGGTCGTAGGCCACATGGGAGGCCGCGACGGAGGTGATCTCGGCGTGGTCGTAGGCGGGCGCGACCTCCACGACGTCGGCCCCGACCAGATCGGCGCCGGCGAGGCCGCGCAGGATCTCCAGCAGTTCCCGGCTCGTCAGCCCCCCGGCCTCGGGAGTGCCGGTGCCGGGCGCGTGCGCCGGGTCGAGCACGTCGATGTCGATCGAGAGGTAGAGCGGGCGGCCCCCGATCCGCTGCCGCAGCGCGTCGGCGACCTCGTCCACGCCGCGGCGCATCACGTCGGCGCTGGTCACGATGCCGAAACCCAGCCGGCGGTCGTCGTCGAGGTCCTTCTTGCCGTACAGCGGGCCGCGGGTGCCGACGTGGCACACCGCCTCGGTGTCGAGGATGCCCTCCTCGACCGCCCGGCGAAACGGCGTGC
Organism: Microbispora sp. NBRC 16548; assembly: GCF_030268985.1. NCBI lineage: Bacteria > Bacillati > Actinomycetota > Actinomycetes > Streptosporangiales > Streptosporangiaceae > Microbispora > Microbispora sp. NBRC 16548. Next base: position 46,735 of record NZ_BSSF01000016.1, read on the forward strand.
CGTGGGTGTACTCGGCCCCGAAGTAGGTGTCCCAGGTGTCGAGATGCGCGTCGAAGTGCAGCAGCGCGACCGGGCCGTGCCGCCGGGCGGCCGCCCGCAGCAGCGGCAGCGCGATCGTGTGGTCGCCGCCGATCGTGACCAGCCGGGTGCCGCCCTCCGTCAGCCCGGAGGCGGCCTCCTCGACGGTCTCGACCGCCTCGCGGATGTCGAACGGGTTGCACGCGATGTCGCCCGCGTCCGCCACCTGCATCTCGGCGAACGGCGAGACGTCCAGGCCCGGGTGGTACGGCCGGAGCAGGCGGCTGGCCTCGCGGACGGCCGAGGGGCCGAACCGGGCGCCGGGGCGGTAGGAGACCCCGCTGTCGAACGGCACGCCCACCACCGCCACATCGGCGTGCCCGACCTCGTCCAGCCGCGGCAGCCGCGCGAAGGTGGCCGGTCCGGCGAATCGCGGAACCCGTGAGGAATCGACGGGCCCCCGGGGCACGCTCATACCTGATCCTTTCTCTCCGCCGCGAAGCCCCAGGTCAGGGGCCTATGGATCGGCAAGTCTGCACGCAACCGGACTAAACCGGCAATTGGTGCAACAACGGAGAGTCAGGGGCAGGTTTGTGGATGAGAACAAACGCGGACGACCCGGCGGCCGGGGCGGTCGCCGGGTCGTCCGGCGGAAACGGCCCTCAGCCGCCGGGTGTCAGGTGCGGGGTGTCAGGCGTAGTGCCGGTAGATCGCCCGGGCGACGCAGGCCGGCTTGTTCGCACCTTCGATCTCGACCGTGAAGTCGAGCAGCATCTGGACGCCGTCGCCCGGGACGTCCTCGACGGAGACGACCGCGGCGGCGAGTCGGATCCTGCCGCCGACCTTCACGGGGCTGGGGAAGCGGACCTTCTCCAGGCCGTAGTTGATGCTCATCTTCACACCCCGGACGTCCAGCAGCTCGTTGAACAGCGGGATGACCAGGGACAGCGTCAGGTAGCCGTGGGCGATCGGGCCGCCGAACGGCCCGTCCGCGGCCCGCAGGGGATCGACGTGGATCCACTGGTGGTCGTCGGTGGCGTCGGCGAAGGTGTTCACCCGGTCCTGGGCGATCTCCAGCCAGCCGCTGTGGCCGAGATCCTTGCCGGCCAGCGCCCTGATCTCGTCGAGCCCGTTCACCGTGATGGTCATGTGCCTGCCGTCCCTTCCGCGGAGCCGTCCTGCGCGCCTTCTCCGGTGCCGAGCCCGAGCAGGCGTACGGCGTTGTCCTTCAGGATCTTCGGGCGGACCTCGGGCTTGATCTCGAGCTTGTCGAAGTCGGCCAGCCAGCGGTCCGGGGTGATCACCGGATAGTCGGAGCCGAAGAGCACCTTGTCCTTCAGCAGCGTGTTGGCGTACCGCACGAGCTGCGGCGGGAAGTACTTCGGCGACCACCCCGACAGATCGATGTAGACATACGGCTTATGGGTGGCGACGGCCAGCGCCTCGTCCTGCCACGGAAACGACGGATGGGCCAGGATGATCCGCAACTCGGGGAAGTCCACGGCCACGTCGTCCACCAGCATGGGATTGCCGTACTTGAGCCGGATCCCGCCCCCGCCGGGGACGCCCGCGCCGATGCCCGTCTGCCCGGTGTGGAACAACGCCGGAACGCCCAGCTCCTCGATCGCCTCATACAGCGGGTACGCCACGGGGTCGTTGGGGGCGATGCCCTGGATGCTCGGGTGGAACTTGAACCCGCGCACCCCGTACTCCTGCACCAGCCGCCGCGCCTCGCGCACCCCCGCCCGGCCCTTCCAGGGATCGACACTGGCGAACGGGATCAGCACGTCGGCGTGCTCCGCGCAGCTCTCCGCCACCTCCTCGTTCGGGATGCGCGGGTGCCCGGTGGCATGCTCCGCGTCCACGGTGAACACCACCGCGGCCATCCTCCGCTCGCGGTAGTACGCGGCGATCTCGGGGATGGTCGGCCTCGGGTGCTCCTTGAAGTACTTCTCCGAGGCGCCGAACAGCTCGGCGCTCAGCGAGGCGTGCCCGCCGGCGGAGACCTCGGCATGCGTGTGCACGTCGATCGCGACCAGGTCCTCGACGTTCACCGGGTCTCCGAATTCGCGGGTGCGGGGATGCCGTACGTCTCGAGGGCGGCGCCGAGGCCCGTAGGCCAGGAGGCCGCGATGGCGTCGGCCGTCCAGCCGCCGTCGGCGTACGCCACGGCCTTCTCCGCCGGGTGCGACCACAGCGCGAGCCGGTCTCCCCCGACGCCGATGGCCTGGCCCGTCACCCCGGCGGAGGCGTCCGAGGCGAGGAACACGACGAGCCCCGCCACGTCCTCGACCGTGCCCAGCCCCTCGCCCCTGCGCAGCCACCGAGGGAACGGCTTTCCGGTCCGCTCCGCCTCCTCGATCACCGGGGCGAAGGCGGGGATCGTCTTGGTCATCTCCGTGGCCGCCACCGGGACGATCGCGTTCACCGTGATGTTCGCCCTGGCCAGCTCCATCGCCCAGGTCCTGGCCATGGCGACCACGCCCGCCTTGGCGGCGGCGTAGTTCGTCTGGCCGAAGTTCCCGCGCTGGCCCGCGGGTGAGGAGACGAGGATCAGGCGGCCTCCGCTCCCCTGCTCACGCATCCGGATCGCCGCCGCCCGGGCGCAGGTGAACGTGCCGCGCAGGTGCACGCCGATCACCGCGTCGAAGTCGTCGTCCGACATCTTCCACAGCACCCGGTCGCGCAGGATCCCCGCGTTCGTGACCATCACATCCAGCCGGCCGAACTCCTTGACGGCCGTGTCGACCAGCCGCTCGGCGACCTCGGCGGAGCCGACCGGGGCCACGACTGCCGCGGCCCTGCCCCCCTTCGCGGTGATCCCGCCGGCGACCCCCGTGGCCGCGTCGCCGTCCACGTCGTTCACGACGACCGCCGCCCCTGCCGCCGCCAGCGCCTCGGCGTACGCGCGGCCGAGGCCGCGGCCCGCGCCGGTGACAACGGCCACCTTGCCGGAAAGATCCATAGTGTCGCCCTTCGCTCGGCAGCCCGATATCGTCGAATGTATGGCAGCTATCTGACGGCCGTCAAAGATTTGCATGACGTCCGGGACCGTCTACCCTTCTGTTGTGATCCTCGGCGGCGAAGACGACCAGACGGCGCCATCCCTGCGCCCGCAGTCCCTGATGTTCAGCTTCCTCGGCATCTACGTGCTGCATCGCGACATCGCCGTCTACTCCGGAAGCGTCATCGACGTCTTCGCCCGCCTCGGCGTCTCCGAGGAGGCCGTACGGTCGACGCTCGCGCGGATGGTGAAGCGGAACCTGCTGGCACGGCATCGGCAGGGCCGGAAGGTGTATTTCGGGCTTACCCCGCATGCCGTGGAGGTCCTGGAGGACGGGCGCAAACGGGTGTGGGAGACCGGCGCGGTGAACCGCGACTGGGACGGCACCTGGACGCTCGTCGGCTTCTCCATCCCGGACAGCCGCCGCAGCACCCGGCACGACCTGCGGTCGCGGCTCATCTGGAACGGCTTCGGCCTGCTGCAGAGCGGGCTGTGGATCGCGCCGGGCGTCCAGGACGTCACCGACGTCCTCGCCTCTCTCGATTTGGGCGACCACGTGACCGTGCTGACCGCCAGGGCGTTCACGCCGACCGAGGCGTCCGACCTCGTCGGGAAGGCGTTCGACATCGAGCAGATCGCCGCGCGCTATCGGGCGTTCCTCGCCCAGTGGGACGTGCCCCGGCCGTTCCCCGGCGCGCCCGACGACCTCGCGCGGCAGTTGCTGCTGCACACCGACTGGCTGCAGCTCGTCCGCCAGGATCCGCACCTGCCCGCCGAGCACCTGCCCCGGGACTGGCCGGCGATCCAGGCCGAGCAGACCTTCCAGACGCTCGCCCAGCGGTACGAACCGCCCGCCGCCGAGCTGGCCGCCACCGTCCTGGACACGCTGGCCGTCTGACGCCCGGCCGCGCCGCCCCCTGATGGTTGTCGCGGCGCGGCCGGGTGCGGCCGAGGCCGGTGTCAGGCGATGGTGCAGGCCGCGCCGTTGAGGGCGAAGCCGGTCGGAGCGGTGTTGGTGCCGCTGTAGACGCCCTGGAAGCCGAAGCTCGTGCTGCCTCCGGCGGGGATGGCGGGGTTGTAGGAGACGTTGCGGGCGGTGACCTGGGCACCGGACTGGGTCACAGTGGCGTTCCAGGCGTTGGTGACCTGCTGGTTGCCCGGCCAGGTCCAGGTGACGGTCCAGCCGTTGACGGGAGCGGTGCCGGTGTTCGTGATCGTGACGTCCGCCGTGAACCCGTTGTTCCAGGTGTTCGGGGTGTAGGTGACCCTGCACCCGCCGGGCTGCGGGTTCGACGGGCTCGCGGACGGCGACGGGCTCGCGGACGGACTGGCGGACGGGCTGACCGACGGGCTGACGGTGGCGCTCGGACTCGGGCTCGGGCTCGGGCTCGGGCTCGGGCTCGGGCTCGGGCCGCTACCCGTGAGGCCGAAGAACTGGATGGCGACGGCGGCCATGCCGCTCATCGGGAGGCTGTGGCCCGCGCCCTGGATGCTGTACGCCTCGACCTTCACCGCCCCCGTGGAGTCGGCGTAGCGGCGGCGGCTCCAGCCGGACTGCGGGGTGTCGGTGCTGGTGGGTGTCTGGCTCAGGCCGTGCACGTTCGTCCACTGCTTGATCTCCTCCTCCAGCTCGGCGTAGTTGACCACCGTGTCGGCGGTGCCGTGCCACAGCTGCATCCGCGGCCAGGGCCCCCGGTAGTTCGGGTTGGCGTTACGCACCGCGTCGCCCCACTGCTGCGCGGTCTTGCCGACGCACGGGGAGGAGTTGCCGCCCGGGCTGTAGGCCGCCTCGTTGGGGAAGCACGTGAACGGCACGCCCATGAACGCCGCGCCCGCCTTGAACACCTCGGGATACAGGGCGAGCATGGCGTTGGTCATCATGCCGCCCGAGGAGGCGCCGGTCGCGAACACCCGGTTCGGGTCACCGTGGTACTGCTGCTCGACGTAGGTCACCATCGACATGAGCGACACCGGGTCGGTCTGGCCGCCGCGCACCTTGGACGCGTCGGACCAGTTGTCGAAGCAGTTCATCTTCTTCGAGGCCGACGGGTAGATCACGATGAAGCCGTACCGGTCGGCCAGCGACGCGAACTCGGTGGACGAGTAGAAGCCCGGCCCCGTGCCGCCGCACGTGTGCATGGCCAGCACGATCGCCGGGTTCTGCTGGGCGCTGTTCGGGACGTACACGTACATGCGCAGATTGCCGGGGTTGGCGCCGAAGTTGGTCACCTCGGTCAGCGTGGCCGCGGCGGCGGGGTGCGCGGACACCAGCACCGACGCCAGGGCCGCAGCGGCGCACAGCACCGCGGCGACGGCACCGGCGAGCGCCGCGAGTAATCGCTTCATCCGCTCCTCCTTTTTCGATCAGCGGCGGTTCCCTCTTTTCCGTGCGCCTTTCCGCGCACGTTCCGGAATCGCCGTCCGCTCGGAAGTCGTGACGTCAGCCGGTATAGAAGCGGTGTCCGCCTGCGGTCAAGTCACGGCCGCGAGGGCCCCGGCGATCGAATAGGAGTTATCGCTGCATATCAAGGTACTTGCTATCAAGTGACTTGATAGCAAGCCGCGAAACTTACATCTCGAAGATCGCGCGGTATCGTCGTCCGGTGACCGCCCACCGCCCCCGTCCCGCCGCCCAGCCGACCGCGCCCGCGGCACGCCTGAGCTACCTGGTGTTCCGCCTGGAGCGCCGCATCCGCGCCCGCCTGGACGACACGCTCGCCCGGCACGGCGTCACCACGACCGAGTACATGGCGCTCAGCGAACTGCGCACGCGCGACGGGGTGTCGTCGGCGGAGCTGGCCCGCATCGCCTTCGTCACGCCGCAGGCGATGAACCTCGTCATCCGCGACCTGGAACGGCGCGGCCTGATCCGCCGCGACCCGCACCCGGACGGCGGCCGCACACTGTGCGCCCGCCTCACTCCCGAGGGGGTGACCGTGCTGCGGCGATGCGACAGCTCGCTCGACGACATCGAAGCGGTCATGCTCGCGAAGGTCGACGACACGACGCGGGAGACCCTCAGAGACGGCCTCACCGTGTGCGCCCGGGCCCTACGCCCGGACGCGTACTGACGAAGTCGTCAGAGCAGCCTGGTCATGAACACGCTGTGCGGATCGGGCCGGTAGTCGGCGAAGGGTTCGCAGTAGCCGAACCCGAACTTCTCGTACAGCCTTCTGGCGGGCAGGAAGAAGTCGGCTGAGCCGGTCTCCAGGCTCAGCCGGGTGAAGCCCATCCGCCCGGCCTCGGCGATGATGTGCCCCAGCAGCAGGGACGCGATCCCGCTGCGCTTGCGCGCCACAGCGGTGCGCATCGACTTCAGCTCGGCGTGCGCCGGGTCGAGCCTCTTGAGCGCGCCGCAGCCCACGACGGTGTCGCCGTCCATCACCGACCAGAACGTGACCTCGGGCGTGCGCAGGCCGTCGAGGTCGAGGGCGTGCTTGCTCTCCAGCGGAGTGATGGACCGCATCTCCCGCACGTGTTCCCGCAGGAACTCGGCGATCTGCGGGCCGGACAGGTCGTCCTCGACGATTCTCATCGCGCTCGTTCATCCATCGGTGCTCGGTGACATCGGTGCTCGGGAACCACAGCCGGACGCCACTCTAGCCGCCGGCGTCAGGCGAATCCGAAGCCCGGGGGCAGCGGCTCCAGCCGGAACAGGTGCGCGGGTACGGCGTCGGCGAGGGCCTGGTATCCCGCCGGGTTCAGGTGCAGGTGGTCGCCCACGTCGTACGCGGGGAGCAGCCGGCGGGGATCGGCCGGGTCGCGGGCGGCGCCGTCGAAGTCGATCACGGCGTCGAACCGGCGGCCGGCGCGGATCCACTGGTTGACCGCCTGCCGGGCCGCCTCCCGGTAGCCCTGCGCGTCGTCGTAGGAGGCGTTGCCGCCGAACGGCGTCAGCGTCGCCCCGTAGACACGGATGCCCCGGGCGTGCGCCCGCGTGACGATCTGGTCGTAGGCGAAGATCAGGTCGTCGGTCACCTGCTTCTGCGCGGCCGGGGTCGCCTCGGCGGTGCCGATGTCGTTGACCCCCTCGAACAGGACCAGCCACGCCACGCCGCTGTGGGCGAGCACGTCGCGGTCCAACCGGGCCAGCACGTTGGGGCCCAGGCCGTCGTTGAGCACCCGGTTGCCGCCGGCCGCCTGGTTGACCACCGCCACGCCGTCCATTCCGTGCCGGGACCGCAGGCGGTCGAGCAACCGGTCGGGCCAGCGGTCGTTGCCGTTGGTGGTCGAGCCCCGGCCGTCGGACAGCGAGTCGCCCACCACCGTCACCGCGGCGACCGAAGGATCGGCCCACACCTCCACTCCGCTGAGGAAGTACCAGTGGTCCACCGCGGTCGCGCCGGGCAGGTCCTCGGCGTCGGCGTGGTCGCCGGGCAGCAGGTAGGAGGTGGTCCGCGAGCCCGGATGCGAGGTGATGCCCGCCGAGCGCTGCCCGTCGGCCAGATAGACGGTCACCGTCAGGTTCGACCCGGGCGCCGGCTCGACGTCCAGCGGGTCGGAGACCGCCTGCGCCCCGGCGGGGATCGTCATCGACGGGCGGCCGTGGAAGGTCACCGGCCGCACCGTCCCCGGCTGGACCGCGCTCACCCCCGCCCGCCCCCCGGCCGGCAGCGCCACGGTCGCCTTCGTGATGGGCAGCGCCGCGCCGCCGAAGGCGTTCGACACCCTCACCCGCAGTTGCCGCCCGCTCACGGAGACCCGGACCGTCTGCCGCAGCGTGGCGTCGGCGAGAACGAGGTCATCCCGGGTGAACGGTGCGGGCGGCATGTTGTCCGGCTCCGTCAACTGCGGCATCGCCGTCCAGGTGGCGACCCAGTGCCCGTCCCCTTGCAGCACGCCGTGGCGTTCGGGTGCCGTCATGGGATGCGCCGGCCGCGGCCGTCGGGCACGCCCGACTTGCGGAAGAAGTAGGCGTTGACCTGGTCGCGCCACTCCTCCGCGCAGCGGACCTGCTCGTCGAGGAGCTCTTTGACCCTGGCGTGCAGGGACGGGTCGAACAGTGCGGCGGCTTCCTCCCATCGCCGTCTGGCCTCGATCGCCTCCTCGACTCCCGCGAAATGGGTGTCGTAGATGTGCTGGACGACGGTCGCCCCGCTGTGCAGCACGTGCCCGTACGGGACGTGGTGGAAGAACAGCAGCAGTTCGTCGGGGCACCGGTCGAGCGACTCGTACACCTCCGACCACGGCGGCGGATACTGGCCGGTGAAGCCGGTCCCGGTCGCGCGGGTGCGGTCCACGCCGACGCCGTCCCGGTCGGCGAAGTGGTAGGTGCCCCACGGCGTGTACTCGTATCCGTCCACGTCGGGCCCGTAGTGGTGGCCGGGACGGACCATGAATCCGACGCCCAGCGGCGCGGTGTACCGCTCGTAGGTGCGCCAGGAGCCGTCCATGATCGCATGCAGAGTGTGCCTCAACCCCTCGGTGTCCCCCGTCGCCGCCGGCGTGAAGGTGAGGTCGATCCACTCGTCGAGGATCTCCGCCGGGTCCGTCCACGGCGCCCAGGCGAGCCTGCCGAAGGCGTACAGGTTGGCCTGGGCGAGCGGGTGGCCGGTCCAGTAGGGGTCGTCGCCCACGTTGGAGACCGCGACGAGCCCGCCGCCGTCGCCCGAGGCTCCCCCGGCGACGTCGGCCACGGCGGTTCCGTCCGGTCCCCAGGGGCGGAAGCCGAGCACCTCGCGCCACATCGGGGGGAGGTAGCAGACGTGCCGCTGCTGGCCGGTGTACTCCTGCGTCACCTGCAGTTCCACGGCCAGGCGGGTGGCGGGCATGGCCGCGATCACCGGAGACACCGGCTCGCGCACCTGGAAGTCCACCGGGCCGTGCTTCACCTGCAGGATCACGTTGTCGCGGAACCGCCCGTCGAGCGGGGCGAAGTGGTCGTACGCGGCGCGGGCCCGGTCGGTGGACCGGTCGCGCCAGTCCTGCCGGTGGTTGTAGACGAAGGCGCGCCAGTGGACGACCCCTCCGAACGGCTCCAGCGCCTCGGCCAGCAGGTTCGCGCCGTCGGCGTGGTCGCGCCCGTACGCGAACGGGCCGGGCTCCCCCTCGGAGTCGGCCTTCACGACATAGCCGCCGAAGTCGGGGATCGTGTCGTACACCCGCTCGGTGACGCCCGCCCACCACTTCCGCACGCCCTCGTCCAGCGGGTCGGCGGTCGGCAGCCCCCCGAGGACGACGGGCGAGGCGAAACTCACCGACAGGTGGACCCTGATCCCGTACGGCCGCAGCACGTCCGCGAGCGTGGCGACGTCGCCGAGCCGGTCCGTCAGCAGGCGGGCCTCGGTGGCGCGTACGTTCACGTTGTTCACGGAGATCGCGTTCACGCCGCACGCGGCCAGCAGCCGCCCGTAGGCCCGCACGCGGGCCAGGTCGCCGCGCGGCGCGCCGTCGCGCCAGAAGATCGACCCGCCCGCGTAGCCGCGTTCGACCTGGCCCATCACCGGATGGACGTCGACGTTGTCCCAGTGGTCGAGCATGCGCCGCCGCATCGCGGGCCGATGACGCTCGGCCTGCCGCTCGCCGGCGAACGCCCGCTCACCGAGCCGCACGACGTGGAACAGGCCGTAGAGCAGCCCGGCGGGATCGTCGGCGAGCACGACTGTCACGCCGTCGCGCCGCGCGAGCAGGTATCCCTCGGCGCCGATCGCGGAGTCGGGGCGGACCTCGCCCGCGACGCCCGGCAGCGGTTCCGTGGTGAGCGCGAGCACGAGGTCGTACGGCCCGTCCTCGGCGCCGCGACGAACGCGTCCGCCGTACCGGGCACAGGCGTCCGCCACCTCGTCGTGCACGGTCCCGGCGAGGAGCCCGTCACCGAGCACGAGTGTGCGGCGCGAGCCGATCGCACGGAACGCCTCCGGCGGCAGCCACGCCGGATGGACAGGATCAGGAGTCGTCACGAGGCCCCTCCGGGGAATCGCCCTGCACGGTGAACTTCTCCGTGACCTGCGCGATCAGCGGCCGGCTGTTCAGCAGCAGCGCCGCCGCGAACACGGAGGCCAGCAGCGTCAGCGCGGCCTCGGAGGCGACCAGCGTGACGCCGGCGGCGACGACGAACAGGCAGGCGTCGGCCAGCGCGACCCGGGGTGAGGAGAAGAGGAAGTACGCGGCCAGGCGGGCGACGTCCCTCGCCCGGAACGCGAACAGCGATGTGATCACGAGGGCGTTCGCGCCCCAGAGGGCCGCCGCCAGCGCGATGAGGACCAGCAGGATCGCCCACCACCCCGGGACGCCCGCGGCGCCGAAGTTCGCGAGCGTCGATCCGAGGACGGTCAGCCACGCCAGCAACGGGATCCAGAGCTTCACCACCCCGCGGACGTTCATCCGGTAGCCGCGCCAGAACACCGTCGCCGGGTGGAGATCCGTCAGGTCGAGCCGGCGGTGGTGCAACGCGTACAGCGCGGCCGACAGCGCCGGGCCGGCCGGGAGCGCGCAGGCCGCCGCCAGCGGGACGTTGGCGGCGTCGCGGTCGAGCAGGACGAGCCCGATCAGGCCGGGCACGGTGGTGACCAGGACCAGGAGCTCTACCACGAGCAGGGTGTAGACCAGCGCGGAGGCGCGCGAGAGCGGTCCCTGGCCGAACCGCCGGATCGTCGTCTCTGTCATGGTGCAGCCTCCTCATCCAGGCCGAGCAGGCGGCGGTCGTCCCACCTGTCCCCCCAGGGCGGAGTCTCGTCGACCACGGGCGTGATCTCCAGCAGGGTGACCTCGTGGCGGTCGAGGGTGACGTCCAGGGCGACCCTTCCGTCCTCGATCGGCAGGCTGCGATGGCCGCGGACCGGCTCCGCCGCCTCCCGCAGCGCGTCGAGCTGCCGGGGCCGGGGCGAGGCGGGGCGGCCCATCTCGCACCACGCCCTCCAGGCGTTGCCCTTCTCCTCGCTCACCGACGAGCGCAGCAGGAAGGCCCGGCCGGACGGGGAGCCGACCGGGATCGACAGCCGCACGGTGTGCCCGTCGACCGGCGGGCCGCCGGTGACGTCCACCGGCGCCCAGGCCAGCGCGGTGACCCGGCCGGCGTCGTCCCGGGTGACCAGGTGGTCCTGTCCGCGTGCCAGGATCTCCTCGCCCATACGGGCCATGAAGGCGTACAGGTGATAGGCCGGCTTCTTGATCTGACGGTGGGTCAGCAGGCCGAAGCCGCCGTGGAACAGCGAGGCCGGCACCCCTGCCTCCTCGAACACGTCGCTGAAGGTCCAATAGGAGAAGGAGTCGGCCAGGTCTCCCCCGGCGGCGAGCACCGGCGCGAGGTACGCGGCGTGGAAGGCCGTGTCGTGGATCGGGTTGTCCGGCCGGTAGGAGGAGTTGAACTCGGTGATGTGCACGGGCAGATCCGCCAGCGGACCGCCCCGGAGCTGCCGCCGGGGCGTGGCGAACTGCTCCAGCAGCCGCGACGGCGGGGCCAGCGTCTGGTGCACGCCGAACGGCACGTGCTGGGCCGGGCCGGAGGTGTAGGCGTGCCGGCTGACGAAGTCGATCGGCAGGGACCGTTCGGCGACGAAGTCGGCGAAGCGCACCAGCCACTCGTCGGAGCCGGGAGAGATGGCCGGCCCGCCCACCTGGAGCGAGGCGTCCACGTCCTTGACGGTGTTCGCGGTCACCTCGTACAGGCGGTGGTAGGCGTCCTGGTCCGCGTCGAGCCAGAACTCCTTGAGGTTGGGCTCGTTCCACACCTCGATCGGCCAGGTGCGCACCCGGTCGAGCCCGTACCGGTCGACCAGGTGCGTCACGGTGGCCCGCACCAGCGCGGCCCACTCCTGCCACGACCGGGGCGGGGTGACGTTGCCCTTCCACCAGAAGACGGTCTGGTCGCCGGACGCGAGCCCGGAGGGCATGAAGCCCAGCTCCAGGAACGGCGCGATCCCGAGGTCGAGGTAGGCGTCGATCACCTGGTCCACGTAGGTGAACACGTGCCGCACGTGCCGGGTCCCCCGGTGCTCGTACGGCCGGTGGACGCCCACCCCGTCGCTCAGCAGCCCGTGCCCCCGGATGTGCCGGAAGCCGATCTCCCGCTGAACCAGCGCCAGCGACTCCTGATAGTCCCGGCGCAGGGCCAGGTCGAACCGGCCGGTGCCGACGCAGAACCGCCAGGCGTCCGTCAGCCGGCTCGGGGTCTCGTCCGGCATATCGGGGACAGGGTGGGGCATCATCGTCCTTCGCTCGCCGTTCCGGACAGCGCGTGCCGGCCGTGGGACAGGCACGACCGGCACGGGCCGGTCAGCCGTGCTCCTTCTTGTAGCGCTCGTACGCGCCGTTGACGAGGTTGACGTAGGACGTCATGTTCTTCGCCTCGAGCTCCTTGACGTAGGCGTCCCACTCGTCGAAGCTCCGCTTGCCGAGGATGAACGCGAGCGTGTTCTGGGTGGCGTGGTCCTTCAGCGGGGTCTGCCACAGCGCGGCCTGCTCGCGCTCCTCGTCGTTGAGCGGGCTCGGCGGCTTCGGCGGCAGCGCCTTCCTGGCGTTCATCGTCTTCTGCCATTCGATCTCCTCCTCGGAGAAGGTCGACTGGAGCAGCTCGGTGCTGCCGCCGTAGGCGAACACGCCGTTGGAGAAGCCGAAGTCCTTCTGCAGGTGCTTGGGTGCGCCGGGGTTGAGGCCGACGAAGTCGACGTCCTTCGCGAGCTGGAACTTGCCGGAGCCGTCCTTGGTGTAGGTGGTCCCCTCGACGCCCCACTTGGCGAACACCTGGCCCTCGTCGGAGTACCAGAGCCAGTCGATGAACTGCATCATCGCGACGAAGTTCTTGCTGTCCCGGGCCTTCTTGGAGATCATGATGCCGTTCTCCAGCCGGCTGTCGTTGGCGTCGGCCTTGACCGGCCCCTGCGGCCCGATGGGCACCGGGATCTTGATGAGCTTCGCCTTCGGGTTGGCCTTCTTCAGCGGCGGGCGATACTCGTTCACGAGCGTCTGGGCGTTGCCGCTGATCACGAAGGACTTGCCGGACGCCAGCTTCTGGATCGCCTGATCGTCCTGCTGAGTGAAGCTCTCCGGGTCGAGCAGCTTCTCCTCCACCAGCGTGTGGAGGAACTGCAGCATCTGCTTGTACTGCTCCATCGCCCCGGTGTAGGCGAACTTCTGCGCCGTGGGATCCCACGTGATGCCGGTCGTGAAGCCCCAGCCGCCGCGTGCGCCGCTGCCCAGGCCGAAGACCTGGTTGAGCATGGCGCCACCCGGCGTGGGGATGCCCCATCGGTCCGAGTAGGGATAGGAGTCGGGATACTCCTCCTTCATCGCCTTCAGCATGTTGTGCACGTCGTCCCAGGTCTGCGGGATCTCCAGCCCGAGCTTGTCGAGGATGTCGCTGCGCACAATCAGCGTGTAGTCCGTCCAGTAGTCCTCGTGGAGGCCGGGGAGCAGGTAGAAGCGGCCGTCGGCCTGCCGGAGCGTGTCAAGGTCGGGCTGCAGGTTCCACTTGGCGATCTTCTCCTTGAAGTTCGGCATCAGGTCGAGGTAGTCGCTGACCGGCAGGACGCTGCCCGAGGCGACGAAGGGGGTCTCCTGGCCGGGGTAGGTCTTCGGGATGATCATCGGCGCGTCGCCGGCGCCGATCAGCAGGCTGCGCTTGTTCTCGTAGTCGCTCAGCGGCACGACGTTCGGCTGCAGCGTCACGTTGGTCCGCTTGGTCAGCTCCGACCAGAACAGCCAGTCGTTCTTGATCGGATAGAACGGGTGGTTGTTGTAGAGGATGCTGAACGAGAGCGGGGCAGCGGCCTTGAACGGCTTGCCTGCGGCGTAGTCGGCCATCGCGCCGTCGCGGTTCGCCGCGAAGTCGTCACCGCTCTTCTTGGCCCCGGAATCGCCGTCAGTGCCGTCAGTGCTGCAGGCCGCGAGCGCGAGGAAGGCTCCCACGGCGACCATCGCCTGACGCCGGTTGATCTCATACATGAAAGGGGGGTCCTCTCCCTTGGGGAAACGGGCTGAGTGAATGCGGAATGAGAGGTCCGGCGTGTTATCCCTTCACCGCGCCGAGCATGACGCCCTTGACGAAGTACCGCTGGACGAAGGGGTAGACCACCAGGATCGGGATGACCGTGAGCACCATCGTCACGGACTTGATGTTGGTGGCCACCGTCATGTCGGTGGCGTCGGCGCCGACGGACGTGCCCGTGGTGGCGCCGGCGATGAGGTTGCGCAGGTAGACGGTCACGGGGAACAGGTCGTTCTGGCTCATGTAGAGGAAGGCCGCGAACCACGAGTTCCAGAACGACACGGCGTAGAACAGCACGATCGTCGCGAGGACCGCCTTCGACAGCGGCAGCACGATCCGGAGCAGGATGCCGTAGGTGCTCATGCCGTCGATCGCGGCGGCCTCCTCCAGCTCGACCGGCAGGCCCTCGAAAAACGCCTTCATCACCAGGAGGTTGAAGACGCTGACCGCGTTCGGCAGCACGATGGCCCAGATGCTGTCCTTCAGCCCGAGGCTGGAGATGAGGATGTAGTTGGGGATGAGCCCGCCGGAGAAGAACATCGTGAAGACCGCGATCCCGATCAGGAACGTGCGGCCCTTCAGGTGCTTCTTCGACAGGACGTACGCGTAGCACGTGGTCATGACCATCGCGATGGCCGTGGCGACGACCGTGTAGACCAGGGTGTTGCGGTAGTTGATCCAGAACGTCGGGTCGGAGGCCACGAACTCGTACGTACGGAAGGTGAACCCGACGGGGACGAGGTTGACCTTGCCGGCGCGGATGGCGAACTCGTCGCTGAGCGACCGGGCGACGATGTTGACGAAGGGGTACAGGGTCACGACCACGACACCGGTCAGAACGATCGCGTTGACGATCCGGAACACCCGGTAGCCCCGGGTCCTGTCGACGGTCACCACAGGCTCGTCCCCACCGTGCGCCGGGAGATCAGGTTCGCCGACATGACCAGGGCCAGCCCGATCACGGCCTCGAACAGGCCGATCGCCGCGGCGTAGCTGAAGCTGTTGGAGACGATGCCCATCCGGTAGAGGTACGTGGAGATCACGTCGGCGGTGGGGTACGTCAGCGGGTTGTAGAGCAGCAGGATCTTCTCGAAGCCGACGGCCATGAACGTGCCGATGTTGAGGATCAGCAGGGTGACCGCGGTCGGCCGGATGCCGGGGAGGGTCACGTGCCAGACCTGCCGCCACCGGCTCGCGCCGTCGATCCGGGCCGCCTCGTACAACTGCTCGTCGATGGTGGTGAGCGCGGCGAGGTAGATGATCGTCCCCCAGCCGACCGTCTGCCACATCTCCGAGGAGACGTAGATCGTCCGGAACCACCCCGCCTCCTGCAGGAACGCGACGGGCTCGTTGCCGGCCGCGCGCAGGAGCTGGTTGACCGGCCCGTCCACCGACAGCATCTCCATGACGAGCCCGGCCACGACGACCATCGACAGGAAGTGCGGCAGGTAGGACACCGACTGGACGAACCGCTTGATCCTCCGGCCGCGCAGCTCGTTGATCAGCAGGGCGAGCGCGATCGGCGTCGGGAAGCAGAACAGCAGGGTCAGCACGCCGATGACCACAGTGTTGGTGAAGACCTGCCAGAACGACGGGTCGTTCAGGAACATCTTCACGTAACGCAGGCCGACCCATTCCTCGCCGAGCACGCTGCCGCCGGGCTGGAACTTCCGGAAGGCGATGACGTTCCCGATCATCGGCAGATATCGGAAGATCACGAAGAACAGCAGCGGAAGGATCGCCAGCGAATAGAGCTGCCAGTCACGGCGCAGCGCCTGCCGCCAGGTGCGGCGCGGCGGGCGCTTCGCACGGGCGGGATCCGGTCTCGCCCGCCGGGGATCCCCCGTATCCGGCGACGCGTCGATCGTCCTGGTGGTGCTCATCCCGTGCCTCCGGTGCCATCCGAGCGGATCCACGGCGGCGCGTGCGGCCGCCGAAAGGGGCGGCTTCGCGCACCCCGCCCCGGGAAACGGCACGGCAGCGCGAACCGAAAGTTTCGAAAGTCCTCATTAATATTGCGGAAATATAAGACCCGGACCTGAGTGCGTCAAGAGGGTAGTCAATCGCCGAGACTCTCTCGCCGCCGAGCCCAACACAGCCTGGATCTCGGTATATCTCAGAGCCTTCCGGTGGTAGAGTTTCGCGAAAGTTTCGGAGAAACGACGAGCGGACAGATGACCAGCCCCTCCCCCGCCCGCGATCCACGCCCCACCACGATCGCGTCCATCGCCGAAGAGCTCGGCGTGTCGGTGACCACGGTCTCCAAGGTCCTCAACGGCCGCCCCGACGTCGCGCCCGACACGCGCGAACGCGTCGAGGCCGGCCTCGCGCGGCACCAGTACCGCCGCCGTTCGAAGCGGCGCACGCTCAAGGGGCAGATCGACCTCGTCTTCCACGAGTTGAACTCCATGTGGTCGATGGAGATCATCCGTGGGGTCGACGCCGTCGCCGCCGCAGCGCGGATCGAGGTCGTCTTGTCGCAGCTGAAAGGGGCGCACCGGCCGCCGGAGGAGTGGCTGGACGGTGTGCTCGACCATCGCCCCCTCGGCGTGCTGTTCGTCATGTCCAGCCCGTCTCAGTCGCAGCAGCAGAAGCTGCGGCGGGCGCAGGTCCCGTTCGTCGTCGTCGACACCGACGGCGAGATCGCCGAGTCCGTGCCCGTGGTCGGTTCGAACAACTGGGACGGCGGCCTGCTCGCCACCCGTCATCTCCTGGAGCTGGGCCACCGCCGCATCGCGGTCGTCTCCGGCCCGAAGGACGTGATGTGCAGCAGGGCACGGGTCGCCGGCTTCCGGGTCGCCCACGACGAGGCGGGGCTCACCGTCGACCCCGCCCTCGTCAGGTACGGCAACTTCTACGTCGACGCCGGATACAAACACGCCATGGACCTGCTGCCACGCCCGGACCGGCCGACCGCGATCTTCGCCGGGTCGGACCTGCAGGCGCTCGGCGTCCTGCGCGCGGCCCGGCGGCTCGGCCTCGACGTCCCCGGGGACCTGTCGGTGGTCGGTTACGACAACGTGCCCGTCGCCGGCTGGGTCGAGCCCGCCCTGACCACGGTGGGCCAGCCGCTGTGCGACATGGCGACGGTCGCGACCCAGATGCTGCTCGACCTGGCCCGCGGCGTGGAGCCGGCCACGAGCCGGATCGACCTCGCGAACGAGCTCGTGGTCCGCGAGAGCACCGCGCCGCCGGGGAGCCGGGCACGGTCACGCCTGCCGCGCCCGGCGGACGACCGCCGCTCCTAGGGGAGGCACAGTAATCTCCCCTGACACCGGGAGGCCGGTGAGGAGGTCCGTACCCCCGCCCTCCACCGGAACGGCGACGGGCGTCTCAGCGTCGTGGTTGAGGAGGAAGAGGTATTCGTGCCGCTCGTCCTCGCGGACCGTGCACTCCAGGTGGGCGGGGAGGCCGTCGAAGCGGTTCTCCACGCCCGCCGCTCTCAGCTCGCCGATCAGCACACGGTCGAAGGCGTCCTGTTCCAGGAGGGTGGCGAAGTAGACGACCCGGCCGGCTCCGAAGTCGTTGGCGACGACCGCCGCGCGTCCCGCCAGCAGCCCGTCCGCGTAGGTCGCCAGTGCCGTTCCGGTTTCGAGGTGGATGTCCTCGCGCCACCAGTCCGACGTCGCCGTGCGTCCGTCGGTGAACTCGACCGTGAACCGCTCGCCGGGACGCGCCGGCCAGTATTCGTCGATCTTCGCGCCGATGAGGCGGCGGAACGCGCCCGGGTAGCCGTCCGGGCGGACGCGGTTGCACTGGTCCACTACGCCCGAGAAGAAGGACATGACGACGGTTCCGCCACCGCGGGCGAACTCGGTGACGGCGGCGACGCCCTCGTCGTCGACGAGGTACGCGTTGGGCACGACCAGCACCTTGTACGGCGACAGGTCGCTCCTGGTGGACACGACGTCGACCGCGTAGTGGTGTTCCCACAGCGGCCGGTAGTGCCGCATGACGGTGTCCACGTAGCTGAAGTCGTTGCGGGGCAGGCCCCACAGCTCCTCCAGCCCCCACCAGCCGTTCCAGTCGAACAGGACGGCGACCTCGGCCCGCGTGGCCGTTCCCGCCACGGGTGACAGCAGCCCGACCTCGCGGCCGAGCTCGGCGACCTCGCGGAAGGTGCGCGACTGCGGACCGGAGTGCGGCAGCATCGCCGAGTGGAAGCGTTCGTGCCCGCCCCGGCCGGCCCGCCACTGGAAGAACATCACCGAGTCGGCCCCGCGGGAGACCGCCTGGAGCGAGCCGAGCCGCATCCGGCCGGGCTCCTTGACCACGTTGAGCCTCCACTGGCTGACCGCGCTGGCGGCCTGCTCCATCAGCAGCCACGGACGCCCGCCCTTGAGCGACCGGAACAGGTCGAACTGGAAGGCCGACGACACGTGCGAGTCCGGGTCGGCGGGGTCGGGGTAGATGTCCAGGGCCGCCGCGTCCTCCTCCGGGGCCCAGCGCCAGTAGTCGGCGTTGCGGTAGAAGCGCATGAAGTTGGTGACGACCGGGATGTCGTCGCGGAAGGAGCGGACGATGTCGCGCTCGGCGACGAAGCACTCCAGCAGGGCGTCCGAGGTGAAGCGCTTGAAGTCCAGGATGCGGCTGGGGTTCATCCAGGTGCGGGGGACGCTCGGCACCTCGACCTGATCCCAGTCGGTGTAGACCTGCCCCCAGAAGCGGGTGGTCCACGCCTCGTTGAGGGTCTCCAGGTCGCCGTACCTGCGCGTGAGCCAGCGGCGGAAGCCGGCCGAGGCGGCCTCGTTGTAGGCCGTGGGGCCGTACTCGTTGCTGATGTGCCACATGGCCAGGGCGGGGTGGAAGGAGTACCGCTCCGCGAGCCGCCTGGTGATGTTCGCCGCGTGCTCGCGGTAGATCGGGGACGAGGGGTCGTAGTGCAGGCGGTTGCCGAAGCCGAACCGCTCGCCGTCCGCCATGACCGGGAGGACCGCGGGGTGCCGGTGGGTCAGCCAGGCGGGCGGCGCGGCGGTGGGGGTGGCCAGGTTGACCGCGATGCCGTTCTCGTGGAGCAGGTCCATGACCTCGTCGAGCCAGCCGAACTCGTACGTGCCGGGCTCCGGTTCGAGCGAGGCCCACGCGAAGACGCCGAGCGACACGAGGTTCACCCTCGCCTCGCGCATGAGCCGGACGTCCTCCCGCCACACGCCCGGGTCCCACTGCTCGGGGTTGTAGTCCCCGCCGTACGCCAGGCCGCCGAGGCGATCCATGAGGGCACGCATGCGAGCGTCTGTCATCCGTCACTCCCCGGCTGTCGCAGTCCCCGTCCGCGACCGGCCGGAACGGCGGAGGCCGCCGCCGGAACGGACAGGTCAGCGCGTTCTGTCGACGCTCGCACGTCCCGGCCGACCCCGCATGCGGCTCCGTCCGTACGCCGTCGCGAGCTGCCACCAGAGCTAACCGGACGTACACGGATGAGTCAATCGACAACCGGCGCACGAGCACCCGCCGACGGCCTGCCACGTCCGGGCTGCCGGGTGACCCCGGATCACCCGGGGTCACCCCGTGGCCGCAGCCGACGTGCAGTGCGGCGGATCCGGTTTTAGCCTGAAATCGCCGCCGTAGCTGACGGTACCGGGATCTGTCGGGGAGGACAGCAAAGGAGACACGACATGGCGAAACCGCCCAACGACCACGGCGACGGTGTCTGAGTTTTCCTCGACTACCTGGTGCGGGCGCGGTCGGCGGCCTGGAACCCCTCGGCGCAGTGGCTGTCCCGCCACTCCGGCATCCCGAAGACCACCGTCGAGTCGCTCATCCACGGCACGCGTAAGCGGCTACCGACCTGGACCGAACAGGTCGAGCGCCTGCTGGAGGCCTACCGCAAGAAGGTGACAGAGGACAGGCGCGGGGATCCCGACGCGGTGCTGGGCGACATGGCGGCGTGGAAGCAGGCCTATGACGACGCGCAGAACGGCCGGCCGCCGGCCTGCCCTCTCCCGATGGCCGCCTCGCCCGCCTCACCCTCGGCCGCAGCAGAACCGGGCCGGCCGATCGGACAACTCCGGCCGCTGGACCTGGAAGTCCATCCGGCGATTCGCGTTGACACCGCCGATCAGGAGCTGGAGGAGTTACCCGCCTACATCCCTCGATCGCATGACGAAACCCTCGCCCAGGTGGTCCGCGAGGTGCGAGCAGGAGCGTCCCGGCTGGACGTGCTGGTCGCGACTCGTCGACGGGCAAGACCCGCGCCCTGTGGGAAGCGGTCCGGACCCTGCCCGAGCCGTGGCGGCTGTGGCACCCGATCGACCCGGGCCGCCCGGCGGCGGTCCTGGCCGAGCTGAAGTCGATCGGCCCGTACACCGTCGTGTGGCTGAACGAGACCCAGCACTATCTGCTCACCGCCGATCCAGCCGTCGGGGAGCGGGTACGCCGGTGGGTCCGGGAGTTGCTGCGTGCTCAGGAGCGAGGGCCGGTGCTGGTGCTGGGCACCCTTTGGCCCGCCTACTGGAAGACTCTCACCGCGGTCCCGCACGCCGGTCAGCCCGATCCGTACGCCCAGGCCCGCGAGCTGATCAAAAGCGCCGGCATCCGCCTTCCCGAGTCCTTTGCCGGCATCGACCTCGACACCGCAGGTCGGCAGGCGGCGAACACCGGCGATCCACGTCTGGCCGAGGCCTTGCGCCAGGCCCCGCAGGGGCGGTTGACCCAGTACCTGGCTGGTGGTCCGGCTCTGCTGGAGCTCTACGACAACGCCGAACCCGCCGCCCGCGCCGTCCTGGACGCCGCGACCGACGCCCGCCGGCTCGGTCACGGCCCGGCCCTGCCCCGCCTCCTGCTTGCAGAAGCCGCCCCCGGCTATCTCAGCGACGAGCAATGGAACCTGCTCGCCGACGACTGCGGGCCTTCACCTACCTCACCGATCACCACCCCTGCCGGGGAGCCCGCCCGCCGCTGGCCCGGATCAAACCTCGTCCTGGCACCGGTCACGCCCCCGCCGCACAACGTGGAGGCGAGCCGACCTATCGCCTCGCCGACTACCTCGAACAACACGGCACCCGCACCCGCCGCTCCCTCTGTCCCCCCGCCGCCTTCTGGAACGCCGTCACCCGCCACGCCGCCACGCCGCCACGATGAGCGACCACCGCGCTTTCGCTCAGGCCGCCCGCGACCGCGGGCGCTATCGGCATGCCTCCGCGCTGTACCAAGCAGTCGCCGACGCCGGCAACACCAGCGTGCTGCGGGAGCTGGCGCAGATGCGGGAGCAGACCGGCGACCACGAAGGCGCAGAACGCCTCGCCCGCGCCGCCGCCGACGCCGGCTGCGCCACCGCACTGTCCGACCTGGCCATGCGGCGAGTGCGGGAGGGAAAGGGGGGCCGGTGGGCAGACCTGGTGCGGTTCGGGCTGGAGGCGGATGGGTCGGCTGCCAGACCATGGTGAGGCGTACGACCGTGTACAACCACGTTCCCGGCCTCCGCTCGATGGGCCGTCACCCCGCCGACGCCGACGGCGGGGGCACCAGCGCCGGACGTGTCAGGACCGCCGGATCGCGGTGACGTCGAACTCCAGCAGCACCTTCGGGCTGATCAGTGCCGTGGTCGCGGCGTTCCAGTTCACGCCCCAGTTGGTGCGGTCGATCGTGAGGCGACCGGCGAAGCCGACCCGGAGGGCTCCCTGCGGGTGGTGCTCGACGCCGGTCAGCTCGAACTCCACGGTCACCGGCCTGCTCATGCCGCGGATCGCGAGGTCGCCGGTGACCTCGAAGCCGGCGCCGGGGGCCCGCTCCACCGAGGTCGAGGTGAAGGTGATCTCCGGGTGGTCGTCCACGCGCAGGAACCTGCCGCGCAGGTGCGCGTCACGTTGCGCGTTGCCGGTCTGAACGCTGTCGGCATGGACGACGAGCCGGACGTCGGACTTCGACAGATCCTCGCCGTCCAGGTGCACGCCGCCGCCGAACTCGTCGAACCGCCCGCGCACACGGGTGGCCATCGTGTGCCGGGCGACGAAGCCGATCCGCGTACGCGCGGTGTCGAGGACGTAATCACCGGTCAGCTCGCTGAATTCGGTCGTTGTCGACATGCTTGGTCACTCCTAGGGGAAAGTCGCGGCCGGTCCACCGGCGCCCCAGGCGGGGGACCGCCGGATCCTGTCGGCCGGACGCTCTTGTCTTCGCCAGTACGACGACGCGGCACCGGGAAATGTGAGGCGAGAGCCGACCTCACATTCGGCCGGGCTGTCTCGTCGGTCTGGTGAGAGCAGGCGTACCAGCGGCCTCATTCAGCCGGCGGCCGGTCACGACGACGGGCGGCCCGCGCCGGCATCCCGGGCCGCAACGGGAGCACGGTGCGACGCGCCCGCTCGCAGCGGATAGAGGAGGAAGCAGCAGAAGGCCGGCGCCAGCACGGCCAGGGGCACCAGGCCCATCATCAGCCGGACGCCGGTCACGACAGAGGCCGGCTGGACCGCCGCCCCGTTGTGGTAGCCAGATCGGGACAGCACGACGGTGATGACCACGGCCTGCAGGGACACCGCCCAGCGGACGATGAACCCGTTCATCCCGAAGTACATCCCCTCGCGGCGGGTGCTCGTTTTGCGCTCGTCGTCGTCGATCACCTCGGCAAGCAGGATCTCCAGGAGCACCAGCATGCCCGCGATGCCGACGCCGATCGCGGCCCCGGTCACCGCCGCGAGGGCGAGGCTCCCGACGAACAGGAACGGCACGAGCGCCGCGCCGTACACGACGATCGCGGCGAGGACGGCGCGGCGCGGGCCGATCCGGGTGGTCACCCGGCTCCACACGTAGACCATCGGGATCGCGGTGACGAAAACCGCGCCCAGGATGACGGTGTTGGCGGAGTCGGCCTCGCCCAGGGCGTACTTGGTGAAGAACGGGATCCCCGCCTGCAGCAGGGCGAAGGTCAGCTGCAGCAGGAAGCTGCCGGTGACGTACGTGACGAAGGCGCGGTTGGCGAGCGTATAGCGGAGCGCGGCGAGGAACCCGAAGCTCTCGCGCTCCGCGTGGGCCCGTTCGGCCGAGCCGCGGAGCGACAGCGCGAAGAAGGCCAGCGCCACGACGCCGAAGGACACGCCCATGGCGGCCCAACCGACGGCGCCGTACAGCAGGGGCGCCGCGGCGACGCCGACGATCATGCCGACGATCGCGAACATCTGCCGCCACGACGCGGCGGCGGCCCGCTCGGCGATGGTGGTGAACATCTCGGGGAACAGCGCCACGTAGTTCAGCACCACGACGACGAACAGCACGTCGTAGACGAGGACCACGATCAGGAAGTACCAGAACCTCGCGGTCGCGCCGTCCACGAGCGGGATCCAGATCATGGTGAAGGCCGCGGCCAGCGGCGCCATGCCGATCACGATGTACGGCACCCGCCTGCCCCAGCGCGTGCGGGTCCGGTCGGAGACGTGCCCCACGAGCGGGTTGAGCACCGCGTTGACGATGCCGTGGATCACCATGGCGACGCCGATGAGCGACGGGTCGACGCCCAGGTGGTCGACGTAGTAGAAGGTGGCGAAGGTCGCGAACGCCTGGCTGAGCAGGTTGACCGACAGGTTGCCCGACCCGTAGGCCAGCACCTGTCCGCGCCTCATCGGGCCCTCTGGGCCGTGCCTCATCAGGCCCTCTGGGCCGTGCGCAGGTCGGACCAGCCGATGAGGCGGACGCCTTCCTCGGCGATGGCGCGGCGGACCTCCGGATCGGTGAACAGCCGCAGCTCCATGCCGCGTTTGGCGTGATGCGGCATGATCTGCCGGAGCTCGCCGGTCTCCTCGAACGGGTGGATGTAGATCTCGGTGACACCGGGCCGCAGCTCCCGGATCAGCCCGATCATGTCATTTCTGACGCTCTCGTACGTCTCCCCCTCGGCCAGTTCGAAGGGCAGCGTCCACAGCCGGTCGAGGATCACCACGCCCGCCGCGTCGGCGGCCTCGGCTCTCGCCCGCGCGAACGGTTCCAGCTCCTCCGGCAGGCCCATGCCGTGGAGGGTCCGGGGCAGCCGGAACGGCAGGCCGTGCTCCGCGCACGCCTTGAAGACGACGTCGAGGAAGTCACGGCCGGTGGCCAGGCCGTACAGGCTGCCCATGTGGTTGTCGGCGTGCGACGGGTCGAGCCCGAGGGCGACGGCCCTGCGGATCTGCGCGTCGATCTCCGCGCGGACCTCCTCGGGGTCGGCCCGCTCCTCCACGGTGCGGCAGTCGGCCGGGAAGTAGCCGGCGTCGTCCACGAGCGAGGACACCGCGCGGTCGCGGGTCGCCGGTCCCCACCGGTATCCCTCCCACTCGCTGGTGAACGTCAGGTGGACGCCCACGTCGTAGCCGCCCGCGACGGCCGTACGGACCGCGTCGGGAGCCCACGGGCACGGCGTCATCACGGTCGCCGAGCTGATGGCGCGGGCAGCGAGCAGTGAGGTGATGCCGGTGTTGGCCGCCCGGCACATGCCGTAGTCGTCGGCGTTCACGATCAGCAGCCGGTCGCCCGGCCCGGCGCCGAGCCGTCGCGCGAGGTTCACGTGATGTCCCCTTTCCCTGACCCGGTGAGGTCCGTGTCGTACGGTCCCCCGGTCGTCATGTCGTGCGGCCGCCCGCCCATCACGGCGGCGAAGGCGCGTTCCCGCGCGCGATGGCGGGCGAGCCAGGCCGCGCCGCGCAGCACCGCGTCCCCGGGGACGCCGCTCGCGATGATCCTGATCGGCAGCGGCGCGGCGTCCCTGGCCAGGTGGCGGCGGATGCGGTCGAGCAACAGGTCGGCGCTGGCGCCGAACGCGCCACCGAGCACGAACAGCTCCGGCTCGATCACGAGGGCGATGGACGCCGCGACGTGGGCGATCCTGCGGGCGGTCGCGTCGACCACGGCGAGTGCCCTCTCATCGCCGCCCCTGGCGCTCTCGAAGATCTCCCGAGGGGACGGGCTGCCCTCGATTCCGGCCTGCCTGGCCTGTTCGGCGATGCGGCGGGCGCCGAGCACCTCCGTGCCGAGCTCGGTCGCGGGGTGGGGCAGGAATCCGACCTCGCCCGCTCCCCCGGCGAAGCCCCGGTGCAGCCGGCCGCCGAGCACGATCCCGGCGCCGAGGCCGACCCCGACGCCGAGCAGGGCGAAGTCGGCGACGCCGGCGCACACGCCGAACCGCTGCTCGGCGACGGCGGCGAGGTTGACGTCGTTCTCCAGCAGCAGGGGCACGGGCAGGTCGCGCTCGATCGCCTCGGCCAGGCCGCGGCCGCCCTGCGGCAGCCCGTAGGCCCGCCTGACGGTGCGGCCGTCGCGCGCCACGACCGCGGGGACGCCGACGACGGCCTGGCCGATGTCGCCCGGCCCGGTCCCGGCGCGTTCGGCGCACTCGGCGGCGAGCGCGGTCACCGCCGCCGCCGTGTCGGCCACCCTGCGGCGCGGCGCCCGGGTCTCCGCCTGGGCGAGCGTCTCCCCCGCCGCGTCGACCAGGACGGCGCGGATACGCAGGTGGCCGATGTCGACGCCGAGCGCGAGCGCGCAGCGGGGGGCGATCCGGTAGAGGGTCGCCGCGGGCCCGCGACGGGTGGTGTCGGCGCCCGCCTCCTCGACGACACCGCGTGCGACGAGCTCGCGCAGCGCCTGGGCGACGGTGGTCTTGGACAGGCCCGTGGCCCTGGTGATCTCCGGCCGGCCCAGCGGCCCCTCACGGTCGATGACGTCGAGCACGGCGCGGGCGTTGATCGACCAGAGCAGGCCCTGCGGCCCGGCCAGGTAGTTCCCGCTCACGCTCACCTCGCGACCCGGCCCGAGTAGGTCGGAAAGTTTCCTACTCAAGGTGAGCCGTTTCTATCCGATCGGCGGCCCCGCGACAAGACCGCTACCGTTCTTGGAAGGCAGAAAGGGGATCATCGTGAGTAATGCCGAAACGGGCGACATTCCGTTCGGGGCCCGAGTACGCGGCTGCCTGCTCGGCGGCGCCGTCGGCGACGCCCTCGGCGCGCCCGTGGAGTTCGACTCGATCGCCTCCATCCGCCGCGACCACGGCAGGGCGGGGCTGACCGACCTGGCGCCCGACTGGCGCGGCGAGACCGGCCTGGTCACCGACGACACCCAGATGACGCTGTTCACCGTCGAAGGGCTGATCCGCGCCGACGTGCGCGTCAGGGAGAAAGGCATCGGCGGCGGTGAGGTGCAGGTGGTCGCCACGCCTACCTGCGCTGGCTCGACACGCAGGAGCACCGCGTGCCGCCGCCCGCCGACGGCCTCGTCCGCACCGGCCGGCTCCGCGAGCAGACCTGGCTCTACTCCCGTCGCGCGCCCGGCAACGCCTGCGTGTCCGGCCTGCGCGCCGACCTCGGCCCGCTCGCGGCCCCCGGCATGCCCGGGCCGGTCAACCCCGGTTCCAAGGGCTGCGGCACCGTGATGCGCTCCGCCCCGTTCGGACTGGCCACCCGCGACCCGCGGGCGGCCTTCACGCTCGCGGCCGGCTGCGCCCAGATCACGCACGGGCACCCCACCGGTTATCTGGCGGCCGGCGCCTTCGCCGCGCTGGTCTGCTTCCTGTCCCAGGGCACGCCGCTCGCTACGGCCGTACACGACACCCTCGGCCTGCTCGCCGAGCGGCCCGCACACGAGGAGACCACCGCCGCGATCGAGGCGGCGGTCGCCCTGGCCGGTGCGGCGGAGCCGTCGCCCGAGGCGGTGGAGACGCTCGGCGGCGGGTGGGTGGCCGAGGAGGCGCTCGCCATCGCGGTCTGCTGCGCGCTGGCGAGCGGCGACGACATCGAGCGGGCACTGCTGCTGGCCGTCAACCACTCCGGCGACAGCGACTCCACCGGCTCCCTCTGCGGCAACCTCCTCGGCACGGTGTACGGCGACGCGGCCCTCCCGGGGCGCTGGGTGTCCCGGCTTGAGGGCAGGGACACCGTCATCGAGCTCGCCGACGACTTCACCACCCAGTTCACCGGCGGCCGCCTCGACCGCGACAAGTACCCCGGCTGCTGACCCCGCCACCTGATTCGGCGCAAACGGCATGAGACGCACGCATCGCCGGGATCATGTCGCGTGGATCGTTGTAATCTTCCGGACGTATTGGTGATGCGGCCCGACGGGCTTCCGCTCCTTGCCTGAGAGCGGACACGCCCCCATACCGCACGAGTCTCTCGTGCTGCCTGGGGGTAGTTCGTGGCCGTCGTCCGGCACTCCGCGGAAGGTCTGCTTCAGCTCGCGTCCGTACCCGAGAGGAAGCTCAGCGAGGTGATCGCCGAACAACTTCGCATCACCCAGGGCGTCAACCCCGGCACGAGTGAGCGGAGATCCTGGGACCGCAGCCTGCCCGTTCTCGCCCGCGACCTCGTCGACGCAGGGCTCGGCGGCGTCGAGATGCTGCTGGAATACCAGTTACCGCTCACCAGCAAGCGAGCCGACGTGATCCTCGCCGGCGTGGACCGGCACAGCGGCGACGACGCGTACGTCGTCGTGGAGCTCAAGCAGTGGAGCCACGCCGAGCTGTACGAAGAGGACGCCGACCTCGTTCTCGTCCCCGGCATGGGCAACGACCCCAGACTTCACCCGGTCCTGCAGGTGCACGGCTACTGCGACTACCTCGCCGACTTCGTCGGCGCCCTGGAGCACCGCCGTCACGCCGTCCGTGGCGTCGCCTACCTGCACAACGCGAACGACCCGGACATCCACGACCTCTACGACCGCGTGGAGGACGAGCGGACCCGTCTGTTCAGCCAGAGCCGTCGCGGTCGGTTCGTCGACTACCTGCGCGCGCAGTTCGCGCCCGAACCCGGTGCGCGCGCCGCCGACAGGCTGCTTGCGTCGGCGATCCGGCCGTCCAAGCAACTGCTGAAGGTGGCCGCGGCCGAGATCAAGCATCGGGACCGGTTCGTCCTGCTGGACCAGCAGCGCCTGGCGTACGAAATTGTGCTGCACGCGGTGGAGAAGGCCAGGGCCGCCGACTCCAAGGAGGTCGTGATCGTCACCGGCGGTCCCGGCTCGGGCAAGAGCGTCATCGCTCTGTCTCTGCTCGGCGAACTCGCCGAGCGCGGCTATCCGGCACACCACGCCACCGGATCGCGGTCCTTCACCGAGACCATGCGCCGCCACGTGGCCAGGGGATCCACGCGCACGAAGGCGATGTTCAAGTACTTCAACAACTTCATGACCGCCAAGCCGAACGACCTCGACGTACTGATCTGCGACGAGGCCCACCGGATCCGCGAGACCTCGGCGAACCGCTTCACCAAGGCCGCCGCACGGACGGGGCGGTCCCAGCTCGACGAGCTGATGAGCGCCGCCCGCGTCCCCGTCTTCCTCCTCGACGAACACCAGGTGGTGCGGCCGGGCGAGACCGGGACCGTCGCCGACATCAGGGCGCACGCACAGGCCCGCGGTCTGGCCGTGCAGCAGGTGGATCTCGACGCCCAGTTCCGTTGCGGCGGCAGCCGCGCGTACGAGGAATGGGTGCTGCGACTGCTCGGCCTGAACGGTGAAGAACCCGAGCCGTGGACCGGCGACCCCCACTTCGAGGTCACCCTCGCCGACTCGCCGTACGAGCTGGAGGGACTGCTGCGGGGGAAGCTGGACGACGGTTACTCGGCACGGATGACGGCCGGCTTCTGCTGGCGATGGAGCGACCCTGATGGCGACCGCCTCGTCTCCGACGTGCGGATCGACGGCTGGTCCAAGCCGTGGAACGTCAAGGGGGACCGCGCCGTCGGCGACGCCCCTCCCAGCGCGCTGTGGGCCACCATGCCGGGCGGCTTCGAGCAGGTCGGCTGCGTGTACACCGCCCAGGGCTTCGAGTACGACTGGAACGGCGTCGTGTTCGGACCCGACCTCGTTCATCGGGACGGCCGTCTGATCACCGTGCGCGGCGCCAGCGCGGACCCGGCGCTGACGAAGAAGTCCGTCACGGACGAGCAGGCCGACCGGCTGATTCGCAACACCTACAAGGTGCTGCTCACCCGCGGCATGATCGGCACGGCGGTCTACTCCGTCGACGCCAGGACGCAGGACTTCCTCGCCACCCTGCTTGATCGATAGGGTGGCCCGGCGCCCAGCACTGCGTGGGTGATCGCCGAACTCCTTCTCGGCAAGCCCCTTCCGTCCACGTCAGGCGGCCCCATCGCCTACGTGACCCTGCCGGCTCACGAACGCACTCTGTCCCGACAGTCGTCAGGGCCCGCGGGGCGGTCAGGGGGGCCATCATGGACGCATGATCGAAGAGCGACGTCTTCCCGGCGGGAACACAAATGGGGCGGTCCGGGTCGGCGACACGGTCCGCCGTGTCCCCGGGCTCTGGACGCCTGCCGTGCACGCGTTGCTCCGGCATCTGGAGGACGTCGGCTTCGACCGGGCCCCGCGTGCACGAGGGTTCGACGACCAGGGGCGGGAGGTCCTCTCGTACCTGCCCGGAGAGGTGGTCGGGACCGCGCGGCCGTGGCCCGCGTGGGTGCACAGTGACGACGCGCTCCGTCAGGTGGCCGGCTGGCTGCGCAACTTCCACACCGCGGTCGCGGGTTTCGTCCCTCCGCCGGACGCGGTCTGGCGCGAAGGAGGGACCTGGCGGCCCGGCCTGGTCGTCGGCCACAACGACGCGGCGCCGTACAACGCGGCGTGGGCCGACGGGCGCCTCATCGGTTTCTTCGACTGGGACTTCGCCGGTCCGGTCACCCCCGAGTGGGACCTCGCCTTCACCGCCTTCTCCTGGGTGCCGCTCCACGCCCGCCATGTCGTGGCGGCGGAGGGGTTCACCGCGTTCGCCGAGCGGCCCCGGAGACTGCGGCTGTTCCTCGACGCCTACGGCTGGAACGGCCCGGCCGGGCGGTTCATAGAGACCGTCCGCCAGCGGGTCAGCGCCTCCGCCGACGGCATCCGGCGTCTGGCGGCGGCGGGCGACCCGGCGTACCGGAAGATGGTCGGCAACGGCGTCGACAGGTCATTGGACACGGCGGTCGAGGAACTGACCGGCTTTCCCGGCGAGTGAGATCGGTGCCTGCGAGTCCGCCGCACGGCTGCTAGGGGCGGGGCCAGGGCCGTCCGGCGAGGTGTTCGATGTCGGTGTTGAACCGCCTCAGGTAGGCGGCGAAGGCCGTGACGTCCTCGGCTGTCCAGCCGGCCAGCACCTTCTCCAGGCCGAGGATGTTCTTCTCGCGCTCCTCACCCAGCCACCGCTCGCCCTCCTCGGTCAGGCGGAACTTGCGGGCGATGCCGCCGCCGGGGTCCGGGATGCGTTCCACCAGCCCGGCCCGCAGCAGGGCCGAGGTGTGCCGGTTGAGGGTGGACACGTCCAGCCCGAAGGCGTCGCTGAGCTGGCCTATGGACATCGGGCCCGTGGCGTGGATGCGATTGAGCAGCAGGTAGGCGCTGCGGTCGAGGTGCCGGTGCCGCCCGAGCAGCATGGTCTCGAACTCGATGAGATGCGTGGGCTTGTCCATGCCGGTTCCTTCTCGTACAGATATGTGCACCCTACACGAATTGTGCGTGTAACACATGGTGTGTAGGGTGCACATCGTTTTGCCCATCGATTCGAGGGAGACCCACGTGGGAGGCTCCACGTCCGCCGCTCGCCCCGGCGGCATCGTCAGCGTGATGGCGGTGGCCGGCATCGTCGCCTCGCTGATGCAGACCCTGGTGGTGCCGCTGATCGGCGATCTGCCGAACCTGCTGCGCACCACCGCGTCGAACGCCTCCTGGGTGATCACCGTCACGCTCCTCGCGGGAGCGGTCACGACTCCGGTCACCGGCCGGCTCGGCGACCTGTACGGCAAGCGCCTCATGATGCTGGTCTGCTCGGCGCCGCTGATCGCGGGCTGCGTCGTCTGCGCGCTGGCGGGCTCCCTAACCCCGATGGTCATCGGAAGAGGTCTGCAGGGCATGGGCATGGGCATGATCCCCCTGGGCATCAGCGCCCTGCGCGACGTGCTGCCGCCCGAGCGGCTCGGCCCCTCCATCGCGCTGCTGAGCTCGTCCATGGGGATCGGCGGCGCGCTCGGTCTGCCGATCGCGGCGGCGGTCGCCGAGTACGCGAGCTGGCGGGCGCTGTTCTGGGGCTCGGCGGTGCTGAGCGTGCTGGTCGCGGTGCTGATCTGGCTCCTGGTCCCGGCCACGCCCGCCCGGGCTTCCGGCCGGATCGACGTCGCCGGTGTGCTCGGCCTGGGCGCCGGGCTGGTGTGCCTGCTGCTGGGCGTCTCCAAGGGCGCCGACTGGGGCTGGGCGAGCGGCACCACACTCGGCCTGCTCTCCGCGGCGCTGGTCGTGTTGCTGCTGTGGGGCTGGTGGGAACTGCGCGTCAACGACCCGCTGGTCGATCTGCGCGTCACCGCGCGGCGGCAGGTGCTGCTGACCAACCTGGCCTCGATCGTGGTCGGTATCTCGATGTACGCCCAGGCGCTGATCGTCATGCAGATCCTGCAGCTCCCCGCGGCCACCGGCTACGGCCTGGGCCAGTCGATGCTGGCGGCCGGCCTGTGGATGGCTCCTTCCGGCCTGATGATGATGGCCGTCTCGCCGCTGGGCGCCCGCCTGTCGGCCGCCCGCGGCCCCAAGGTCACCCTGATCGCCGG
Source organism: Microbispora sp. NBRC 16548 (assembly GCF_030268985.1). NCBI lineage: Bacteria > Bacillati > Actinomycetota > Actinomycetes > Streptosporangiales > Streptosporangiaceae > Microbispora > Microbispora sp. NBRC 16548. The sequence continues at coordinate 78,164 of NZ_BSSF01000016.1, forward strand.
CAGCCTGGTCATGGCGCTCGGGTACGGCTCCTCGACCGTCCTGCTGGGCTCCACCTGGGGCCTGCTGATCGTCACCTGCGTGTGCAACATCGGCGTCGGCCTGGCCTACGGGGCGATGCCCGCCCTGATCATGGCCGCGGTCCCCCGTTCCGAGACCGCCGCCGCCAACAGCTTCAACACGCTGATGCGCTCCATCGGCACCACCGTCTCGGCCGCGGTGGTCGGCGTCGTCCTGTCGCAGATGACCATCCGGCTGGGCGGGCACGTCCTGCCGTCGGAGGGCGGTTTCCGCGCCGGGATGCTGATCGGCTGCGCCGCCGCCCTCGTCGCCGCCGCTGTCACCCTGGCTCTCCCCGCACGCCCGGCGGGCCGTACGGCCGATCACGACGTCCCCGCCGAGCCCGTCACCGCCACGAAGCCCTGACCCCGGCGGCCTACCGGCGCCGCGACTCCGCCGAGGGCGCCTGACCGTCAGCGATCCGTCGTGCCGGACGTCTCGGCGAAACGGCGCGTGGCCACGAGCGCGGCCAGATCCGGCGCGAGGCGAAGCTCGGCCGCGTCCAGCCCCGGGTGGCCGAGCCAGTGCATCCGCGCCTGGTCGACGGCGCCGCCGAACCGCGGCGGCCAGTGCCGAGCCGGGGTCAGGTCGTCGACGACCAGCGTGCCTCCCGGCCGGAGCAGCCGGTGCGGGTCGGCCGGCTGCTCACCGCTCTTGCCCTGGCCGCCGCCGTCGAGCACGAGCAGGTCGTACGGCCCGTCCCGATGGATCTCCCGCCAGTCACCGCAGATGACCGAGACCTGCGGGTGATCGATGAAGACCTGGGCGGCCAGTGAGGCTCGGCGCGCGTCCTGTTCGACGCTGACCAGCCGGGTCCCGGGGCGGGCGCCCGAGGCCAGCCATGCCAAGCCCACTCCGCACCCGGTGCCGGTCTCCCCGATCGTCTCGGCGCCGGCCGCCAGGGCGTACAGCAGCCGCCCCTGCTCAGGCCGGCAGGAAGGCGCGAAGCCCGCCTGCCGGGCTACCTGGACCGCACGCCCGACCAGCGGAGGCAACCCCGTGACATCGGCATATGCCGCCGTACCGTCAACCGACATCACCCCAGGTTAGACCGTTCCCTAGTAGAAGCAGGCGCGGTGGGGAAGTTTGCCGGACGCCTTGATGACGACCGTCTTGTGGCGCTTGCTGTTCGGATCATTGATCCACATGGTCAGGCGCGGGTACTCGTGGGCGCACACCCTCTTCTCGCTCTTCTTCAGGTGCTTGAACTGGTAGACCACCCGCTTCCAGTTCTTCACAGGGGTCTCGATCATCCATCCCTCGCCGCTCTGCATCTCTCCCAAGCAATCGCGGATCCCCTGGCACGGGCTGCTGTAGGTCGTCGCGGCATCGGCGGGCTGGGCGATCGACGGCTGCGCGATCAGCATGGTCAGGGCGACGGCCGCGCCCACGGCGAACTTCCCGGTCACGTTTACTGTCATCACGATGGTTCTCTCAAGGGTCGTCACCACATCGACCGCGCCAGCGTGGCGGGTCGCCCTTGTGAACCACTTGGAGATCGTTGTGGCGCCGATCCTCGCGTCGACCGCATGGACTATGCTCGTCGTGTTCGCAAAATGAACCTACGTTCGCATAGCGAACAAGAAGGGAACGTCATGGGCTCGGCCTTCGTCTACGCCGCGGCGCGTACGCCGTTCGGCAGGTTCAACGGCGCGCTCGCGGGCGTCCGCCCGGACGACCTGGCGGCCACCGCGTTACGCGGCGTCCTGGCCAAGGTCCCGCGGCTGGACCCGGCGGAGATCGGCGACGTGGTGTGGGGCAATGCCAACGGCGCGGGTGAGGACAACCGCAACGTGGGCCGGATGGCCGTGCTGCTGGCCGGGCTGCCGGTGACCGTGCCGGCCACCACGGTGAACCGGCTGTGCGGGTCGAGCCTGGACGCCGCCATGATCGGCTCGCGGACCGTCGAGAGCGGCGACGCCGACGTCGTCGTCATCGGTGGCGCGGAGTCGATGACGCGGGCCCCCTGGGTGCTGCCCAAACCCTCCCGGGCCTTCCCCGCCGGGGACGTGACCGCGGTCTCCACCACCCTCGGCTGGCGGCTGGTGAACCCGCGCATGCCGAAGGAGTGGACGGTCTCCCTCGGCGAGGCCAACGAGCAGCTCGGCGAGAGGTTCGGCGTCTCGCGCGAGCGGCAGGACGCCTTCGCCGCGCGGTCCCACGTGCTGGCCGACGCGGCCTGGAACGACGGCTTCTACGACGACCTGGTCGTCCCGGTCGAAGGCGCCGCCCTGGCGCGGGACGAGGGCATCAGGCCTGGCTCGACTCCGGAGATCCTCGCCGGGCTGAAACCGGCCTTCCGCCCCGACGGCACCATCACGGCCGGCAACGCCTCCCCGCTGAACGACGGCGCCTCCGCGGTCGTGCTCGGCTCGCAGGCCGCCGCGGACCGGATCGGCGCCGACCCGATCGCCCGTGTCGCCGGTCGCGGGGCCTGCGCGCTCGAACCCCAGATGTTCGGCTACGCGCCGGTCGAGGCCGCCAACCAGGCGCTGCGCCGGGCCGGCATCGGCTGGGACGACGTCGGCGCGGTCGAGCTGAACGAGGCGTTCGCCGTGCAGTCGCTGGTGTGCCTGGACGCCTGGAAGGTCGATCCCGCGATCGTCAACACCAGGGGCGGCGCCATCGCCATCGGCCATCCCCTGGGCGCCTCCGGCGGCCGCATCCTCGGCACGCTCGCCCACGTGCTGCGCGAACGGCGCGAGCGGTGGGGCGTGGCCGCGATCTGCATCGGCGTCGGCCAGGGGCTGGCGGTCGTGCTCGAGAACGTGAGCGCGTCATGACCGCCGTGTTCACCGACCCCGGCGAGGCGGTCGCGGGCGTCACGGACGGCTCCACCGTCCTGATCGGCGGCTTCGGGATGGCCGGCATGCCCGTACGGCTCATCGACGCGCTGATCCGGCAGGGCGCGACCGACCTGACGGTGGTCAGCAACAACGCGGGCAACGGCGACACCGGCCTGGCGGCGCTGCTCGCCGCGGGGCGGGTACGCAAGATGATCTGCTCGTTCCCCCGCCAGAGCGACTCGTGGGTCTTCGACGGCCTCTACCGTGCGGGGAAGATCGAGCTGGAGGTCGTCCCGCAGGGCACCCTGGCCGAGCGCATGCGCGCGGCCGGGGCCGGCATCGGCGCCTTCTACTGCCCCACCGGAGTCGGCACGCCGCTGGCCGAGGGCAAGGAGACGCGCACCATCGACGGCCGCGACCACGTGCTGGAATATCCGATCAAGGGCGACGTCGCCCTCATCGGCGCCCACGTCGGCGACCGGATGGGCAACCTCGTCTACCGCAAGACCGCGCGCAACTTCGGGCCCGTCATGGCGACCGCCGCGACGCTGACGATCGCGCAGGTGCACCACGTCGTCGAGACCGGCGAGCTCGACCCCGAGGCCGTGGTCACCCCCTGCATCTACGTCGACCGGATCCTGGACCTGAGCGCGACGGAGGCGACGTCGTGAAAACCACTGTGAAGACCGTCGAACACCTGGGCCGCGACCCGCTCGGCCGCGACGAACTCGCCGCCCTCGTCGCCCGGGACATCCCGCCCGGTGCCTTTGTGAACCTCGGCATCGGCCAGCCGACGACGGTCGCCGACCACCTCCCGGCCGGCTCCGGGGTCGTCCTGCACACCGAGAACGGCATGCTCGGCATGGGGCCCGCCGCCCACGGCGACGAGATCGACCCTGATCTGACCAACGCCGGGAAGATGCCCGTCACCGAGCTGCCGGGCGCCTCCTACTTCCACCACGCCGACTCCTTCGCGATGATGCGCGGCGGCCACCTCGACGTGTGCGTGCTCGGCGCCTTCCAGGTCTCCGAACGCGGCGACCTGGCCAACTGGCACACCGGCGCTCCCGACGCCATCCCCGCCGTCGGCGGCGCCATGGACCTGGCCACCGGCGCCAAGCAGGTGTTCGTCATGATGACGCTGTTCACCAAGGACGGCACGCCCAAGCTCGTCCCCGAATGCACCTACCCGCTCACCGGGCTGGCCTGCGTGAGCCGCCTCTACACCGACCTGGCCGTCTTCCACATCGACCGCGGGGGCGTCACCGTGGTCGAGACGTACGGCACCGGCGTGGCCGAGCTCGCCGACCGGCTGGAGGTCGCCGTACACACCCTCGGCCAGGAGCCGTGACCGGACGAAAGGGACGATAGTCTCCCCCTGTGAGTGAGCGAGCAGTCCTCGTCACCGGCGCGTCGCGCGGGATCGGACGGGCGATCGCGGTGGCCTTCGCCGCCGCCGGCGACCGCGTCGCGATCCATCACCGCGGCTCCCCCGACCTGGCCGAACGGGTCCGTGCCGAACTGCCGGGAGAGGGCCACGCCGTCGTCCAGGCCGACGTCGCCGATCCCGCCGACGCGCGGCGCATGGTCGAGGAGGCCGCGGCCGCGCTCGGGGGCATCGACGTCCTGGTCAACAACGCCGGGGTCTTCGTGCACCACCCGATCACGGAGACCTCGTACGAGGAGTGGCAGACGGTGTGGCGCGAGACGCTGGCCGTCAATCTCGTCGGACCGGCCAACGTCACCTGGAACGCCGTACGGCACATGGCTCCGGGCAGCAGGATCGTCAACGTCTCGTCGCGCGGCGCCTTCCGCGGGGAACCGGACAGTCCCGCCTACGGGGCCAGCAAGGCGGGCCTGAACGCGCTGGGCCAGTCGCTCGCCATCGCCCTGGCGCCCCTCGGCATCGCCGTGACGACCGTGGCGCCCGGCTTCGTCGAGACCGACATGACCGACGAGCATCTCAAGGCGCCGCGCGGCGACGAGATCCGCGCCCAGAGCCCGTTCGGGCGAGTGGCGAGGCCCGAGGAGATCGCAGCCGCCGTCCTCTACCTGGCGTCACCGGACGCCGAGTGGGCCAGCGGCACGATCGTCGATCTGAACGGCGCCTCCTACCTGCGCAGCTGAGCCGAGATGGTCAGTTGGGCGCCCAGTATTTGACCAGGACCTTCTCCAGTCTGCTCACGACCGGTTGCCAGGTCGGGGGCAGGGTGTACCGGGTCGCCCGGTGTCCCTTGTAGGCCAATCGGTAGGCGATGAAGTCGGCCCCCGGCGGCTGGGACTCGGAGCGCCCGAGCCGCAGGTGCTTCAGCGAGCCGCGCAGGCCGCGCCACTCCGCGGCGGTCAGGCATTTGCGGACCGTGGGTCCGGTGCGACGGCTCAGCACGGCGCAGCCGTCCGTGTAGACGGCCACCCGATTGTGCAGCCCGGCGAATCCGCCCTCCTCCCGCAACTCCACCAGCAGTTTCCTGTGTGCCGTGGCCGCCTCGGCGGGAGCGGTGACGGGCAGCACGGACAGGGCCGCCAGCGGCAGCAGCGCGATACGCGAAATCCTCATGCTCTCTATGACGCATCGCGGCGCCCTTCGGCTCAACGAGAACGTCCGGGTGTAGGGCAGCCGATGCCGGGCAGGCGGTCGAAGTCTCCGAGTCGAAAGGTGACAAAAGTGACCACTGCTACAGAACAGGACGTCATCGACCTGCTGCTGGCGCAGCACAACCAGATCAAGACCATGTTCGCGGAGGTCGCCGCCGCGCGGGGCGAGCGCAGGCGTGAGCTGTTCAACGACCTCGTACGGCTGCTGGCGGTGCACGAGGCCGCCGAGGAGCAGGTCGTGCACCCGGCGGCGCGGTCGAAGGCGGGAGACGAGGTCGTCGAGGCCCGGCTGCACGAGGAGGACGAGGCGAAGCACGCCCTGTCCGACCTGTACGACCTAGGCGTCGACCACCCCGAGTTCGACACCCGGCTCGCCGCCCTGGAGAAGGCGGTCGTCGACCACGCCACGCACGAGGAGCAGGAGGAGTTCCTCCGGCTGCGTCAGGAGACGTCCCCGGAGCGGTTGCGCCGGATGGCCGGCGCGGTCCGGGCCGCCGAGGCGATCACCTGCTAGACGCGCTCGAGGCGGCGGAGTCCCTGCCCGGGCCGCCAGAGGTCCATGACCATGGCAGGACCCTCGATCCGCGTCAACACGACCTCGCGGATGTCGGCCGTGAAGAAATGGGACTCGCTGAAAGCATCGGGACCGAAGCCGCGCGCGGCCAGCATCGGCGCGATCCGGTCTCGGTCGGTGACCTCGACCGCATATCCGGACAGCTTCGTGTCACCTCCCGCTGAGCCCGCGGAATCGCCGGCGCCGAGGAGAACCGGAGGGCCGTGCAGAGCGAAGCGCGGATCACGCCGCAGGTCGCGGGCCTTCAAAGCACCAGGCATCGATCCGAACCACAGTTCGTCACCGACGACGTAGGCCTCGATGCCGCTGACCCGTGGTGAACCGTCCTTACGCAGTGTCGCGATGGTCTTGTGCTTGTGCGACTCGAACGACTCCCGGACCAGGGCGGCGAACTCCGGCGCCGATTCGGCGACTTCACGCCAGTTGGCCACGCGATCCCCCTTCACGCGATCACGGATGAGCGAACCAGCCTGTCAGACGGGACCGACAGTCAGCCGCACCGCCGCTCGTAGGTCCCCCTGCCAGGGGCTCAGTGGCCGGACTTCCCGTGCTCGCAGGAGCCTCTGCGGTGCCGCCGGACGCGCCACAGGACCAGGGCGGTCACGACGACCGCGGCGAGAACGGCCGCGACCACACCGCCGACGGCCGATTGCACCTGCTCGTACGCCGCCCCGGCGAAGAAGCCCAGAAGGGTGTAACCGACTCCCCAGAGCACCCCGCCCAGGACGTTGAACAGGAAGAACCGCCGGTAGCTCATGCGCGAGACCCCGGCCAGAGTCGGCATCAAGGCGCGGAGGAACGCGGCGAACCTAGCGAAGAACACCGCCTGAGGGCCCCACCGGCGGATCAGCGCCTGGGCCCTCTCCACACGGTCGCGGCGGCGGCGCAGAACCCGTACGTCGAGGACGCCGGGGCCGAGGCGGCGGCCGATGAAGTAGCCCGCGCTGTCGCCGGCTATCGCGGCAAGCGTCACCACGAGCCCCAGCCAGTACACCGACAGCCTGCCCTGGCCGGCGAGCACGCCGCCCAGCACGGCGGCCGTCTCCCCCGGCACGACGAAGCCCACGAACAGCGCGTCCTCGGCGAAGACCAGCGCCGCCACGACCGCGTAGAGCACCGTGCCCGACAGGCCCCAGAGCCAGTTGATGATCGAGTCCACCCGTCCTCCATGCGCCTCCCCGTTGTCGTGTCCCGAGGAGATGCGCTTACGCGCCGCGCGGCCGAGTGTGGTTCGCTCGGTTCTCGCCGGACCGCCCGGTCAGGCGTCCATGCCCTTGCGCAGCAGGGCCCACGCCCGTGCGGCGGCGACGCGCCTGGCCGGCGCCGGTCTCATGGTGAGGACCGCGGCGAACATGCCGACGGCCAGGATCAGGTCCTCGGTGGTGAGGTCCGCGCGGACGTGCCCCGCGCGCCGGGCCTCGGCGAGCTTGCCGTCGAGCACCTTGGCCACGCGGTCGCGTACGGCGATGATCCGCAGGTCGTCGCCGTACGCGCTGACCATCTCGATGAACGCGGTCGAGGCGATGGTCTGCTCCGTGATCAGAGTCAGCAGGTCGTCGAGCGTCGCACCGGGCTCGGCGGCCAGCGCCTCCAGCTCGGCGACGCCGTCCTCGAACACGGCCAGGGCGAGGCTGGTGCGGTCGGGGAAGTGCCGGTAGAGGCTGCCCTGGCCGACCCCTGCGGTGCGGGCGACCGCGCTGAGCGGCGCGTCGTACCCGGCGGCGGCGAACACCTCCCGGGCCGCCGCGATCAGCGCCGCCCGGTTGCCCGCCGCGGCGCTGGGTCCCCTGTTCGTCCGGCGCGCTACAGCCATGCGGCCAGGATAGCAACCGGACATCGATGTCCGATTTTTCGACATCTCACTCGTCTTCACTCGACATATTTCTGTCAGGCGGGCTACGGTGTTCCGGACACAGTTGTCCGGTTGAACCGGGCGCGGGTGTCTCACCGGCTGTCGGAGGGAACGCGATGAACACGCTGGGGCAGTCGTGAACCGGGTTGTGATCGTCGGCGCCTCGGTGGGCGGGCTGAGCACCGCCGAGGCGCTGCGCAGGACCGGCTACCGGGGCGTCATCACGCTCGTCGGCGACGAGCCGCACGGGCGCACGCCGTGAGCACGGTCGCCGCCCACCCCTGAGACATCCGCCCCTGAAATATCCGCCCCTATGACATCTGCCCCTGAGACGCCCGGGAGTTTGCATGCAGACGGGCACCGGTACGACCGGCCTTCACACCAATCCGGGCATACGTGATGGGCGCCGTCCTTCCGATCTGCCGTCCTTCCGATCTGGGGTGCACGGCGACCGACCATCCATAAGAGGAGATGCCGAATGAGTGTCAACGAACAGGTCCTGAGCTACCCGATCCCGAACGACGCGGCGCTGGACCCGCCCGCGGAGTGGGCCGAGTTGCGTGCCCGATGCCCGGTGGCCCACGTCACGCTGCCCAGCGGCGACCGGGCGACGCTGCTGACCCGCTACGAGGACGTCAAGCAGGTGCTGGCCGACCCGCGCTTCACCCGCCAGCTCAACGCGCCCGACGCGGCCCGGCTGTCGGCGGACGGCGGCGGGGTGTTCAGCAGCGAGATGGCGACGATCATCCCCGACAGCGGCGAGGAGCACCAGCGCTGGCGGCGCCTGGTCGGCAAGTGGTTCACCGCCAAGCGCATGAACGCCATGCGGCCCGCCATGATCCGGATCGCCGAGGATCTCATCGACGACATGGTCAAGCGCGGCGCCCCGGGCGACCTCAGGGCCGGCCTCGGCTTTCCCCTGCCGGTCTACGTGATCTGCGACATGCTCGGCGTGCCCGCCGCCGACCGGGACCGGTTCTCCTACTGGTCCGACACGCTGCTCAACCTCACCCGCTACGGCAAGGCCGAAATCGAGGCCGCCCAGGCCGAGTTCTTCCAGTACATGTCCGACCTCGTCGCCGGCAAGCGCGCCGAGCCCGGCGACGACCTGCTGAGCGAGCTGATCACGGCCGGCGGCCCGGAAGACGGCGGGCTGTCCGACATCCAGATCCTGGTCACCGGCATGGCGCTGCTGGTCGCCGGGCACGAGACCACCGCCAACATGATCGGCAAGCTGGTCTCCATGCTGCTGGCCGACCGCTCCCGGTGGGAGCGGCTGCTGGCCGACCCGTCGCTGATCCGCACCACGGTGGAGGAGTCGCTGCGCTTCGACGCCAACTCCGGCTTCGGCCTGCCCCGCTACCTCAACGTGGAGACCGAGGTCAGCGGGGCGGTCCTGCCCCGCGGCACGACCGTGGTGTGCAGCATGGCCGCCGCCAACCGAGACGAGACCGCGTTCGAGAACGCCGGCGAGATGGATCTGACCCGCAGCCCGAACCCCCACCTGGCCTTCGGCTCCGGCGCCCACTCCTGCCTGGGGCAGGCGCTGGCCCGCACCGAGCTGCAGGTCGTCCTGGAGGTGCTGCTGCGCAGGCTGCCGACGCTGGAGCTGGCCGTGCCGGTGGAGAAGCTGGAACGCGTGGAGGGGCTGGCCGTCGGCGGCCTGCGCGAGGTCCCGGTCCGCTGGTGACCCCTGGAGACAAGGCTCGATCGGCAAGGAGGACATGGACATGAAGGCCATCGTCGACGAGGCGAAGTGCTGCGGCGCCGGGCAGTGCGTACTGATCGCACCGGAGGTGTTCGACCAGCGCGACGAGGACGGCATCGTCGTCCTGCTGGAGCCCGAGCCCGCCGAGGACCAGCACACCGCGGTCCGCGAGGCCGCCGCCGTCTGCCCTGCCGCGGCCATTCGACTGGAGGACGACGACGCCTGAGTCTCCACGGGGCTCCCCCGGGGAGCGTGCCCGCATCTCCTGAGGCGGGCACGCTCCCGCAGGGCACCCGAACGGCCGTCGGCCGAACCAGCAGGATCTCCCCCACGCTGGACAGCTCGTGATCAGGACCGCATCGTCGTCACATCACCATGGACGCGGAACCGGTGCCGGCCGGCGCGCCCAAGCCGCCGTCGCTCGTTACGTTGCGGGTGACGCAGGTCGCGGGCGCGTGGATCGTCGGATCGCTGCTGCTCGTGTGCGTGACCCCTGTCTGGATCCTTAGCACGCTCATCCTGGGGGAGTTCGGCCTCGTGCTGTCCGTCCCTCTGCTCGTGGTCGTCGCCGCCGGCGTGCTGGCCATGGTGGCCCGGTCGACGGCGGGCGCATCGCCGATGACCGCCACCGGTCGCGGTCGTGGTCGCGATCGCGCTCGTGGTGGCCGTCGTGGTCGCCGTCCGGCTGACGAGCGGGTACGAATCCGAAGGCCGGGCGAGCGCGTCCGGTGATGCCGGGACGGGGCGGCCCGTCCCGGCACTCCCGGGGGGTTCAGCCGGCGGCCGGAGGAGTCCAACCGGCCGGGATGCGGGCGATGCGGACACGTTGCGGGTGGTCGCCGACCGGCACCGAGGTGATCTTCTGCCCGGTCGCGAAGTCGATGGCGGTGACCCGATCGGCGCCGCTCTCGGAGATGACGCAGGCCCGTCCGTCGCCGCTGACGGTGGCCCAGTAGGGCTTGGACGCGCTCACCAGCGGGCCCTCCTGCAGCGTGGCCCGGTCGACGACGGTGGCGTAGTCGTCCATCGTCGCGGCGACGCAGAGCTTGTCGCCGGCGGGGTTGATCGACAGCCCGTGGTGCCGGGAGTCGTTCACCCAGGTGGTGCGGTCCTCGCTGGTAGCCGGGTTCTTCGGCAGGGTCTTGATCCGCGTGATCTTGTCGGTGGCCGTGTCGTACTCGGCGAAGCCGTTGAAGAACGAGAGCTGGAAGTACAGCTTCGACTCGTCGGGGGTGAAGACGGCGGGCCGCACCGCGTCCGACAGGTCACCGCGGCCGAAGGCGTTCAGCCGGTCGCGCATGTCGATGGTCCTGACGACCTTGTACGTCGAGGCGTCCGCGATCGTGATGTGGCGGTCGCCCTTCAGCCAGTCCTGCGACGGGCTGTCGAAGTCGTTGTTGACCTCGCCGATCGACATGTTCCAGATGTATTTGCCGCCGCCGGTGAAGATGTTCTCGTGCGGCTTGTCCCCCGTGCCGAACGAGCCGAGCTGCCTGCCGGTGTTGATGTCCAGGACGTGCACGGTGTTGGAGGTGGAGGCCGACACCGCGACCCGGGTGCCGTCGGGCGACACGGCCATGTGGTCGGCGCGGAAGCCGGAGACGGGGAACCGCCATCTGAGAGCCCCGGTGGCCAGGTCGATCGACACCACGTCGGCGAAGCTCGGGCGGGAGACGACCATGGCGGTGCCGTCCGGGGTGGCGTACATGTCGTCGACGAACTGGTCGTGCCCCTCGCCGGGCCCCTGCCGGATGCCCAGGAAGAAGGCCAGCTTGATGGGGTTGAGGTAGATCTCGGCCAGCCGCCGGGCCTTGTCGGGGATGACGTTGATCCGGCCGATCCTGGCGAAGCTCCCGCTCGACTCGATGACGTCCGCGGTGCCGTCCCAGTTGTTGCCGACGAACATCACCTCGCGCAGTCCGTCGGCGGCGCTCGCGGGACCGGCGGGAACGCCGCAGACGACGGCGCCGGCGACCGCCACGGCGGCGGCGAGCAGGGATCTGCGCAGGCGTGCGAGGGCCGAAGCGTGCATGTTCTTCCTCCGGGGGGTGGGAGGTGGGCGGAGATCGAGCATGGCCGGCCGGAGGGGTCCGCACGCCTTCGCGCGCGACCCCGCAAGTCTGAACATTTCGATATTCAAACTTGTTACTGGATAGTAGGCACGTCTGACGCCCGCGACAAGGCCCAAAATTCATGCATCACGGATGCGGAGGACGCGGTGGCGGGCAGGATCACCCCGGCGGCGGGCCGGTACGGCGGCAGGTCGGCGGCAGAACGGCAGGCCGAGCGCCGCGGGCGCTTCTTGAAGGCGGGCCTCGACCTGTTCGGCGCCGGCCCCGGCTACCGCGCCACGAGGATCACGGACGTGTGCCGGGCCGCGGGCCTGTCCAGCCGCCAGTTCTACGAGGAGTTCCACACCCTGGAGGACCTGCTGGCCGAGCTGCACCTGTACGTCAACGACGCCGCCCAGCAGGCCGTCCTCGACGTCCTGCCCCAGGTGCGGCACCTGGAGCCCATCGACCGCTGCACCCAACTGTTCCGCGCGTACGCCGCCGGGGCCACCGCCGACCCCCGCCACACCCGCATCGCGTTCGTGGAGATCATCGGCGTCAGCGCCCGGCTCGACCGCCAGCGCCTGGACCGCCGCGCCCGATGGATCGACTTCCTGTGCGAGCAGCTGGACGACGCCGCCGGCCGCGGCGAGATTCCCCCGCGCGACTTCCGCGTCACGGCCGCCGCGTTCATCGGAGCGATCAACGGGCTCATGCACGACTGGGCCGTCGGCTGGGTCGACGCCACGCGCGACCAGATCGTGGACGAGCTCCTGCTCATGCTCCTGGGCAGGCTCCAGGTCGCCGATGAAAAGGTAGACGGCTGAACAGGCCGACGGCGAAACCGACCCCCGCCTCCTGACCCACCGGCCTTGAGGATGCCGGCCTCCGTCCTCGGTGGCGATAAGCGGTGGCGGCCCCTCCCCCGTGGCGTGAGATCCTGCATCACCCATTCCACCCCCGGACCGGCCAGGCGGCGGAGGCCAAGGAGAGACCGGCATGAGCGACAGGACCGCGCTCGGCGACCGCATGAAGGCGTACGAGTACGTAACCAGGAGTGTGCTGCCGCGCCGGGCGTACACGATCCTCCGCGTGGACGGGCGGGCGTTCCACACCTTCCTCCGCGACGCCGAGCGGCCGTTCGACCGCGCGGTCATCGACGCCATGAACGAGGTCGGCAGGGCGTTGTGCGAGGAGATCACCGGCAGCGTGTTCGCGTACGTCCAGTCCGACGAGTGCAGCGTCCTCATGACCGACTTCGCCACCCCGTCCTCGCAGCCGTGGTTCGGCGGCGTGACGCAAAAGATCGTCAGCGTGGCCGCGAGCATCGCGACGATCACGTTCGACGAGGCGTACGTCACCGGCGGCGCCGGCGGCCGGCGTGCCATGTTCGACGCCCGCGCGTTCACCCTCGCCGACCCTTTCGAAGTCGCGAACTACTTCCTGTGGCGGCAGAACGACTGCGTGCGCAACAGCATCACCATGGCCGCCCAGGCGAAGTTCTCCCACCGGGAGCTCCACGGCAGGTCCACCGGCCAGATGCAGGAGATGCTGTGGGCCGGCCACGGCATCAACTGGAACGACTACGACGCCGGTGCGAAGCGGGGCCGCGTCGTCGTCCGGGAGACCGGGCAACGCGAGGCCGCCTACCGGGACGGCCGGACGGGGCAGACGGAGACGATCCTCGCCGCGCGGTCGTGGTGGGAGGCGCAGGCGGCGCCGCGCCTCACCGCGGACCCTGCCGGATGGCTCGCCGCCGTGATCCTCGCCATGCCTTCGCTGACCGCCGGGAGGGCCAGATGACGCTCGGCCTGCCCGGGATGCCGCCTCACGGCCGGGTGCGCGGCGGCGCCGTGCTCTCGCGGACGACCAGGCGGGTGGGGACGAGCTCGGTGCCGGGCTGGGATGCGCCGCCCTCGCGGATCTGCCGCAGGACCCCCTGGACGCAGCGCCTGCCGACCTCGGCGAAGTCCTGGTGGACGGTCGTCAGCGGAGGCACGAAGCAGGAGGCGTCGGGGATGTCGTCGAAGCCGACCACGCTGATGTCGGCGGGGACCGCCCGCCCCCGCTCGTGGAAGGCGCGCAGCAGCCCGAGGGCCATCTGGTCGTTGGAGGCGAACACCGCCGTGCAGCCGGGTTCGCTCGCGAGCGCCAGCCCGGCGGCGTAGCCCGACTCGGCCGACCAGTCGCCGTGCAGCGGCGGGGGCACGGGACGCCCCGCCTCCTCCAGGGCCAGGCGCCACGCCTGCGCGCGGCGCTGGCCGGCGAAGGACGTCTCCGGGCCGGTGACGTGCCAGACCGTCTCGTGCCCCAGGTCGAGGAGATGGCGTACGGCGAGCCGGGCGCCTTCGGCCTGGTCGGTGTCGACGACGCTGTAGCGGTCTCCGGCGTCGGAGTCCACGACGACGACGTGGACTCCGGGAGGAAGCGTCACCGTGCCCGCGTCGAGCAGGTGGATCTCGATGATGACGATGACGGCGTCGACGGCCAGCTCGCCCATCCGGGTGAAGGCGCCCAGCACGTTGTCCTGGGTGGGGATGCCGATGGGGATCAGCGTGATCGCGTAGCCCTCGGCCGCGGCGTGGGTGGCGATCGCCTCCACGGTGCGGCTGTTGCCGGTCGAGGCCAGCCCGAAGAGGATCACGCCGATCGTGTTGAACTGCCCGTAGCGCAGCGCCCGGGCGGCGCTGTTGGGGCGGTAGCCCAGCTCCCGCATCGCCGCGAGCACCTGCTCGCGGGTCGCGCCGACGACGCCGGGGTGGCCGTTGGCGACCCTGGACACCGTCTGGGACGAGACGCCCGCGAGCCTGGCCACGTCGGCCATGGAGACCCGCTGCTTGCGGCGCCCGCCCGGGACGCCCGAGCCACCCCGCTGCGCGCCGCCCATCGGCGCCGGGACCTGCCGGGCCGGGCCGTCCGGATCCATTCCTGTGTCGCTCCCGCCTGCTCGCCCCGTCGCCGGAGATCGTACGCCGCGATCCGACCGGGCGTGACGTGGGGAGCCCTTGACCTCTCGTAGGACGGGTGCCACCATACCGCAGCAGAAGTTTACGTAAACATAACCTTGGCGACTCGAGAAATCACCCTCCGCAACAACCGAGCCGTGCTCGTTCGCTCGCGATGTTCACGTAAACATGCTCGTGATGTTCACGTGAACGGGAGAGTCACGGCCGGTAACCACGCCGCGGAGAGGAGCGAGCCGGTGGTCTCGGAAGGGTATTCGAATGCTCGGGGGGTCTTGGCCGGCAGACGCCGGTCATGGGTGGGCTGGCAGTTCGTCGGGCCCTTCATGGCGGTCTTCGCGCTGGTCTTCCTGGCCCCGATCGCGTACTCGATCTACCTGAGCCTGTTCCGCACCCGGCTCATCGGCGGGACCGCCTTCGTCGGCGCCGACAACTACCTCAAGGTCCTGCAGGACCCGCAGTTCTGGTCGGCGTTCGGGCGCGTCGCGCTCTTCCTGGTCGTCCAGGTGCCGATCATGTTGTTCCTCGCGCTGCTGGTCGCGCTCGCGATCGACAGCGGCAGGCTGTACGGGTCGGCGTTCTTCCGGATCTCGGTGTTCCTGCCGTACGCGGTGCCCGCGGTCGTCGCCGCGCTGATGTGGGGCTTCATGTACGGCACCAGATTCGGCCTGGTCGGCAACCTCAACGAGGCGTTCGGGCTCTCGCTGCCCGACCCGCTGTCGCCCGACCTGGTCCTCGCCTCCATCGGCAACATCGTGACCTGGGAGTTCGTGGGCTACAACATGCTGATCCTCTACTCGGCGCTGAAGGTGGTGAACCCCTCGCTGTACGAGGCCGCCGCGCTCGACGGGGCCGGCCAGCTCCGGATCATCTGGGCGATCAAGCTGCCCGCCCTGCGCGGCGCGCTGCTGATCGCCACGATCTTCTCGATCATCGGCAGCTTCCAGCTGTTCAACGAGCCGAGCATCCTCAAGACGATCGCGCCGAACTCGGTCACCACCTACTTCACGCCGAACTACTACGCCTACTCGCTGTCCTTCGCGGGTCAGCAGTTCAACTACTCGGCGACGGTCGCCATCGTCATGGGGATCATCACGATGATCGTCGCCTACCTCGTCCAGCTGCGCGGCATGCGGAAGGCGGTCTGAGCCATGGCGACCTCCACTCCCACCGCCGACCGAGCGCCTCGCCCGAAGACCGTCGCGGCCCGGGGCCCCCTGGTCGTCCGGCGGCGCCGGTCCGCGACAGGCCGCCGCAGCGCGACGCTGACCGTGCTGACGGCGCTCATGCTCGTCTACACGCTGCTCCCCCTGGTGTGGCTGGTGATCAACGCCACCAAGACCCAGGAGGGGCTGCTGGGCTCCTTCGGCCTGTGGTTCGACGGCGACTTCGCCCTGTTCGACAACATCGGCACGACCTTCACCTACAAGGATGGGATCTTCGTCCGCTGGCTGCTCAACACCCTGCTGTACGTGGTCGTCGGGGCGGGCGGCGCGACCCTGCTGGCGACGCTCGCCGGCTACGGGCTGGCGAAGTTCGACTTCCCCGGCAAGAAGGCGGTGTTCGCCGTGGTGATCGGGGCGGTGGCGGTGCCCGGCACCGCGCTCGCCGTCCCCACGTTCCTGATGTTCGCCAAGATGGGCCTGACCGACACCCCGTGGGCGATCATCATCCCGTCGCTGGTCTCGCCGTTCGGCCTGTATCTGATGTGGACCTTCGCCACCGACGCCGTCCCGAAGGAGATCCTCGAGTCGGCGCGGGTGGACGGCTCGGGCGAGTTCCGCACCTTCTTCCGCATCAGCCTGCCGCTGCTGGCGCCCGGCCTGGTCACGGTCCTGCTCTTCAACATGGTCGCGACCTGGAACAACTACTTCCTGCCGCTGATCATGCTGAAGGACCCCGACTGGTATCCGCTCACCGTCGGCCTCAAGGAATGGAACCAGCAGGCTCTCACGGCGGGCGGCGAGGCCGTCTTCAACCTCGTGATCACCGGATCGCTGCTCACCGTCGTCCCGCTGATCGCGGCGTTCCTGCTGCTGCAGCGCTACTGGCAGTCGGGCCTGGCCGCCGGAAGCGTCAAGGAATGACCGGCCAAGGAATATCCGGCACGGCATGACCGGCACGGCATGGCCGCTCCCACCGACGTCTGTCTCCCCCGATAATCCAGAAAGGCACATCCCATGGCGATAACCCGCCGTCGCGCCCTCCTGCTGGGCGCGGCCCTGACCGTGTCGCTCACCGCCGGCGCCTGCGGCTCCGGCGACGACGGCTCCTCCTCGGGCGCCGGCGAAACCGCCGCACCCGCGGCGTCCGCGGCCGTCTCCGACGCCGACATCCAGAAGGCGCTCGACACCGGCGGCTCCATCACCGTCTGGGCGTGGGAGCCGACGCTCAAGCAGGTCGTCGCGGACTTCCAGGCCAAGTATCCGAAGGTCAAGGTCAACCTCGTCAACGCCGGCACCGGCAACGACCAGTACACCGCCCTGCAGAACGCGATCAAGGCCGGCTCGGGCGTCCCGGACGTCGCCCAGGTGGAGTACTACGCCCTGCCGCAGTTCGCCCTCGCCAAGTCTGTCGCCGACCTCGGCGCCCTGGGCGCGGGCAAGCTGGACGGCACCTTCACCCCCGGCCCGTGGAGCTCCGTGCACGTCGGCAACGGCATCTACGGCCTGCCCATGGACTCCGGCCCGATGGCGCTGTTCTACAACAAGGAGGTCTTCGACAAGTACGACCTCAAGGTGCCCACCACCTGGGACGAGTTCGCGGCCGACGCCGAGAAGCTGCACAAGGCGAACCCGAAGGCGTACATCACCAACGACACCGGTGACGCGGGCTTCACCACCAGCATGATCTGGCAGGCGGGCGGCAAGCCGTACACCGTCGACGGCACCACGGTCGGCATCGACTTCGCCGAGCCGGGCACGCAGAAGTTCACCGCCCTCTGGCAGAAGCTGGTCGACGGCAAGCTGCTCGCGCCGGCCACCAGCTGGAGCGACGCCTGGTACAAGGGCCTGGGCGACGGCACTATCGCCACCCTGGTCATCGGCGCCTGGATGCCCGCCAACCTCGAGTCCGGGGTCAAGGCCGGGGAGGGCAAGTGGCAGGTCGCGCCCATGCCGCAGTGGGAGGCCGGAGGCAGGGCCACCGCCGAGAACGGCGGCAGCTCGCTGGCGATCCCCGAGGCGAGCGCCAACAAGAACCTCGCCTACGCCTTCCTGAAGTACGCGAACGTCGACGAGGGGGTGCAGACCCGGGTCGACGGCGGCGCCTTCCCCGCCACCACCGCCCAGCTGCAGGACCCGAAGTTCCAGGACAAGGAGTTCCCCTACTTCGGCGGCCAGAAGGTCAACCAGGTGCTCGCCGAGTCCGCCTCGCAGGTCGTCAGCGGCTGGTCCTACCTGCCCTTCCAGGTCTACGCCAACAGCATCTTCAACGACACGGTCGGTAAGGCGTACACCTCCTCCACCACCCTGCAGGACGGCCTGAAGGCCTGGCAGGACGCCTCCCTCAAGTACGGCGAGGAGCAGGGCTTCACCGTCAAGTAGAAGTCACCGTAGTCACCGGCGCCATAGCTGCCGCCGTTCCGCGGGGAGCGCGGCGGCAGGACGAGCCCCAGACCATCGGCCCGAGACCATAAGCCCGAGACCATCGGCCCCAGACCCGGGCCCGCGCGTTCCCGGCGCCACGCGCCGATTCCACCGCGCCGATTCCACCGCGCCGATTTCACCGCAGCCGCATCACCGCACCACCGCATACGTACTTCCGCGCGCCGCCGACCGGCGGCGCCGTCCCGGCCACCGACAGCCCGATCCCCCGATTCGACAGACGGGGTCCAACAGGCAGGTCAAGCGGACTCCGCCCCGGCCCGGCTGCCGGTCCTCCCCAAGAGGAAGCACGAGAGGAAGCACCATGCACTCCCACCCCCGCACCCACCCCGGAACGCACTCCCGCCGCCGTTCACTGGCCTGCGCGCTCACGGCGCTGGCCGTCGTCTCCGCCGGCGTACTCGCCGGCGCGTCGCCGGCAGCGGCCGGCTGGAAGACCACGTAACCATCCTTGGAAGGAGTCGTTGTGAACGCTGACCGACACCGCTGGGTGCGCTGGCCGTCCGACCCCGGACGGGCCCGCCTGGGGTTCGGGGCCGACTACAACCCCGAGCAGTGGCCCCGGGAGGTCTGGGACGAGGACATGCGCGCCATGCGGGCGGCCGGGGTGAACATCGTCTCCTTGGCGATCTTCTCGTGGGCGCGGATCCAGCCGAGCGAGGACGTCTGGGACTTCGACTGGCTCGACGAGGCGATGGACCTGCTGCACGCCCACGACATCGCGGTCGACCTGGCCACGGCGACGGCCTCGCCGCCGCCGTGGCTGAGCGCGAATCACCCGGAGATCCTCCCCGTGGACCAGCAGGGCCACACGGTGTGGCCGGGGGCGCGGCAGCACTGGCGGCCGACCTCGCCGGTCTTCCGCCGGCACGCGCTGCGGCTGACCCGGGCCCTCGCCGAGCGCTACGGCGACCACCCCGCTCTCGCCGCCTGGCACATCTCCAACGAACTCGGCTGCCACAACGTCTACGACTTCTCCGACGACGCCGCGGCCGCCTTCCGTGAGTGGCTGCGGGCACGGTACGGCACGCTGGACGAGCTGAACCGCGCCTGGGCGACCTCGTTCTGGTCCCAGCGCTACAGCGACTGGGCGCAGATCCTGCCGCCGCGCCTGGCGGCCTCCTACCCCAACCCCACCCAGCAACTGGACTTCAAGCGCTTCTCCTCCGACGCGCTGAAGGACTACCTGCGCGCGGAACGCGACGCCCTGCGCGAGCTGACCCCGGACATCCCCGTGACCACGAACTTCATGGTCATGGGCGAGACCAAGGGCATGGACTACGCCGACTGGGCCGCCGAGGTGGACTTCGTCTCCAACGACCACTACCTGCTGACCGGTCCCCAGGCCCAGGACGAGCTGTCCTTCTCGGCGAACCTCACCGGCTCACTCGCCGGCGGCCGGCCGTGGTACCTGATGGAGCACTCCACCAGCGCGGTCAACTGGCAGCCGGTCAACCTGGCCAAGAAGCCCGGCGGCATGGCCCGCGACTCGCTCACCCACGTCGCCTACGGCGCCGACGCCGTCTGCTTCTTCCAATGGCGGCAGTCGGCCGGCGGAGCCGAGAAGTACCACTCGGCGATGGTCCCCCACGCGGGCACCGACAGCGACGTGTTCCGGTCGGTCGCCGACCTGGGCGCCACACTGGCCGCCCTCGCGCCCGTCGCAGGCACCCGGCGGCTGCGCGCCCCCGTGGCGGTGGTGTTCGACTGGGACTCCTGGTGGGCCGCCGAGCTCGACTCCCACCCCACCTCGCTGCTGCGCTACCGCCAGGAGGCTCTCGACTGGTACACCGCGTTCCTCGACGCGGGGGTCCGGGCGGACGTGGTCGACGTGGACGACGACCTCAGCGGCTACCGGCTGCTCGTGGCCCCGATCCTGCACGTCGTGCCCGCCGCTCTGGCCCGGCGGCTGGAGGACTACGTCGCCTCCGGCGGGCACCTCGTCACCACCTACTTCTCCGGCGTCGTCGACGAGGACGACCACGTATGGCTCGGCGGCTACCCCGGGGCCCTGCGCGACCTGCTCGGCATCCGCATCGAGGAGTTCGGCCCCCTGCCGGACGGCGAGGCCGTCGACCTCGACCTCGGCGTGACCGGCACCCTCTGGACCGACCGGATCGACCTCACCGGCCCCGCGACCGAGGTCGTGGCGACGTACAAGACCGGCGACCACGCGGGCCGTCCCGCCGTCACGACGCGCCGTACGGGAGCGGGCTCGGCGTCGTACGTCTCCACGCGGCTCGGCCCGGAGGGTCTGGGGGTCGTCCTTCCTCACCTGCTGGACGCCGCCGAGGTTGCCTCGGAACTGCCGCCCGAGGCACGCGGCTTGGTCGACGTCGCCGTCCGCACCGACGGAACGGACGACTACTGGTTCCTGATCAACCGTACGGACCGGCACGTCGACCTGTCCGCGATCCCCGGCGACCCCCTCCACGGCCCCGCCCTGGCCCGGGACACGACCCTGGCCCCCCGGCAGGTCCGCGTCCTGCGACGGCCCCGCCCATAGCGGGCCCTCGCCGGCTGGCGCCGTCCCCTCCGCCGGGAGAGGATGACGGGGCGACGAGGGGTCGGGCGCTGCACGCGCGGTCCACCGTCCTCGCACCGAAGATCACGGTCAGCGGATCGTTCTCGGGAGAGGCACATGGGAGAAGTCGTCATCGTCGGAGGCGGCCCAACCGGGCTGTGGCTCGCGGCGGAGTTACGTCTCGCGGGGGTCGAGGTCACGGTCCTGGAGAGGCGGGCGGAACGCGACCCGCACTCCAAGGGCTTCACGATCCACCCCCGCACGATGGAGCTGTGGGCGTCGCGCGGCGTCGGCGAGTCGTTCGTCACGCAGGGCAGGCGGGTGCCGGACTCGCATTTCGGTCTCCTCGACCACCGGATGAACTACGGGACGCTCGACACCCCTTTCCCGTACGTCCTTCTGCTCGCTCAGCCGAAGGTCGAGGAGTTGATGGAGGGCTACGCCCGCGACCTGGGGGTGGACGTCCGGCGCGGGCACGCCTTCACCGCGTTGACCCAGGAGGCGGACAGGGTCGTGGTGCGGGCCGAGGGCCTGGGAGGGCCCTCCACCATGGAGACGGCGTTCCTGGTCGGCTGTGACGGAGCGGGCAGCGCGGTCCGCTCGGCCGCCGGGATCGGCTTCCCGGGAACCGGCTCCACCGCGTACGCCTGGGTCGCCGACGTGACGCTCGACGATCCCCCGGCGGTGCCGTACTTCCAGAAGACCAACGAGGCCGGCCAGGTGCTGGTCGTGCCCATCGGCCCCGGCCTCCACCGGGTGGCGGGCGTCGACGGCGCCGGCGCCCTCGGGTACGAGGGACAGCCGGCGGAGAATGAACTGCGCGCCTGGCTCGTGGCCGTCGCCGGCACCGACTTCGGCCTGCACGACCCCGTGTGGGTGTCCGGCACGGGATCCGCCTCGTGCCTCGCCGACCGATACCGCAGCGGCCGCGTCCTCCTGGCCGGAGACGCCGCGCACCGCCTGTACCCGGCCGGGGGCATGGGCCTGAACGTCGGCGTGCAGGACGCGTGGAACCTCGGCTGGAAGCTGGCCGCCACGGTGCGGGGATGGGCTCCCGACGGGCTGCTGGACAGCTACCACGCGGAAAGGCACCCGGTCGGCGCGGCCACGCTGCGCCTGACCCGGGGGCAGACCGCGCTCATGACGACGTTCACGCCCGAGACTCTCGCCCTGCGATCGGTCCTCGACGACGCCATCGCGCGGGTGCCGGAGTTCTCCCGCTTCCTGGCGGAGCAGGTCTCCGGCATCGGCGTGTCGTACGGACGGGGCGCCGGTGATCACCCGCTCGTGGGGACACGGGCTCCGGACCTGCGGCTGTCCGGCGGGCCGGGGCTGTTCGCGCTGCTCGTCCCCGGGCGCTACGTGTTCCTCGACCTCACGGGGGCGGGCCGCGCCCTGCCCGGCCGGGTGACCGTGTCCCCGGAAGCGCCCACGCCGCCGGGACTCACTGTGTGCGCGGACGAGCCGGTCGAGTCCCGGGCCGGATGGCGGCGGGTCCGCGCCGCACTGATCCGTCCGGACGGGCACGTCGCCTGGGCCTCGGAGGAGGACGACGACGCAGCCCTGCGGTCCGCGGCGGCCACGGCCCTCGCCGCCACGACACGCGTCAGGACGCCGGATTCCTGACCGCATCCCCCAGCGGCGGCCGATTGTCACGACGGCGACGACACCCCGCGCCGGAGGCCTCGCCCGGCGGCCGGACGGCTCATCGGAGGTCAGGATCAGCGGGGCGCGTCCGTGACGACGGCGAACACGCCCCGGACCTCGGCTCCGTCCGGCAGCCGCCAACCGGCCGCGACGTGACCCAGGACGTCGGCGACCTCCGCGATGTCCGCTTCGCCGGGCCGCAGGACGCGGGTCACCCGCATGGTCAGCCGTCCGCCCCGGCCGCCGTCCACTGTTCCCTCCGCTGTGGCGGCGTCCACGACGATGTCGGTGGCGTGCGGCGCGTCGGCCACGGCGGTCGGCCGGATCGGGCCCGACGCGGCGGCTCCCGTGAAGCTTCTGGTGACCGACGGGTCGGGGGTGTCGCTCACGTTCTGATCCTGCGCCTCGACGTCCCCCACGAACAGGGCGTGGAGTTGTGCGGCGAGGACCGGATCGTGGGTGCCGTCATAGATCCACCGGCGTCCCAGGACGCCGTGCTCCGTCGTCCCGATGAGAGCGCGATCAGCCCCCTCCAGCGGCGCCCCCCGGTAAGTGAGCGGCACGTGATAGGAGACGGGACGGTCGCCGGACACGTCGGTGACCACCATGAACTCCATGCCGACCTCGCCCTGCGGGTCGTCGAGCCGGAAGCCCCCGGCCTTCGTCAGCTCCGGCCGCCGCCCGTTGCCTTCGTACCAGGGCTGGGTGGGAAGCCACGACGTGAGCAGCTCCAGTTTGCTTGGCGTCAGCGTGGTGTGATGGATGACAGCCATACCGTGAAGCCCCTTCGTCGGCGTCCCGTCACCGTTCTCCCCGGCGCGACCGCCCGGGGCCGATCATCGTCTCACACGGCCCGCGGCGGCTCTTCACCTGCTCCCCCATGCGGGGGAGCCGCGTGGTTCCCGCGGGGGAGGCCGGCGCCGGCGCTCGCCGGAAGGATCTCGACCATGCACATGGGTTGGACACAACGGTGAAGGGCCCCACGACACCGGTCGGGACGGACCAGGTCGGAGCAGGATGGACCGCGGTGCGCGTGGTGGCCGGCTACGGCGCCGCACTGTCGCTGTCGCTCTATCTCGCGGTGAAGGTCGTCTGGGTGGTGGCGGCGCTGCTCGGGCACACACCGTCCACCTTCACCGACGGCGACTGGGTCCTGTTGAACGCGGTCACCGTCGCCATGTCGGTCGTCGGCATCGCTTTGGGGCTGGTCCTCGCGCGACGACGGGGACGTCCCGTCCCGGCGCCGCCGCTGGTCTTCTTCGCCTGGATGGGAGCGGGATTCCTCATACCGATGATCCCCTACATGCTGTTCAGCGCCGTCCTCGGAGGCGGCGCGGGAGGCGGCGACTCCGGCGGCGGGGATGCCGCCCCATCGTGGGAGCTGGTCTTCATCGGTATCGGATTCGCGGGCATGGCCCTGGGACTGGCCATAGCGCTCCCCATCTACATGCGGGAAAGGTGGCCGGCCGCGTTCCTCGGACGCGTCGGTGACCGCCCTCCCTCGCCCCTCGGCCGATCCGGTCTGCGAGCTCTGTACATCCTGGTCGCGGCGCTGGCCCTCCTATGGACGTACTGGACGGCGGGCGGAACGCTCGGCCTCTCCCCCGCGCACCGCGACCTGATGGACGTCAACGGACGGCTGCTCGCCGGCAACTCCGCGCTCTGGGCCGTCATGGGCGCCGCTGCGATCCGCATGCTCGCCACGGGACGGCCGAGGATGCCCCTGTGGATCCCCATGGCGTTGGCCTTCACGTCGTCGGGTTCGCTGTTCGCGTGGGCGGCGTGGAAGCTTCCGTGGGCCCTCCTCCGGCCGGGCGGCTACGCGGCCGCCGAATATCCGGCCGTTTCCGTCGTCCAGCACGGGCTGGGCGTCATCGCCGGAATCGTGATGCTGGCCGCGCTGCTCAAGGCCGCGCGAACGCGCCGGAGCGAGGTCGGGTGACCCACGCCCCGGCGGCCCGCTATGAAGGTGCTACCCGATGAAGTCCGTGACGTGGTCGCGGGCCCAGGTGGCGAAGGTGCGGGGAGCGTGGCCGGTGACCTGTTCGACGGTGTCGGTCAGGGGCACGGGGCGGCCGTCGTTGGCCTGCCAGTAGTCGAGCAGAGCGTCCGCGTAAGGACCGGGGATGTAATCGGCCATCTCCTGCCTCCATTCCTCGGGGGTGACGTGGTTGGCGGTGATCGGCCGGCTGGTGATCTCGGCGAGTTGCTCGATCTGTTCGCTGAACGTGAGGCTCTCCGGGCCGGTCAGGTGGAGGCACCGGCCCCGGTGGCGCGGGTCGGTGAGCACGGTGAAGGCCACTTCTGCGAGGTCCCTTTCGTGGACGGGGTCGGTGTGGGAGCCCGGGTAGGGCAGGCTCACCGGGCGCCCGGCCCTGACGGGCCAGGCCCAGGCGGCCGCGTTGCCGGCGAAGGAGCCGGGGCGCAGGATCGTGGTGGTGAGCGGTGCGCCGAGCAGTGCGGTCTCGACGTCGAGGTGGGACGTGGCCAGCGGGTTGCCGGCCGCGCCGGGGTCCAGCACGCTGGCGGAGGACAGCAGGACGACGTGTTCCACCCCGGCCGTGACGGCGGCGTCGACGAACTCGGCGATGTGCGAAGCCTCGGCGTACAGGAAGACCTCGGTGACGCCGGCGAGAGCGGCCGGGAAGGTGGCGGGATCCCGCAGGTTGCAGGTGACGGCCGTGACGCCGTCGGGGACCCGTAGCTGTCCGGGGTTGCTGGAGGCCACGCGTACGGGGCGACCGGCCTCGAGCAGCAGGGTCAGCAGGTGGGTGGCGACCGCGCCGCGGCCTCCGGTGACGAGAATCATGGAAATACTCCGGTGATCGGTACGGATGTGAATGCGAATGCGTTCCGGCGGAAGCGTGGAAGGCTCAGTGGGCAAGCGCTCCCCGGCGCGGAAGCAGCGGGATGCTCACCGCGCATGCCGCGGTGACGGCGGGCGGAGTTCACATCGCCAAGGGCGACCGCGAACACGGCGCCGAAGCAGCAGCCCGTGCCCAGACCGGCCACGAACAGCGGAGCGGCGATCAGCGGCACCGGCTGCTGCACGGCCTCGATCACGACCGTCATGCCGACGATGCCCACGGCGAACAGCAGCACGCCGATCGAGACGACGACGCGCCCGTGGGAGGCGATGCGGCTGCGGACCGTGATCGAGGTGGCGATGATGCCGACGATCATGAGGGAGCCCATCGCGAGCGTGTAGCTCGCGCCGAGCCAGGGAGCCAGCGACCAGGAGGCGCCGAGGTCCCGCACGATGGTGCGGGGCAGCCACGTTGGTCACCGTGGTGCTCAGCAGATCGAGCATGTCGGCGGCGACCACCAGCAGGAAGATCGCCCACGCGCGTGGAGACAGGGTTGAGGACATGGCGAGGCAGACTCTCCACTGAGAGATCCAGACAGCCTTTACTGAGGCTGTCGTGCCGGCCGGATGTCCCGACGCGCTCGCGTACGAGCACTGCACCTTACGATCAAGAAATTACCACGAAACCGCCCGCAACCGGAGAACCCGGCCGATAGGCAGATCCAACCCGAGCCGCCCCTGGGGTGAATCCGTGCTTCTCGCTGTCAGTGACCGCGGTCGGCGGCGCAGCTCCCGGGAGGTGGCGCGGGCAAAGTGATCGGCTGCTGCTGCCGGTACTGTTCCAGGTCGATGAGGTTCCCGTTGATCGCGTCGCGCCTCTGGAGTTCCGCCCAGTACACCGGGTCGAGGAAGATCGCGGGGTTCCACAGCGACTGCGTCAGGTCCGTCAGTTGGCCCAGGTACAGCACAGCGTCGGCCAGCTTTCCCAAGGGAACGCCGCACAGCCGCGGCGCGTCCATGAACTGTCCCGCGTCGGTGGATTCCAGCCAGGTGCCCGAGCACGGGATCACGGTGCGCCGTGGACAGGTCACCAGGCGGGGATGGCTACCGGCCACGATCACGTAGACGTGCTGGCCGGTCTGTTCCTCGATCAGCGGGACTCCGTGGTCGGCGTTCTGTCCTGGCTCCGGCGAGTGCATCACGTGCCCGCTGCCGTAGCAGATCAGTGCCCGGCGTTTCTTGGCGAGCACTTCCCGTTTCACCACTGACGCCATGTGGGCGTCACGTTGGGCGAGAAAGACATCCACTTGGTCCTGTGTGGTGATGTGGGACCAGTCGATCGGCGGATCCCCGAGCAGCACCCGGATCCTTCGCTCCGCAGGCAGCGTCCAGTTGACGGCGCGGACCGTCCGGAAGAACTGTTCACGGATCGGCTGGTCGCCGGTGGCCCCGGGCGACTGCGTGGTGTTCCGCCAGACCTGCCGCAACACTTGGTCGTCGACAGCCGCCCCGGCGACGAACCGGTCGACGATCGGCTGGTACAGCGCGTTGCCGAACTCGACGACGATGTCGTCGACCACCTGCGGCAACCGCGGATCTGCGAGCAGCATCTGCTGCGCGTCACCGTGTTCCTGCTGGCCGTGTGACTCACCGATCGCAACGAGCCGGTGGCGCTCGAAGGCCGCGAACACCGCCTGGTTGAGGTCCCGTGTGGCCGCGTCGGCCCTGCCCCCCGAGCTGGTCGTCAGTTGCCCGCCGGCGCTGCCAGCCGAGCTGGTCGTCAGTTGCCCGCCGGCGCTGCCCGCCGAGCTGGTCGTCAGCAGTCCGCCGGCTGCCGTACTGGCACCGGTGATGGCGAGGAACCTACGCCGCGTCAACCGTGGATCTCTCACGTCTGGTCCTTTCCGAATGGCGATTTCGCTCGCGTGACGGGCACCGTGCTCACGGGTCGTGCCTCTCGTGGACGCCTTTCCGGGATGGTTGTACGGCACGGCCGGTGTCGGCCGGGTGTCAGCGGCTGACACCCGGCCGACACCGGATCCCTGACATCGTGAGCAGTGCGGTCGCGGCCTGCCGAACGCGGCACCACCAACGAGAAGGAGGACGGTCGTGCGAGTTCTGGTCGTCGAAGACTTCGAGGTTCTGGCGAGGGCGATCGGGACCGGATTGCGCCGCGAGGGCATGGCGGTGGACGTCGTTCTCGACGGCGACGACGCTCTGGCCCACCTGGCCGGCACCCGATACGACGTGGTGGTGCTGGACCGCGACCTGCCCGGCACACCCGGCGACGACGTGTGCCGTGACATCGCCGCCGGTGGCGCCGGGTCGCGGGTGCTGATGCTCACCGCCGCAGGCACCGTGCGAGACAGGGTCGAGGGCCTGGGTTTGGGCGCCGACGACTACCTGCCCAAGCCGTTCGACTTCACCGAACTCGTGGCCCGCGTGCGCGCGCTGGGGCGCCGCTCGGCGCCCGCCGTGCCTCCGATCCTCCAGGCAGAAGATCTGACCCTGGACCCGAGCCGGCGGGCGGCCTTTCGTGGCGGACGGCGCTTGGAGCTCACCCCGAAGGAGTTCGCCCTGCTGGAATGCCTGCTCGCTGCCGGTGACCGGGTTGTGTCCTCGGAGGAGTTGCTGGAACGGGTCTGGGACGAGGCCGCAAACCCGTTCACCACGGCCGTCAAGACGACGGTGCGCCGGTTGCGGGCCAAACTCGGCGAACCGCCGGTGATCGAAACCGTCCGTGAGGGCGGCTACCGGATCGGAGTCCCGCGATGAATCCCGCATTGGACCCAACGGTGACCGGCCGTGCCGGCCGCGCCCGGCACCACCTGCGCCGGCCGTCCCTGCGCGCGCAGCTCACGACGCTGTACGCCGGCCTGGTTCTGGCCGTCGTCGTCCCGGTGCTGCTGCTCGCCGGCTTCCTCTTCGGGAGAGACCAGATCCGCGTCCGGGCCGGGGACGCCGTCCCTCCGCCCGACACGGCAACCCAGCAGGTCGATGCCGCGCTCGCGATCACCGCGATCATCGTCGTGGTCCTCACCGTGCTGATCGCGTGGTGGCTGGCCGGGCGCTTCCTCCGCCCGCTGCGCGCCATGACCGTGACCGCCCAGGAGATTTCAGCCACCAACCTCAACCGGCGGCTCGGCCTGCGCGGCCCGGACGACGAGCTGACCAAGCTGGGGCGCACCCTCGACGACCTGTTCGAGCGGCTGGACTCCTCGTTCGCAGCGCAGCGCCACTTCGTGGCCAACGCCTCGCATGAGCTGCGCACCCCGCTGGCCGGTCAGCGCGCCGTACTCCAGGTCGCGCTCGCCGACCCCGACGCGAGCGAGGCCAGCCTGCGAGCCGCGTGCGAGGAAGCACTCGGTCTCGGCGAACGGCAGGCACGTTTGATCGACGCCCTGCTCACGCTGGCGGAAGGACAGAAGGGCATCGAGCACCGGGAAGTGGTCGACCTGGCCGATGTCACCAAGGGGCTGATGCTGTCGCGCCGCGCGGAGGCCGTCCGGCGAACCATCACGGTCCAGGCATCGCTGGACCCAGCACCGATCAGCGGTGACCCCGACCTGATCGCCAGCATGATCGGCAACCTGGTCGACAACGCACTCCACCACAACGTTCCCGGCGGACACGTCACCATCGCCACCGAACTCACGAATGGTCGCGCCCGCCTGTCGGTCGGCAACACCGGCCCGACCATCCGATCGCAGGACCTACGACGGCTTTTCCAACCGTTCCAGCGACTCGGCACCCAGCGAACCCACACCGCCGACGGCCACGGGCTGGGCCTGGTCATCGTGCAGGCCGTCGCCGAAGCACACGGCGCGCAGCTGACGGCCCACCCCCGCCCCGGGGGCGGCTTGGACGTGACAATACTGTTCGGCTGATTCCACCCGGCCGGCGCCTCCTGCCCCTCACGGCCGGGGACGACACGCCGCTGCCCAGGCCCGCGGTTCCCTGGGGCCACCTGCTGACCGGCAGGCCCGGCCGGCGCCACGGGAACCGGGCCGGGCTCGTGTTCAGTCGCTGTCGCGAACCTTGTCGTACAGCAGGCACAGTGCCCCGCTCTCGGCCTGTGCGACGGAGACAGCCCGCCAGCCGGTGGCGGGAAGGCCGTCGGCGAACAGGCGGGGCCCGTCGCCGACCAGCTCGGGCGCGAGCGTGATGCTCAGCCGGTCGAGCTCTCCGGCCCGCAGCAGGGCCTGGATGACGCTGGTACTGGCCAGCACGACGATGTCGCCGCCGTCCTGCTGTCGCAGCTCCTTCACGACCTCGGCGGGGCCGGCGGCGACGATGCGGGAGTTCTGCCACGGGGCCTCGGTGAGCGTGGTGGAGAAGACGACTTTCTCGACGGTGTTCAGCCACTGGGCGAAGGCCCGGTCGCGGGGGTCGGCCGACTCGTCCTCGGCCACCGCGGGCCAGAAGCCACCGAAGCCCTGGTAGTTCTTGCGGCCCAACAGCGCGGTGGTGGCCCCGGTGGTCACCTCGACCATGTGGTCGCGGGCCACGTCGCTGACGGCGTGGGGGACGATCCAGCCCATGTCGTACTCGCCGCCGGGGCCGTGGATCCGGCCGTCGAGGGAGAGGGTGATGTTGCTGATTACGGTGCGGTTCGTTGTCATGAGGCAAGTCTTCTCGGGCCGAGAGTGACTAACATCGGCCAGATGGCTGATATGCCAGATTCGGACATGGCCGACAACGGCGCTCCGCCGCCGGAGCTGACCTCGTTCGTCGGCCGCCGGGCCGAGTTGCACATGATCGGAGCCGCCCTGGGCGAGGCCCGGCTGGTCACCCTGGCCGGTGCGGGAGGCTGCGGCAAGACCCGTCTGGCGGCCCGGCTCGCCAGACGGCCGGCGCGTCTGCCGCGCGACGGCGTGTGGTGGGTGGATCTCGCGCAGGAGACCGACCCGGCGGCGGTGCCGCGCCTCGTCGCGACGGTCCTGCGGGTGCTCCTGGCCGGCGACTCGAACGGGATCGCCGCTCTGTCCAGGCAGCTGCGCGAGCGCGAGCTGCTTCTGGTGCTGGACAACTGCGAGCACCTGCTGGGCGGCGTCGCCGACGTGGTGGCGGGCCTGTTGCGCCACTGCCCGCACGTCACCGTCCTGGCCACCAGCCGGGAACCGCTCAGCCTGCCCGGCGAGCTGGTCTGGCGGGTCCCACCCCTGGACGCGCACGACGGAGTCGCCCTTTTCCTCGACCGGGGCCACGATGTGCCGCGCACCGAGGAGGCCCTGACCGCGGTGCGCCGCATCTGTGCCCGGCTGGACGGCATCCCTCTCGCGCTGGAGCTGGCCGCCGCCTGGACCGGCACGCTGACGCCTCAGGAGATCGACGCCGAGCTGGACGACCGGTTCTCGATCCTGGTCACCGGCAACCAGGGGGCTGCGCCGCGGCACCGCACGCTGGCGGCGTCCATGGCCTGGAGCCACGACCTGCTTCAGGAGCGCGATCAGGTGCTGTTCCGCCGGCTGGGCGTGTTCGAGCCGGGCTTCACCCTCGCCGCCGCCCAGGGCGTGCTGGACGGCCATGGCCGTGTGGAGCTGCTCACGGGCCTGCGCCGGCTGATCGACAAGTCGCTGCTGCTGGCCGAGACCCGCAAGGGCGTCACCCGCTACCGGATGCTGTCCTCGGTCAGGCGGTACGCGTGGGAGCGGCTCGCCGAGGCGGGCGAGCTGGCCGCCGTGCGCGACCGGCACCTGGCCGTCTGCCTGGCCCTGGTCCTGGAGGCCGCCCCGCTGCTGGACAGCGACAAGGACACCTGGCGGGCCAGGATGCGCGAGGAGTACCCCAATCTGCGCACGGCACTCGAATGGGGTCTCGCCGGCGACCGCCCGGACAAGGCTCGCCGCCTGGCGGCCGAGCTGGCCTGGCTGTGGCACCTGGAAGGCCGGCTCGGCGAGGGCCTGGGGCTGCTCCGGCTGGCGGCCGAGCGAGGCGCCGGCGAGCACAGCGCGCTGCAGGCCCGGGTCCTCACCGGCCTCGCGCTCGTCGCCGACACCACGCATCCGGCCGGGCTGGAGTTCGACGCGGCCCACACCGCCCGTGTCATGGCGCTCGACCACGGCGATCTGCGGACCGCCTGCCTGGCGGGGTCGCTCAGCGCCATCGGCATGCTGCTCACCTCTCCGGACGAGGCGCGGGTCAGAGCCGCCGCCGTCCGCGAGGAGGCCGTCGCGGCCGGCGACGCCTTCGTGGCCGACGCCGCGCAGGTCCTCATCGGCCTGGTCCACCACATGAGGGAGGAGCATCGCCAGGCGCTGGCGGAGATGGAGACGCCGGTAAGCGGCCTGCTGCGGCGAGGCGACCGCGGTGTGGCGGCGCTGGCGCTCGGCCTGATGGCCCTCGGCAGCGCCTGTCTGGGCGAGCTGCCCCGGGCCAGAACGTGGGCGGAGCAGGCGGTCGAGGTCGCCACCCCTCTCGCCGACTACCACCGTGCCGGTACGGCGCGCGCCGTCCTCGCCCACGTGTGCCACCTGCAAGGCGACGACAAGGCCGCAGAACTCGCCCTCGACCCCGTCATCCGGCTGGTGGACCAGGCGCCCTCGGCTCCCTTCGTGCCGAGGCTCGCGTTGACGATCGGGCGGCTCTGCCTGAGCAGGCGCGAGCCGGTGCGGGCGGCCGAGTGGTTCAGGAGTGAGACGGCCTGGCGCGGCGGCGAGCAGCCGGACGAGCTGCTGACCCCGGAGACCCGCATCGCCCTGGCGGCGGCGCTGCGACAGGCCGGCGACCCGGAGGGGGCGGCCCGCGCCTGCGCCGCCGGCCTCGATGCCGCCCGGGCCCTGGGAATGCCGCGCCTGATCGCCGAAGCCCTTGAGCAGCAGGCGTTCCTCAACGAGGCGCGCGCCGTCGCTCTGCATCTGGAGGCCCTGCGCCTGCGCGCCGCCAACGGCCTCCGCCTGGCCTGCGTGGACAGCCTCGAGGCTCTGGCAGCGCTGGCCGACGCCACCACCGGCGCCCGGATCATGGGCGCGTGCGATCGGGCCCGGGAGGAGCTCGGCTACCCCAGGCCGCACCGGCCGAGCGTCCCGGCCGCTCCCGAAGGCCGCCGGATGGCGCTGGAGGAGGCCATCGCCTTCACCGGCCGCGCTCACGGCGGACGCCGCCGTCCCGCCACCGGCTGGGCCAGCCTCACCCCCGCGGAGCAGGAGGTCGTACGGCTGGCCGTGGCGGGCCTGTCCAACCCCGAGATCGCCGGCCGGCTGTTCATGAGCCGCAGCACGGTCAAGACGCACCTGGCGCACGTGTACGCGAAGCTCGGCGTGGCCAACCGCACCGAGCTGGCGGCGCTGCACCGCGAACACGACCGCTGAGACACCGGCCGGCTCCGGCCCGGGGGGCAGACGCGGCACCGCGAGCGGCCCACCTCCTGACGGCGCCGCCCGCCCTGTCGCCTGCCCTGTCTCCTGCCCTGTCTCCTGCCCTGGCGCCTGCCCTGGGCGACCCCCCGTGCGCCGCCGCTTCATCGACGCCGTCGATCACCCGCCGTGAGTGCCCGGTCTCCGTGACGCGACATCCACGGCGGAGGTCTGGCATGTCGACGCACTTCCTGTGCACCGCAGTGTCAATTTGTCTGACTTACCGACCTAATATCACTTTATTTGCTCTTTATGTTGACAACATGACTTAAATCCTTGATGGGCGAAAAGATTTCGTTGACAGGGGGTGACAGTAAACGTTTAATGTGTGCGATCTTGCATATTTCGTACGGGAGATAACCCATGTTTAGGTTTCCCGGACTGCGGAGTTGGCGTTCGCTCACTGCCGTGGTCGTGGCGGGTGTACTGGTGGGAACCGGGACACCCCCGGCCGCGATGGCGGCACAGGAAAGTCGGACGGGATCCGACGCGGGCCGGCTCAGCGGTTGGCAGCAGGCGCTGAAGCGCGCTGCCGAGATCCGGGAACCGGTCGAGGTGACCGAGGCCCGGACCGAGTTCACCACCACATACGCAAATCCGGACGGCGAGTCGTTCCGGCTGGAGCAGTCGACCACCCCCGTCCGGGTCAAGGGACCGGACGGGACGTGGGTGTCACCCGACGCGATGCTGCAGCGGCGCGCCGACGGAAGTGTTGGACCGGCCGCCGCGGCCGTGGGCATCTCCTTCTCCGGGGGCGGCGACGGCGGGAACCTCGTCACGATGAACCGGGACGGCCGGACCCTCGCGCTGGGCTGGCCGGGAACCCTGCCCGCGCCGGTGCTTGACGGCCCGAACGCCACCTACCAGAACGTGCTGCCGGACGTGGACCTCAGGATGACCGCGACGACCGAGGGCTTCCGTCAGGTCCTGATCGTCAAGACACCGGAGGCGGCGGACAACCCCGCGCTCGGGCGGATCCAGTACGCCGTCAAGTCGTCCGGGCTCAAGGTGGAGGAGACCGCGGACGGCGGCATGTCCGCGACCGACGGCAACGCCACCGAGGTCTTCACCTCGCCTCCGGCCGCGATGTGGGACTCCACCGGGAACCCCGCCGCCGGGCAGGCCGGGACGGCCGACGCCCCCGCCGCGCCGTCCTCCCCGGCCCCTTCCGCCGCCTCCGCCCCGTCCGCGAAGGCCGGCGCTCCCCAGGGCGCGCCCGCCGCGGACGGCTCACCGGCCCCGAATACGACATCGGACACGACACCACAGGCGACGGAGACGAGCGCCCCTTCGGACGAGGGGCAGGCCGCCGACGGCCCCGCCCCCGGGGCGGGGCACGCCGAGCTGCCGATCGAGGTCGGCAAGGACACGCTCACGCTCGTCCCCGACGCCGGCCTGCTGCGGCAGAAGGACGAGTCGGCCTACCCCGTCTACATCGACCCGACCGTGACCTGGGGAGAGACCGACAGGACGCTGCTGCGCTCGGACGGCTACAAGTCGTACAACTGGGGCAACGGCAGCAACAACCAGGGTGAGGGCGTCGGCCACTGCGGCACCTGGAACGGCTACTACTGCGGGCCCGGCTACACCCAGCGGCTGTACTTCCAGTTCTCCCCCGCGAGCCTCAAGGGCAAGCAGGTGCTGAGCGCGGCGTTCCGCGTCACCGAGCCCTGGGCGTTCCAGTGCGACCCCCGGTGGGTCGACCTCGTCCGTACGAACAACTTCACGTCGTCCACCACCTGGTCGGGCCGCCCCAAGGAGCTCGACTGGATGGTGGACCGGTACGTGTCGGCGGGCCGCGGCTCGGCGTGCGACCCCGACGAGCCGGCCGCGCCGATCGAGTTCAAGGACAACCCCGACGAGCCGAACGAGAACCTGACCCCGACCGTGAAGGACTTCGCGGCCGGCAAGTTCTCCAAGCTCACCCTGGAACTGCGGGCGCACGACGAGGGCGACACCTCCGCCTGGAAGCGGTTCAGGAACGACGCCGTGCTCGTCGTCGACTACGTGGGGCTGCCGGCGCTGCCGACCGGCATCGGCCTGGTCACGGGCTCGGGCACCGTCTGCGAGACCAAGGAGTCGGCGCCCGCGGTCGTCTCCGACCCCACGCCCACCCTGGCGTCCACGCCGCAGACCGCCGCGGGCGGCGAGTCCGGCGCGATGCTGCGGGCGGCGATGGACGTCGACAAGAAGAACGCCGACGGCACCTGGACCGACGCGTTCGCCACCATGGAGCGGCCGACGACCGGGCACGTCGGCGACAACGTGAAGGTCACCGCCTCCACGCCGACGCTGTCGGAAGGCGTGCTCTACCGCTACCGCTCGTGGACGCGCTCCTACTACAGCAACTACACCAAGCAGTTGCCCGGGCCGTCCAACGCCTCGACCACCGGCTGGTGCTTCTTCAAGGTCGACCCGACCGCGCCGAAGGCACCTGTGGTCACGCTCGGCGCGCCGTACACCGCCTGCACCGCCACCAGTTGCGCGCCGGCCGGCGGACCGGGGCAGAGCACCACCGTCACCTTCGGCCCGGCGTCCGGCGACTCCAACAACGTCGCCTACCAGTACCGCGCGTCCACCAGCTCGACCTGGTCGCCCGACGTCGCGGGCGCCACGGCGAAGGCCGTGATCACCCCGCCGGCCTCGGGGACGTACAGCCTGTACGTGCGGGCCAAGGACAACGTCGGCAGGTACGGCGCCACCACCGTCGTCGACTTCCTGGTCGCCGCGGGCGCGGGCCCGACCGGCAGGTGGCACTTCGACGAGGACTCCGGCGCCGCCGTCGACCGGGGCAGCGGACACCACGACGCCACGCTCTCCGGCGGCGCCGTACGGGATACCCGGGGACGCCGCGGCGAGGTCTGGTACGACGACGCGGGCACGGCACTGGACACCCCGAAGGTCGACAAGGGGTTGGGCCTGAACGGCACGTCGGCGTACGCGGCGACGTCGGGGCCGGTGCTGGAGACCCGGTCGGCCTATACCGTCTCCGCCTGGGTGCGGCTGGACAAGGTGAGCGACGACGGCATCGTGCTGTCGCAGGACGGCTCGGGCGGCTACAGCCCCTTCCTGCTCTGGCACGAGAAGGACTACGGCGCCTTCTGCTTCGGCGTGAAGGACAAGGACGAGGCGACCGGCAAGGCCTACTACGGGGTCTGCTCGAAGAACGGCACGTCCAGGGCGAACGTCTGGACCCACCTGGCCGGCACCTACGACCCGGCGACGCAGAAGCTGAGCTTCTACGTCAACGGCGTGCCGCAGGGCACCGCCACCGTCTCCGGCGTGTGGTCGGCCACCGGACCGTTCGAGATCGGCCGCTACAAGTGGGCCAACGTCTTCCAGTTCTACTTCCCCGGCTCGATCGACGAGGTCGCCGCCTGGCAGCGGGTCCTGACCCCGGAGGAGGTCGCGACGGAGGCTCGGTCGGAGTCCCCGGCGTCCGGGCGCAACGACGTGGAGCTGGTGGCCGACTGGGACCCGGCGGGCGCCGCAGGGACGCAGGTGCCCGACTCGCTGTCGGGCTACGGCCGGGCGCTGGCGCTGGCCGGCGGGGCGTCGCTGGACGGGGAGGGCCTGGTGCTCGACGGCGTCGACGACGCCGCCACCACCGCGGGGCCGGTCGTGGACGACACCGGCTCGTTCACGGTGACCGTGAAGGTCGAGCTCGACCGGGACAAGATCCTGGCGAAGCCGATCGGGACCGTCGGCCAGGTGGCCGGGCAGCGCACGGCCGACGGGTCGTCGTGGGGCCTGTGGTTCGAGCTGACCGGCAAGGAGACGCAGCTCGACGACGACGGCAACGAGGTCAGCGTCCCGGTCGGCTTCTGGCGCTTCGGCCGGGTCAACAAGGACGGCACGAAGACCTGGGTGAGCTCCGACGCCTCGGCCAGCCTGGACAGCCCGGTCCGCCTGACCGGCGTGTACGACGCCCTCGCGGCGAACGGGCGAGTGGTGCGGCTCTACGTCGGCCACGAGCAGAACGACCTCGACATGGCCTACACCGCCGTGCCCGGGTCGGGCGACTTCGCGGCCGGCAAGGGCTTCAGCGCGACCTCCTGGGGTCACTTCCTCCCCGCGAGGATCACCGATCTGCGGCTGTGGGCGGGCGCCATGGCCGATTCCGACCAGATGGACGCCGTCATCGGCGACTGACGGCGGTGCGGGGACCGGCTCGCCGGTCCCCGCACCTCCCGCATCTTCCCCCGGTTGATCCGCGGGTTCTCTCTTTTCCTCTCGAGGAGGTTGGGTCATGCGTCGGCCCGGAATTCGTGCTGCCCTGGTGGCCGCGTTGGCGGTGGTGATCTCGTTACCCGTCGGGGTGACGGCGGCCTCGGCCGCGGAGGGACCGCCCGGCGCCCCACCCGTGCAGAAACAACGGTCCAGCAAGGTCAGGGCCATGGACGCGAGCGGGGCGAAGGAGGCCAGGGAACGGGTCGCCGCGTCCAGGGCGCGCAACGACGCCGCCGCCGACCGGGCGGCGAAGGAGCGCGAGGCCGCCCGGTGGCCGAGCGCCGGCGAGGCCGACGTGCCGATCGGCGGCGAGCGGAGCGTCAGCGTGGGCGGGCTCCCGGTGAGCCTGAAAGCCGCCGCCCCGGCCGATACCCCCGGCATCGCCGGTTCGCAGACGGCCCGCGTGCGGGTGCTCGACCGCGCCGCCGCCGAGGCGGCCGGGGTGGACGGGGTGCTGCTGGCCGCGTCGGCGCAGACCCCGGGCACCGCGACGCTGAGCGTCGGCTACGCCGCCTTCGCCTCCGCGTACGGCGGCGGGTGGAGCGGCCGGCTGCGTCTGGTCCGGCTGCCCGCCTGCGCCGCGACCACCCCCGAACGGGAGGAGTGCCGCACGCGGACCCCGCTGGACACCGACAACTCGGCAACGGCGCAGACCCTCTCCGCGCCGGTCACGTTCGACGCCGCCCCGGCCGTGCTGGCCCTGACCGCCGACACCCCCGGTGAGGGAGGCGAGGCGGCGGACGGCAGCGGCAACTACGCCGCCACCCCGCTCGCCGCGTCGTCCACGTGGGAGGCGGGCGGCAACTCCGGCTCCTTCACCTGGTCCTACCCGATCGCCCCGGTGGAGCCGGCGGCGGGACCCGCGCCCGCGCTGGACCTGTCGTACGACTCGGGCAGCGTGGACGGGCGCACCTCCACCACCAACAACCAGGGCACCTCGATCGGCGAGGGCTTCGACACCGCCGCCACCTCCTACATCGACCGCCAGTTCGGCAGCTGCGACGAGGACGGCCACGACAAGCAGTACGACCTGTGCTGGAAGTACGACAACGCCTCGCTCGTCCTCAACGGCAAGTCCACCGAGCTCGTCAAGGACGACACCAGCGGCAAGTGGCGGCTGAAGAACGACGACGCCTCCACCGTCACCCACTCCACGGGCGCCGACAACGGCGACGACGACGGCGAGTACTGGACCGTCGTCACCGGCGAGGGCACGAAGTACGTCTTCGGCCTGAACAAGCTGAGCGGCGCGGGCAGCCAGCGGACCAACTCGGTGTTCACGGTCCCGGTGTACGGCGACGACTCGGGCGAGCCCGGCTACACCAAGGGCGACGCCTTCGCCGACCGATCCGTCACCCAGGCGTGGCGGTGGAACCTCGACTACGCCGAGGACACCCACGGCAACGCCATGACGTACTGGTACACGACGGAGACCAACTACTACCGGAAGAACAAGTCCGACACCGCGACCACCTCCTACGTCCGCGGCGGCTACCTCGACAAGATCCTCTACGGGCAGCGGTCCGACACGCTGTTCACGGTGGACGCGCCCTACAAGGTCGCCTTCTCCTACGCCGAGCGCTGCACGGCCTCCGACTGCGGCAGCCTCACCAAGGACACCGCGGAGAACTGGCCCGACGTCCCCTTCGACGCCATCTGCAAGAAGGACGCCGACAAGGACGACTGCCACGCCGAGAGCCCGGCCTTCTTCAGCCGCAAGCGCCTCGTGAAGATCGAGACGAGTGTCCTGTCCGGCACCGCGTACAAGCCGGTCGACTCGTGGGCGTTCACGCAGAAGTACCTGGACGGCGGCGACATCGGCAGCTCCGCCGACCAGACGCTGTCACTGATGTCGATCGTGCGGACGGGCTCGGCCGGTGACACGCCGCTGACGCTCGACCCCGTCTCGTTCACCTACGCCATGCGGACCAACCGGGTGGCGGGCGGCACCCAGCCGGGAGGCGGCAACATCCTGCCGCTGACCAAGCCGCGCATCGAGACGGTCACCTCGGAGACCGGCGCGATCATCACGGTCAGCTACAACGAGCCGGAATGCGTGCGCGGCTCGAAGATGCCGAAGGCCGAGGACGACAACGCGCTGTCCTGCTATCCGCAGTTCTGGCACATCAACGGCGCCACCGACGCCTCCATCGACTGGTTCAACAAATACCGCGTGCTCGCGCTGAACATCGCCGACCCGGCGGGCCACAACCCGCTGGTCGAGTACGCCTACGAGTACGCCTCGCCCGGCTGGCGCTACAACGACAGCCCGTTCACCCCGGCCGACGAGCGCACCTGGTCGCTGTGGCGCGGCTACCAGAAGGTCACGACGTACGTCGGCGACGCCGACGGCACCCGCACCACGTCGGTCAAGGTGTTCCTGCAGGGCATGAACGGCGACCGGCTGCTCAAGTCGGCCGACCCGAGGACGGTCGATCCCGACAAGCGGCGCACCGCCACCGTGCCGGGCCTCGACGTGGCCGGTCTCGACGTGCCCGACCTCACGGACTCCGAGCAGTACTCCGGCCTCACCCGCGAGGAGGTCACCTACGACGGGACCGCCCCGGTCGACGTGACGGTCAACGACCCCTGGTCGGCGAAGACCGCCACCCAGCACAAGTCGTACGCCGACACCGAGGCCTACTACGTGCGCGTGGGGAAGACGTCGGAGCACACCTACCTGACCGTCCCCAAGACCTGGCGCACCGTCACCACCTCCACGACGTACGACTCGTACGGCATGGCGGTCAAGGAGGACAGCACGGGCGACACCGCCAAGAGCGGCGACGAGACCTGCACCCGCACCTGGTATGCCCGCGACGACGCCAAGGGTCTGAACTCGCTGGTCTCCCGCACCCGCGTGGTCGGCCGCGCCTGCTCGGTGAAGGAGGCCGACCTGTCGCTGCCCGCGGGCTCCGACACCTCGGGCGACGTGCTGTCCGACACGGCCACCGTGTACGACAACACCGCCGCGACCGGGTGGTCGGCGAGCCAGAAGCCGGTGAAGGGCGAGGCCACCTGGACGGGACGGGCCACCGGCTACCCGTCGGCCGTCACCGGTGACGAGCGCCCGCCGACCGGCTGGCAGCGCACCGAGTCGACCACCTACGACACGCTTGGCAGGCCGCTGACCGTGACCGACGCGGGCGGCAACCCCACCACCACGGCGTACACGCCGACCGGCGCCGGAGTCCTCACCAAGAAGGTGGAGACCAACGCCAAGCAGCAGAAGGCGACGACGTTCCTCGACGGGACGCGCGGCCTTCCGGTGCGCACCTACGACCCGAACAACGGCAAGACCGAGCAGACCTACGACGCTCTCGGCCGGCTGACCGGCGTGTGGCTGCCCGACCGCAGCAAGGACGGCGGGCAGACCCCCACCTACGCCTACTCCTACGTGTACGAGCGGGGCAAGGCGCCCGCGATCGGCACCTCGACCGTCAAGTCGTCCACCACCGCCAGCTGGTCGTACGAGATCTTCGACTCGCTGCTGCGGCCGATGCAGACGCAGAAGCCGACCCCGAACGGCGGCCGGCTCCTGACCGACACCCGCTACGACTCGCGCGGCCTCGCCTACGAGACCTACGCCGACATCTTCGACTCCAAGCAGACGCCGAACGCCACCTACACCCGGGAGGAGTACGGCGAGGCGCCGAAGCAGACGAACATCGTCTTCGACGGCGCCGGCCGGCAGATCCGCAGCACGTTCCTGTCGTACGGCGTGGAGAAGTGGACGACCACCACGGCCTACACCGGTGACTCCACCGCCGTCAGCGCGCCGACCGGCGGCACGGCGACCCGGACCATCACCGACGCGCTCGACCGCACGGTCGAACGGCGCGAGTACAACTCGCCCTCCCCCGCCGACACCCAGTACGGCGCGCTGACCTCCAGCGGGTACACCTCCACGTCCTTCACCTACCGCGCCGACGACAAGGAACTGACCGTCACCGCTCCCGACGGCGCGAAGTGGTCCTACACCTACGACCTGTTCGCCAGGCAGAACGGCATCAGCGACCCCGACAAGGGCGCGAGCACCGTCCGCTACACCGCGCTCGACAAGACCGACACGGTCACCGGCGCGAACGGCACGGTCCTGCTGTACGGCTACGACGAGCTCGGCCGCAAGACCGGGCTGTGGTCGGGGTCGCGCACCGACGCGAACAAGCTGGCCGCCTGGACCTACGACACCGTGGCCAAGGGCCAGCTCGCCTCGTCCACCAGTTACGACGGCGGCGTCTCCGGCAAGGCGTACACGAAGAAGGTCCTCGCGTACGACGGTCAGTATCGCGCCACCGGCACCGAGATCGACATCGACCCGAACGACCCGATGGTCCTCTCCGGGGCGGCGAAGACCAGCTACACCTTCGGCAGCGACTACAACCTCGACGGCACGCTGAAGAACTCCACCGAGCCCGCGGTCGGCGGTCTGGCCGAGGAGAAGATCAGCCTGACCTACACGCCGACCGGGCAGGTGACCGGGTTGACCGGCACCACCGACTACCTCCAGAAGGCCGACTACAACGCGCTCGGCCAGCCCCTGCAGTTCACCCTCGGCCTGTCGGGGGCCACGGAGGCCAAGAAGACCTTCCTCAACAACACCTACGAGGAGGGGACCGACCGGCTGAAGCGGGCCTTCGTCACCACCCAGTCCACGCCGGTCAAGCCGCAGGACCTGGCCTACCACTACGACGACGCGGGCAACGTCACCGAGATCGCCGACACCCCCACCCAGGACGGCGCGGGACAGAATGACATCCAGTGCTTCGCCTACGACGGGCAGCGGCGGCTGACCGAGGCGTGGACGCCGGCGACCGACGACTGCACGAACAAGACCCTGGGCGGCGCGGCGCCGTACCGGACCGTCTACACCTACAACGCCTCCGGGCTGCGGGCGACGGAGACCCGCTACAGCGGCTCCACCGCCACCACCTCGACGTACTGCTACGGCGACACCGCCAAGCGGCACGCCCTGACCGCGGTCGTGACGGGCTCCTGCACCGGCGCGACCGCCACCTACTCCTACGACAAGTCCGGCAACACGACCGGGCGAGACGGCCAGGTGCTGACCTGGGACGCGCAGGGCCGCATCGCGACCCTGACCCAGGGCACGCAGAAGACGGCCCACGTGTACGACGCCGACGGGGGACTGTTGATCCGCCGCGCGGTGGGCGACGGGGAGAGCGTGCTCTACCTCGGCGCCTCCGAGATCCACTCGAAGAAGACCGGCAGCACCGTCACGACCTGGGCCAGCCGCTTCTACTCCGCGGACACGCAGGTGATCGCGGTGCGCACCACCCAGGGCGGGAAGAACGCGGTCTCCTTCCTCGCCGGCGACCAGCACGGCACCTCCTCGCTGTCGGTCGACGCGGCCGGTCAGGCGATCAGCAAGCGCTTCACGACCCCGTTCGGCGCGCCGCGCGGGGACACGGTCGGCGGCGCCTGGCCCGACGACAAGGGGTTCCTCGGCAAGCCCGCCGACGCCGCCACCGGGCTCACCTACGTCGGGGCCCGCATGTACGACCCGGCCGTCGGCAGGTTCCTGAGCGTGGACCCGGTGCTGTCCACCGACCAGGCCCAGTCGCTCAACGGGTACTCCTACGGCAACAACAACCCCGTCACGTTCAGCGACCCGACGGGCGAGGAGATCGGCTCGCGGCCCAACTCCTGCCAGTACGACATCAAGTACTGCTCGAAGGAGGAGCGGGGGAAGGTCGGGTACGACCCCAAGACCGGCAAGGTCGACCCGAACAAGCACAAGAAGAAGCCCAAGAAGAGCCACCCGACGCCGAGCCCGTCTCCGGGCCCGCCGCCGGTACCGCCGCCCGGCGGATGCTTCTGCCACTCGAACGGGATCAACCTGTTCAGGGCACTGCTCATCCACCCGTTCCACTGGGGCAACAACGCGAACGGCGCCAACGAACTGGCCCTGAGCTACCACACGCTCTTCAGCGACGGATCCTGTGAGCGCCGCGCCCTGCAGTACGTCTGCTACAACGGCTCACCCGGAGGCGACCAGCCGATGACGGTCGGGGACGTCCACTTCTACCCGTACTCGAAGAAGGACTTCGAGAACCGGCTGCGGGATGAGAAGCAGCGCCGGGACGACATCGCGCGGGTCGCCGGGCGGGAGACGGCCGACAAGTACGGGCCCAACCTGGAAAAGCACGAGGCGGTCCACTCGGAGCAGTGGGCGAGCTACAGCACCGCCACCGCCTACATCGCGGCGTACGGCTACGAGTCCTTCAAATCCCAGCGGGAGACCGGAAGTCCCGCGGCGACCAATTCCTTCGAGGTGGGGGCCAACCTGTGGTGGGGCAGCTACGCGAACTGGCGGCCGCTCGAGTACCGCCTGCCGGGGACCTAGGGAGTGTCTGACAAAGGCTGCCCGTCGCGAGCGTGGATCCAGGTGGATGCATCGCAAGGCGGAGGAGGAGCCGATAACAGCGTTATCGGCGACGACGACCCCGGGCCCCGCGGAAATTCTGAGCCTGCGAGGAATTTTCGTGGGTGGGGCAACGCAGCGAGGCGCCGCCTGGGCCACGCGCAGCAGGGCCATGATTTGTCAGACACGACCTAGGCTCGGAGACCGGCGAAGGGAGAGGGAGACGATGACGCGTGGAAGAAGGCCGGGGCGCGGGCGCACCGCCGTCGTGCTGGCCGCTCTGGCCTTCTTCGGCGCGGCGTGCGACACCACCGCACCCGCGCCCAAGGGCGTCCTCGCCGTCGAGCGTGCCGAGGACGGCGGGGTCAGGCTGCTGCTCGGCGGCTGCCCCGGCTACGTCGCCGCCGACTTCTCGGTGCTTGAGGACACCGACGACGACGGCGAGCTCGTCACCTGGAGCGTGCACAACGGCGGCTGGACCGGGTCGGTGAACGAGATCCGGCTCTTCCAGCCGCCGCCCGAAGGCTGGCGGTCCACCGGCGACAGCCTCACCGCACTGCGGGAGGGCGTCCCCTACGTCGCCACCGTCAACGGCACCGCCGGCGACCTGAGCCTGCGGAGCAGGGTGCCGTTCACCACGGCCGACCTGGCGGGTCTCGGCCGCGGGCAGGTGCTGGCGTGGGCGGGAGGCGAGG
Source organism: Microbispora sp. NBRC 16548 (assembly GCF_030268985.1). Classification (NCBI taxonomy): domain Bacteria; kingdom Bacillati; phylum Actinomycetota; class Actinomycetes; order Streptosporangiales; family Streptosporangiaceae; genus Microbispora; species Microbispora sp. NBRC 16548. Next base: position 121,998 of record NZ_BSSF01000016.1, read on the forward strand.
AGACCGTGAAGACGGACCGGGACGTCTTCCTGCGCGCCGACCCGGACCGTTGCCGCCCGTGACCGGCGGCACGTCCCGCCGCCGCACCGTGTGACAGGTGCGGCGGCGGGACTGCCGCAGGCCGCGAGCGGCCGCGGAGAAAATCCCGTCAGCTCATGCGGAAGACCGGGCCGCGCGGGGCGAACGGCAGGAAGGCGCCTTCGGGGATCAGGAACGCGTGTTCGCGGCGGATCCGCACCACGTCGCACTCCCCGTCGGTGATCACCAGGATCGGGCCGTCCCGGGGGAAGTCCTCGGCCCGTTCGAGCAGGTCCACGCCCGGCTGGAGGATCGTCCCGCCGCGTCCCCGCACGCGGACCCTGCGCGCGACGTCCTCCACCGGCAGGTATCCCGCGTCGTAGGCGACGGCGTCACAGAACACGACCCGGGCGCGCGGCACGTCGCGCGCGGTCGCGTACGACGCGATGGCGCCGAGCGCCTTGCCCAGGTGCCGGGTGTTCATGGATCCCGACGTGTCGAGCACGACACCGAACGTGGCCCGGCGCACCGCCTCCTCCGGCCGCACCCAGCCGGGACGGGGAATGTCCGGCGTCGCGGACTGGCGACGGGAGGCCCGGGCGTAGGACCTGCGCCGTTCGACGGCAGGGACGTGCTCCTCGAACCAGCGCGCGAGCGCGGCGTCCCAGGGCAGCGGCGGGTGATCCAGGGCCCGGATCTCCTGCTCCAGGCCGGCCGGGAGGGTGCCCCTGCCTCCGCTGTGGTGGTAGGCGAGGCCGGTGACGAGGGCGTTGCGGTAGTAGTCGTCCAGGTCCACATAACGTCCCGGGGTGCCGGGACGCGGCAGCGGCTGCCCGAGCATGTCGCCCAGGCCGCGCCCGCGCAGCGTCGCGAGCTTGCGCAGGCGGCGCAGGTCGCGCGCGATCCGGTCGTAGACCGCCTCGCAGGACAGCCCGCGCAGCTCCGGATCGTGGAGGAGTCCTTCGGGCATCTCCCCCACGCCCATCTCGACCAGCCAGCCGTTGACCACGTAGTCGCAGGCGACGTTCCACAGGTACGGCTCCCGCCAGCCCACCCGCTCACCGTGCCGCAGTGCGGCGTGGAGCATCTCGTGGGCCAGCACGAACCGCCACTCCTCGACGGTCATCGAGACCAGCGGGTTGACGTAGATCTCGGCCGCTTCGGCGTTGACCGCGGCCACCGAGATGTCCCAGCCCCGGGCGAGGTCCGCGTCCGCCACGATCGTCATCCCCGCCGCCAGCGCCCCCAGCAGCGGGTAGGACGACACGAACCAGCCGAGTGCGTGGTCCCACGGCTTCTTCACCCTGCTCTGGACGGAGTCGCGCGCGCCCCCGGCCACCTCGATCGCCGTCGCCGCCGCGGCGGCGACCCCGATCGCGAGCCCCTTCTCGTAGTCGCGGGCCGTGGCCGTCTCGACCGTGCCGGCGAAGAAGTCCGGGAAGGCCGGCACGTCGAACTCGGCGGGCACCCCGGACGTGCGCCACAGACCGGCCAGCGTCCGCTCGTCCTCCGGCGGGAAGACCGGCGGCCGCGGCTCCGGCGCCCTGCCGATCTTGAGGGTGGCGAGGAACCGGTCCACGCTCAGGCAGCAGGCGGCCAGGTAGGGGTGACGGGGAGCGCGCCGCGGCTGCTCCCACCGAGGGGTCTCCTCCCTGTTCAGGTCCTCGGGCAGGGCGTTGCGCGGGTCCATGTGCCCGAATCCCGCGTGCAGCAGGCAGTGCGCGAACACCCACGCCCACTCGCCCGCCTCGGCGCGCCGTCGGGGGTGGTGGTACACGCTGCCGCCCGGCGTGATGTAGGCCCACCGGTCGTGGGGCAGCTCGTGCTCGTCCGCCGCGTACAGGTAGCCCCCGAGGTGGCGGAACAGCGGGTGGGAGCGCACCTCCTCCCAGCCCTTGAGCACGGCGTCGCGCCAGGGGTCGGCCTTCTGCTTCCTGCGGGCCACGTCAGCCGCGGGCCGCGGCCAGGCGCGGCAGGTCGCGGCCGACCTCGACCAGGAACCACGACGGCAGCACCGGCGCACCGTCGTCGCCCGCCGCGATGACGAGCTGCGCGCATTCGAGGGAGACCCCCGCCAGCTCGACGAGCAGGTTCTTGGCCCGGAAGGCGAGCTGCCGGCCGGCGGGCGAGGCGTGCTCCTTCGACTGCGGCAGCTCCTTGACCAGCCGGGCCCGGAAGGTCTCGGACAGGAAGTACAGCAGGTCGCGGTCCTCGGGCCGGCGCGGCCACCCCGCGTCCCCCTTGATCACGGCGTCGAGGTCGTACGCGTGCCGCACCGTCTTCACGTACGCGCGGAAGGCCGAGGCGTGCGCGGCGGTCAGCGTGCCGTAGGCCAGCAGTCCCAGCGTCTCGTCGTCCAGCCCCTCACCGTAGGAGTGCATGGCGTCGGACAGCATGTGCCAGCCGCGCGGCGTGGAGAACGGCTCCTCCGTCTTGGGCGGCGCGCTCCACAGGTGGTCGGGGCGCTGGACGAGGTAGTCGACGATCCAGGGGTGGATGCCGCTCGTGGCCGCCCAGCTCAGCCAGTCGTCGGCCGAGGCCCGGAGGTGGACATGGATCATGCGGTTGACCAGCGCGGACGGCATTGGCCTTGCGAGCGCGTTGTCGGTCGCCCGGTTTCCCGCGCCGATCACCACCGACCCCGCCGGCAGCTCGTACGTGCCGATGCGCCGGTCGAGGATCAGCGAGTAGAACGCCTTCTGGACCTCCGGGGAGGAGGCGTTGAGCTCGTCCAGGAACAGGCAGTAGGGCTCCTGCCTCGCGATCGTCTCCGGCGGGGCGAACCGGCTGCGGTCCCCGACGATCTGCGGCACGCCGATGAGGTCCTCGGGAGCGAGTTGCGTCCCGAGGAGAGTCACGCACTCGAGGCCGAGGGAGTCGGCGAACGAGCGGACGAGCGAGCTCTTGCCGATGCCCGGCGCACCCCACAGGAACACCGGGCGCACGACGGCGACGTGCAGCAGCACCTCCGGAAGCTGCGCGGGAGTCACGGTCAGGGTCGCCTGCATGCCCCCAAGATTCGCAAAACCCGCGCGCCCGGCGCACCTCATTAAGATCCGCTAGTGCGGCTCCGGCAGCGGCAGCAGGCCGAGGTTGGCGTCAAGGCCGCCGTCTACGACCAGGGTGGCGCCGGTGACGTAGGAAGCGGCCGGCGAGAGCAGGAACCAGACGGCCTCCGCCTGCTCACGTGGCTCGGCGAAGCGCCGGAGCGGGATGTTGCGTTCGACGGCCGCCCTCAGCGCCGGGCTCCGGTCGCCTCCGGCGGTGATGCGCGTCCTGGTCAGCCCCGGCGCGAGGGCGTTGACCCTGATCCCGTCCGCGGCGTAGTCCAGGGCCGCCGCCCGCACGAGGTTGATCACGGCGGCCTTGGAGGCGTTGTAGGCCCAGCCGCCGGGGTCGGCGCGGATGCCGGCCACCGAGGCGGTCACCACGATCGCGCCGCCGCCCGCCGAGCGGAGCGCGGGCACGACCGCGCGGATGCCGAGGGCCGGTCCGCGGACGTTGACCGAGAAGATGCGTTCTGCCGCCTCCACCGCCCCGGGAGCCTCGAAGGGCCGGGTGCCGCCGATCCCGGCGTTGAGCACGGCCCCGTCGAGCAGGCCGTACTCCTCGACCGCCAGCGCCACCGCGGCGCGGCCGGTCTCCTCGGCGGTGACGTCACCGACGTGGGGCAGCACGCCGCCGAGCCCGGCGAGCGACGCCAGCCCGTCCTCGTCGCGGTCCACCGCGACGACCCCGACGCCCCGCTCGGCCAGCAGCTCGGTGACGGCTCTCCCGATCCCGGACGCCGCGCCCGTGACCAGGACGGCACGCAGCGGCCGTTCACCGCGGGCGCGGCCGGGCACGCCGGCACCGGCCGCGTCGCGGCGGGTGGTCACCCGCGCTGTCCGGTCAGCGCCCCGCGCCCGTGCGGCTCGTCCCAGCCGGCCTCCCGGGGCTCGACCGCGATCCGCACCGGCCCGTCGCCCACGTAGGCGGGGCGGGCGGTGAGCCGGAAGGCGGCGAAGTCGGTCGTCTCCCGGAACGCCGGGAGCCGGTAGAGGTCGCGCGCGTACGGCCAGAGGTGGGGATAATCCGTCAGCGGCCGTTCGCCGATCCCGGCGAGCGGGTTGTGCAGCAGGTCGTACCTGACCAGGACCACCCAGAGCTGCACGTCGGACTCGGTGAGGCGGTCCCCGAACAGGTACCGCCGGTCGGCCAGGCGGGCGTCGAGGCGATCCAGCGCGGCGAGCACTTCGCCGCGCCGCCGCTCGTACTCCTCCTGCGTGGCGGCCCTGGCCACCAGGTGCACGCCCTGGCCGAGATCACGGGCGATCTCCTCGTCCAGCGCCTCGATCTCGTCGCGCAGGTCCTCCGGATAGAGGTCCACGCCCCGGTCGGCCCACTCGGCGAACCGGGTGCCGAGGTCGACCGGGATGTCGGGGTAGTCGTTGCTCACGATCCGGTTCGTCCGCCGGTCCCACAGCACCGGCACCGAGATGTGGCCGGGGTAGCCGGGCTCGGTGGCGTCGTACGCCTCGGCGAGGAACGCGAAGCCGTTGACCGGGTCGGGACCGCGCCGCTCACGGAACGCCCAGCCGCGCGCGTCGCGCTCGTCGTCGACGTACGACAGCGAGACGACGTCCTTCAGCCCGGCCAGGTCGCGGACGATGGCCGCCCGCTGCGCCCAGGGGCACACATACGAGACGTACAGGTGGTAGCGGCCGGGCTCGGCGGGGTGGCCGGCGGAACCGTCGGCGGTGATCCGGCCCCGGAACGGATAGAGGGGTCCCGGCCGGTCGGTCCTGCCCGGCCCGTACGGGCCGAAGGCGGCGACGTCGGCGGGGCTCGCGTACGCGGGAGCGTGGGTGGTCATCAGGCGGTCGCCCTCCTCTCCAGCGCCGCGGCCACCTGGGCGGCGACGCGATCCGTCCAGTCGGCGAGGACGCGGTCGAGGTCGGGGATCTCGGCCTCGAGCAGCGCCAGGCCGGGGGTGGGCACGAGGGCGCCCAGTTCGACCAGCACGGGGCGCAGGTGCAGCTCGACGGCCAGCGCGTGCCGGGGGGAGCCCATGACCAGCAGCGGCAGCGCCACCGTTCCGGCCAGCGCGCCGCCGGGGAGGCGGTCGAGGAACGCCTTGAGCAGGCCGGTGTAGGTGGCCTTGTAAGTAGGGCTGGCCACGAGGAGCACCTGCGCTCCGGCGACCAGTTCCAGCGCCACCTCCACGGTCGGCGAAGGCCCGGGGGTGAACAGGTGCGGCCCGATCCCGGACAGATCCACGACCTCGGGCGGCGCCTCGTACCCGATGCGGCGCCCCACCGCCTCGGCCGCCGCCACGGCCGCGAGGTGGGTGCGGGAACCGCCGCGCGGATTGCCGACCAGCACCACGAGAGAGCTCACGAGGCCACCGCCTCGTGCCGCGCAGCGTGTCCTGTGTCCGTGTCGAAGAGCGTACGAGTGGTCAACAGACGGTCCTCCAGATCGGAACGGGTGTTCGTGCGAAGCGGGGGCGGGATCACGGGTGGGCGATGAACCGGCCGAAGCGGCCCTGGTGGTAAAGCAGCGGACGCCCCGGCCCGCGCACCTCGGCCTGGGTGACCAGCCCCACGACGAGGACGTGGTCGCCCACGCCGACCCGCTCGTAGGGCAGGCAGATCAGGTGCGCGGAGACGTCCTCGAGCAGGGGCGCTCCGAGCGGGCCCGGACGCCACCGGGTGGGCTCGGCGAACCGGTCGGTGCCCTTGCGGGCGAACCGGGCGGCGAGATCGGCCTGGTCGCTGGCCAGGACGTTGACGGCGAAGTGGTCCGCCGCGCGCAACGACGGCCAGGTGGTGGATGACTGGTCCACGTAGAAGGAGACGAGGGGCGGGTCCAGGCTGACCGAGGAGAACGAGGTCGCGGTCAACCCCACCGGCACTCCCCCGCTCCGCGCGGTGATCACGACGACCCCCGCCGCGTGCACCGCCAGGGCGCGCTTGTAACCGTCGGCGTCCAGCGCGCGCTTGTAGTCGTCGGCGTCGAGGCCGGGGCCGAGCAGAGTCTCCGTCATGGCAAACCTCCGGAAGGTCGCAGCTGCTCACAAGGTCGATCCCGCCCGCCGCAGGCACCACGACACGCGGGATCAGGGATTCGGATGGAGGCGGGACCGGGCGTGACGCGGTCACGCACGGCTCGCGAGGAGGGCGGCCGCGTGCCGCGGCCGGCCCCTCATCGGCACGAAGACGACGGAAGATTCACGATCAACGACACTGCGCGCTGGCGACGTGGCCGTAGTCCACGCTCGAACGCCGGGTCAGACGAACGCCCTGGCTCATACCACCGAACGTACGATCACCGGCCGGGAAAGTCAATATTTCCTACTAGCTTTACCGGAAAATCCAGCTGCGATCAGGGCTCCGCCCTGCCGGTCGCCCATCCACGCGGCGATCGCGACGCGGTTCCCGGCGCCGACCTTGCGTGCCTGACGTGGTGCTCGCCGACATCCGCATGCTCGGAACCGACGGCATCGAGGTCACCCGCGCCCTTTACCGCCCTGGGCCCGGACGAGCGCGGCAAGGGCGGGCAGGCCGGTGCCGCCACGCCGGGCGCCCGGGACGCGGATCACGATGGCCCGCCGAGATGGCGCATATCGGATGACCAGGGCGACGAGCACCATCAGCGCCGCGCTCTCGACCATGAGAACATTCCTTTCCGGCCGGCAGGGGTACGCGGCGGCGCTGTGGGCGCTGGCCACCGCCACCATCTGCTGTCACCGGCGCCGCAAGGATCCGCAGCGGGACACGCATCCCCCCTGACGCCGGACGTCCTCGCCTCCGCTGGCTGCTGTGAGGATCTACAGATCGCCGCCGACGACCGGGTCAGGTGACGACGACGGGGTGGCGCACCACCGCGTCGAAGCCGTAGCCGAGGGCGTTGTAGGCCGCACGGCCGGGCTGCACGGCGCCCGTCTCGTCGGCGGCCCGGACGAGCAGCCGGAGGTTCCCCGCCTCGCGCGGGGTCCAGGGGAAGGTCCAGCGGACCCAGCCGCGGGGGTGGCGGTCGTCGCGCAGGCGGGCCGGCCGCCACGACACGCCCTCGTCGTCGCTGACCTCGGCCCGGACCACGCGTCCGCCGCCCGACCACGAACGGCCGCGCAGCAGATGCTCGCGCCCCGCCTCGAGACGGGCCGGCCAGGGCAGTTCGAAGGCGCTCTTCACCCCCATCCGGGTCAGCGGCGGGCCGCCCCCGGGCGGATGGCCGGGGCCGTGCATCCGGTACAGCCGCGTGCTCCACGGCGACTCCAGCGGCTCCGCCGACACCTCGATGTCCCCCAGCCACTTGATCGAGGCGGCGCCCACCCATCCCGGCACCACCAGCCGCGCCGGGTGGCCGTGGTCGGGCGGCAGCGGCCGCCCGTTCATCTCGTAGGCCACCAGCACGTCGTCCAGCGCCTTGGCCACGGAAAGCGGGCGCCGCACCCTCCCCAGGTTCTCCCCCGCCTCGACGTAGTCGGCGTCGAGCCCGCGCGGCATCAGCGCGACGGCCCTGTCGCTCATCCCCGCCCTCTCCAGGAGCGTCGCGAGCCGCACGCCCCGCCAGCGCGCCACCCCCACCGCGCCCAGCCGCCAGGGCGTTCCCGACACCTCCTGGTTCTGCTGCTCGCCGTACAGGCGGCGCCCGTTGCCCGCGCACTCGATGAACGCGGTCACGGTCTCGGCCGGCATGCCGAGGAGGTCACGGTAGGTGAAGCCGACCGGCCCGCCGCGCAGGGCGTCGCCCCACAGCGTGAGCCGCCAGGCGGCCGCGTCGATCAGCGGTGTCGCCGTGTGGTTGCGGACGAAGAAGAGGTGTTCCGGCGTCAGGTAGCCCTCGCCGCGCAGCGCCTCCCAGCGGGTCTCCGCGTTCGTGCCGTGCACGGCGAACAGGCGGGGCGGCAGCGGCTTGCGGATGCCGGGCGGGGTTTCCGTTTCCGGTGCCGCACACCGTGCTCCAAGGCCGTCCTTCCTGGCAGTCATGTGCCTCCTCACCTGTCGCTGTCAGCCGGCCGGCCTCCGCAGAGCGACGGCCGGCACGGGGATGGGCGGGAAGGGGTTGTCGGGCAGCAGGAGCACGCGGCGCGGCCGGTCCGCCTGTCCCGCGGCGTCCAGGTGCAGCAGGGCCGCCCCGATCCCCGCCGCCCCGGTCAGGTAGCCGGTGTCGGCCGACACCTCTCCGGGGCGGTGCCGCCGGTATGCCTGATACCAGCGGTATCCCCTGCCGTCGTAGCCGGTCGCCCGGCCGATCAGGTGGTCGGCGAGCCTGCGGGCGAACTCCAGGTGCTCCTGCTCCCCGGTCGCCGCCCACAACCCCACGTACAGCTCGATCAGCCCGGCGGTGCCGCAGCACTGACAGGCGACGTTCCACAGGCCGGCCGTCTGCCGGAAGGGCGCGCCCGACTCCCTGACACCCCTGGCGAGCCGCCTCACCCACTCCAGGTCGCCGCCGTCGCCGCTCACCCGATACAGCTCGTAGAACATGCGCGCGATCCCGGCGGAGCCCGAGCAGTAGCCCAGGTGGTCGGTGACCGTCGCGCTCTCCCCCGTCAGGACGCCGGCGGCCCGGACGAGGCCCGCGCCGCGGCGTGCCGCGTCGAGGAACGCCTCCTCGCCCGTCGCGCCGTACAGCCGGGCGAGGAGGAAGGCCGTCCCGGCGATTCCGGACAGGAAGCCGGGCGAGGCCGCCTCCGCGGACAGGGCGGGGCACGCCGCGGGCCGCTCGCGCGGCGCGGCCAGCCGCGTGATCCGCCGTCCCGCCTCGACGGCCACCTCCTCGTAGGCCGGCACGCCGAGCGCCGCCGCGGCGCGCAGCAGCCCCAGCACCACGCCGCCGTCACCGCGCAGCGTGACATCTCCCGACCAGCCGATCCCGCCGTCGTCGAACGCGCGGGCGCTCCTGACGATCCTGTCGGCGACCGCGACGGCAGCGTTCTCGAAACGCTCCTCGCCGAGCGTCCAGCCGGCCTCGGTCAGCGCGAGGACGACACCGGCGAGGCCGTGGTGGAGTGACACGTCGGACTGCCGCCGCCAGGTCGACGCGAGGTAGCGGGCGCCCGCACGGGCGTCCTCCAGATACGCCTCATGGCCGGTGCCGGCGGCGAGTTCCAGGAAGAACAGCACGATTCCGGCCGCCCCAGAGTGAAGGGACGCGGAGTGAAGGGACGCGGGCCCGCCGGGCATTGCCGACCGGCCGAGCGGGTCGGGGTTGGCCCGCCATCTCCTGCCGCTCTCGTCGTCGACGGCGGCCGTACGGATCCACCGTCCCGCCATGATGGCGGCCGTCAGCGGGGTCTCTGCGCGCTCATCGGATGAGCGGATCGGGTCCGGGCCCATGGACTCACTATCCCACAAACCTGGTAGGTAATAGCAACTATCTATCGAAGCTTTCCCTGCAATTCCTATTGACTTGATAGGTATTACCGTCTCACAGTCGAGCCGAACACTCGCACTCCCGAGAAAGGCGTCCGGCGTGAGCAACGAACACCCCCCGACCGTCGGCGAGCACACCCGTGCCGCGATCAACGAGGACTGGGCCGCCACCGTCGTCGGCCTCGTCCTCCTCGTGCTGGTCATCACCGGCGTGATCCCGACGGGGCTGGTGCCGTGATGAGCAGCGAAGCGGCCGTGCCCACAGCGACGAGGGCCACTGCGTGGCAGTGGCCCGCCCTGGGCGTCCTCACCGTCCTCGTCCTCGCCGCAGGCACCAGAGCCCTGGAGAAGGGCGTGCCCGAGTGGTTCGCGGGCTCCAACCTGGCCAAGGCGATCGAGTACCCCGTCTACGCGATCGTCCTCGGCCTGCTGGGCAACGCGGTGCTCACCGCGACCGGGCTGCGCGACCGCTTGGCCGCCGGCTTCCGCACCGAGTTCTTCATCAAGACCGGCCTCGTGCTCCTCGGGGCGTCGATCAACCTGAAGGTGATCGTCACGGCGGCCGGTCCCGCGGTCGTCCAGGGCATCGTGCTGATCAGCGCGGTGTTCCTGTTCACCTGGTGGCTCGGCGGCCGCCTCGGGCTTGACGACAGGCTGCGGGCGCTGCTGTCGGCCGCCGTGTCCATCTGCGGCGTGAGCGCCGCCATCGCCGCTGCGGGAGCCGTACAGGCCAGGCGCGAGCAGCTCGCCTACAGCGCGAGCCTGGTGATCGCCTTCGCCCTGCCGTCCATCTTCGTCCTCCCGGCACTGGCGTCGGCCCTCGGGCTGAGCCCGGAGGTCGCGGGCGCCTGGATCGGCGGCAACATCGACACCACGGCGGCCGTGACCGCGGCCGGCACCCTCGCGGGCGAGAACGCGCTGGCCGTCGCCACCATCGTCAAGGTCACGCAGAACGCCCTGATCGGCGTCGTGGTGGTCGCGCTGACCGCCTGGTTCGCCTTCCGGATCGAGCGCCGTCCCGGCGCCAAGCGGCCGGGCGCGGGCGAGCTGTGGCGGCGGTTCCCGAAGTTCGTGCTCGGCTTCGTGGCCGCCTCTGTGGTGACCACGTGGTACCTCACCACGGTCGGCGCGGCCGAGGGCAAGGCGGTCGTGGGCGTCGCCAACGACCTGCGCACCTGGTTCCTCATCCTGGCCTTCGTCAGCATCGGCCTGGAGTTCCGGGTGGCCTCGCTCCGGGAGGCGGGCTGGCGTCCTGTCGCCGTCTTCGCCGCCGCCACCGTGGCCAACGTGCTGCTGGCCCTGGGGCTCGCCACGGTCCTGTTCAGCGGTTTCACCGTCGCCTGAGCCGCCGGCCGAACCATCTGAACACGCCGCCCTCGTCCTCTTCCGGCGCCGCGTCGTCGTCCGGCAGGTCGTACCAGTGGGTGTCCCCGGGGAAGGGAGCCGTGGGCGTGCCCGGCTCGCCCGCGGCGAACGACGAGGTGCCGGGCGGAAGACGGCCGGGCGCGCTCATGCCCGGGCCTCCGCCGGGACCGCACTCGGACCTTCGGCCGACTCGGCTCGTACGGCGTCCAGCGCCCTGCGGGCGTAGGCCCGGACGTCGGCGTCGGAGTCGCCGAGAGCGGCGTGCAGGGCCGCGGCGACCTCCGGCCGCGCCGCCCACCCGGACAGCGAGAGGACCGCGGCCTTGCGCACGTCGAGGTGCGGGTCGGCCAGCGCCGCCACCAGCGGTTCCACCGCGAGGGCCGGGTCGGCGGCGGCCAGTCCCCGTGCCGCCCCCACCCTCACCTGCCAGGCCTGATCCGCCAGGGCCCGTACGGCCGTCTCCGCGAAGCCCGGCTCCCGGTGGAGGGCCTGGCCGAGCCCGGAGAACGCCTCCAGGGCCGCCGCCCGGACGAGCGGGTCGGGGTCGGCGGCGAGCCGCTCGACGGCGGGGGCGCCGCCCGGCAGGCCGATGACGCCGAGCCCTCTGGCCGCCCAGACGCGTACCTCGCGGTCCCGGTCGCCGGCGGCGAGCGCCACCCGCTCCGCGTCGTCGAGCGCGACCAGGCCCCTGACCGCCTCGATCCGCACCCGGGTGTCGGCGTCGGCGAGCGCCGCCTCGAACAACGCGGCGTCACCGAGGTGCAGCGCCCGGAGGACGTCCAGGACGGCCGCGCGGACGAGCGGATCCCCCGCTCCGCCCTGGCCCGCTTCCGTGTAGCCGGCGACGGCGCGGAGCGAGGCGCCGAACTCGGCGGTCGCGGGCAGCACCTCGACGAGCTCGCGCAGGCCGGTGGCGGCCGCGCGCCGCACCGTGCCGTGGGGGTCGGCGAGGGCCCGGGTCAGCGCCGTCTCCACGCCCCGGGGCGCGGTCTCCGTCAGCGTCGCGACGGCCGCCCTGCGGACCTTGGGGTCGGCCTCCGCCAGGTAGGGGGTGATCTGGTCCAGCGCCGGCTCGGCGTCGGCGAGCCGCAGGAGTTCGAGGATGCGGGGCGAGCGCCCGATCGCCTCCACCGCGAGCCGCCCGCCCGCCCTGCGCCGCGCGGGGCCCGCCGTGCCGTACGCGCCAAGCAGGACGGGCTCGGCCGGGCGGGGGGCGAAGCCCTCGACGGGCACGAGGTAGGGCTCGACCGGGCGCTTGACGAACTCCATCGCCCCGGCGGCGTTCTTGCGCAGGTTGAGGTGGTAGAGCCACTCGTCGTCGTCCCGACGAGGCAGGTCGGCGCGGTCGTGGTAGAGGCCCCACCTGCTCTCGGTGCGGAGCAGCGAGGACCTGGCGGCCATCTCGGCGCAGTCCCTGATGAACGTCACCTCGGCGCAGCGCATCAGCTCGTGCGGGGTCCTCGCGCCCATGGTCGCGATCTCGCCGCGCATCCGCTCGAACGTCTCCAGCGCGATGTCCAGCTTCCTGGCGGTCTTCGGCGGGGCGACGTAGTCGTTGACGAACCGCCGCAGCTTGTATTCGACCTGCTGCTGCGGGGGGCCGTCGGGGTTGCGCAGTGGGCGGTAGATCAGCTCGTGCGCGTCGGCGATCTGGTCCTCCGGCAGGCCGTCCGGCGTGCGATGGTGCTCGGCGGCGTGGGCGCCCGCGAGGTCGCCGAACACGAACGCCCCGATCATGTAGTTGTGCGGCACGCAGGCCAGGTCGCCCGCGGCGTACAGGCCGGGGACCGTGGTGGAGCCGTTCTCGTCCACCCAGACGCCCGAGGCCGAGTGGCCGCCGCACAGGCCGATCTCCGAGATGTGCATCTCGACGTCGTGGGTGCGGTAGTCGTGCCCGCGTCCCGCGTGGAAGGTGCCCCGCGTGGGGCGTTCGGTGGTGTGCAGGACGTTCTCCAGCGCGGTGAGCGTCTCGTCCGGCAGGTGGCTGACCTTGAGGTAGATCGGACCGCGGGCCGAGGCGATCTCCCCGGCCACCTCGGCCATCATCTGGCCCGACCAGTAGTCGCAGTCGACGAACCGCTCCCCCTCGGCGTTGACCTGGTAGCCGCCGAACGGGTTGGCGACGTACGCGCAGGCCGGGCCGTTGTAGTCCTTGATCAGCGGGTTGATCTGGAAGCACTCGATGCCGCTGAGCTCCGCGCCCGCGTGGTAGGCCATCGCGTACCCGTCACCGGCGTTGGTCGGGTTCTCGTACGTGCCGTAGAGGTAGCCACTGGCGGGCAGGCCGAGCCGCCCGCACGCGCCGGTGGCGAGGATCACGGCACCGGCGGCGACCGTGACGAACCCGCCCGAGCGGGTGTCGAACCCGGCGACGCCGACGGCCCGGCCCTCGCTGGTCAGCACGCGAACCGGCATCACCCGGTTCTCGATGCGCACCTTCTCGCGGATGTCGCGGCGGCGCAGCACGCGATAGAGCACCTTCTTGACGTCCTTGCCCTCCGGCATGGGCAGGACGTAGCTGCCCGAGCGGTGAACCCGGCGCACCGCGTACTCACCGTGCTCGTTCTTCTCGAACTTCACGCCGTAGCGCTCCAGCCGACGGACCATGTCGTAGCCGCGCGTGGCCGTCTGGTAGACGGTGCGCTGGTTGACCACCCCGTCGTTGGCCCTGGTGATCTCGGCGACGTAGTCCTCGGGGGTGGCCTTGCCGGGGATGACCGCGTTGTTCACGCCGTCCATGCCCATCGCCAGCGCGCCGCTGTGCCGTACGTGCGCCTTTTCCAGCAGGATCACGTCGGCGCCGCGCTCGGCGGCGGTGATCGCGGCCATGGTCCCGGCGGTGCCGCCGCCGACCACCAGGACCTGGCATTCCAGATGCGTGCGGTCCGCCCGGGCAGGGATGTCCATTCAGAGCTCCTCGATGATGCGGGCGCGCAGCCCGGCGCGGTCGATGTCGGGGGTGCGCGGGTCCGGCACGCGCAGGACGCGTCCGATGCCGCCGCGGCCGAGCACGACGACCCGGTCGGCGAGCAGCAGCGCCTCGTCCACGTCGTGGGTGACGAAGACGACCGTGGCGAGGGTGTCGCGGAGCACGTCCAGCAGCAGGCGCTGCATCCCGGCCCGGGTCTGCGCGTCCAGCGCGCCGAAGGGCTCGTCCATGAGCACGGCGCGCGGCGCGCCCGCCAGGGACCTGGCGAGCTGCACCCGCTGCCGCATGCCGCCGGACAGCTCCCGGGGCAGCCGGTCCTCGCAACCGGCGAGGCCGACGCGGGCGATCCAGCTCTCGGCGGCCGTCCTGCGCTCCCGCCTCGGCACGCCGCGGATGCGCAGTGGCAGCTCAACGTTGCGCAGGACCGTGCGCCAGGGCAGCAGCGCGTCGTCCTGGAAGACCATCGCGCGGTCGGTCGAGGGCCCGGTGACCGGCACGCCCTCGGCCAGGACCCGGCCGGCGCGCGGCGCCAGCAGTCCCGCGATCGCCCGCAGGACGGTGGACTTGCCCGACCCGGACGGACCGACGATCACCAGGACCTCGCCGGGGGCGACGTCGAGGCGCAGGTCCTCCAGCACGGCGTGCCGCCCGTAACCGAGGGACACGCCCTCCAGCCGGATGGCGAGCCCGGCGTCCGCCCGTGCGGCGTCCACCGCGGGCGCGGTCATCGGGCGCCGCCTTCCACACCCTCGTCGACACGGGGCAGCCACCGGGTCAGGCGCCGGCCGAGCAGTTCGATCGAGGCCGAGGCGACCCAGCCCAGCACGCCGATCGACGCCATGCCGACGAGCACCGCCGGATAGTCGACGACCGTGTAGGCGTGCCAGGTGCGGTAGCCGACGCCGAACTCCCCGGAGATCATCTCGGCGGAGATCACGCAGATCCAGGCGACGCCCATGCCGACGGACAGCCCGCCGAAGACGCCTGGCAGCGTGCCCGGGAGGACGACGTTCCACAGCACGTGCGCGCGCCCGCCGCCCATCGTGCGGACCGCGTCCTCCCACAGCGTCGGCAGCGCCCGTACGGCGTGCCGCGTGCTCACCATGATCGGGAAGAAGGCCGCGGCGAACGTGATGAACACGATGCCCTGCTCGTCGGTGGGGAACACCAGGATCGCGATCGGGACGAGGGCGATGGCCGGGATCGGCCGGACGACCTCGACGGGCGGCAGCAGCACGTCGCCGGCCCATCGGGACCGCGCGACCAGGACCCCCAGGGCGATGCCGGCCACGGCCGCCAGCGCGAATCCGGTGAGGATGCGGATCAGGCTCTGGGCCAGGTCGAGGTAGTAGATCCGGGTGCCGAGCTGCCGGCCGAACTCCGCCGCGACCTCGGCGGGCGAGGGCAGCCGGTCGAACCGCAGTCCGACCCGGGCGTCCGCGGTCGTCAGCCACTGCCACACGGCGACGACGGCTGCCAGGGAGGCCGATCTGACCGCCCACCTGCGCAGGCCGGCCGCCGTTCTCGTCCGGCCCGTCGCCGTGGCGGCGTCCGCGCCTGCGGCGGCGGGGGCAGCGGGGCCGAGCGTCGCGTCCAGCGCCGGAGTGCTCATCGCGACGCACCTCCCGCCGCGGCCTTCAGCGCCTCGTCGTATCCGACGAGCCGCGCCCGGGGGTGCTCCTTCACGTACGCCTGCGCGCCGTCCCGGGTGGTGAAGGGCGCGAACCGCTCGTTCTCGTCCGCCGAGGGGTCGCGCACCCAGACCGACTTGTCCGCGAACCAGTGCGTGCCGGTGGCCGCGTCGGGCACGTAGGCGGCCCGTACGGTCCCGCCGGCCGAGGTGGCGGCGGCGATCTGGCGCAGCAGGCAGGTGGGGGTGGCCGCGGGGCGGAGCCGGTCCTCCCCGGCGAGCCAGAGCTCGCCCGCCTTCGAGGGGTCGCTCACGGCGGTCCCGCAGGCCTCGTCGGTCCCGGTGATCCTCGCCGCGTTGACGGTGCTCGCGGTGCCGGCGTCGTAGGAGGCGCCGTACGCCTTCCTGATGGAGGAGTCGTTCGCGAACTTCGTCACGTCGACGTCGGTGAAGTCGGTGCCGATGATCTTGAGGTACTTCTCGTCGTGCCGCAGGGCGGCCAGCAGTTGCGGCTTCACGGTCACGTCGAACGAGGCGATGCCGTCGCGGCCGTTGTAGAGGTAGACCACCTCGGGCGGCAGGCCGGTGGCCTCGGCGACCGCCTCGGCCGCCTCCAGGGGATGCTCGTGGAGGTAGTTCGTCGCGTCGATCTGCGCCTGGAGGAACGCCTGGAGCACGTCGGGGTGCTCCTTCGCGTACGCCTGCCGTACGACGACGCCGTGGAACGTCGGCACGCCGAGCGCCGAGCCGTCGTATACGAGCCTCGCCTGGTTCTTGAAGACGAGCAGTCCCGGCCAGGCCACGAACTGGGCGTATCCCTGCACGTTCCCCGACTGCAGCGCGGACGCGCCCACCGGCGGCTGCTGGTTCACGACCTCCACGTCCGTCGCGGGGTCGAGCCCGGCCCGCTCCAGGGCCTGGACGAGCGTGCCGTGCCCGGCCGAGCCCGAGCTGGCCGAGACCTTCTTCCCTTTCAGGTCGGCCAGCGTCTCCACGTCCGACGACGGGGGCACGACGACCGCGTTCAGCCCGCCACGCAGGTTGTAGCCGGTCACCGAGACGAGCTCGGTCCGCGCGGAGGGCACGCCCTGGGTGCGGGAGGCGTTGATGAGGAGCGGGTAGTCGCCCATCGACCCGATGTCGATCTTCCCGGCCACCATCTTGGCGGTGATCGGGGCGCCGGTGTCGTAGTCCTGCCACTCGACCCGGTATCTGTCGCCGAGGCGCTTTTCGAGGTAGCCGAGGCCGCGCAGCAGCGTCCCGGCCGTCACCGTGTTGATGGTCTTCGACTGGTATCCGACGACGACCGTCTGTCTGCCGTCGTCGGCGCCGGCGGACACGGAGCACCCGGCCGCGGCCAGCAGCGCCACGGCGGCGATGAGCTTACGCATGGGGGTGTCCTTCTATCGGAGCAGGTAGGGGATGTTGACCGTGACCGCGTCGGCGGGGCACCGGTCGGCGCAGGGGCCGCAGTACCAGCACTCGTCCACGTGCATATAGGCCTTGCCGCTGACCTCGTGGATCGCCAGCGAGTCGAGCGGGCACACGTCCACGCACAGCGTGCAGCCCTCGATGCACAGCGACTCGTCGATCGTGACGGGCACGTCGACACGGCTATTGACCAGGGTCATCGGTGTTCCTCCAGAGATGGCCACGCATGGTGAGGCGGTCGCCGCGGAACCTGACGAACTCCAGGTCGACCGGGCGGCCGTCGGACAGGTGAGTGAGGCGCTCGACCATCAGCAGCGCCGCGCCGCGCGGCGCGTCGAGGACGGCCGCGGTGTGGGCGTCGGCGTTCACGGCCTCGATCGTCAGCTCCGCCACGCCGAGCGGCTGGCCGGCGACCCGTTCCAGCAGCACGAACACGTCGTTGTGGACGAGATCGGCCTCGAAGAGCGGCTCCCCCACCTCGCGGACGAGGTAGGTCAGGTCGAGCGAGAGCGGCAGCCCGTTGAGCCTGCGCAGCCGCTCCACGTAGACGACGGACTCGCCGGGCGGCAGGCCGAGCCGTCCCCGGACGGCGGCCGGAGGCGGGATCAGCCCCATCGCGCGGACCTCGTTGGTGACCTCGCCGTGCTCCCGGAGGGTCTCGGCGAGGCCGAGCAGCCGGTGCAGGCCGTGCGGATACTTCTCCGCGGCCACCGTGGTGCCCACTCCCGGGCACCGCTCGATGAGGCCCTCGTCACGCAGCAGGTCCAGGGCCTCCCTGATCGTGTTGCGGGAGGTCCCGAACTCCCGGGCGAGGGCGGACTCCAGCGGCAGGTGACCACCGCCGAACCCGCCGTGCACGACCTCCCGCCGCAGCAGGTCGGCGACCTGGCGGGCCCTGTCCGCCCGGCGCCGTCTCGCGTCCGCCAACTCCATGAGGCCAAAGACTACCTTTTAGGTAGGAATACCTGGATAACGGCGCGATTACGCCACTTCGGAAGGTCGTGAAACGCCTTCTACCTGCGGCTTCATGCCGATACGGCCGACAACCGCCACCCCGGGAAGGTCAGGCGGCGAAGAACCGGTCGGCGAAGGCCTCCCACTGGGCGAGAAAATCGATGCCGGCGTCACGCAGCCAGTTGAGCTGCAGGCCGTCGAGGAAGGCGAGCAGGTCCACGGCGGCCTGACCGGGCCGGGGATGCCAGGCCAGCAGGTAGCGCTGCAGCATGGCGCGGCCCTCGCGGAGCCGTGTCTGGAAGTAGGCGTGAGCGGGGTGCGCGGGGTCCAGCGCCTCGGCCGACAGCACCGTGTAGAGCTGCACGAGTGAGCGCTGCGCGAGGTTGCGGCGGACGAATCCCGACATGACGGCACGGGCAGCGGCCGCGTCGGGCGCCGGTTCCAGCGCGTCGACCACGCTGGTGAGGTCGAGCGTGTCCCGGCGTTCGAGGACCGCGATGAGCAGTTCCTCCCGGGAGCGGAAGTGATGCAGCAACCCCGCCTTGGTCATGCCGCACGCCGCCGCGAACGCCTCGAGAGTGACGCCCTTGAATCCGGAGGCGGCGATCAGCTCGGTGGCCGCCTTGAGGATCTCCTCTCGGCGTTCGGCGAGCGGCAGCCGGCGCCGTCCCGGCGAGGGGGTCATGCCGTCCTGGCTCCTCGGAGGCGGGGGTTGATTTCGATCACGATACCAGCCTAGGTTATCTACCGTTTGGTAGATAGCGCTGTCGCGCCTGTTCAGAGAGTTGTGTGCGCATGTCGACGCCCTCTTCTCCCACTCCCTTCTCCGCCGCCGTCACCGCGGTGCGTGCCGGACGGCCCCTGGACGAGGCGGTCGACGAATTGCTGTCGGAGCTGACCCGGGAAGAACGCCTGTGGCTGCTGGACGGAGACCTGCCGTTCTGGCGGGGCATGGCCGAGATGATGACCGAGGGCTACAACCTCACCCCCATCCCGATGGGCCGCATCGAACGGCTGGGCATCCCCGGCTTGTTGTTCTCCGACGGCCCGCGCGGCGTGGTGATGGGGCGGTCGACCGCGTTTCCGGTCTCCATGGCCCGCGGCGCCACCTGGGACGTGGCACTCGAGGAGCGCGTCGGCACGGCTATCGGGCTCGAGCTGCGCGCCCAGGGCGCCAACTTCTTCGGCGGCGTGTGCGTCAACCTGCCCCGCCACCCCGCCTGGGGGCGTGCCCAGGAGACGTACGGCGAGGACCCGATCCTGCTCGGCGAGTTCGGCGCGGCGCTGACCCGGGGGGTGCAGCGCAACGCCATGGCCGTCGTCAAGCACTTCGCGCTCAACAGCATGGAGAACGCCCGCTTCAAAGTCGACGTCACCGCCGACGGCGCGGCCCTGCACGAGGTCTACCTGGCGCACTTCCGCCGGATCGTGGAAGAGGGCGTGTCGGGCGTCATGACCGCCTACAACTCCGTCAACGGCGAGTGGGCCGGGCAGAACGAGCACCTGATGGAAGGCGTGCTCCGCGGGATGTGGGGCTTCGAAGGCGTTACCGTCTCCGACTTCATCTGGGGCCTGCGCGACGCCGCCGCCTCGCTGCGCGCCGGGCTGGACGTGGAGGAGCCCTTCCGCCAGCAGCGCGCCGAGCACCTGCCCGCCGACCTGGAGGCGGGCCGGGCGAGCTGGGACGACGTCGACCGGGCGGCCCGCCGCGTCCTGCGCACCCAGCTGCGCCACTACGCCGCCCTCACCGAGCCCGAGCCCCCGCTCGACGTGGTGTTCAGCCCCGAGCACCGGGCGCTGGCGCGCGAGGTCGCCGCCCGCGGCATGGTGCTGCTCAAGAACGAGCCGGTCGGTGACGCGCCCCTGCTCCCCCTGCATCGGGACGCCGTCACCTCCCTGGCGGTCATCGGGCGCCTGGCGGACGTGGCCAACACCGGGGACAACGGCTCCTCCGACGTGCGCGCGCCGGAGGTGATCACCGCGCTGCGGGGTCTGACCGAGGCGCTCCCGCGGACCCGGATCATCCATGTCGCCGACGACGATCCGGCCGCTGCCGCCGCCGCGGCCGGGCAGGCCGACGTCGCCGTCGTCGTCGCCGGCTACACCGCCGCGGACGAGGGCGAGTGGGTCGGCGGGGACGTGCTGACCGATCCCGGCCTGCTGGCGCTGTTCCCACCCCCCGGCGACGACCCCGCCGGGCAGTCGTTCGCGGCCTTCCTGGCCGAGCCCGGCGCGGTGGACTCCATCAGCGGGGGAAGCGCCGGCGGCGACCGCGCGAGTCTGCGGCTGCGGCCCGTCGACGCCGACATCATCCGGGCCGTGGCGGCCGCCAACCCCCGCACCGTCGTGGTGATCGTCACCGCCGGGGCCGTCATCACCGAGGAGTGGCGGGACACCGTACCCGCCGTGCTGGTCTCCTGGTACTCCGGCTCTGAGGGGGGCCGCGCCCTGGCCGACGTGCTGCTCGGCGACGTCGACGCCGCCGGACGGCTGCCGTACTCGATCCCGGCCGCCGAGGAGCACCTGCCGCACTTCGACCGCGACGCCACCGCCATCACCTACGACAAGTGGTTCGGCCAGCGGCTGCTGGACCGGGACGGCCACGCGCCGGCCTTCCCGCTCGGGTTCGGGCTGTCCTACACCGGCTTCGCCCTCGCCGACCTCACCGTCAGCGTTCCCGACGGCGACTCCTTCACGGGCGTCGTGACCGTGACCAACACCGGCTCGCGTGCGGGCCGCCACGTCGTGCAGCTCTACGGACGGCCCACAGGCATCGACGCGGCCGCGGACGACTTCCCCACCCGGGTCCTGCTCGGCTTCGCCACCGTCGACCTCCCGGCCGGAGCGTCGGCCCGGGTCACCGTGCCCGCCTCGACCCGGCCCCTGCAGAGGTGGACGCCCACCGGGTTCGTCCCCGCCTCCCCGACGGCCCTGATCGAAGCGGCGTCCTACGCCGGCGACCCCGACGCCGTCGTTTCGACCGTCACGCTGTGACGGCGGTGGTCAGCAGCGTCGCAACCGACGGCGCAACGAGATACGGCGATTTCGGGACGGCCGAGGGCGACCGTTCTGCCACCTCCGTGGCAGCAGGTGCCCGCAGGCGCGCCGTCAGCGCCTCTTCAACAGAAGCTCGGTGTTGCGGTCACCGGGCAGGCCCGCCAGCCCGCTCCGCATGCCCGGGGAGTTGAACGAGAGCTCGCGGTAGAGCGCGGCCAGGCCGCTTTGGGACAGATCGGTGAAGTCGGTGCGGTGCGGCGCGGCCGACTCCACCAGCGTGGTGAACAGGGACAGCGTCCCATCGTGATTGTCGGCCAGCTCGACGACCCTCGCCAGCTGCGGGTAGTCGACGTGGGAGGCGGTGGAGATCTCCCAGAAGCCGCCCTGAGGGACGATTTTGTTGAGGTGGGAGTGACCGTTGATCCACGCGGCCACGTTGCCGTGCTTCCTCAGCACTGCCAGCAACTCCTGCCCGCCGTGGCGCTTCTCGTGCGGGCGGGCGGGATTGGGGGCGAGGTTGGTCATGGCCCAGCTCGGGTGATGACTGAAGATCAGCGCGGTGTCGTCGGCGTGGGTTCTCAGGGTCCTCTCCAGCCAGGCCAGCTGCCGGGTGCCGACCGATCCGCGGTAGTCGCCGCCGCGGTCGGTGGTGTCCAGGCTGATGCCGATGACCCCGTCGGCGATCCGGAAGGAGTAGTCCAGCCGGCCGCTGTCGAGATTGTCCCGGGTGTAGCCGTGGCCGACGGGTCCCGAGCCGGTGTACGCCGGGTCGAGGTGAGCGGCGATGTAGGCGTGCGGGCTCAAAGGGGCGCGGCGCTCGTCGGCGGTGACCGTGCGGGCCTTGCCCTTGTAGCGCTTCCACGCGGCACGGAAGCCGGCGCCCGTGGGGTCGCCCCGGCGCAGTGCCCGGTAGACGGCGCCGGCCTCGGAGGCGGGCAGGGCGAACAGCTTGCGCGAGCCGGTGGCCAGGTCGGTGAAGAAACCGCCGGCCGCGGAATAGGCGCCGCCGAAGAGCTGGTCGTGATTGCCGATGGTGGAATACCACGGCACGGCCAGGCCGGGGCTGCTCACCTCGCGGATGGCCGCCTCCAGGAAGCCGTCCAGGCGGGGGAACCCTACCCGCTTGTCGACGTCGCGCATGCCGGAATCGGGCTGCCAGTAGAGGCCCAGGCCGGAGTTCTGCACGCCCTCGTACGCGCCGGGGTCGCCGGTGTTGGGGGTGAAGCGGCCGCCGGTCATGGCGGTGAGGAACCACTCCAGCTCGATCCGGGAGTTGTTGTCGGTGTTGTCACCGGTGGTCATGACGAAGCCGATCGGCGCCCGGGTGGCCGGGCCGTACCGCAGGGTGTTGACCTGTTCGATCAATGAGACGGCGCCGACGGCGGTCAACGCCTCCTGCGGGCGCCAGGAGCCCATGTCGCCGGCGCGCAGGAACTCATAGCGCTGCGGGTTCTGCACGTCGGTGATGTGCAGGTCGGTGAACTGGACGAAGCAGGCCAGCGCCGTGCGGCGTTCGGCCCTGCCCTTCTTGGCCTCGGCCAGTTCGGTGCGTGTCACCCGTCGCCAGCCAGGGCCGTCGGACAGCCTGCGGTATCCGCCGGTGCCGTGCGGTCCGGCGACGGAGTGAACCGTCGTCATGGGCGTCGTGGTCGAGGGCGTCACGGCCGAGGAGGCGGCCGGGGTGGAGGAAAGTGCGATCTCCAGCGCGACGCCCGAGGCGGTCATCCCGGAGGCGAGCAGGAAGGCGCGGCGGCTGAGGGCGGGATCCATGATGCTCCCAGTGGTGGCGTCGAGGCGAACGTCCACTGGGAATGTTTGACAGCGGGAATGACTCCCGGCCTAACACGGCTGAAACGCTGTCCAGCCATATATGGCCTAGAAATAGCC
This sequence comes from Microbispora sp. NBRC 16548, assembly GCF_030268985.1. Lineage (NCBI taxonomy): Bacteria > Bacillati > Actinomycetota > Actinomycetes > Streptosporangiales > Streptosporangiaceae > Microbispora > Microbispora sp. NBRC 16548. The sequence goes on from NZ_BSSF01000016.1 coordinate 144,571, forward strand.
GTAGGTGATACGGACACCTGGGGGCAGCGGGCCGGAAGCCTGCCGCTTTCCCATCGTTCAGAAGAGCCCGGTCCCACCGTTCAGAAGAGCTCGGTCGCGAGTCCGCGAGGCCGGGCGCGGCGACTACAGCCGCCATCGAGTATCCACGGTCCGGGTCCGGGAGGGCTGGGGCAGGCAGAGATGCTGCTTGCGCCCCAGCCCGACAGGGCGGTTTCTCTCCCCAGTGGGAGGAGGCGGCGGCGAGTTCCAGGCTGGTCACGCCGTCGGCCCGGCGTTCGCGTAGCAGTTCGCCGCCGATCGAGTAGCGGGGAGCCGCGGCGGCCGACCGGGCGGCTCGCTCCACTATCGCGTCGACGAGCGAACGGGCCATGGCGAGGCGGGGATAGGCGGCGTGGATCCGCTTCTCCCACCCGGAGACGATCTCCGCGTTGCGCCCGAAGTCGATGCCTACGCCCTCGCGGGTGAGGTAGGCGAGCAGGCCGCGGCGCTCAGCGATGCCGGGAGAGGCGTGCAGGGCGATCGCCTCCCACACGCGGTCGATGTCCGCCTCGGCGACGCGGTGCTCCCGCAGCAGGTCCGCCGCCAGGTCCGCGCCTTCCACCTCGAAGCGGGCTTCGCCCTTGGCGAGGTCGCCGGTGCCCAGATCGTGCAGGACGGTCGCGGCGAACAGCAGGTCGCGGTCGTAGGCGGGGTCCTCCAGGCAGCCCTCGTGGGCGGCGAGGAGCTGGGCGAACAAGAAGCTGCGCACGCTGTGGTTGGCCACCGACGGGGTCTCGGAGGTACATGCGGTGGAGAGGATGGCCTCGGCCAGGGGGCCGGTCCGCAGCGGCGGGTTCACCGTGGCCACGTCGGCCGGGCTGGAGGCGCTGCGGGACGCCGGCACCGTCGTCGTCCCCGGCTACCAGGACCCGGAGGCCCCGCTTCCCCCCGCGGCACTGCGGGCAATCCGCTCCGCGTACCTCCGTGGAGCGCGGCTGGTGTCGATCTGCACGGGAGCGTTCGCGCTGGCGGCCACAGGGCTGCTGGACGGGCGCCCCGCGACGACCCACTGGCAGCAGACCGCTCTGCTCCAGCGCCTGTACCCCCGGGTCGACGTCCGGCCGAACCGGCTCTACGTCGACGACGGCGACATCCTCACCTCGGCGGGAGTGACCGCAGGCGTCGACTTGTGCCTGCACATCATCCGAAGGGATCACGGTGCCGCGGCCGCCAATGCCCGCGCGCGGGCACTCGTCGCCCCGCCCCAGCGCTCCGGCGGCCAGGCGCAGTTCATCGAGCGCTTCCGGCCAGATGCCCGTGGTGACGGCCTCGCGCCGATCCGCGGCTGGATGCTCGACAACCTCGCTCGCCGTCAGACCGTGGACGAGCTCGCCCACCGCGCGCACATGTCCCGCCGGACGTTCATCCGGCGCTTCCAGCAGGAGACGGACACCTCACCGATGGCCTGGCTGACCGCCGCACGCATCGACTGGGCTCGCGAACTGCTGGAGACCACCACGGCCCCCGTCGAACAGGTCGCCCACCTCAGCGGTCTGGGCAGCCCCGCGGCCTTCCGGGCGGCCTTTCACCGCCACGTCGGCACCTCCCCCGCAAACTACCGAGCCACCTTCCGGCGGTCGCCCTAGGCGTGCTTCAGGGATCTCCCTGCGCGGCGGGGCCTGATCGCCAAACCGATTGCGAACCACAACCGGATGATCTAGCGTCGGCTTACTGATGGCAAAACGCAACCACTTGGGATGAGGCGACGAATGCGCGACACCGAGCGGCAGACCGCGACCGGGAAGGTCCTCTGGCACTTCACCATGTCGCTGGACGGTTTCGTGGCGGGGCCGGACCACGGGATGGACTGGATGAGCGGGATCTCGGCCCGTCCGGGCCTGGTCGACGAGTACGTCCGGAGCACGGGCGCCGTGCTGGGCGGCCGGGACGGCTGGGACGCCGCCGGTGGCCACCGCCCGTACGGCGGCCTCTGGGACGGTCCGGTCTTCGTGCTCACCCACCACCCCGAGGACGCGGCGCCCGCCGACGGCGTCACGTTCCTGAACTGCGACCCGGCCGAGGCGGTGCGGATCGGCCTGGAGGCGGCCGGCGGCAGGAACCTCGAAGTGTTCTCGCCCACCATCGGGCGGCGGCTTCTCGAACTCGGGCTGATCGACGAGATCGACCTTCACATCGCGCCGGTCCTGCTCGGCGAGGGCATCCGGCTGTACGACAACCCCGGCGGCGAGCCGATCCGCCTCCACCGGCTCGGCGAAGGCGACCCCACGTCGGTCGTGAACGTACGCTACCGGCCGGCCACGACGGCGCGGATCCCGGCCGGAACCGTCGAGTGATCGAGCGGCGGCGGCACCGATCGTCACGCACGGCCGCAGACGCGATCTGACACTCTGTACGGATGCGACAGGTCACCGTGCTCGGCAGTTGTGGCGCATTTCCCGAACCGGGCCGTGCCTGCAGTGGCTTCCTGGTGGACTGGGACGGCTTCCGCATGGTGCTCGACCTCGGATACGCCACGCTGCCCCGGCTGCTCGCGCGCCGGCCAGACGGCGCGGTGGACGCCGTCGTCATCACGCACGAGCACCCGGATCACTGCATTGACCTGCACGCGCTGTTCCGAATGCGGTTCTACGGCCACCCCGGTGCACCGCGGCTGCCGTTGTACTGCCCGCCAGGCGTGCTCGACCGCATCGGCGGACTGGAACCCGACGTCGACCTGCGTACGGTCTTCGAGGTGCATCCGCTGCCTGGCCGCCACCGGGTGGGGCCCTTCGAACTGACGGGGCTGTCGCTTCCGCATCACGTGCCCAACGCGGGCGTCCGCCTGGAGGCCGGCGGAATCGCCCTGGCCTACTCCGGCGACACCGGCCCGACCCCGGTGCTGGCCGAACTCGGCCGCGACGCCGACCTGTTCATCGTCGAGGCCACCGACCGCGGCGGCGAGACCGGCCGCTCCACCCGCAATCTCATGACTTCCGCCGAGGCCGGTCATTGGGCCCGGCGGGCGGGCGCCCGCCGTCTGATGCTCACCCACTTCTGGCCGGGCAACGATCGGGACGCCTCCGTGGCGGCCGCTCGGCCGGCGTTCGGCGGTGAAGTGCTGGCCGCCGAGGAGGGCCTCACCGTCGGGATCGGTGAAGATGTGATCGCGAAGGGCGTCCCGAGCGGCGGCGCGGGCCCCGGGTGACGCGCCGCCGGCGCCTGCCGAGCTGGTCGAGCCCGCTCAGGCCGCCGGCGTACGGCGAGACTCCCAGTGGCGCCAGTCCGCGCCGGGGTGGTCAATCCTCGCTGTGCCCCGGGTTCCGGCGCGCGACGTACAGGTGGTTGCCCTCGGGGCCGGTCCACTCCAGCCGTACGACGCCGGGCACGGCGGCGTCGCCGATACGCGACGGGTCGGCCCAGTAGCCGACGTTGGGGTTGCGGAAGAACGTCGCCCACAGCTGGCCGCTGCGATCCACGAAGATGTTGTTGTGGCCGGCGCCGACGCCCAGGGTCCACCGCTTGGAATACGGCCCCTCGAACTTGTCCGCGACGGCGATGATCGCGTCGTACTGGTACTGCACGCGGCCGGGGGCGGCGGTGTCGTAGGCGTATCGCGTGCTGCCGTCGGAGTTGGCCGACGAGCGGTCCCACGCGGCGTGGATGAGGTAGTACTTGCCGCCGTACTTGAACACGTACGCGCCTTCGAGATACGGCTCGGGTGCGTAAGGCGTCTGCTGGAAGCTTGGCAGGTTCGTCGTCGGGATGATGTCCTCCATGTCATCCCGGAACTTCGCGTACAGGTTGTTGTGCAGCACGAGCCACGCCTCGTCGCCCTCGCTGTAGAGGCCGCCGTCGATGTGGTGGTAGGCGCCGGGCTTGATGAAAGCGGGCCCACCGATGAAGGAGTCGCCGAAGGGCTTGTCGTAGTTGCCCTGGATGAGCCGGTATGGGCCCTCCACCCCGCCCTCGCTCACGAGCATGAACGAGCCGACCTTCTGGGAATGGTCGCCCATGCACGCGACGATGTACCACTTGCCGCGGAAGTAGTGCACCTCGGGCGCCCAGGCGTTGCCGCGCTTGCCGAACTGGTCGTCGTACCAGTACTCCTGCCACGGAGCGACGACCGTGCGCCCGGGCCGGTTCTCGCCGACGAACTCGGGCGACCACACCTTGCCCTTCTCGGCGTCCGGCCGGATGCCGGTGGTGTCGGCCAGCTTCCACGGCCCGTGCAGGGACGTGGCCGTCCACACGAAGATGCCGTCGTTCCACGGGCCGGCCGCCGCGAGCCCGGGCACCCGGGTGGTGCCGGTTGCGACGTAGATCGGACGACCGTCGACGTCGAAGCAGTTGACGTAGGTGTCCCGCATCCAGACCCGGCCGAGCTCCTCGTCGCGGGGGCGCAGCTCCAGAGGGAGGATGAAGGAGTTGTCGTCGCGCGGCCACAGGTCGGGCCGCGTGTCCGCGAGGCCGTAGGGCGCGAGCTCGGGCCAGTTCGACGGGTACCGCCCCTTCGGCGCGCCCCCGTTCGGCAACTCCTTCGGGTCCGCGTGCGCGGCGGCCGCGGGCAGCGCCGCCGCTCCCAGCAAGCCCGCCACACCGGCCAGCACGGACCGCCGGCCCACGTACAACCCGTTATCGGAACCAGTCATCAGTAGCGTCCTCCTTTCTCACGCAGGACGCGGGCGCCCTGCCGGGAGGACACGGTAGTGAGACTTATTTCGACAGTGAACAGACGACAAAAAGGTTCTCCACGCGCTCACGTCGGGCCTGGACGTCACTTGCCACCGGTCGTGGAAGTCTCCGTCATTTCCGGGCCGACCGCGAAAAGCAACCGGTGACGAATCCGTGTGAAGCGTCGGCGGGACACGGAATAGCCGGCGCACGCAATGCCGAATCGCTTTCCATTTTTAATCGCGAATTCGAGAGGCTCACAGGTCGATGTTGCTCATGACGTGCTTGATCCGGGTGTAGTCCTCGAATCCGTACATCGACAGGTCCTTGCCGTATCCGGAGCGCTTGAACCCGCCGTGCGGCATCTCGGCGACCAGGGGGATGTGCGTGTTCACCCACACGCACCCGAAGTCGAGCTTGCGTGCCATGCGCATCGCCCGGCCGTGGTCCTTCGTCCAGACGGAGGACGCCAGTCCGTACTCCGTGGAGTTGGCGATTCTCAGGGCGTCGGCCTCGTCGGCGAACGGCTGCACGGTGATCACGGGACCGAAGATCTCCTTGCGGACGATCTCGTCCTCCTCCCGCAGACCTGACACCACCGTCGGGGCGTAGTAGAAGCCACGGTCGCCGATCCGGCCGCCACCCGCCACGACCTCGGCGTGTGCCGGGAGCCGTTCGACGAACCCGGAGACGTGAGCGAGCTGAGCGGCGTTGTTCAACGGCCCGAAGTCGGGATCGGCGACACCGGGACCGGTGCGGTGGGCGCGCGCCTGCTCCACCAGGGCGCCCGTGAGCGCGTCGTGCACGCCTTCCGCGACCAGGACCCTGGTGGCGGCCGTGCAGTCCTGCCCCGCGTTGTAGTAGGCGGCTCCGGCGATCTTCCGGGCGGCGGCCTCGATGTCGGCGTCGTCGAAGACGACGACGGGCGCCTTGCCGCCGAGTTCCAGATGGACGCGCTTGAGGTCGGCCGCGGCGCTGCCGGCCACCTGCATGCCGGCCCGGACCGAACCGGTGATGGAGACGAACTGCGGGATCTCGTGCTCCACCAGGGCGCGGCCGGTGTGGCGGTCACCGCACACGACGTTGAAGACGCCCGGCGGCAGGAACTCAGCAGCGATCTCGGCCAGCAGGAGAGTCGAGGCAGGAGTGGTGTCCGACGGCTTGAGCACGACGGTGTTTCCCGCCGCGATCGCCGGAGCGAACTTCCACACCGCCATCATCATCGGGTAGTTCCACGGCGTGACCTGGGCACACACCCCGATCGGCTCCCGCCGGACCATCGACGTGTGCCCCTGTGCGTACTCTCCGGCGGACAGTCCGGACAGATGCCGGGCGGCGCCGGCGAAGAAGCGGACCTGGTCGGCCATCGGTGGCACCTCGCCCGACGCGGTCGCTCCACGCGGCTTGCCGGTGTTGCGGCACTCCACGTCCACGAGCCGGTCGGCGTTCTCCTCGATGGCGTCGGCCAGCCGCAGCAGCGCGCGGGCGCGCTCCCCCGGAGTCGTGTCGCGCCAGGTCTCGAACGCGGAGGCCGCCGCGCGCATCGCGACGTCCACCTCCTCCTTCGAGGACACGGGTGCGAGGGCGTAGGGCTCGCCGTCACAGGGATCGATCAGCTCGGAGGTGACGCCGTCGGCCGTGTCGGTGTAACGACCATCGACGAAATTCTTCAATACCGGCAGGTCAGACACTGGTGGAAATCTCCTGAAGTTGCGCTTTATTCAGCCGAACACGGCCAGGGAAGGCGGGCGGAAGAGTCACAGACGGGTGGTCACGTACGTCTTCCGCACGGTCTCGTGGACGTGCCACTCCCCCCGCCAGCCGGCCGGCATGACCAGGGTGCTGCCGGGGCCGGCCTCCTGCTCCATGCCGTCGGCCGAGACCACGGTCACCCGCCCGGAAAGGATCTGGCAGATCTCGTGGTAACCGTCCCGCACGGCGGTGAATCTGCCGGGCGTGCACTCCCACACGCCGGCGCTGGTCCTGCCGTCCTCGGAGGTCCACACCGCGAGGGTCGCCTCGCGCTGGTCACCCTCGACGGAGGTCGGCTTGGGCGCGGCGGGGCCGAGGACGGCCGTGCTCGCGTCGGGAACGACGATGCTGGTCAACTTCTCTCCTGCTCGTCCGCCGGATCATCCGGCGGCTCAACATGTGCTGTACGTGTCCCTGCCGAAGCTGATCAGTTCCGGCGGGCCACGGCGTCGGCGATCCTGGCGATGGGCGACGTCGTCGTCCGGCCGCCCACGATCTCGGCCCGGTCGGCCGCGCGGTAGGCGGCGTACATCCCGCGCACGCCGATCCAGCGGAGCGGTTCCGGCTCCCACCTGCGCACCTTTCTGCCGACCCAGGGCAGCCGGGTCAGGTCGGTGTCGGCGCCGAGTACGAGGTCGCGCAGCGTTCTCCCTGCGAGGTTGGTCGTGGCCACGCCGTGACCGACGTAGCCGCCGGCCCAGCCGAGCCCGGTCCGCCGGTCCAGCGTGACGGTCGAGCACCAGTCCCTCGGCACGCCGAGGACACCGCACCAGGCGTGTTCGACCGCGGCGTCCCGTACGGCGGGGAAGAGCCGCACCAGGGCGTCACGCAGGGCGCGCACCGTCGTGGCGTGCGTGCGCCCGTCGTCGTCCGTACGGGAACCGAACAGGTAGGGCACACCGCGCCCGCCGATGGCGATGCGATCGTCGGCCGTCCGCTGGGCGTAGATGTAGGCGTGGGACATGTCGCCGAGCAGTTCGCGGCCCTCCCAGCCGATCCGCTCCCACACCCGGCCGGGCAGCCGCTCGGTGACGATGAGCGAGGAGTTCATCGGCAGCCAGGTCCGGCGCTCGCCCGCCAGCCCGGCGGTGAACCCCTCCGTGGCGCGCAGCACGAAGTCCGCCCGCACGGCGCCGTACGGAGTGCGCGCCTCGTGCGGCACGATCTCCGTCACCGGTGTGGACTCGTAGATCCGCACCCCGAGCCCCTCGACGACCCTCGCGAGCCCCTGCACGAGCTTGGCCGGCTGCACCCTGGCGCAGTGGGGGCTGAACGAGGCGCCGAGCGCGCCGTCCACCCGGATCCTCGCCGTTGTCTGCTCGGCGTCGAGTTGCTCCACTTCGGTGTCGCCCCAGGCCCGGGCCGCCCGCACCTGGGCGGTCAGGCGCGGCAGGTGGGACGGGGCGTGCGCCACCCTGAGGATGCCGCCCTTGACGATGTCGGCGTCGATCCCCTCGGCGCGTGCCACCGCGATGACCTCGTCGACGGTCTCGTTCATCGCCCGCTGGAGGGCCTGCACGCCTTCACCGCCGTGGGTGCGGGCGAACCTGCGGGGCGACCCCGCCAGCGCGCCGGTCAGCCAGCCGCCGTTGCGGCCGGAAGCGCCGTAGCCCGCGAACTTGCGCTCGAGGACGACGATGTCCAGGCTCGGCTGCGCCTTCTTCAGGTAGTAGGCGGTCCACAGGCCGGTGTAGCCGGCCCCGACGATGCAGACGTCCGCGTCGACGGGCCGCTCCAGAGGCGGGCGTCGCGCGGGCAACCCCGTCTCGCGGTACCAGAACGACACTCCGCCGTTGGCGGTCATGTGAGGATCCTTTCGGTGGTGGGGTCGTCGGGCAGCAGGACGCAGTCGTCGGGATGCCAGCAGAGGCGGGCGCGGTCGCCCACCCTCAGGTCGCTCGACGCGCCCGCCTGCTCGCGTACGAGACCCCGCGCGCCGCCGGGCAGCAGCACCTCCAGCTTGCGGGCCGCTCCGAGGTAGATCTCCTCCACCACGGTGACCGGGATCGCGTTCCCGCTGCCGCCGGCGTCGGTCTCGTCGGCCTCCAGTCGGAGCCGTTCCGGCCGCACGACCAGCGCGGCCGGTCCGCTGCGTACCCCGCCGGAAGCCCGTACGGCGAAGCCGTCCAGGTCGAGGCGGGACCGGCTCCCGTCCGGCGTCGCGGTGCCCCGCAGGACCGTGGACTCGCCGAGGAACCGGGCCACGAACAGCGTGGCCGGCCGCTCGTACAGGTCACGGGCGGTGCCGACCTGCTCGATCCTGGCGTTGTTGAACACCGCGATGCGGTCCGAGAGGACCAGCGCCTCCTCCTGGTCGTGGGTCACGAACACGAAGGTGGACCCGACCTCCCGGTGGATGCGTTTGATCTCCAGTTGCAGGAACTCGCGGAGCTTTCGGTCGAGCGCGCCGAGCGGCTCGTCCATGAGCAGGACGCGGGGGCTGAACACGATGGCCCGGGCGAGCGCGACCCGCTGCTGCTGCCCGCCGGACAACTCCCGGGGGTAGCGGGAGGCGTGGCCGGGCAGTTGCACGGTCTCCAGGGCGGCGGCGACGAGGCGGTCGCGCGCGGCCCTGGGCACCCTGCGCTGTCGCAGCGGGAAGGCGACGTTCTGGGCGACCGTCATGTGCGGGAAGAGCGCGTAATGCTGGAACACCACGCCGATGTCCCGTTTGTGCGCGGGCACGGCGCCCACGGGCCGGTCGTCGATCCGGAGGGTCCCGGACGTGATGTCGGTGAAGCCGGCGATCATGTTGAGGGTCGTCGTCTTGCCGGAGCCGGAAGGCCCCAGGAACGTCATGAACTCCCCCGGCTCCACGGTGAGCGTGACGTCGTCGACGGCGACGGAGCCGCCGTAGCGCTTGGTCATGCCGCTCAGGTCGATGCGGGCGCCCTTGCCTGCGGGCAGCGCCGCCCCCTCGGGCGGGTCAACGGGCACGGTTCCTCCTTGCGGCCAGGGTGAGGCCGCCGCCGACCAGGACCGTGGTGAGGGCCAGGATCATGGTCGCGGCGGCGGCGAGCGTGGGATCGGTCTCGCGGGTGACGCTCGAGTACATCTGGACGGGCAGGGTGACCAGGGTGGGGCTCTGGATGAACAGGGAGACCACGACCTCGTCGAACGAGGTCACGAACGCGAACAGGGCGCCCGAGACCACACCCGGCATGATCAGCGGCAGGGTGACCTGCCGGAACGTCGCCCACCGCCCGGCGCCCAGGCTCGCGGCCGCGGTCTCCAGCCGGACGTCGAACGTGCGCAGGGAGGCCGTCACGGAGACGACGACGAAGGGCATGGCCAGGACGGTGTGCGCGGCGACGAAGCCGACGAGCGTCCCGGCGAGGCCGAGCTTCAGGAAGACGGCGTAGATCCCGATGGCCAGGATGATGCCCGGGACGATCATGGGGGCGAGCAGCAGTACGCTCGCGGCGGCCGCGCCCCTTCCGTTCGTCCAGCGAGTGAGCCCGAACGCCGCCGCGGTGCCGAGAGTGGTCGCGACGACGGCGACGAGAACGCCGACCAGCAGCGAGTTGGCCAGTGCGGCGGTCCACGCCGGATCGCCGAAGAAGTTGGCGTACCACCTGGTCGACCAGCCGGTCGGCGGGAACGTCAGCGACACCTTGTCGGTGAAGCCGAGCGGGATCACCACCAGAGTGGGCGCCACCAGCCATGCGGCGACCAGCACGCCGGCGGTCCACAGGGCGGCGCGGCCGAGCCGGGCGCTCACTGGGCGCCCGCCTTGCCCCGGCGGCCGGCCCGCATGGCCAGGCCGAGCAGTCCGATCAGCAGCAGGGTGGCGGCGAACAGCACGACCGCCATGGCGCCGCCCCTGCCCCACATCAGCATGCCGCTGACCTGGGTGTACATGAACTGCGAGATCAGCGCCTCACTGGGCGAGCCGAGCAGGGCCGGCGTGACGTAGAAGCCCAGCGAGGTGATGAAGACCATCGTCGCCCCGGCGGCGACTCCCGGCAGGGACAGCGGCACGAAGACGCGCAGCAGCGCGACCAGTGGGCGGGCGCCGAGGCTCTGGGCGGCGGTCAGCAACCGCCTGTCGATGCCGCTCATCACCGAGTACAGCGGCAGCACCATGAACGGCATGAGGATCTGGACCATCCCGATGAGGACTCCGGTCTGCGTGCGGACCAGGCTCACCGGTCCCAGGCCGAGCAGCCCGAGGAACCCGTTGACGAGGCCGGTGTCCTGCAGCAGCACGAGCCAGGCGAAGGTCCGGACCATGAGGCTGGTCCAGAACGGAAGCATGACGATCAGCAGCAGCGTCGCCCTGGCCCGGGGCGAGGCCACCGTCATCAGGTACGCATAGGGATAGGCGAGGCACAAGCAGATCACGGTCGCCCACAGGGCCGTCGAGAACGTCCTGGTCAGGACGGCGACGTTGGCCGGAGAACCGAAGAACCAGGCGAAGTTGCCGGTTCCCGGCGACGGTGTGGTGAACGCGCCGACGAACGTCTGCGCGACCGGGTACGCGAAGACCGCGAGCAGGACCAGCAGGGCGGGGACGATCAACAGGAACGGCCAGTTCCGCGCCCTGCCCCGGGAGCCGCCGCCCTTCTCGGCGGGTGTGGCGGCCGTCGCCGGGCCGCTCGGGGACAGCGGGCTCAGGAGAGCAGCCACTGCTGGAACCTGTCGTTGACGGAGTCCCGGTTCTTGCCCCACCACTCGTCGTTCACCTTGACCTGGGTGTCGAGGTGGGTGGTCGGGAGGTTCTCCCTCGCCGAGGGGTCGACCTTGTCCTGCGCCGCCTTGCTCACCGGTCCGTACGGCTGGTACTTCGTGAACTCGGCGGTGGGACCGGCCGAGGTCATGTAGGCGATGAGCTTCATCGCCTCGGCCTTGTTCCTGCTGCCCTTCACCACGACCCAGTACGCCTCCTGCGACAGCCAGGAGTCCCAGGCGATCGTGATGGGGGCGTTCGCCGCCGACAGCACGGCGCGGGCGATCCACACCATGCCCATGACCGCCTCCCCGCTCTCGAGGTACTGCTGGGCCTGGGCGCCGGTCTCCCACCAGATGAGCTGGTCCTTGATCGTGGACAGCTTCTTCAGCGCCCGGTCCACGTCGATCGGATAGAGGTCCGCCGGGGCGACGCCGTCGGCGAGCAGCGCGATCTCGAAGATGCCGCCGCCCACCGACTTCCACGCGGTGCGCTTGCCCGGGTACTTCTTCAGGTCGAAGAAGTCCGCCCAGGGGGTGGGCGCGGCGTCACCGGTCTTGTCGGAGCGGTACGCGAGGACGGTGCCCTCGATGTCGGCGGCGACGCGGTACGTCTGCGCGTAGCCGTCGACGATGGACGACTTGTCGACGACCGAGTAGTCGATCGGCTCCAGCCACTGAGCGTCCGACTCGCTGCCGAAGTCGTTCCCGACGACCACGATGTCCCAGGACGGGTTGCCCGACTCGGCCTGCGCCTTGATCTTGGCGTTGTCGGTCGGGCCGTCCTCCTTCACGGTGATCCCGTTCTTGGCGGCGTACGGCGCCCACATGGTTTTGGCCTGGGCCTTCTGGTAGTCGCCGCCGAAGCTCACGACGGTCAGGGTCGCGCCGCCACCGCCACCGCTCGACGACGAGGCGGAGAAGCCACCGCCGCAGGCGCTGAGCACGCCGGAGGCCGCGAGGAGGCCGAGCCCTTGGCCACCGCGGATGAGCAGCGTTCGGCGGGAGAGCATCCCGTGCGCGCCGGTGTCAGTCACTGGTTCCTCCTGAAGGAGACGGCCGCCCGGCCGCGCCGGGCGAGACAGGGGTGAGGGGGAGGTCGCTTCCCGGCTTCCATCGGGACAGGCGGCGGCCCGCTTCGGCGCCGTGGGCCAGGGCGGTGGCGGGGTCGGTCGTCCCCGCCGCGCCGCCCGCGACCGCCACGCCGCCCGGCAGGGAGTAAGGTCCGTCCGGCTCGTCACGGATGACGTCGAGCGTGACGTCGCCGTGGTAGAGCCGCTGCAGAAGCAGTTCCTCGGCGGGTCGCCGTCCTGCGGCCACCACCACCGTGTCGCAGGCCAGCCGCACGACCGGGCCGCCGGCGCCGCGCATGCCCGGCTGGGCGACCACCAGCCGGCGCACGCCCCGGCGCCCCACGGCCTTCCGTACGGCGTGGCCCGGCAGGTAGGGCACCCGCGCGGCGGCGAGCGCCGCCGGGAACGCCCCGGCCGGGATCTCCCGTTCCGGCCGGGGGTCGACGACGGCCGCGAGCGCGACGCCGACGGCGTGGAGCTGCTCGGCGAGGCCGTAACCGTACGGCTCGGCGGCCACCACGACGGCGCGTTCGCCGGGGCGCACGTGATCGACGTTGATCAGACGCTGGACCGGACCGGCCAGCATCACGCCGGGGACGTCGTTGCCGGGAAACGGCATCGGGACGTCGTAGTCGCCGGTCGCGACCAGCAACCGCTCGGGGCGCAGCACCAGCAGGCCGTCCGGAGTGTCCACCGGCAGCACTCCGCCCTCGTACCAGCCGAGCGCGGTCGAGGCGCTGAGCACCGTGATCGAGGCGTGCGCCCGTGCCCGGGCCGCGAGGCCGTCCACCAGCCGGAATCCGGGGACCTCCAGGCCGTCGAGGCCGCGCACGCGACGCGTCTCCGCCCGGAGCACGCCGCCCGGTTCGTCGCCCTGGTCCACCAGGACCACCTCCAGCCCGCCCTCGGCCGCGGCCAGGGCGGCGGCCAGCCCGGCCACACCGCCGCCGACGACGGCGAGCGGGGTCCGCCGCTCCCCCAGACCGGGCCGGAGCGCCCGCGCGGCGACCCCGGCCGCCACCGTGCGCCCGCCGCCGGCGATCACGCCCATGAGGCGTTCCGCGACATGGGCCAGCCGGGGTGAGCCGCGCAGCAGCCGGAACTGGAAACCCGCAGGAACGAGCGCGGAGAACCGGTCGACCGCCCCGAGCAGATCCCAGTCGGCGCCGGGCCAGGCACGCTCCCGGCGCACCGACTCGCCCCCGCGCAGCGGAGTGGCGCATCCCGGCACGCCGTACTGACCGTCGACGGTGAGCTGGCAGCCGGGGCACGAGGGGGTGCCGCAGGTCAGTCCGATGCCCCGGGGGCGGTGGTACTTGAAGCTGCGCGAGAGCACCCGAACCCCGGCGGCGTGCAGCGCCGTGGCGACCGGCTCGCCCTCGTAGCCGTGCAGGGTCCGGCCCTCGAACGTGAACGCGACCCGCCTGGACCTGCCCGGCGAAGCCGACGGATGGGTGGTGATGCGCAGGTTCATGCGGCGCTCCCCTCCTCCGCGGCGACCACGAGGGTGCCTTCCTGGATGAGCCGTCCCTCGTGCAGACGGGTGACCGAGAAGGGCCGGATCAGCTCCGGCATGACGCCCTCGTGGATCCCCCGGGCGAGCAGCGCGCCGGTCGCGGGGGCGCCCATGAAGCCGTAGACCCAGCCGCAGGTCAGGTGGAACCCGCTGACCTCGGGCACCGGACCGATCACCGGGGACAGGTCGTCCGCCTGGTCGACCAGCCCCGCCCAGTGGCGGAGCAGCCGGACCCCGGCCAGCCGGGGCAGCAGCCGGACGAACTTCGCGGCCATGTCGGCGAGCAGCGTGTAGGTGCCGTTGAGGCTGTCGCTGACGTCGGGGTACGGCAACTCGGTCCCGCCCACGAACTCGCCCCTGGCCGTCTGGTGGCAGTAACCGAGCAGTTCCAGGCTGGCGAGCGCGGGACGCAGGAACGGCGCCACCGACTCGGTGACGATCATCTCCAGGCGGCAGGTGCGGGTCGGCAGCCGCACCCCGGCCATCTCGGCGATCGTCTTGGCCCCGCCGCCCGCCGCGTTCACCACGACCGGCGTGGCGACGTCCCCGCGGTCGGTGCGCACGCCGCGTACGGCTCCACCGGCGACCTCGACACCGGTCACCGTGACCCCGGTGTGGATCTCGACGCCGAGGCGCGCGGCGGCCCGGGCGTACCCCCACACGACGGCGTCGTGGTGGGCGAATCCGGCGTGCTCCTGGTAGACGCCGCCCAGCGCGAGATCGGGATTGACCTCGGGCACGATTCGGCGTGCCTCCTCCGCCGTGACGAACTGCGAGCGCACGCCCAGCGCGGCCTGCCGTACGGCGTCGGCCCGGCACCGCTCGACCTGCTCCGGCGTGGAGGCCAGAACCAGGTAGCCGCTGCCGGAGAACAGCACGTTGAAGTCCAGTTCGGCGGAGAGCGTGCGCCAGCGGCGCAGCGACTCGTCGAACAGGCCCGTCCACTCGCGGGAGCCGAACGCGGAGCGGATCATCTCGCCGTTGCGCCCGCTGCCGCCGCCTCCGGGATAGCTCCGGTCCAGCACCGCCACGTCCCGGACGCCGAGCTTGGCCAGCTCGTACGCCAGGGCGAGGCCCTGCACGCCCGCCCCGACGATCACCACGTCGTACGCGCGGCGGAGCGGGGAGCGGCAGGCTCCGGGGACCGCCATGGTCAGGCACCCCCCGTCGCGCCGCTCGCAGCGCCCGTCTCGGGGCCCGTCTCGGGGCCCGTCTGGGCGGACAGCCCGGCGGCGCCGGCGAGCACGCCGAGGAGGACGGGACGCAGCGGAGGCCGGGCCGTGGGGCGCCGGGAGACCCGTCCCTCGTCGCCGCCCGACAGCTCCCGCAGCAGCTCCATGACCGGACCCGCGCAGTGCTTGCCCTGGCAGGGGCCCATGAAGACGGCCGTCGCCCGCTTCAGCGTCTCGGGGTGGGTGTAGCCCGCGGCGTACATCGCCCGGATGTCCTCGACGGTCACGTCATGGCACGGACAGATGATCGTCTTGCCCACCGCCCCCTCCAGTCCATGGCTCGGCGGGACGCTCCGACCTGCGTCAAGCGCCCCGACTCCGTTAGTACCGCATTATTAGAAGAGCGGGTTCATTCCCTTGTCAATAGGGCTTTTCGAGTTCCTTTTACGCGTCAGGGATGGCTATAGTGCGACCCGGAGGCGACAGGACAGGACCGTCCGAGAAAGGGCAACGGGTGGACGCCGCACTGGAGGTACGGACCGACGGTCAGCGAGGGCGCATCCTCGCCTCGGTCATCGAGCTGGTCGCCGAGATGGGCTACGAGCGGGTCCGGCTCCGGGACGTCGCCAAGCACTCGGGGGTGTCGATCGGCACCCTGCAGCACTACTACGAGACCCGCGACGGGTTGATGCTGGCCGCCTTCGCGCACCACACGGGGAAGATCGTCAAAGGGCTCGAGGAAATCGCGGCACGCCATCGCGACCCATGGGACCGGATCCGCGACCTGGTGGAGTACATCACCCACCCGCGAGGCTTCCGGAACCGCTGCCTCGCCTTCATGGAGTTCGCCGCCGCGTCCGCCAGGGACAAGGAGCTCAGGCGCCTCTTCGAGCTGCAGTACGACGGCTGGCGAGCGCCGGTGCAGGCGGCAGTGGAGGAGGGCCTGGCGGCGGGGGTCTTCCGGGTGGTCTCCACCGTCGAGGAGACCGTCGACCTGATCCTCACCCAGATCGACGGCCTGGAGATCGCCGTGGCGACGCGGATATCCGGCTTGACCAGGGCGCGGATGCACGACTCGCTGCTGCGCAGCATCTCGGTGCACCTCGGCCTGACGCCGTGGACGCCCGGCCATGGGGCCGCGGACACCTGACGGCCGGCGAAGCCGCCCCAGGGGGCCGAAAACAGGTTGCGGAAGAGGACAGGAACGCGGAACGCTCCCGGCGTGAAGATGCACGCCGACCAGCTGACGGTGTCACAGGAGACGGTGCGCGCCTTGGTGGACGAGCAGTTCCCGCAGTGGCGGGGCCTGCCCGTCACCGGCGTCGCCGCCCATGGGACGGTCAACGCCATCTTCCGCGTCGGCGATCACTTCACGGCCCGGTTTCCCCTGCAGCCAGGGCCGGTCGACGCGACGCGGCGCTGGCTGGAGTCCGAAGCGGAGGCGGCCCGCGAGCTGGCGGGCAGCACCCGCTTTCCCACGCCGGAGCCGGTCGCGCTCGGCGAGCCCGGTGCGGGATATCCGCTTCCGTGGTCGGTGCAGACGTGGCTGCCCGGCGCCGTGGCGACCGACGAGGACCCGGGCGAGTCGGTCGCGTTCGCCCACGACCTCGCCGATCTCATCGCCGATCTGCGCGAGGTCGGCACGCGTGGCCGTACGTTCTCCGGCAAGGGCCGGGGAGGCGACCTCCGGTCCCACGACGCGTGGATGGAGACCTGCTTCGAGCGCAGTGAAGGACTGCTGGACGTTCCCCGGCTGCGCCGGATGTGGGAGACGTTCCGGAGCCTGCCGCGCGAAGCGGCCGACGTCATGACCCACGGTGATCTCATCCCCGGCAACGTGCTCGTGTCCGCCGGCCGCCTCGCCGGGATTCTCGACGGCGGCGGCTTCGGGCCGGCCGATCCCGCTCTCGACCTCGTGAGCGCCTGGCATCTGCTGGAGACGGGGCCGCGCCGGGTGCTCCGTCTCGACCTGGGGTGTGACGACCTCGAGTGGGAGCGGGGCAAGGCGTGGGCCTTCGCGCAGGCGATGGGGGTCGTCTGGTACTACCTCGAGACCAACCCGGCCATGAGCCGGATGGGCCGGCGCACCCTCGAACGCATCCTTGCGGACGGCGGGCCCGCCTGAGCCTGCGCCCCTCGGACGCAGGGGCTCAGCCGCGGGTGACGCTGACGCCGCCGAAGACGCTGTAGTTGCGAACCCGGATTACACGCCCGGAGGGACCAGGCGTTCCCGGCTCCACATGGCGTCCGCCGATCAGGCTGAAGCCCTCGACCTCCACCGTGACGTCGGCGGGCACCCGCAGCCGTACGCCGCCCGCGATCGAGATCTTCGTCACCGAGGTGACCGGCGCGATCTCGGCGTCGCTCAGGTCGAGGTCGGCTCCGCCCACGGGGGTGAGGACGACCGTGTCCGCGGGCATCCGCCCCGGCCCCCGGCGCTTCAGGCCGCCGAGAAGGGAGATGTGCCAGTCCGTACGCTGCGATGAAGGCGTGTTCGTCATGACCTTCACGGTACGGATCAGGCGATGTGGCGATAAGTGCCGCGCGTCGTGTCCTGACCCGTGACACCCGTCATATCCGCAGCTCAGCCCTCAGAAAAGCGTGCCGGAAAAGGGCGATGCGTCCGTGTGGAACAGCTCCTCGGCCGCCTCCAGGGCGCCATCGCTGTGGACGGTCACGCGTCCGGCCCTGGCGTGCTGCCACCAGCGGGAACCGCCCAGGTAGAGGGCGGCCAGGGTGGCGACGTCCACGGAGAGATCGGCCCCAGAGAGATCCGCGCGTCCCTCGGTCCTGGCGACCCCGCGGGCGCTGATCAGGTAGGTCCCGGTGTTGCCGGGCAGCAGGTCGTCGGTGACGGCCAGGACGATCGAGCCGGGGCCGCGATAGTCGCGCCGCGCCAGTGCGGCGGGCACGTCGACGAGGCGCAGCCAGGTTTCGTCGCGGACGGAGACCGTACGGACGGCGCGGTCGTCGGTCAGCAGCAGCGGCAGCGGGTCGTCCGGGGCGGTGAACGGCAGGATGATCCGGTCGACGAGGTCGAGGCCGAGCAGCCACCGGATCAGCCCGGCGTACGCGTCAGGTGTGGCGGCGACGAGGTCGTCGACGACGATCGCCCGGTCGCGGCTGGTGAACCACTCCGCCGTGGCGGCCGGGTGGTAGCGGACGAACCCGTCCTCCGAACCGTCCTGTCCGTGCACGGCGACGTAGGCGGGGCCGGGATCCGCGGCCTGCCGCTGCTCCTGCTGCCACCACCAGGAGGCGGGCCGGCCGATCGCCCCGGTCCAGGCCGCGGCGGACTCGTAGATCTGGGCGAGCGTCTTCCAGGAGGACGCGGGGTCGGCCAGCCGGACCCGCCCCCCGGGCGGCACGGTCGCGCGGAGTGTGGCCTGCCTGCGGAACACCTCCCGGCGGGCGGCCGACCCGGCGATGCCGTACCCGAAGCGCTCGTAGATGACCGCCTCGGAGGCTCGCAGCGTGGCCGCGATCTCACCCCTCGCGGCGGCGTCCGCGAGCTGGCGGCGCATCAGCGCCGTCACGATGCCCCTGCGGGTGTGCGTGGGCAGCACGCCCACGTGCGTGACCGCGGCGTGCGGGACCCGCACGCCGCCCGGCACGACCAGCGTGCTCGCGTAGGAGTCCGCGGTGCCGACGAGCTCGGTCCCGTCGAAGGCGCCGAGGGTGCGGCCGGGTTCGAAGAACCGGGTGACGTCGGTTCCCGCCGGCAGGGGCGGCAGGCCGAGGAGGGCGGTGCGGAACGTCGCCGACGCCGCGAGCAGGTCGTCCTCCCCGCTCAGCACGCGCACGTCGAAAGTCATGTCTTCTCCTTCACAGGGTCAGCGGGCGGCGGGATCGCGCAGGCGGGTGACGACGTCGACGGCGAACGTCGAGACCACGAAGATCGCCGCGGCGAGGATCGTCGTGCCGATGACGACGGGGAAGTCTCCGCCGACCGCCGCCTCGACGGCGAGCCGTCCGACACCGTCGAGGCCGAAGATCTGCTCGGTCACGATGGCCCCGCCCATCAGCGCGGCCAGTTCCAGCCCGCCGAGCGTGATGATCGGGTTCAGCGCCGCGCTGAGCGCGTGGCCGAAATGCACCCTCCGCTCGGTGACGCCCTTGGCCCGCGCCGTGCGGATGTAGTCGGCGCCGAGCACGTCGAGCATGTTCGCCCGCACGACCCGCTGGAAGATCCCGATCTCGGCGACGGCGATCGTCAGCCAGGGCAGCGCGAGGTGCCTGGCCCACTCGAAGGGATTCTCGGTGATGCCGACGTAACCGCTGCTCGGGAACCACCTGATGCCGTACGTCGAGAGCGTGAAGTACAGGAAGTAGGACAGCAGGATCCCGGTCAGGAACGTCGGAACGGACAGGCCCGCGTAGGACAACGCGGACAGGATCCGATCCACCCAGGAGTCCGGCCTCCTGGCCGCCGCCACGCCGAAGAGGATCGACAGCGTCATCCAGATGACGAGCGCGCCCAGCGCCAGCGAGAGCGTCACCGGGATCTTCGACAGAATCAGCTCGGTGACCGGCCGCTGCTGCCTGAACGAGTACCCCAGAGCGGGCGGCCAGTTGAAAAAGCCCATCGGCGCGCCCTGGATGTCCGGCCCCCGGTAGAGATAGTGCCAGAGCTGCAGATACCACGGCTCGTCGAGGCGCAGCGCCCGGGTGATGCCGTCCAGGGTCTCCTGGGTGGCGTTGCGGGGCGCGAGCACCGCGGCGGGGTTGCGGTAGGCGACCCTGGTCATCGCGAACGTGATGACCAGCACGGCCAGCAGGGTCGCGAGGGCGCGGGCCGCGTGGCCCGCGATGTGCCTTCTCATCGCCGGCTACCCCTGGGGATCGAGGACGTTGCGGATGCCGGAGCCGATCGCGTTGAACCCCAGCACGGTGACGAACATGGCGATGCCGGGCCCGAGCAGGAACCATGGCTGCACCTGGTAGAGGGACGACCGCTGGGCCTCCGCGATCATGTTGCCCCAGCTCGCCGTAGGCGCCTGGACGCCGACCCCGAGAAACGACAGCGTCGCCTCGGCGAGGATGTTCACGGGAAGCTGTACGGCCCAGTAGACCGCGACCACCGGAAGCACGTTGGGCAGGATCTCCCGCACGATCAGGCGGCGGCGGCTCACGCCGATCGAGAGCGCGGCCTCCACGAACGGCCGGTTGCGCAGCACGACGACGAGCCCGCGGGTGAGCCGGGCGAAATAGGTCCAGGCGAACAGCGAGATCACCAGCACGACGAGCAGCACCGGATTGACGACGGGCTCTCCGTCGCCGCCCCGGTTGAGCGCGACCAGGCTGAGCGCGGTCACGACGAACGGGAACGACAGCGCGACGTCGGTGCCCAGGGACAGAAGCCGGTCGGTCCTGCCCGGGAAGAACCCGGCGACCAGGCCGACGGCCGTGCCGGCGACGAGGGCGAGGGTGGTCGCCGGGATTCCCACCAGCAGGGAGATGCGCGCGCCGTACAGTGTCCGGATCAGCACGTCGCGGCCGTTCCCGTCCGCGCCGAGCGGGAAGTGCGCGTTCGGGCCGATCGGCAGCCCATTCTCGGCCAGGGCCTCCGACCGGAACTGCTGGTCCGGGCCGTGCCCGGTGAGCGCCGCCGCGACCGGGGCGAGCAGCGCCGCCAGCACGACCACGCCGACCAGGATCAGCCCGGTCCTGGCGGAGCTCTCGGCGAGGATCGCCCGCAGCACCGGGAACCGGCGTACGGCCTCCTCCTCGGCGTACGCCTCCGCGGTGAGCACTTCAAGCTGTGTCTCGCTAGACATGCGCCACCCGGCCCGGGATCGAGTCGAGCAGTTCCCGGGTGTACGGATCCCGTGGGTCGTCGAACACCCGATGGACCGGGCCCTGCTCCACCACCCGGCCCTGGTTGAGCACGACGACCCGCTCGCACAGGTCGGCGACCACCCCAAGATCGTGGGAGATGAACAGGAACGACGTCCCGAGCTCCGCGCGCAGCCGCCGGAGGAGGGCGACGATCTGCGTCTGCGTGGTGATGTCGAGCGCGGAGACCGGCTCGTCGGCCACGACGACCGAGGGCTCCAGAGCGACGGCGCGGGCGATGGCCACGCGCTGCCGCTGCCCGCCCGACAGCTGCGCCGGGAGCCGATGCAGCACGGACTGGGGCAGCTCCACCCGTGCGACCAGCGCCTCGACTCTGGCGCGGATCTCGGCGGCCGGCAGATCGGTGTTGACCACGAAGGGCTCGGCCAGCGTCGCGGCGACGGTGCGCCGTGGGTTGAGGCTCCCGTAGGGGTCCTGGA
The DNA here is from genome assembly GCF_030268985.1 of Microbispora sp. NBRC 16548. Lineage (NCBI taxonomy): Bacteria > Bacillati > Actinomycetota > Actinomycetes > Streptosporangiales > Streptosporangiaceae > Microbispora > Microbispora sp. NBRC 16548. The sequence goes on from NZ_BSSF01000016.1 coordinate 165,677, forward strand.
ACACGACCTGGACGGCCGGGCGCAGGCTCTTCGGGAGCCGCACGTCACCGGGCGCGTTGTAGACCTCGCCGCGTAGCGACACCGAACCGGCGGTCGGCCGGGCGAGGCCCGCCACGATCCTGCCGATCGTGGACTTCCCCGACCCCGACTCCCCCACCAGGCCGACGATCTCGCGTTCCCGCAGGTCGAACGACACGTCGGTGAGCGCAGTGAACGACTCCTTGCGGCCCGGCCTGCGGTAGCTCATGTGCAGGGCGCTCGCCCGCAGCAGCGGCGTGCTCTCTGCTCGCGGCTCGGACCGCTCGGGCTCGGGCGGCTCCGGTGACCGTACGAGCGCCCGCCCGTGCCGGGCCGCGCCGAGCAGCGCGCGCGTGTACGCGTGCCGGGGGGCGGCGTAGAGCCCGGTCGCCGGCGCCGCCTCGACCACCTCGCCGTCGCGCATGACGACGACGTCGTCGGCGATGTCGGACACCACGGCCAGGTCATGGCTGACGAAGATCAGCGCGGTGCCGTGCGCCTCCTGGAGCCGCCGCAGCAGTCTCAGGATCGACGCCTGCACGGTGACGTCGAGCGCCGTGGTCGGCTCATCGGCGATGATCAGCTCCGGGTTCAGCGCGATCGCCATGGCGATCATGGCGCGCTGGCGCATGCCCCCGGAGAACTGGTGGGGGTGGTCGTCGATCCGGCGTCCGGGGTCCTTGATGCCCACCTCGCCGAGCAGGTCGAGCACGCGCCGGCGCAGCGCCGCCCGCCCCACCCGCTCGTGGGCCGTGACGGCCTCGCCGATCTGGGCGCCGATGGTCTTGAGCGGGTGCAGGTTGCTCAGCGGGTCCTGGAAGACGAACCCGATGTGCCTGCCTCTGATCGCCCGCAACCGGGCCGGGGACAGCCGGGTGAGGTCCGCGCCGCGGAACAGGGCGCTTCCCCGCACCTCGGCCCGGCTCGGCAGCAGCCCGGTCGCGCCCAGCAGCGAGACGCTCTTGCCGGAGCCCGACTCGCCGACCAGCGCCAGCGTCCTGCCGGGCTCCACGGCGAACGACACACCGCGGACCGCGGTGGTCGTCCGTCCGCGCCGCCCGAACGTGACGCGCAGATTTTCCACGGAGAACAGGGCCATGGTGGCTTCCTAGCGTGCCGGGCCGACGGCGATGTTGGTGATGTCGGCCTGGGTCGCCAGCGACGACCAGGTCCAGTTGCGCACACGGTCGGAGGTGATCGCGACCTTGCGCTTCTCGAACAGCGGGATCCACGGGAGGTCGGCGGAGACCAGCTTGTCGGCCTCGGCCCAGATGGGCCCCGGGTCGTCGGAGGGGAACGCCTTCGCCGCCAGCTTGTTCAGCTCCGGGTTGTCGTAGCAGATGGCGTGGACGTTGCCGGTGCCGCAGGGCGCGGCGTCGGAGTCGAGCCAGCCGCCGAGCAGCATCCGCGTGCTCGGCCCCTGCCAGTCGGGTGCGAAGGACGCGCTCAGGAACACGTCCCAGCGGCTCTTCGGGTCCTGCAGGTACGCGCTGGACTGGGCGGGCGGGACGGGGATGAGGTTGAGCTCGATCCCGGCCTTCGCGAGGTCGGCCTTGAGCGTGACGGCGATCGTCTCGAACTGCGCGTTGACGCGGTAGACGGCGTCGAGCTTGAGCCCGTCCGGGTACCCGGCCTCGGCGAGCAACCGCCTGGCCTTCGCGGGGTCGCCGGCGTCGCCCGGCGTCGGGTACGGGTCGAAGTCCTGGTGGCCGAGGATCGTCGTGGTGATGATCTGCCCCAGGGGCCTGGCCGCGATCTTGCCGCCCTGCGCCTGCACGAGGTTGGCCTTGTTCACGGCGTACGCCAGGGCCTGCCGCACCTTGAGCTTGCGCAGCGCCTCGGCGCCGGGCGAGGTCGCCTCCGGCCGGGCGTTGATCGTGATGAAGTTGGCCGCCCCGCTGTCGGAGGAGTGCAGGTAGGGGCTGTTGCTCGCCTGGTACTGCTGGATCGTGGACAGCGGCGGCACGTCGAGGTAGAGCGACAGGTCGGCGTCGCCGGACTGGATCTTCTGCACCACCGCGTCCTCGCTGTTGGTGGTGAAGTCCACGACGATCTCGTCGACGTACGCCTTGCGCGCCGGGTCGCCCGCGTGGTCGTAACCGGGGACCTTCTTCAGCACCAGGCTGCGTCCCGGCTCGTACGAGGCGATCTGGTACGGCCCGCTCGAGGGGTAGTTCTTGCGGAACTCCAGCGAGTCGCCGACGTACTTGGAGGCGACCTCCTCCGGCAGCGGCGACACGAAGTTCATCGACAGGATGCTGAGGAAGTCGTAGTTCTTCGTGTCCGAGCGCAGCACCAGCGTCTTGTCGTCGGGCGCGGAGACGCCCGGGATGTCGTGGCTGTCGATGAACGCCTTCGACGTGGCCGGATCTCCCGGGGGCACCTTGGCGAACTTCTCGCAGTAGTCGCGGAAGCCGGAGAAGGCGAGCTGGAAGTAGTTGATCGCGGCGACCTGCTTGTTCGGGTCGCAGAACCGCTTGATCGCGTAGACGAAGTCGCCCGCCACGATCTCGCGGGTGGACGAGCCCGAGTATTTGATGCCGTCGCGCAGGTGGAAGGTGTAGGTCTTGCCGTCCTTGCTCACGTCCCACGACTCGGCCAGGTCGGGCACGAGCGTGGTGTCGTCCTTGATGTCCTTGGCGCTGCCCGGGTAGGTGACGAGCTGGCGGGTGAGCGCGCGGATGATCTCCCAGGAGTCGGTGCTGTACCCGGTGAGGGGGTCGAGCGCGTCGAGGTCGGACTGCAGCGACGCGATGCGCAGCGTGCCGCCGGCGGCGGGGGCCGCGGCCACGTCACTCGCGCCGCCGCTCGTGCCGCTGTCCATGCCGCTGTTCGTGCCGGCGCCTCCCGGCGGAACCGGGCCGGCGCAGGCGGCCAGCAGGGCGGCGCACGCGGACGCGGCGAGCAGGGAGAGGAGCGGCCGGCGTTCGCGGAGCGTCTTCTTCACGGTGGTTGTCTTTCGCACGGAGTTCTCACAGAGTCGGGCGGACGGGGTCGTCCGCCTTCGGTGACGCCAGCAGTCCCCGGGACCGGAGCACGGCGCCGGCGCCCTCGGCGAACCAGTACGCCTCCTCCAGGTGGGGCTGGCCGGAGAGGATGAAGTGGTCCAGGCCGAGCGCGTGGTACTCCTCGATGCGGTCGGCGACCTCCTCATGGCTGCCGACGAGGGCGGTGCCCGCGCCGCCGCGCACGAGGCCGTAGCCGGCCCACAGGTTCGGGTAGACCTCGAGCCTGGCCGGGTCGCCGCCGTGGAGTTCGTACATGCGCCGCTGGCCCACCGACTCGCTGCCGGCGAAGTCCTGCCGCAGCGCGGCGATCCGCTCGGGGGTGATCCTGGAGAGCAGCCGGTCGGCCTCCGCCCACGCCTGCGCGGAGGTGTCTCTGCTGATGACGTGCAGACGGATGCCGAAGCGCAGCTCGCGCCCCTCGGCCGCGGCGAGTTTGCGCATCCGCTCGAGACGCTCGGCGATCTGGTCGGGCCGTTCGCCCCAGGCGAGGTAGACGTCCGCCTGCCGGGCCGCCACCCGCTCCGCGGCCGGGCTCGCGCCGCCGAAGAAGATCTCCGGGCGTCCCCACGGCCCGGCGTCGACGCGCGCGTCCTCGATCTGGAAGTGCTCGCCCGCGAAGCTGAACGTCTCGCCCGGCGGCAGGCCGGTGACCCCGCGCAGCACCGCGAGGAACTCGTCGGTGCGGGCGTAGCGCTGGTCGTGGTCGAGGTGGTCGCCGAAACGCCGCTGCTCGGCGGAGTCCCCGCCGGTCACGATGTTGAGCAGCAGGCGGCCGCCGGAGAGGCGCTGGAACGTGGCGGCCTGGTGCGCGGCGAGGGTGGGCGAGAGCAGCCCGGGCCGGAACGCGACCAGGAACTTCAGCCGCTTCGTCACCTGGGTCAGCGCGGCCGTGCTGATCCACGCGTCCTCGCACCACAGACCGGTGGGGGTGAGCACGGCCTCGTAGCCGAGCTGCTCCGCCGACCGGGCGATCTGGCCGAGGTAGTCGACGCTCGGCGCCCGGAAGCCGTCGGCGACGGCGCCGAGCGTCTTCTGCGAGCGGTCGCCAGAGCCGACGATGTCGCGGTTGTCGCCGTTCGTGGGCAGATACCAGTGGATGCGGATGGGGCGTTCGGGGTCGTGACTCATTTTCTCCGTCGTTCCGTTCCGCGCCGTCACGAGTAGTAAGTCGGCTCGGGCGACCGGCCATTGAGGGCGAAGTGACCGATTTCCAGCAGCTTGTAGTGGGCGGGGTCGTGCAGCGTGTGCGTCCGTACGTTGCGCCAGTGGCGGTCCAGCCCGTACGCGCGGGCGGTCGAGCGGGCCCCGGTCAGCTCGAAGATCCGCGAGGTGACCTCGAGCGCCACCTCGGTCGAGTGGACCTTGGACTGGTAGGCGGCCACGGCCGCCCGGCCTCGCTCCTCCTCGGTGAGGTCGCCGCCCCGGTCGATCGCCGCCTGGAGCAGCTCCCCCGCCTTGTCCGCGAGCGCCACCGCCGACTCGGCCAGGACCCACAGCCGGCCGTACCGCTCGACGACGAGGGGATCCTCGCCCGCCGCGGCGGCGCCGGAGGTGAGCCACGGCCGAGACCTGGTCCGGGTGTACTCCAGCGCCTCCTGCAGGGCGCCGAGGGCCGCGCCCAGGTAGAGGTTGCCGTAGGCGAGCTGGCCCTGCGGGACCTGGAGCGTCTCCTGGGGCGTCGGAGGGGTGTCCGGGTGCGTGTAGCCGAGCAGGTCGTCGGCCGTCACGCGGACGTCGCGGAGGGTCGTGCCGCCGCTGACCGTCAGCCGCTGGCCGAAGTTGTCCCAGTCGCCGTGGAACTCGATGCCGTCGGCCGGCGAGCGGACCGCGAACCGGCCGACGAGCCCCGACACGTCCACGCCGCCGACCACCGCGCCCTCGCCGAACCGCACCCAGACGATCAGCGTGTCCGCCACCGCCGCGCCGCTGGTGAACGGCTTGGAACCGGTCAGCAGGAAGCCGTCGCCGTCCGGCGTGGCCACGACCAGCGGCTCGTACGCGGCCTGGGCGACGGCCGCCACGAACCAGCCCTCCTCGATGATGCCCTTCGCCCAGCGCTCGGCGAGCGCGCGCCCGCCGCCGAGCCCGTCCCGGCTGCCCAGGAAGTGGAAGGCCGCGAGCTGGGCGATCGAGGTGTCGGCCGCAGCCAGGGCGCGCACGATCCTGAGGACCTCCTCGTAGGTCGCGCCGCCCCCGCCCAGCTCCTCGGGAACGTGGACGGCGAGCAGGCCGGACCGGCGCAGCAGGTCGATCTCGGCGACGGGGTCGGCGCCGGCGATGTCGCGCTCGGCGGCGTCGGCGCGCAGCCGGTCGGCCGCCTTGAGGGCCGCCTCGCGCCATTCCTCGAAGCGGCCGGAGCCGGAACGCGGGCGTATTTGATCGATGATGCTCATGGGATTCCTTGCGGTCGTGCGTGGGGACGTACGGACGGCCGTGCCGCACGCGGAGAGCCGGCGCGCTTCGCGTCGCAGGGTCGCGCTCGCGCGGGGACGAGCGGCCGGACGACGGGAGGATCGCATCGCGACAGGAGACAGGGGCGAGAGATGCGGGCGGCCGCCGAAAACGGGAGGTGCCGCGAGAGGGCCGTAGGGAACGCGCCGCCGGGCGCCGGCACCCGGCGGGAGAGGTCAGGACTGGCGACAGAGGCTGGCGGCGAGCCGAGCGAGATCGACGTAGTGCCGCACAATCAGCACTTTCCCTACAGACATAGTAGGAAATTAGCAGAAACCGGCATTCGGCGCAAGAGCGCTCGCGGTCAGTCGTGCGGGCGGAAACTGCCGAACCGGCCCTGGTGATACAGCAGCGGACCGCCGGCGCCGTGCACCGTCGCCTCGACGACCAGGCCCACCACCAGCACGTGGTCGCCGATGCCGGTCGCCGAGTGGGGCCGGCAGATCAGATGCGCCGACGCGTCCTCGAGCAGGGGCGCCCCGAACGCGCCGGGACGCCACCGGGTGGGCGGGGCGAACCGGTCGGCGCCCTTGCGCGCGAACCTGGCGGCCAGCTCGCCCTGGTCGCCGGCCAGCACATTGACGGCGAAGTGGTCGGCCGACCGGATCGACGGCCAGGTGCTGGAGCCCTGGTCCACGTAGAAGGAGACCAGCGGCGGCGCGAGGCTGACCGAGGAGAACGACGTCGCCGTCAGTCCCGCCGAGATCCCCTCGTTCTGCGCCGTGACGACCACCACCCCGGCCGCGTGCGCCGCCAGCGCCCGCCGGAACAGCCCTCCGTCCACCGCCGGACCCCGCAACGTCTCGGTCATTGGTCTGCCTTTCCCGCGACCGCGTGGCCCCGTATGCCGCGAATCTCGCGACGGTTCTCGTCATTGATCGGGAGCACCGCGTCGAGCAGCGCTCTGGTCACCGGGTGACGGTCGGCGGCGGACAACTCCTCGGCGCGGAAGGTTTCGAGGAGGACCCCCTGCTCCAGGACCCCGACGCGGTCGCACAGGAGCTCGACGATCGCCAGGTTGTGGCCGATGAACAGATAGGTGAGATCGAGTTCTTCCCTCAGGTCCAGCAACAGATTGAGGATGTTCGCCTGGGTGGACACGTCCAGCGCCGACGTCGGCTCGTCGAGGATCAGCAGGTCCGGCTCCAGCGCGAGCGCGCGGGCGATGCCGATCCGCTGCCGCTGCCCGCCGGACAGCTCGTGCGGATACCGGTGCAGGGAGGAGGACGGGAGCCCGACGAGGTCGAGCGCCTCGGTGGCCCTGGCCCTGCCCGCGGCGCGTGAGGCGGCCTTGCCGAGACGCAGGAGCGGACGGCTGATCTGTTCGCCGACGGGCACCCGGGGGTTCAGGGAACTCGTCGCGTCCTGGAACACGAACTGGAACCGCGGCCGCAGCCGCCGCAGCTCCGCCTTCGACAGCCGCGCGATGTCCCGGCCGTCGAAGACGATCTCCCCCGCGTCCGCCTGCAGGAGGCCGCCGATCAGCCGCGACAGCGTCGATTTGCCGGACCCGGACTCCCCGATGAGACCGAAGACCTCGCCCCGCCCGATGTGCAGCGACACGTCGCCTACGGCCCTGAAGCGCCGCTTGTGCTGCCCGGTCCCCAGGCCGCCGACCACGAACTCCTTGCTCACGTTCCGCAGGGTCACCAGCGGGGGCCCGGTGGGCCGGGCGTCGCGGTCATCGTCGCGGGGCTCGGCCACCGCGCCCGCCGGGCGGTCCCCGCCGGCCGGGCCGAGGCGACGGGGCAGGTTGCGCTCGGCCAGCCGGAACCGGGCCCCGATCTCCGGGACCGCGCGGATCAGCGACCGGGTGTAGGCGTCGGCCGGCGCGGTGAGCACGCGGTCGCGCCGGTCCTGCTCGACGATCCGGCCGTCCTTCATCACCGCGACCCGGTCGGCGGCGTACGAGACCACCCCGAAGTCGTGGGTGATGAGCAGCAGCGAGCCGCCGGTCCCTCCGGTCACGCTCGTCAGCAGGTCGAGGATCTGCTTCTGCACGACCGCGTCGAGCGCGGTGGTCGGCTCGTCCGCGATCAGCAGGGCCGGGCCGGACAGGCTCGCGAGCGCGATCATCACCCGCTGCCGCATTCCCCCGCTCAGCTCGTGGGGGTAGGCGGACAGCACCCGGGCCGCGTCGTCGATCCCCACGTTGCGCAGCCACGTCTCGGCGATCTCGTGCCGCTCCCGCTTCCCGGCGGCCGGGCGGTGCAATCCGATGATCTCTTTCAGCTGGTTGCCGATCCGGAAGGACGGGTCGAGGGAGGCGAGGGGGTTCTGGAAGATCATGCCGATCTGCGAACCGCGGAACCTGGTGACCGACGACCGGGTGGAGGTGAGCACCTCCTCGCCGTTCAGGGTGATCGACCCCGACGTCACCACCGCGTCGTCCGGCAGCAGGCCCAGGATCGCCGAGGCCGTCAGGCTCTTACCGGCGCCGGACTCTCCGACGATCGCGAACGTCTCGCCGGGCCGGACGTCGAAGGTGACCTCGTCCACCACACGCTCGGCCGCGGGTCCACGCCCGAACCGCACCGACAGCTCCCGCACGCTCAGCAGTGCGCCGGTCATCGTCCCGCCCTCCTTCGGTGGGGGTCGAAGACGTCGCGCAGGCCGTCCCCGAGCCAGTTGAAGGCCAGGGCCACGACGAGGACCACGAGCCCCGGCAGCAGCGCGGGGTACACGTTCCCGCTGATGATGACCTTGGCGCCCTCGGAGATCATCCGGCCCCAGTCCGCCGTCGGCGGCTGCACGCCGATGCCCAGCGCGCTGAGGCTGGAGGAGAACACGATCATCCCGCCGACGAGGCCGGTGCCGTACACCACGATCTGGGCGAGGACGTTCGGCAGCGCCTCGCGGAACAGGATCGAGAAGAACCCCGCGCCGAGCGATCTCGCGGCCTCGACGTACTCGCGGCCACGCTGGAGCTTCACCTCCGCGAAGACCACCCGGGTCACGTACGGGACGGCGGAGAACACGATCGACAGGACGACCACGGGCGTGCCGGGGCCGAGGATCACCGCGAGGACCAGCGCGATGATGATCACCGGGAAGGCGAACATGACGTCCACCGTCCGCATGATCAGGCCGGCGGTGCGGTCGCCGGAGAAGCCGGCGACGAGCGCGAGCACGCTGCCGGCGACGGTCGACGACAGCGACGCCGCGAGCGCGACGACCAGCGAGGTGCGCCCTCCCCAGATCAGCCGGCTGAGGATGTCCCGGCCCAGCTCGTCGGTGCCCAGGAGATGCCCCGGCGCGCCGACTCCCAGGTATTTGACGCCGCCGTCCGCCAGGTCGGGGTCGTACGGCGCCAGCACGGGGGCGAGCAGGCTGACGAGGACGAAGCCGGCGATGACGAGCAGCGCGACCGTCACCTGCGCGTTCACGCGCAGCCGGGAGCGACGCCGGCGCGGCGCCGTCCCCTTGAGCGGGTTCGGCAACCGGGTGCCGGGAGTTGCCGTGAGAAGCACCATTTCCGGCCTACCTCCTCAGCCGTGGGTTGAGAGCGTCCACCGCGATGTCGGTGAGCAGGTTGACCAGGAGATAGCAGAGCGCCACGAGGATCACGCCGCCCTGGATGAGCGGGTAGTCCTTCCCGTTGACCGCATTCACGAGTTGGGTGCCGATGCCGGGCCAGTTGAACACGCTCTCCACGAAGATCACGCCCGTGATCAGGGTGCCGATCTCCAGGCCGATGATGTTCACCACGGCCGGGAGGATGTTGCGCCCGATGTGCTTGCCGACGAGCCGCCGGCGCGGCGCCCCCTGGGAGGCGAACGTGCGGACGTAGTCGCTGTGCGACTCCTGGACGATGCCGAGCCGGGTGAACCTGGCGAGCACGAGCGTCGAGATCAACGCGGCCGACAGTCCCGGCAGCACCAGATGGGCCAGCAGGTCGCCGAAGCCGCCGCCGTTCCTCGACTCCATGCCGCTCGTCGGGAGCCAGCCCAGCCGCAGGGAGAAGATCCAGATGAGGATCAGCCCGAACCAGTAGACCGACAGGTTGCTGCCGGTCTGGACGAACAGCATCGCGAAGCGGTCCAGGAACCCGCGGTGGCTGGTCCCGGCGACCACGCCGATGGCGACGCCCAGGACGGCACAGATCACGACCCCCGCCGCGGTGAGGATCAGGGTGTTGGCGAAGTTCGGCAGGAGGATGTCGAAGACCGGCTGGTTCTGCACGATCGACATCCCGCCGCCCGCGGTGAACAGGTCCTTCACCCACTTCACGTACTGCTGCCACAGGGGGAGGGTGAGGCCGTACGACGCGCGGATGGCCTCGACCTGCTCCGGCGTGTGATCCCGCGCGAACTGCGCCTCGATGGGGTCCCCGGGCGTCAGCCGGCCGACCAGGAAGGTCAGGGCCGACACCACGAGGAGCACCGGGACGATGTTCAGCGATCGCCACAGGATGTGCTTGACGGTTCCCATCGCCGTGATCGGGCCTCAGCCGGCCAGCCAGACCTTGGTCAGGTCATACCAGTTGGTGGCCGCGTAGACGAAGCCCTGCACGTTAGGGCCGAGGGCGTAGTACCTGGTCAGCGACACCGCGGGGATGGCGATCGCGGCTTCGCGCGCCTTCTTGTCGGCCTCCTTCCACAGCTCGATCCGCTTGTCCTGGTCCGTGGCGTACCGCGCCTTGTCCAGCGCCTTGGTGATCTCGGGGAAGTCCGCCGGTACGAGGCCCTTGACCGCGATGTTGGTGTAGTAGACCTGGTAGAGCCATTCGGCGTAGCTGCCGCCGTACTCGTCGATGCTCAGGCCGTCGTCCGGCTCCGGCTTGCCGAAGGCGCGGGCCACGTAGCTCGGGCGGTCGAGGGTGACGACCTTGACGTTCACCCCGATGCCCTTGAGCCGGCTCTGCAGCCACTCGGCCAGGTTCTGGTTGGCGACGTCGGCGACGATGGTGAAGCTCAGCCCGCCCTCGCCGTAACCGGCCTCCTTCAGCAGGGCCCTGGCCGCCTCGGGGTCGTAGTCGAAGTCGCGCGCGTCCGGGTCGTAGGCCTCGTTGCCCGGCGGCTCCAGGGAGTGCAGCGGGATCGCGTTGCCGTTGTAGACCTCCTTCGCGAGCTTGTCGCGGTCGATGCCCTGGATGACCGCCTGCCGTACGCGCTTGTCCTGGAACGCCTTGTTCTTGAAGTTGAACGTGAAGTAGAGGAAGGCCGCGCCGTGCCCCTCCGGCACCTGGAATCCCCGGGACTCCAGCGTGCTCACGTCTTCGGGCTGGACGTAGCTGATGATGTCGGCCTCGCCGCTGAGCAGCGTCGCCAGCCGCGTCTGGTTGTTCGGGATGACGCGGAAGACGAGCTCGTCCAGGTTGGGCTTGGGGCCCCAGTAGTTCGGGTTCCTCTTGAGGACGATCCTGTCGCCGATCGTCCGGGAGACGAACGTGTACGGCCCGGTGCCGCTGGGGTGGTCGGCGAACCCGTCGTTGCCGTACTTCTCCCAGGTCGCCGGATTGCCGATGGTGAGGGTGCTCATCGACTGGGCGAGGATCCTCGGGAACCCCAGGAAGGGCTTGGAGAACGCGAACTCGTAGGTGTGGTCGTCGACGACCCGGCCCTTCACGAGGTCGCCGAACCAGGCCGCGAGCCTGGCCGCGCTCGTCTTGTCGTAGAACTTGTACGCGGGGTCGGAGACCCGGCGGACGTTCTTGTCCACGGACTCCGCGGTGAAGTCCGTGCCGTCGTGGAACTTGACGCCGCCGCGCAGGGTGAAGATCCACTTCTTGCCGCCGTCGGACGCCTTCCAGTCCGTGGCGAGGGCCGGGAGGAGCTTCGTCGGCCCCTTCGCGTCGGACAGGTCCTCCTTCACCAGCCCCTCGAAGATGTTGCTCGAGACGCGGTAGGTCTCCCAGTAGCCCTGCCGGTGCGGGTCGAGGGCGAGGGGCTCCAGATACAGACCGCTCACGAGCGTGCCTCCCGCCGTGGGCGTCCCGCTCCCCCGCGACCCTCCGGCGGCGGTTCCGCCGTTCGCGCCGCCGCAGGCGGCCAGCGTCAGGGCGGTCAGGAGTGCGACCGCTCCCACGACCGCCGACCGGGCGTGCTTGACGAATTTCATGAGGTTTTTCAAGACGTTCCTTTCGAGCGCCGTCTAGAGCGCGGGCTGAGGCTCCGGAGCCGGGAAGACCGGGCGGGCGCCGGCGAGAAGACGGGCGGGCTTCGGCAGGGCCAAGCGGTCGCGCAGCGTCGGCCCATCCGCCGCGCGCACGACCCCGAGGTCGGCGAGGCGCGGGACGAGGCCGTCGACGATCTCGGCGACGTCCGCGCCCACGCCCGGCCGCAGGAGGATGCCGTCCACGCCCTCGCGGGCGGCCGCCGACTCCACCGCCGCCACGAGTGCGGCGGCGTCGTGTCCGCCGGGGACGGTCACCTGGACGAACAGCAGCGGACGACGGCCGTCCTCGGCGAACCGGGACGACGGGGCCGCGTCGAGCGCGCCGACGGCCTGACCGATCAGGTCCTGGCCGGGCAGGTCCGGGTCGTCGCTGGCGAGCACGACCAGATCGGCCACCTCCCCCGCCGCCGCCACGGCGGGGACGGAGTCCGCGTACCAGGCCAGGACGGGAGAGCCCTGCGCGGTCGACGGCACGGTGAGCGGCCCGGCGATGTCGAACACCCCTCGGTGGTCGACGTGCGCGATCTGCTCGGCCCGCGCGAAGATCCGGCTCTCGCGGTCGGCGACGATCGACTCCTGCGGCCAGCTCTGCCAGAGCTTCTGAACGGCGACGGCCACGTCGCGGGTGGTGCCGACGCCCAGGGGCGCGCCGTCGGTGAGCCCGGCGCCTCCCCACGCGGTGTCCCCGGGCGCATACCCGTCGCGGACGCCGAGGATCAGGCCGGATCTGCCTCCGGACAGGTGGTCGAGGGAGGCGACCCGGCGCGCCAGGTTGTACGGGTGGTCCCGGTGCGGGGCGGCCGCCGCCAGGAACGCGGTTCCCGGGGCGTGCGTGGCGAGGAAAGCGGCGGCGACCGTGGGCTCCACGGTCACGCCGGCGGGCGCCGAGCCGTCGATCCTGTCGATGCCGGCGACGACGAACGCCGCCCCCGTGCCGTCGAGCCGGGACGCCGGCCCGGGATCCGCGATCAACGCGGCCAGGTGGTCTCCCCCGAGCCCGATGGCCAGGTAGGTGGAGGTTTCTGTGGTGGTGCTGTCACCCATGTGCGGGTCTCTCTGGTGATGTGCCGATGTGGTCGAGTGCCGGCATGTGGTCAAGAGCCGGCGGGGCTCAGGCCGAGGCGGCCCTGAAGTGCCCGCGGAGAGTGTCGGTCGTGTATTCGTGCCGGAAGAGGCCGCGCTTGCGCAGGAGCGGGACGACCTCGTCGGCGATCACTTCGAGGCCGTCGGCGAGGACGTCGGGCTGGAGGTTGAACCCGTCGACCGCGCCGGACCGATACCAGTCCTCGATGTGGTCCACGAGCTGCTCCGGCGTGCCGACGAACCCGCTGTGCCCCGACCCGGTGTACCTGGTCTGCCGCAGGTACTCGCGTACGGTGGGATCGGTCGCCCGGATCTGCTCGTGAATGGACTGCCGGAAGCCGATGCTGCCTCCGGCGGAGGCGGGGTCGACGATCGCGGCCAGGACCTCTTCGGGGAACTTCGCGTCGAGATTGAGCGTCGAGACGTCGTATCCGATCGCCTGCGAGAGCCACTGGACCGAGTAGGACGCCGGGCCGAGGTCGTGGAGGTCGTCACTGCGGCGCCGGGCCTCCTCCTCGGTGCTGCCGAGGCTGAGCAGGAGCCCGGGCAGGATCTTGACGGAGTCCGGGTGGCGGCCCGCCTCGGCCGCGTGCCGCTTCACCTCGCGGTAGTGCGTGATCGCCCCCTCCTTGGTGAGCTCGGCGGCGAACACCCCTTCGGCCCGCCTGCCGGCGAGCGCCCGCCCCTTGGGCGAGCCGCCGGCCTGGAGCAGCACCGGGTGCCCCTGCCTCGAGGGGGGAACGCGCAGCCTCCCGTCGAGGTCGAAGAACTCGCCGTGGTGGCGCACCTCCTCACCGGTCCGCGCCGACTCCCACAGCGCGAGGACGAGCTCGACGAACTCCGCCGCCCGGTCGTACCTGTCGTCCCGTGCGGGGATCTCCGGGAGGCCGAAGTTGCGGGCGGCCGACGCGTCGCGCGTCGTGACGATGTTCCATCCGGCCCGCCCGCCGGACAGGTAGTCGAGGGACAGCAGTCGCTGGGCCAGGTCGAAGGGATCGTTCAGGGTGGTCGAGGCGGTGGCGATCAGGCCGACGCGCTCGGTCGCCACGGCGACGTGGCTCCAGTTGACCGTCGGCTCCAGGCGGCCGGCGTTGGCGTCGTAGGACGGATTCCCGAGCGCCGGCGCGTCGGCCAGGAAGACGGCGTCCAGGGTGGCCCGCTCGGCCACCCGGCCGATCGTCTTCCAGTAGTCGCCGTCGACGAAGGAGTCCTTGTGGAGGAGGTCTGACTGCCACGCGGCCGGCAGGTAGCCCAGCACCAGGACGTTGACCCCGAGGATGACGTGACCCGTGCGTACGTCGGACATCGATGACCCTTCCGTCTACTCGCTCTGACCGGCGGAGATCGCGTAGACCTTGGCCGGGTCGGCGTCGTTCACGTGCCAGTCGCCCAGGATGCGTTCCTTGTAGACACGCGGGTTGTGCGAGGCGAGGGTGCGGGCGTTGCGCCAGTGCCGGTCGAGCAGCAGGTCCTCGGAGACACCGGAGGAGCCCAGGGCGTCGAACACGACGGTCGTGGCCCGCAGCGCCGCATCGATGATCACCAGTTGGGCGCGTGTGGTGGCGACGTGCCCGTCGAGAAGCGCCCGCTTCACCGCCTCCTCGTCGCCGGCGATGCGGGCGTGGGCGATCTCGTCCAGCGTGGGGGTCGAGGCCGACAGCGCGGCCTGCGCGCCGAACGCGTCGGCCGACACCTTGCCGACGACCTGCAGCAACTGGGGATCGTCGCCGGCGTTCTGGGCGAGACCGTGCCCGTAGTTGCGCTTGCGGGCCTTCAGCGCCGCGATGCCGTCGCGCAGCGTCGCCTCGGTGATGCCGGCGAGGATCGCCAGCAGCGCGGTCTGGTAGAAGAGCCCCTGGTAGGCGAAGCGGTCGGTGGCGGGGAAGAGGTGGTCGCCGTCCACCCGGGCCCGCGAGTAGTTCGCGCTGCCGCTCGCCGTGGTCTTCTGGCCGAATCCCCTCCAGTCGTCCACCAGGCTCACGCCGGGCTGGTCCGCCTTCACCAGCGCCGTGGTGGGCACACCGTCGGGGTTGACGGCGAGCACGTCCAGCCAGTCGGCGTACAGGCTGCCGGTGGCGTAGTACTTCGCGCCGCTCAGTAGCCAGTGGTCGCCCTCGGGGACGAGCTTCGTCTGGATGTTGGCGTACGTCCCGTTGTTGGCCTCGGTCCACCCGCCGCCGACGAACTCGCCGTTGAGGAACCTCTCGATCCAGGTGTCCGTCGCCGTCGAACGCGGGGCGTTCAGCCGGTCCTCCACGAACGCCAGGTGGTTGCGCCACACGTGGGCGACGTTCGGGTCGGCGGCGCCGAGCTCACGCAGAAGGTCGAAGGTCTGCCACAGCGACGCGCCGAACCCGCCGAACTCGCGGGGGATGCGGACCGCCCCGAAGCGCGCGTCGATCAGCCATCTGACCTGCTCGTGGGGGAAGATTCGCCCCTTCTCGCGCTCCAGGTTGCCCTCGACGATCTTCTCGAAGACCGGGCGGAACCGCTCGCGCAGTTCCTCGATGTCCGCGGTCGCATGCCGAAGCGAAGACGTAGAACCAGACATGTGCCATCTTTCGTGTCGGAGGCCGGGCAGCCGTGTACGGTCCGGGCCTCTCCGGTGTCACGGAGTAGTGGTCGCCCCGATCAGGCGGAAGCCGCAGGGCAGGGGAAATCGGCCGAGGTCAGCCCGTCGTCGGACGGACGTGTCAGCGGGCGCGAGCCTCGGTCGGGTGGGGGAAGGGTGCCGGGAGCCGGATGGGACCGGCCCGGTGGGACGTGCGGCTGCCGTGCGCCGCGGTGATGTGGTGGTGCGGTGACGCGACGGCCGTCAGCGACAGCGGTTGCTGGTCACGCGCATGTAGTCGACCACGCGGCGGACAGTCAGGGCGACAGATCGGACATATCCTTAATTTCCTACATGCATTGTCGGTTTAGCAACCATGTCTCGCGTATCGAGACGATCTCGACGCCGGAGCCCTCGAAAGTCGCCGACATGCGAAAGGTCGGTGTACCCGTGCACGGGCACACCGACCCGCCCCGAGCTCGAAAAGCGGCCAGCGCCCGGGGATCCGCGCTGGCCGGCGGGCGCTCGCGGGCGTCCTGGTCGCGAGACGCTGCCGGTATGGGCGGCTCAGGTCGCGGTGAGCCTGCGGACCGGTGACTTGCACGACCGGCGCTGCGACGGCGCCTGCGACTCGAAGCGAACCTGCCAGTCGCCCGTCGACGGCACCTTCTTCCGCAGGGTGAACCTGCCGTCGGAACCCGTCGTCGCCGACCCCTGCACGGCGTCGGCGCCCGAGCCCGACGGGTCGAACCAGAGGCGGACGCGCTGCTGGGGCAGCGGATCCCACCGGGCGGGCTGCCCTGCGGGCTGCACCCGGACGAACAATGTGCCGATATGGGTCGCCTTCCTGTTCCGTCTGCCGCTCTTGGGGCTCGCCGAATAGGTGATCCTGGTTTGCGCCCCGGCGGCGTTCACCGCCGAATGGACCTCGGCGCTCCTCGCGGCGGTCGAGCGCACGCGGTCCTCCGCGGCCCTGCGGAACTCCGCCGACCAGAACCCGGACTCGGTCGCCGTCACCGTCGCGTCGAACCGGCCCGACCTGCCGGTGACGACCCGCGCCACCTCCCTGCGGGCGAGCATGTCGTCGGGCCGGAACAGCAGGGCGACCGTCCGGCCGGGAAGACCGCCCCAATCGTCCTTCCCGGTCACCGTCTCCAGGCGGCCTGAGAGGGTCAGCCGATCCCCCTCGTCGACCGGATCCGGGGACAGCTCGAAGCCGTCGATCCTCGACGGCCGCAGCCCCTCCCCGGCCTGGACCTCGAACTCCCGCTCCTCGGTGACGCCACCGGCGCCGACCACGACGCGCCAGGTCCCCGTCGCCGCGTCCCGGCCGAACGCGTGCCCGGCCCGCCACCGCTCCTCGAAGGTCGTGCGCTCCTCGCGCTCGAAGCGCAGTCCGGTGTGGGACCCGTCCGGGGCCACCAGGTCGCCCTTCACCTCGGCGGACGGCCCGCTGGTGACCACCTCGAAGCTCGCCACGACCTGGTCCTCGCCGCCGATCGGGACGGGGTCGGGATCGACCTCGACCGACTCGATCTCCACCGGCTCGGTCTCCACGGGCTCGGTCTCCACGGGGGCGCCGTCGCGGCCGGGCCTTCGCAGGAGCCGCGCGAGCAGGTGGTGGATGATCGTCATGTCGCTCAGCACACCTTCCGGTAGGGCGCCTCCGGCACGAGGCGCCGCCAATCGTCATCTCCCAGGGCGCCGCCCGCCCGCGCGCACACCTCGGCGGCGGCCCGTTCCGGGTCGATCGTGTAGCGCCGCAGCGTCCCGTCCTCCCCGGCGCTGTAGAGGTACCGCCCGTCCGCGTCGAAGGCGAGCGCGAGCACCCGGCCGGTGTGGACGGCGTACGGCAGGCCCAGCGGCGACCGCGTGCCGGCGTCCCACAGGCGGACCTCCCCGCTCGTGCCGCCGGTGGCGATCAGCCGCCCGTCGGGCGAGTAGGCGAGCGCCACGACGTCGTCGAACCGTCCCTCCTCGGGCGCGAGCGTCCCCGTACGCCGCAGCGTGCGGGCGTCCCACAGGCCCACGCCGGCCTCGTGGAAGCCGGTGGCGATCACCGAGCCGCCGGGGCTGAACGCGATCGACCGCACCCCGTCGAGGACGGGCCCGAATGGACGGCCGGTGACCGTTCCGGTGGCCAGGTCGACCAGGGCGGCGTCCCGCCCGCCGATCGCGAGGACCCGGCCGTCCGGGCTGACCGCCATGACGTCCCATCCGCTGCGGCGCGGGACGGGAATCTCCGCGCCGCGGGCGAGGTCCCACACCCGGACCGGCTCGTAGTCCTCCGCGACGGGTGCCACGGCGAGGACTCCGCCCCCGACCGCCAGCCCGCCCACCGAGCCGGCGCCCGCGACCGGGACGCGGCGAAGCGGGCGGCCGTCCGGCACGCTCCAGAGGCTCACCGTCGCGGCCTCGCCCGCCGCCTCGCCCGCGGGAACGGAGGCGAGCGTGTGGACGTCGGGGAAGGCGAGCGCCCCGGCCGGTGTGCCGCCGAGCGGCGGCCCGAGGCGGATGTCCCTGGCCGGATCCCACAAGAGCGGCCCTTTCCCGTCCGGCGAGACGGCGAGCGCCCGTGCGCCCGGGGCGAAGGCGGCGGCGACCGCCGACGGGGACACCGCCGTGGAGCGGGCTCCCGCCCCGGCGTCCACCGTGGCGACCCTGCCGCCGCTCAGCAGGTAGCGCAGCACCGGGCCGCCCGCCGCGCCGGTGGCGACCCTGATGTCCGGCATGCCGGTGGTGTCCCCCGGTGTGGAGTAGGCCAGCAGGCCACCGCCGTCCGCGCTCCACAGGCCGGCGCCGGTGCGGTCGAAGGTCAGGACGAGCCTGCCGCCGTCGCCGTACGCGAGCCACACGGCGGAGGCGCCCTCCAGGACGGTGGCGCGGCGGCGGCCGGTGGACAGGTCCCAGAAGCCGACGTTCCCGCCGTGACCGACCGCGATCGTGCGGCCGTCGGGGCTGAAGGCGACGGCGTCCCCCCTGCCGCCCGCGGGGGCGGGAAGGCGCCGCGGGCCGTGCGCACGCCCCGCGACCGGCTCGTACAACCGATACCGGCCGTCGTCCAGCAGCACGGCCGCGTGCCGCGCGGAGACCACGACCCCCTCGGCCCGCTCGTCGCGCACGTCGAGGAGTGCGACACCGCGAAGGGCGTCCCAGACCTGGCCCCGATGACCGGGCGCGAGCACGGCGAGGCGCCGGCCGTCCGGGCCGAACGTCATCTCCAGTGCGCCGTTCCCGAACGCCGGCCCGAGCGGACGGCCGGTGGACAGGTCCCACACGCGCAGACGGCCGCCGTCGGAGACCGCGAGGCGGCGGCCGTCGGGGCTGAGCGCGACGGCGTCGGGGTCCGGTCCGATCCCCTCGGCGCCCCCGGCCACGCGGTGGGCGGCCACCTCCCACAGGACCGCCCGGCCGGCGTCGGCGACGGCGAGCAGCCGGCCGTCCCCGCTCAGGTCGAACCGGGCTCCGGCGGTGACGGGCGGGGGCGGGTCGATCCGCCGCAGCGGCTGGGCGAGCGAGCTGTAGAGGGCCGCCCGCGCCTCGGGCACCCCGGCCAGCCGCCAGGCGGCCACGCTCAGCGCCATCGCCCGGGTGGGATCGGACGAGCGCGAGGTCTCGGCCAGGGCGGCGAGCCGCCGGGCCACGGCCACGTCCCGCTGCCGCTCGGCGGACGACTTCAGGTTGAGGGCCAGCCCGGCCGAGGTCGCCGCGACGGCCACGAGCACGGCGAGCGCGGCGGTGAGGCGGCGGCGCCGCCGGGCGCGGACCTGGCCGAGGGCCCGGGACGCGTCGAGGAACGCCTTCTCGAGCGTGTTCAGCGTGACGTGATGGCGCGCGGTCGCCGCCCAGCCGAGCGCCGTCTCCAGCGCCGTCCCCTGGTAGAGGTCGCCGGGACGCCGCCCGTGCAGGTCCCACGTCCGGGCGGCCTCGGTCAGCGGCCGCTGCACCCGCAGGCCCGCCCGATCCGCGTCGACCCACCCGCGCAGCCGTGGCCAGGCGCGCAGCAGGGCGGTCGCGGCGAGCGCGACCGTCTCGCCCTCCCGGACGACGAGGTCGGCGCGGGCGAAGCCCGACAGCACCCGGCCGGCCGTCTCCCGGTCGACCACACCGTCGAGGAGCTCGTGCTCTGGCACCGGCCGGGGAAGGTCGTCGTTGCCCTCCCCCGGCGCGACCATGCGCAGCAGGATCCGCGGCACCAGCGCCTGGTCGGCCGGGACGAGCGCGCCGTACACCTCCTCGGCCACGGCCGCGAGGGAGGGCGGCGCTACGGCCCTGGAAGGCCCGAGACCCTCGGCCGTACGGGTGCCCTCCGCGAGCAGCGCCTCGCCTCGCGGCGACGGGTGCCCGAGCAGCGTCGCGAGGAGGGTGTCCGCGTCCGGTCTGGCCTCCGGGTCCTTGTCGAGCGCGCGGGCCACCAGGCCGCGCAGCGGCTCCCCCAGCGCCGCCAGGTCCGGTTCGGCCGCCAGGATGCGGTGCAGCAGGGCCGCCACCCCGGTCAGCGCCTGCCCCGCCGCGCCCGGACCGCCGCCGGGTACGGGCAGACGGGCGGCCCCCTCGCCGAACGGCTCCCGGCCGGTGGCGGCGAACAGCGTCACGGCTCCCCAGGCCCAGATGTCGACGGCAGGGCCCGCCCGCGCCCCGAGCACGCTTTCCGGAGCCATGAAGGCCGGTGTGCCGGCGACGTGCCCGGTCGTCGTCAGCGACATGTCGGCGGTCCGCGCGATGCCGAAGTCGATGACCCGCGGGCCTTCGGGGCCGATCAGCACGTTGTCCGGTTTGAGGTCGCGGTGGACCACCGACGCCCCGTGGATGGCGGCCAGCGCCGTCGCGATGCCCGTGGCGAGACGGTGCAGCTCCCCCGGTCCGTACGGCCCGTCCTGCGCGACCGCCGCGCGCAGGCTCGGCCCGGCGACGAACTCGCTCACGATGTACGGCTGGGGGCCCTCCAGGTCGGCGGCGATGACCCTGGCCGTGCAGAAGGGCGCGACCTGCCGCGCGGCGGCGACCTCCTTGGCGAAGCGCGCCCTCGCCCGCGCGTCGCCCGGCCCGCCCGCCGGGCGGAGGACCTTGACGGCCACCCGGCGGCCGGCCTCGTCGTAGGCCTCGTACACGACGCCCTGCCCGCCCTCGCCCAGGCGCCCGGCCAGCCAGTAGCCGCCGAGCCTGCGCGGATCGCCGGGGAGCAGGACGGTCGCCATCCAGACCTCCCGCCAGCCGGAGACCGCATGCCCCGATCGTGCTACGGGGATCCGGTGCCGCCAAGACCAGACGGGTGATCGGTGTCGATAGCCCGACGGCCCCCTCACGTTCTGGGCGACGCGTCTGGCGGGGCCGCCCGGTTCGGCTTGCCGGAGCAGGCCGAGTTCCCGCACGGGCAGCGCCGCACCGCTGAGTCTCTCGTTGCGACGCTTGCGACGAGGGCGGGGATGCTGAGCCAACCGATACCCACGCCTCGCGGACGTGCTCGATGAGGGCGAGAGCTGATCGACATCACGATCGGGATGGGCGTCGGGAACCGGAGCCGATGGTGACGACGTACAGGCTTCGCCGGGTTCCGTCTCGTGCCGCCGCGGCCCCGGTCACACCCGCCGCCGCGTGTCTTCTCGACCGGTACGGCCGGCGCCCGATAGGAGTAGGAACACTCTCCCCTTCCTGATCGAGATCGGTGATCGATGGTGCCAGGGGCGGGGACGCGCAGAGAAGTTCTGGTCTCGAGGCACTGGATCCAGGCGGCGGCGCTGGTGGCGGTGTTCGGGTTCTTCGTCATGGGGGTGCTCGCCTTCCGCACGTACACCGCGGGGGCGCCCGTGCCGCGGCTCGTGGTGAGCGAGTCAGGGCAGGAGTTGTACACCGGCCGCGACGTCGCCGACGGTCAGAAGGTCTTCCTGGCCAACGGACTGATGCAGTACGGGTCGGTGCTCGGGCACGGGGGCTACCTCGGGCCGGACTACACGGCCGACTACCTGCGCCGCGCCGCCACCGCCGCCCTCCGGGCCCGCGGCGGCGGCGACCGGGCCGGTGAGCAGGTCAGGCAGGAGTTCCGCGCCAATCGCTACGATCCCCGTTCGGGGGTGCTCACCTACACGCGGGCACAGGCGGACGCCTTCACCGCTCTCGTCGGGCACTATCGCGACTACTTCGCCGACCCCCGCACCGACAAGGGGCTGCGCCCGCACGCGATCACCGACCCGCGGCAGGTCCGTCAGCTGACCGCGTTCCTGTCCTGGACGGCCTGGATCGCCTCGGCCGAACGCCCCGGCGCGGTCTACTCCTACACCAACAACTGGCCCGCCGAGCCGCTGGTGGGCAACGCGCCCACCGCCGACACCGTGCTGTGGAGCGTGGTGTCGCTGGTCGCCCTGCTGGTCGGCATCGGGGCGCTGTTCGGAGCGGTCGGCCGATGGGGCGGCCATCTGGGCTGGCGAGGCCGTCAGGCGGAGGCCATCGACTTCCGCTCCCCCGATCAGGTGGCGCTCACGCCCGCGCAGCGGGTCACCGCGTTCTTCTTCCTCGTCGTCGCGCTGCTCTTCCTCGCCCAGGTGCTGCTGGGCGGTGCGACGGAGCACTATCGGGCCGATCTCACGAGCTTCTTCGGCCTCAACCTGGCCGAGTTGCTGCCCTTCAACCTGGCCCGCACCTGGCACCTGCAACTGTCGCTGTTCTGGGTGGTGGCCGCCTTCCTCGCGGCCGGCATCTTCCTGGCTCCGCTCATGGCCGGAACCGAGCCGCGCGGGCAGGGGAGGCTCGCCTGGACGCTCCTGGCGGCCCTGGCCGTCGTGGCGTTCGGCTCCCTCGTCGCGGAGGGGCTGAGCATCCACGGGTTCGTCCGGCCGGGCAACTTCTGGGGCAGCCAGCAGTTCGAATGGCTCGACCTCCCCCGCGTCTGGCAGATCCTGCTGGCCTCCGGCATGGTGCTGTGGGCGGTGATGATGTGGCGGGTGCTCCGGACGACCCTCGCGAGGGACAGCCGCGGCAACCTGCCCTGGATGTTCTTCCTGTCGGGCCTGGCGATCCCCGGTGTCTACGCGGTCGGGCTGCTGGCCCGCCCGGGCGACACCTTCGCCGTCACCGACTTCTGGCGGTTCTGGGTGGTGCACCTGTGGGTGGAGGACTTCCTCGAACTGTTCACCACCGCCATGGTCGCCTACATGTTCGTCCAGCTCGGCGTGGTGCGGGAACGGGTCGCCCTCGTGGTGATCTATCTGGACATCATTCTGTACTCGGCCGGCGGCGTGATCGGCACCATGCACCACCTGTACTTCAGCGGCACACCCGTGGAGCATCTCGCGCTGGGCGCGTTCTTCTCCGCGATGGAGGTCGTGCCGCTGACCTTCCTGACCGTGGAGGCGTGGGCGTTCGTGCAGCTGGGGGCACGCCAGCACATGGGGTCGCGCACCCCGTTCCCGCACCGCTGGGCCGTGATGTTCCTGGTCGCCGTCGGGTTCTGGAACTTCCTCGGCGCCGGCGTCTTCGGCTTCCTGATCAACCTCCCGATCGTCTCCTACTACGAGATCGGCACCGGCCTGACCGCCAACCACGCGCACGCCTCGATGATGGGCGTCTACGGCATGCTCGCCATCGCCCTGGGCCTGTTCGCGCTGCGCTACCTGATCCCCGCCGACCGGTGGCCGGAGAAGTGGGCCAGGGTCTCCTTCTGGTCCCTCAACATCGGCCTGGCCTGGATGTGCTTCGCCACCCTGCTGCCGCTCGGGCTCCTGCAACTCCACGAGTCGGTGGCCTCCGGCTACTTCGAGGCGCGCTCGCTGGGCTACCTCACCGGCCGCACCAACACCCTGCTGGAGTGGCTGCGGCTGCCCGGCGACGCGCTGTTCATCGTCGGCGGCGTGCTGCCCTTCTGCTGGATCGCCTGGCTCGGCGTACGCCACCGGGGCCGCCGGGCGGCGGCCGACCCGGCCACCGGGCTCACTCCCGCGCCCCGGCTGTCGGACATCCGGGAGCCGGTGGACACCGCATGACCGGTCCCTTCACCACGGAGGCGGTCCTGGCGTACGGCTACGCGGCCGGGCTGCTCGTCGCCGCCGCCGGGCTGGACCGCCTGGCCCGCCACGTCGCCCGGCGATCCGAACGCCACCACACCGGGGGCTTCACCTATCGGCCCGAGCACGACGCCTGGGTGTGCCCGGCAGACCAGTTGCTCTGGCCCGTCGGCCAGGACCGGCACCACCGGCTCTACCGGGCCAGGCCCTCGGTCTGCAACGCCTGCCCCAGCAAGCCCGACTGCACTCCCTCGCGCCACGGGCGCGAGATCGTCCGGGCGCTGCGGCCCTGGCCGCACTCCGAGGCGGGGCGCTTCCATCGCGGGCTCGCCCTCGTGCTGGTCGTCCTGGCCGCCACGCTGACGCTCATCGAGGCGGTGCGTCACCCCGCCTGGCCCGATCTCGCCCTGGCCGCCGCCGCACTCGCGGCCACCGCCGTGACGGGATGGTGGCTGACCGGCCACCTGCGCGCGACCCCCGCCGGCTTTCCCGGCCCCTTCCCCGAGCCCGAGAAGAAGGCGACGAAACGCGACCGGTACACCACCGTCTGGAGGTCGGAGTGATGATCTGGGCGACCGCCGTGGCGGCCCTTCTCCTGGCGGGCGCCCTGGCAGGAGTGCGGGTGCTGCGCGAGTACGAACGGGCGGTCGTGTTCCGGCTCGGCCGGCTGCTGCCCCTGCGAGGGCCCGGGCTCGTGGTCCTGGTCCCGCTGGCCGACCGGATGGTCCGCGTCGACCTGCGGACCATCGCCCTCACCATCCCGCCGCAGGAGGCGATCACCAGGGACAACGTCCCCGTCCGGGTCAACGCGGTCGCCTACTTCAAGGTCGTGGACCCGGTGCGGTCGGTCAACGAGGTGGAGAACCACGCGGTCGCGACCTCCCAGCTCGCCCAGACGAGCCTGCGCTCCGTGCTCGGCCGCCACGACCTCGACGCCCTGCTCGCCGAACGCGACCGGCTCGGTGAGAGCCTGCAGAAGGTCCTCGACGAGCAGACCGAGCCCTGGGGCGTGAAGGTCGACCTGGTCGAGATCAAGGACGTCGAGATTCCGGAGGCGATGCAGCGCGCCATCGCCCGTCAGGCCGAGGCCGAACGCGAACGCCGCGCCAAAGTCATCAACGCGGAGGGCGAGGTCCAGGCCGCGCAGAACCTGCGCGACGCCGCGCGGATCCTGTCGGCCGACCCGGCCGCCATCCAACTGCGCTATCTGCAGACCCTGCTCGAACTGGGCGGCGAGGGCCGTTCGACCATCGTCTACCCGGTGCCGGTCGACCTGCCCGCCTCGACTTTCCTGAGGGGATCTTCCTGAGCTGTCAGGGGCGGCCCGCGGGCTCCCAGCCGCGGCGGGGCGGGCGCGACCCGGCGCGGTCGTCCCGGCTGCGGTAGACGATGTACGGGCGGGTCAGGTATCCGACCGGGGCGGTCAGCATGTGCACCAGCCGGGTGAACGGCCAGACGGCGAACAGGACCATCGCGCTGAGCGCGTGCAGCTTGAACAGGATCGGCGCGGCCGCCATCAGGTCCCCCTCGGGCTGGAGGTAGAAGACCGACCGGAACCACGGCGAGATGGTGGTGCGGTAGTCGTAGCCGCCGCCGAGGACGTTGGCGACGACCGTCGCCGCCAGCCCGAGCGCGATCGTCAGGGCGAGCAGCGCGTACATCAGCTTGTCGTTGCGGGTGGTGGCGGTGAAGACCGGGCCGACCGTGCGGCGGCGGTAGATCAGGATGGCCAGGCCCGCGACGGTGCAGACGCCGGCGACCGTGCCGAGCACGACCGCGGTGAGATGGTAGGCGTGCTCGCTCACCCCCGCGGCCTCGGTCCAGTTCTTGGGGATCACCAGGCCGCCGATGTGGCCGAGGAGCACGACCAGGATGCCGAAGTGGAACAGCGGGCTGCCGATCCGCAGCAGCCTGGACTCGTACATCTGGGAGGAGCGGGTCGTCCAGCCGAACTTGTCGTAGCGGTAGCGCCAGATGTGGCCCAGGACGAAGACCGTCAGCGCCACATAGGGGGCGACCACCCACAGCGTCACGTCGAGGGCGTTCACCGTGGACCTCCCTGCCGCCCGCCGCCGAAGGGCGCGGGGACCGCGTCGGGCGCCCCGCCGCCGTACGGGCCGAGGCCGTGGGGTTCCGGGCTGTGGGGTTCCGGGCTGTGGGGTCCGAAGCCGTAGGGCTCGAGACCGTAGGGTTCGAGGCCGACCTCCTCGGCCGGTGGTCCCTCTTCGGCCAGCCGCAGGGCGGCACGGCGCTCCCGCTCGGTCGGCGGGGGCAGCGTCGCCAGCACCGCGGCGACGACGCCGGCGTACGGCGACTTCTCCTCGCGCAGGGCACGCAGCAGCGTCTCGAGACCGGCGCGGTGCTCGCGCAGCAGCCGCAGCGCCACATGGGTGGCGCCGCGCCCGGACAGCTCGCACACGACGCCCAGGTGGTCGGGCAGCTCCCCGGTGACCTCGAACCCCGCCGCCTGGTACGCCTGCTTGAAGCGCAGCAGGGCCATCCCGCGCCGCCGGGTGTCGCCGTAGGTGTAGTAGGTCAGATAGGGGCAGCAGCGGCGCTTGAGGTCGAACGTCGCCACGTAGTGCTCGGCCAGCTCCGCCATTGGGGTGGCGGCCACGTGGTCGAGGAAGGCGGCCAGCCGCCTGGCCGGCTCGCCCGGCTCCAGCTCCGCCACCGTGGCCTTCAGCAGCGGCAGCGCCCCGGCCAGCCGCTCGTCCGGATAGGACAGCAGCACCGAGGCAGCCAGGTGCACCGCGCGGTCGCTCACGACTTGTCCTTCCGCTTGGGGAACAGCCCGTCCGGGGTGCCCTTGCCGTCCCAGTTGAGTAGGTTGACCCGGCCGCGCAGCTCGTCCGCCCGGCCCAGGTCGTCGGTGGCCTGCCGTTCCTTCAGCGCGTGGAAGTTCTCCACGGCGACCGGCGCGGGCGGGCCCGACGCCTCACCGAACGGGCCGCCCATGCCGGGGCCGCCCTCGTAGTCGAGGCTGCACTCGGTGGCGAGCTCCTCCAGCCGGGCGCCCTGCTCGGCGTGCGCCTTGGGGATGACGTACCGCTCGCCGTAGGGGGCGATGGCCAGCAGCCGGTACATCTCCTCGATCTGGTCGCCCCTGAGACCCACCGCGGCGGGGATCGACTCGTCGCGCTCCCCCGCGAGGTTGATCCCCCGCATGTACGACCGCATGGCGGCCAGGCGGCGCAGCACCGCGCGTACGGGCTCGGGGTCGCCGGCGGAGAACAGCTCGGCCAGGTAGCCGATCGGGATGCGCAGCGCGTCGATGGCGCCGAACAGGTTGCCGGCCCGCTCGCCGTCGTGACCGGTCTCGCGCAGCACGTCGACCACGGGCGACAGAGGCGGGATGTACCAGACCATCGGCATGGTCCGATACTCCGGATGCAGCGGCAGCGCCACGCCGTAGTCGAAGATCAGCTTGTGGATCGGGGAGTTCCCGGCCGCCTCCAGCCAGTCCTCCGGGATGCCGGACGCCCGCGCGGCGGCGATCACCTCGGGGTCGTGCGGGTCGAGCATGACGCTCTTCTGCGCCTCGAACAGCGCCTTCTCGTCCTTGACCGAGGCGGCCTCGGCGACGCGGTCGGCGTCGTAGAGGATCAGCCCGATGTAGCGCAGCCGGCCGACGCAGGTCTCCGAGCACACCGTCGGGATGCCGACCTCGACCCTCGGATAGCAGAAGGTGCACTTCTCGGCCTTGCCGGTGCGGTGGTTGAAGTACACCTTCTTGTACGGGCAGCCGGTGACGCACATCCGCCAGCCCCGGCAGCGGTCCTGGTCGACCAGCACGATGCCGTCCTCGGAGCGCTTGTACATGGCGCCGGAGGGGCAGGAGGCCACGCACGACGGGTTGAGGCAGTGCTCGCAGATGCGCGGCAGGTAGAACATGAAGGCCCGCTCGAACTCGAGCTTGACCTGGTCGGACACCTTGCGCAGCACGGGGTCCGCGGGGGCCAGCTCGGGCGCGCCGGCGAGGTCGTCGTCCCAGTTGGCGCTCCATTTGATCTTCGTCGGTTCGCCGGTGATGAGCGAGCGGGGCCGGGCGACCGGGGTGTCCTCGGTGACCGGCGCGGAGAACAGGCGGTCGTAGTCGTAGGTCCAGGGCTCGTAGTAGTCGCCGATGGACGGCATGAGGGGGTTGGCGAAGATGGTCAGCAGCTTCTTCAGCCGCCCGCCGGCTTTGAGCTGGAGCCGGCCCCGCCGGTTGAGCTCCCAGCCGCCCTTCCACTTGTCCTGGTCCTCGTAGGTGCGGGGGTAGCCCTGGCCGGGCCGGGTCTCGACGTTGTTGAACCAGACGTACTCGGTGCCGGCCCGGTTGGTCCACGCCTGCTTGCAGGTGACCGAGCAGGTGTGGCAGCCGATGCACTTGTCGAGGTTCATCACCATCGCCAGCTGAGCCATCACGCGTGTCATCAGTCGCTCACCGCTCCTCGTTCGCTACGCGGGCGGCCTGTCGTGCCGGAGGCGCGCCCATCCAACAGCGCCTCGGCCGACCACTCCGCTCACTGCGTCGGGTTCGCTCCGCACTCATGGCTCGCTCACCGCTCCTCGTTGGCGTTCGCTCGCGCATCAGTAGTCCACCTCCTGGGCGCGGCGGCGGATCACCGTTACCTCGTCGCGCTGGTGACCCGTCGGCCCGAGATAGTTGAACGCGAAGCTGAGCTGCGCGTACCCGCCGATCAGGTGGGTGGGTTTGATCAGCAGGCGGGTGAGGCTGTTGTGGATGCCCCCGCGGCGACCGGAGGTCTCGCTCTTCGGCACGTCCACCACGCGCTCCTGGGCGTGGTACATGTAGACGGTCCCGGCGGGCATGCGGTGGGAGACCACGGCCCGCGCGACGACCACGCCGTTGCGGTTGACCGCCTCGACCCAGTCGTTGTCGCGGATGCCCGCCCGCGCCGCGTCGGCCGGGCTCATCCAGATGGTCGGTCCGCCCCGCGACAGCGTCAGCATCAGCAGGTTGTCCTGATACTCCGAATGGATCGACCACTTGGAATGCGGGGTGAGGTAACGCACCACGATGCCCTCCTCGCCGCCGGGCCCCGCGGCGACGGCGGCGGTGTTGAGCGGCGGCCGATACACGGGCAGCGCCTCGCCGGCCTCCTGCATCCAGTCGTGGTCGAGGTAGAAGTGCTGGCGGCCGGTGAGGGTGTGCCAGGGCTTGCGGTGCTCGACGTTGATGGTGAAGGCGGAGTAGCGGCGGCCCCCGGTCTCGCTGCCCGACCACTCCGGCGACGTGATCACCGGTGTCGGGCGTGACTGCGTGTCGGCGAAGGTGATCCGCCGGTGCTCGTCGGCAAGGCCGCCGAGGTCGGTGCCGGTGCGGCGGGCCAGGGTCGCGAACCCCTGGGCCGCCAACCGGCCGTTGGTGGTGCCGGACAACGCGAGGATCGTCTCGCACATTGCGACGTCGGTCGCCACGGAGGGCCGGCCGTCGGCCGCTCCCCCGCGCACGGTCCCGTTCACCCTGCCCAGCCGTTCGACCTCCGCCGCGACGTCGAACGTGACGCCCTTGGTCGTGGCGCCCAGGCGCTCGGCGAGCGGGCCGAGCGCGGCCAGCTTGTCGGCGATCGCGCCGTAGTCCCGCTCCACCACCACGATCTTGGGGAACGTACGGCCGGGCACCGGCTCCTCGCCGGTCTGCCGCCAGTCGCGCACCCGTCCGTGCGGGCTGGCCATCTCGTCGGGCGTGTCGTGCAGCAGCGGCACGGCGACGACGTCCCGGCGTACGCCGAGATGGGCGCGCGCCAGCGCGCTGAACGCCCGGGCGATGGCGTGGAAGGCGGCGAAGTCGGTGCGCGTCTGCCACGGCGGGTCGATGGCCGGGGTGAACGCGTGCACGAACGGGTGCATGTCGGTGGACGACAGGTCGTGCTTCTCATACCAGGTGGCCGCGGGGAGCACGATGTCGGAGAACAACGTGGTCGAGGTCATCCGGAAGTCCAGCGACAGCAGCAGGTCGAGCTTGCCCCGGGGCGCCTCGTCCCGCCAGGTCACGTCGCCGGGCCGCCGGTCCTGACCGTTCTCCTCCGCCCGCACCGCGTCGGAGGCGCCGAGCAGGTGCCGCAGGAAGAACTCGTTGCCCTTCGCGGAGGAGCCGAGCAGGTTGGCCCGCCACACGGTGAGCACCCGCGGCCAGTTCTCCGGCGCGTCGGGGTCCTCGCAGGCGAAGCCGAGGCGGCCAGCGCGCACCTGCTCCACCACGTACGGGCCGGTCTCCCGGCCGGCGCGCTCGGCCTCGTCGGCCAGGTCGAGCGGGTTGCGGTCGAAGGTGGGATAGGACGGCATCCAGCCCAGGCGCGCCGACTGGGCGAGCAGGTCGGCGCTGGTGCGACCGGTGAAGCCGCCGCCGAGCGGCGAGGCCACCACGTCGGCGGTGTGCTCGTCGTAGCGCCACTGATCGGTGTGCAGATACCAGTAGGCCGTGCCGATCATCTGTCGGGGCGGGCGGGACCAGTCCAGGCCGGAGGCCATCTGCGCCCAGCCGGTGACCGGGCGGCACTTCTCCTGCCCGACGTAGTGCGCCCAGCCTCCGCCGTTGACGCCCTGGCAGCCGGTCAGCGTGACCAGCGCGAGGAACGCCCGGTACATCGTGTCGGAGTGGAACCAGTGGTTGGTCCCCGCCCCGAGGATGATCATCGAGCGGCCGCCGGACTCCTCCGCGTTGCGGGCGAACTCCCGCGCGATGCGCGCCGCCGCGTCCGCCGGCACCGAGGTGATCGCCTCCTGCCAGGCGGGGGTGTACGGCTGCGCCGGGTCGTCGTAGCCGGACGGCCACTCCCCCGGCAGCCCGTCGCGGGCCACGCCGTACTGCGCGAGCATCAGGTCGAAGACCGTGGTCACCAGGTGGCCGCCGACGCGGCGGGCGGGCACCCCGCGGCGCATCACTCCCGCGCCCGGGTCGTCGAACCTGTCGTCGAACCGGGGCAGCGCCACCTCTGCCGCCTCCCCCTGGTCCGCCAGGGTGAGCACCGGGTCCACCTCGCCGAGGTCGAGGTTCCAGCGGCCCTCGCCCTCGGCGGAGAACCGGAAGCCGAGCGAGCCGCCCGGCACCACCGGTTCGCCGTCGCGGGAGTCGAGCAGGACGGTCTTGAAGGCGGCTTCCTCACCCTCCTCGCCCAGGTCGGCCGAGGTGAGGAACTTGTCCGGCACGTACGCCCCGTCGTGCTCGCGCAGCCGCACGAGGAAGGGCAGGTCGGTGTAGCGCTTCACGTAGTCGAGGAAGCGGGGGGTCTGGCGCTCGACGAAGAACTCCCGGAGGATCACGTGGCCCATCGCCATGGCCAGAGCGCCGTCCGTGCCGGGGTGCGGGGACAGCCACTCGTCGGCGAACTTGGCCGCGTCGTTGTAGTCGGGGGCCATGACGACGACCTTCTGCCCCCGATAGCGGGCCTCGGCCATGTAGTGGGCGTCGGGGGTGCGGGTGACCGGGACGTTGGATCCCCACAGCATCAGGTAGGAGGCGTCCCACCAGTCCGCCGACTCCGGCACGTCGGTCTGGTCGCCGAACACCTGCGGCGAGGCCACCGGCAGGTCGGCGTACCAGTCGTAGAACGACAGCATCGTGCCGCCGAGCAGCGAGACGAACCGCGCGCCCACGGCGTGGGAGACCATCGACATGGCCGGGATCGGAGAGAAACCCGCGATCCGGTCGGGCCCGTACGCCTTGATCGTGTGCACGTGCGCGGCGGCGACGATCTCGGCGGCCTCGTCCCAGGAGACGCGGACGAGACCGCCCCTGCCCCGGACCTCCTGGTAGCGGCGGCGCTTGACGGGATCGGTCGTGATCTCCGCCCAGGCCGCCACCGGGTCGCCCAGCCGTGCCTTCGCCTCGCGGTACATCTCCACCAGCACGCCCCTGGCGTACGGGTAGCGCACCCGCGTCGGCGAGTAGGTGTACCAGGAGAAGGCCGCGCCGCGCGGACAGCCGCGCGGCTCGTATTCGGGCCGGTCGTCCCCGACGCTGGGGTAGTCGGTCTGCTGGGCCTCCCACGTGATGATGCCGTCCTTGACGTACACCTTCCACGAGCACGACCCGGTGCAGTTCACCCCGTGCGTCGAGCGCACCACCTTGTCGTGGCTCCACCGGTCCCGGTAGAACACGTCGCCCTGCCGCCCGCCGACCTGGTGGAGCGTGCGCAGGTCCGGCGACACCTCGCCGCGGCGCAGGTGACGTCCCAGCCCGAGCAGGGCGTCGCTGATCGGCCCGTCGATCCTCGACATCAGATTCCCTCTTCCTGGGTCAGACGGGCGATCCTGGGAGACCGCAGCACGAACCAGCAGTAGACGAGCGCCGCCGCCGCGACGGCCGCCAGCAGCATGAGCCCGATCGCGTACGAACCGGTGGCCTGGTAGATGAGGCCCATGACGATCGGCGGCAGGAATCCGCCGAAGGTCAGCGCGTACATCGCGGCCAGTTCCCGGGTCACGCGCAACCGCCCCGCGGCCAGGAACCTGGCGAGGAAAGGCTCGGTCGCGCGACGGGTGCCGGGCGCCTCCCGGCGAAGGCGAGGAAGACCACCGGGACCACGCCGAGCATGCTCGCCACCGCGAACATCAGCCGCCCGCCGTACCGGTCGGTCAGCGCACCGAGCACGATCCGGCCGAGCGACCCGACGATGACCGGGATCGCGACCAGGACCGACGCCTCGAACGGCGTCAGCCGGAGCATCTCCTTGTAGGTCGAGCTGAGCGGGCTGAGCAGCGCCCACGCCCAGAAGTTCACCGCGAACCCCGCCGTGGCCAGAATCAACGCGGTCGTCCGGCCGCCCTTTCGCGTCTCGTGGACGGCTGCCGTGCCGACTGTCATTCCGTTCCTCCGGGGGAAGAGGATCTTTCCGCCTCACCTTTCCGTTGGGACCGGCGGGGACGTCAGGGACTTTGGTCCTTCAGTCGTTACCCAGAAGACCATCCCGTATCACCCGAATCGCCGGTATCCCCCGCATCGGATGTGCCGTCGCATGCGCCGGGAATGGACTTCGGTCCCCGCCGGACCGGGCTCTGCTGGAGCGCGTGCACGCCGAGGTCGCCGCGTGCACGGCGTCACCGGCGTCCGACTCGTGCCGCCTATCGGAAGCCGACGACCGTCGGGAGATACGGGGACCTTCGGCCCTCCACGCGCAGGGGCGGCCGGCGGGACGGTTGGGTCATGACGATCCTGAGCAGGCAACCCCGTCCGATCCCCCGGCACCAGGAGGACGAAGAGCACCGCGACCAGGCCACGGATCCGCTCGCGCGGCTCGCGGTGCGGGAGGCCCTGCACGAGGCGTTCACCGACGTGGTGGACGACGTCCGCCTGGCGGAGGTGGACGGCATGGCGCACGTCTACGTGTCCGTCCGCCTCACCGCCTCCACATGTCCGGAACGCATCCGCGCCACCGCCCGTGAGGCGTATCGGGCCGTTCGCGGCGAGCCTGTGGTCGCCCATGTGGCCGTGTCCTGCTCCACTCACGGACGCCGGTGACCGCCGCGACGCCGCTCCCAGGTCTGGCTCACTCGCCGATGCGCAGCGCAGCGCCTGCTCAGGGGACACCGTGTTCAGCGGCTGACGGTTCCGGCAACGGAACGGGGTTCAGGTGCTCTTCGCGGTGCGGTGCAGACGCAGGGCGGAGATGAGGAAGAAGACGCCGCCGACGGTCGCGTACCCGGCGAGGCTTGTCAGCGATGCGGTCGGCGTACCGGCCTGGAGGATGAACCCCGTCCCGGCGATCGTGGAGATCGCCCCGCTGAGGATCATCGCCCATTGACCGCCAAGCCTGCGGCGGCCGACGGCCACGATGAGCTGCACGATTCCGGCGGTGATCGCCCAAGCGCCCCAGACGCGCAGCACCGCGGGCACGCCTGAGGCGGCCGTGGCGGCAAGGCCGATGGCGGCGAGCAGGCTGAGGGCCAGGTTGACGTACAGGGCTGCGGCGGGGCGCGCGGTTTTCGAGGAGCGCAGATCGACGATGGCGGCGGCGACGTCGAACAGCGGGTAGATCACGAGCAGTGCCACGCTCACTGGGCCAGAACCTGGTCCGGTCAGGAACAGCAGGACCGCCCAGATGAGGGCGAATCCGAATCGCACCAGGTAGAGGTTCCGCAACGCGGCGGCAGTGCCGCTGGCTTTCACATCAGTGGCGGTGGTCATTCTCTATCTCTTTTCGGTAGGGGGACATAGGTAGAATGACTAGTAACTCTACCGGGCTGACAGTAGCTCGGCGGTGAGGTCCGGCGCAAGGGGCGAAGAGGAGGGACGCGTATGATCTCGAGCATGAACAGCCCCATGCGTGAGCGCCTCCTTGAGGCGGCGACCGAGCTGTTCTACGCGCACGGGCTCCGCGCGGTGAGCGTCGACAAGGTCATCGACCTCGCCAGTACGACGAAGGTGACGTTCTACCGACACTTCAAGAGCAAGGACGACCTCGTCGTCGCTTACCTCGAACGCCGCGCCGCACTCGAGCGGGACGGCATCGGTGAGGCGATCAAGCAGGGCGACGGCGATGTCGATGCAACCCTGCGGGCGATCTCCGAGGCGATCGGGATCATCGCCTGCGCGCCCGGCTTCCGCGGCTGTCCCTTCATCAACGCCGCCGCCGAATACCCTGACCCGGACAGCCCGATCCGTAAGGCCGTCGACGCGCATCGCCGCTGGAACAAGACGACGTTCGAACAGCTCGTCGCCCCGCTCGGTCTCACGAATTCCGGAGACGTCGCCGACGACCTGATGCTGATCCGCGATGGCGCCATGGTCGCCGGATACCTCGACCAGCCGGCGACCGTCGCCGCCTCGTTCCTCCGCAGTAGCCGGGCCGTCATCGGCACCGGCGACTCGACCAGGAAATGAGCCCGCCGCCCTCGACCGTGTCGCTCGACGCGGGACGATCTGGCCGACACGTCGGGCTCTGACGCTTCAGTCGGTGAGTAGCGTCGTTCGGGCCGCAGCCCGGTAGGGCTCGACCGCGAAAGCCCATCTGCCGGGCTTGGACCGAAAGTCCCGCGATCACGGGACTTCGAGACGACCGGAGCGTGCCGTACGACTCCTGTGGCGCACCCGCTGCCCGCGGTTTCCTTGAGGTGTCACAAGAGAGCAAAGACGTTGAAAGGGGCCGGTCATGGCCATCACC